>CALFUL010000009.1 GCA_937929935.1 uncultured Flavobacteriaceae bacterium | reverse complement strand
GAGTTCTAAGCCTAATTCTTTCACCAATCGATCTCTAAATTCTATAGTTTCAGGAAAATTGTGACCCGTATCTATATGCATCAAGGGAAAAGGAATTTTCGCTGGCCAAAATGCCTTTTGCGCCAAACGCACTAGGGTTATAGAATCTTTTCCTCCTGAAAATAAAAGTACTGGGTTTTCAAATTGAGCATCTACCTCTCTAAAAATATAGATGGCTTCGTTTTCTAGTGGGTTTATATGTGATGTATCCTTCATAAAAGTTCAAGTGTCAAGTTCAAATACAAAATTTGACATGTAAAAGTCAATTTTGTTTGTATTTGATTTTTGTGTTTTTTAATTTCTTTAAGCAAAGCTTTAGTCTTTACTCTTTCAGCGCAGCGGTCTTATTCATTAAGCGTGCAATCCACACTCCCTGTTTTCTAAAACCTTTGTTGGGTCGAAATAGGTATGTTCGTTAGGTAAATTTCTTTCTCTTAAATATCCATCAAGTTGCGCATCGTCCCAATGATAAAAAGGACTCACTTTCAATACTCCGTCTTTACTTAAACTTAGAATATCAAGACTATCACGATGAGCAGTCTGACCCTTTCGTAAGTTTGTAAACCAAACATCAGGCTTATGCGCAACCATCGCTCTTTTAAAAGGTTCTAATTTTACTTGTTCTGTAAATAGCGCGTGTTTTGGATCATCGATTTGTGGAATTCCTAATACCAAATCTCTGTGCGCTGTAGTTTGTTTAGGCACATATAAGTCAATATTTAAACCTAAGGCATCTATTATTTCTTCAGCATGCTTATAAGTATTTAGTGTATTATAACCCGTATCACACCAAACAACAGGAATGTTATTTTTAACCACAGAAACTGCATGTAAAATAGCAACCTCGTATGGACGGAAATTTGTTGTCACAATAGCTTTTTTTGCATTCTTTACCGCCCAAGAAATAATTTCTACAGGTGGTATGCCTTTGAACTGATGATTTAATTTTGCGATTTGTTCTTGTGTAATAGCCATGAATTTGTATTTATTTACCCCAGTTTATTTTGTTCCAAATTCGTTCGTGAAAAAAATACAATGCCATTTTAGTTAAAAAATCTATCGATGCTATAGATGCGGCAAGTACTACCTCACCAGTTAGGATGTATGATATTAATAAGGTATCAAGCGTACCAATTACTCGCCAACTTAGTGCTTTCGCTATACTGCGAATAGGTTTCTCAGATTTTTTATCATCGTCAAAAATCGTTTTTGGTGCCTTTTTATCTAGAATCAACTGATCAGTAATCATAATTTTAATATTATTCTAATACCCTATGGATTTAATAGGATAGTCAAAAATAAAATTAATTCACTACACTGAACGTTAAAACGAATAAAAATTATATAATTATCCTATAGATTTAATAGGATACTAATAAAAAGCCTGTTTTATTACAAATATCGAATTGAATTACATGATTTACTTTGAATTTAGCAAAGAAGAATTATGGAAGCTTAATTAGAATTGAAATCGTATTAAATGAAGTCGGCAAGCGTACTATTTCTATACACAGCAAGATTAGCATCTCTCACTTTTAACATCAATTTATTGACCGAGCACGATTTCTCATCAGGACAATCATCGCATTTTTCATAAAAATTCAAACTAACACAGGGTACCATAGCTATCGGCCCTTCTAAAATACGCATTACGTCTGTCATCAAAACCTCTTTGGGTTCTTTAATCAAGTAGTATCCTCCACCCTTTCCCTTTTTTGAACCTAGAAATCCAGTTTTTCTTAGGGATAATAGAATACTCTCCAAAAACTTTTGTGAAATATTCTTTTGCTTAGCAATTTCAGCAATCTGAACAGGCACTCCTCCCTTTTGAGAAGCCAGAAAAGTGAGCGCTTTTAGTCCGTATTTTGTCTTTTTAGAGAGCATAAGGCTAAGATAGCGAAGTTGTTTTTATTCCCTTTAATGTTTCTAAGAAATTCCCGCTACAATCCCATATATGTTCAAGAACAACCTTTTATCAATTAGAAAGAATACAATCGCTAAATGTTTCTTGAAAAACTATTCACTTGCTGGTATCCTGTTGGGTGTAGCTAGAAATTGAATCAGACAAACACTTTTTAGTACTTTTCTTTAATGAGGCTATAGCAAGCTCTTTGAGGTAAAATCACAACTTACAACAATCCTTTAGCTTTTATTTCAAGGTATTTATTGATACTATCAATGGTTAGATTTTGAGGTGAAGTTAAAATTGTTTGAATACCATACTTATTCAATTCTGCTGCAATAAGCTTTTTATCATAACTAAACTTTTCAGCAATGGTTTTGTCAAATATTTCTTGAACCGTTGTAGCCGTTTCTGTTTTAAGCAATTCTAATTCGGTGTTTTTAAAAAACACTACCACTAACAAGTGACTTTTATTAATTGCTCTTAAATAACTAAGTTGCCTATGTACTGCATCTAAGCTTGCGAAATTGGTATATAATAACAATAAACTTCTTGTGGTTATTTTTCGCTTTATTAACGAGTACAAATTTCCAAAATCAGATTCACTGTAATCAGTTTTGATGTTATATAAAGACTCTTGAATTAAGTTCATTTGCGAATTGCGCCGTTCTGCAACCACGAAATTTTCTGCTTTTTTTGAAAATGAAAAAATTCCGGCCTTATCATGCCTTCTGACCACTACACTGCTGATAACCAATGTAGCATTTATAGCGTAATCTAGTAAACTGAGGCCCTCAAAAGGCATTTTCATGACTCTACCCTTGTCAACAATTGAGTATATCTGCTGAGATTTTTCATCTTGAAACTGATTAACCATCAGCTGATTACGTTTCGCAGTTGCTTTCCAATTGATATCTTTTATATTATCACCTTGAACATAGTCTTTAATTTGCTCAAATTCATAAGAGTTACCTATTCTTCGAATTTTCTTGATACCGAACTGAAGATTAAACTGGTTTAATGAAATTAAATCATACTTTTTTAATTGTAAAAAGCTCGGATATGTTTTGACGTTTTGAGCGGCATCAAATGAGAATCTTCGTTTTACAAAACCTATTACACTTGAAGCATATATATGCAAAGCCCCAAACTCATAGGCACCTCTTTCAGTGGGTTGCACCTCATATGAAAAAGAATCTTTTGTATTTGCGTCAATTGATTTAATCAGATTGAAATCACGCTGTTGAAATTGAACTGGCAATTCATCAATTATGGTGCAGTACATTTTTAAAGAATAGTTATTGCTAATTTCAACACCTATCTTATTTATATCACCATTCGAAAATTTTTCAGGTAAAATTCTACTGGCACTGATTCCTTTTTTAGCACCAAAAAGAAGCAACATATCAACAGCAAGAACTATTAAAAAAAGATAAAATATCAGCTTGGCTAGTTCTAATAATGAACTAAAAATAAAACTTAAAACAAACAGCAAAATGATTGCGAAAAGTGCATAGAACAAGCGGTTATTTAAAAATAAATCTTTAAAAAACCGGACTATGAAATTCGAATTCGAGGTTTGTTTTTTGCTTTTAGCCATTAAAATATGCTATTTAGGAATTTCAACACTTTGCAAAATATCATTGATAATTTGCGTAGAGGTTATGCCTTCCATTTCTCTTTCAGGAGTAACAATTACACGGTGTTGCAAAACAGGAACAGTAATTTGTTTGATGTCTTCTGGCGTCACAAAATCACGCCCATTTATAGCAGCAAAAGCTTTACTGGCTTTTAAAATAGCAATAGATGCTCTTGGCGAGGCACCCAAATACAAAAACGGATTTGTACGGGTATTCAATGTTATTTCTGCAATGTATTTAATCAAATGCGGCTCTACAATAATTTGTGAAATCAAGCCTTGAAACGCTATGATTTTAGCTTTGCTTAAGCTTTTTGAAATTTGAGCTAATTTGGTTGTTTTCAACGCGTGTTCTCTTGTGATAATTTCAACCTCTTCTTCTAAGTTAGGGTAATCAATAACAATCTTGAATAGAAAACGATCTAATTGAGCTTCAGGCAATCTGTAGGTACCTTCTTGTTCAATAGGGTTTTGAGTTGCCAAAATAATATATGGTGGTTCTAATAAATACTTTTCACCATCCATAGTAACCTGACGTTCTTCCATCACTTCAAATAAGGCAGCTTGCGTTTTTGCTGGTGCCCTATTAATTTCATCTGCTAAAATAATATTTGAAAAAATAGGTCCTTTTTTAAACTCAAATTCTGATTTCTTCAAATTAAAAATAGAAGTACCTAAAACATCAGAAGGCATTAAATCTGGTGTAAATTGTATTCTACTAAAATCTACTTCAAGCGCTTTTGCCAAAAGTTTTGCTGTAATTGTTTTTGCAACCCCAGGTACGCCTTCTAACAAAACATGACCCTCAGCCAATAAGGCAGTTATCAACAAATTAACCAATTGTTTTTGACCTACTATAACTTTGGCTAGCTCTGTTTTAATTTGCAAAACACTCTCTTGTAATTCTTTTAGATCTAACCGATTATCAAACTCGATATCATTATTTTCCATATGTTACTTTTTATCTTTTTTGTAGAATTTTTCAATCTCTTTATTCAACTGTACTAAGGGCTCACTAGTCATGAAGGTATGTGATTTCATTTTAATAATCATAGTGACTAGTTGTTGTATTTGCACTTTAGAATTTCCTGATTTTAATGCTAGTTTATTTACAAAATCTTCATTTAAATTTTCTGTAGAAAGGTGGTATTTACTTCTAATCATTTCTAAAAAATGAATGATTCTCTTTTGAATAACCCCATTGTAGTCATGTGCTTCAAAATGTAAATTACTTACCGTATGAACAAATTCAGTTGTCGTGTTTTTTAAGGGTTCAACCACCGGAATAATTCTTTGCCTACGCTTGGCATTAAACAACATAAAAAGACCAATACTTATGAGCAAAAGGTACCATGCCCATCTAAGTGGTTCTTTTGATGTGATATACCGTAACGGACTTTGGCTGAGTTCAGGGTTAATTTTGATAGCCGTGTCCCACAAAATAGGTTCTTTCTGCAAGTATGAAATAACTGTGCTCAAATACCCAAATTCTTTTGCCTCAAGCATTTGATAATTGGTAAAAACTTCAGGGGTGGTATGAATGTAGAAAATACCATCATAATAGGGTATACCCACAAAATTGGTGCGCTTCTTCTCCTCTTTTGAGATATAATGCCCTAATTTTTTCGCAGCCGTACTATCTTTCACATAAGACAAACCGCTTGGTAATTTTGAGGTAAATGTCAATACATCATCTACATTTTCTAAAAACATAGTATGCTCAGTTTCTCGAAGCTCTGTAATCTCAAAAGAAGTTTCAAAACCTAAAGAGTCTTTTACATAACCAGGAAAACTATTGGCCGAAATAAAGGCCTCATTACCATATGAAACATATTCTAAAAGAGCCTCAAAAGACGTATAATCAATATCATATTGGTCAGAAATACTGATGTAATTTTTAACTGAATCAACTGGTTGGCCTCTTAAATATTGATCGTACTCATAAAAGGTAGTATAGATTTTTTTGACTGATTTTTCTTGAAACCAATTTGGCAGCTGATCATAAAACACCTTGGTATCAAAAGGTTTTGTATCATTCTCATTAAAAGTTGGCGACCAATTTACTTTATGACTTCTGTTGGCCATAGCCAATATTAGAAGTAAAACCACAAAACTGACGGCTAGTATGTTTTTGCTTCTCATCCTTTAACTTGTTTTAAAAGCTCGTCAAAGACTGATGAGGTTTGTTTATATTCATTTTCATCAATAGCAAATTCGCCATACCATATATAGGTGTAATAGTAGGTCGCCTTACTAAAATCAGAATTATATTTAGATTCTTGCACCTCATTTTGATAGTCAAATGACGTTTTCTGAGGGTCATATTCAATCACATTAAACTGATCTAATTTTTTCAGTAAAAAGAGATAGTAGTAGCGAATTGCTGATCGGTAATCTTTATTTGTTGCAGCTTCAGAAATCAAGGCATTAAAGTCTACCTCACTAATATTTTCGCCAATTTCAAAATTGAGATTTTGTTTTTTTTCTTTGTTCCTTTTAAAAATCCATCTGATTTCTTTTTTCAGAATAATTTTTACAATGAGGTAGATGACTCCTAAAATAACTGCAAACCAAAATATTTTTTTCAGTACATTAATAATCTGCGAGGCACTTTGACTTTGTACATTGAAGAGGCTTGAGATCACATCTCTAAACCAGTTGCTAAGACGCTCTAAAAAAGAAGTTGTTTCAACATAGTCAAAAGCTGCACCCGTATAGCCGTCTTTGAATGAGCTTGATAATACCTCAACTTCATCAGGCGCATCAGGCACCACTTTATCTTGTGCAAAGGTCAATACCAAAGCCCCAAAGTAGAACACCACTAAAAGCCAATGTTTTTTACTTTTCAAAGCTGGCATTAATTATTTTTTTATTGACTTTATAAGGATAAATTAAATAGTAATATGAAATAAGCCCTAGGGTTCCGAAAATAATCAGAAGCGCTAAAAAATTAGGCATAGTGTCTGAAAAACGAGTTACATATCCTTCTAAAAATCCAGCAGCAAAGGTAAACGGAAATGTACTGATTACTATTTTAATACCATCTCTCATGCCTCTTTTAAATGAAACTAATCTTGAGTAGGTTTTCGGAAATAGGATACTCGCACCCAAAATAAAGCCCGCTGCACCTTCAATGGCTATGGCAAAAATTTCCATGGCACCGTGAATCCATATTCCTTTAGCACTTTCCCAAAGCACGCCTTCTTTTTCAAACATATATTGAAACGCCCCCACCATGATGCCGTTTTGTAACAATACATAGGCGGTTCCTATTCCACCCGTGATTCCAAAAACAAATGAGGTTAAACCAACTTTGAGGTTGTTATAGGTTATGCCTATAAAACTTCCCCAATTACTACCGCCTTTATAAACAGCTACGGGGTCTCCGTTTTCAATGTTTTGAAGGGTAGAGTTCACATAACCATCACCCAAAATCAATCGAATAAAAGAATCATCATTGGCTGCTGAAACAGCTCCCATTAAAATTGAAAGTAGAAAAAATACAAAAGAATACAACAAATATCTTCGATATTTATAGAGTAAAACAGGAACTTCAACTGTGAAAAAGTAAACAAAGAAATTAGCCTTTTCTCTTTTGGTTAGATAAATCTTTTGATACACACTAACCGCTAAATTGTTAAGATAGACTACAAGTTTGCTCTTTTTATAGTATGTTTGAGCATAAGCTAAATCGTTTATTAAATGTAGGTATAAATCAGAGAGTTCATCTGGGTTTTCGATTTCCTTTTGAGAAATTGCTTTTTCAAATTGCAACCATTTTTCTTTATTTTGTCGGATAAAAGCCACCTCTCGCATACTCTACAAATAAAATTATATAATGGCAGAAATACAAATTTCAACCACACAGAACGTCACAATTAATTTTAAAGCAGCTGAAGTAGGCGAACGTATTTTAGCATATTTTATTGATTTAGTCATAAAATTCGCTTACATATTTTTGATATTTTTTATTTTTAATTTGGGCGGAAATTCTCTTGAAAAAATAATTAACAACAACATATCTACTGATTATTGGAGCGTTATGGCAATAATACTTGTATTAGGTGCGCCAATTATTTTTTACACCATTGTTTCAGAAACCTTGCTCATGGGGCAAACCTTAGGTAAGAAATTAGTCAAAATACGGGTGGTCAAAATTGACGGGTATCGTGCTTCATTTTTAGATTATTTTATAAGATGGGGTATGCGAATTGTTGATATTAGTATATTTTCTGGTGTTATTGCCCTTGTTACCATTGGCAGTTCTAAAAACCACCAAAGATTGGGTGGCATGGCATCAGGTACTGCTGTGATTACCCTCAAAAATAAAATTGGTATTAATCATACTATTTTAGAAGAAATTAAAGAAGATTACCAACCCACCTATTTTTCAGTCATTAAACTATCTGATAATGATGTGCGTATCATCAAAGAAAACTTTATTCAAGCTAAAAAAACGCAAGACATCAAAACCATGCTCATTTTAAAGAAAAAAATTGTTGATGTGATCGAAGAGAATCCTGATGAAAAAAGCACCACTGAAACTTTCATCAAAACCATTATCAGTGATTACAATCACTTCACAAAAGACATGTAATTAAAAAAGGAGCGGCTTAGTCGCTCCTTTTTTTATCTTATTAAACGGTGTTTACTGTACTTCTTTTACACCTATATCATCTAATTCTGTATTCGGAATTTTTGGGTTCACACCCCATTTGTTTGGCCCTTGATCACCATCAGTGCAAAACAAAACAAGTAACCAAATTGCTCCAATAAGAGGGATAAGTACAATGAGAAAGAACCAACCACTCTTGCCAACATCATGCAGTCTACGAACACCAACGGCTATACTTGGTAGAAATAAAGCCAATGAATAAAGGGTTGAAACAATAGCAAGTTCAGGCAAATCAATTAACAGCGGAAAAAATGCTAAAGCATAAGAAATTATCATGTTGATTAAAAAAAACATCCAATACTCTTTTCTTCGTGCTCTACCATTAAAGTCTGCGTATTGTTTCAATACTTTTAAATACCAATTCATGCGTATAATTTAAATTGTTAATGTTTTCCTAACGGAAATTTAAGAAAATAAGTATTAGGTGTCAGAAAAACATTGCAAAAGGGCAATTAAAGAGAATTCGATTTTAACTTCAGATTACTGAATTCAGCTCAATTTCTCTTTAAAAAATGCAATGGTACGTTTCCAAGCTAATTCTGCATCTTCACGATCATATCTTGGGGTGGTATCATTATGAAAACCATGATTCGCATCTTTATAAAAATGCGCTTCGTATTCTTTACTATTCGCTTTTAAAGCTATTTCATAATCTGGCCAGCCCGCGTTGACACGTTTGTCTAATGCTCCAAAATGCAGTAGTAATGGAGCATTTATTTTATCAATATCTTCTTTGGGCTGCCCGCCATAAAACGGCACCGCTGCTTTTAAAGTTGGCACTTTCACTGCCATCATATTTGAGATCCATCCTCCAAAACAAAACCCTACAACCCCAACACTTCCATTGCATTCTGGATGTTTTTTGAGGTATTCAAAAGCCGCAATAAAATCTTCTAACATTTCATTGCGGTCTCTTTTACGTTGCAATTCACGACCTTCATCATCTGTACCTGGGTACCCACCAAGAGGTGTTAAAGCATCAGGTGCTAATGAAATAAAACCCGCCAAACCTGCTCGCCTACCTACATCTTCAATATGCGGATTCAAGCCTCTATTTTCATGAACCACAATAATACCTGGTAATTTTTCTTTCGCATCAACGGGGCGCGACAAAAGTCCTTTAATTATTCCGCCTCCTTTTTCTGAATTGTATTCAATAAATGTAGACGTCAAACGTGGGTCTTCCTGTTTAATCTGAATTTTTTTGATATAATCAGGCGATACAAATCCTAATAAAGATGACACTGTTAATCCGCCAACCGCATAGGTTGATAATTTATCTAAAAACAACCTTCTACTTACTCTATTGTGGGCATAATCATCATACAAATCAAAAACACCCTGATCAATATCTTCTTTTTTTATGGCTTTCATAATGTTTTATTTTTAAAGGATATACAAATTACAAACAACTTCTTGGATTCTAACAATTTACTAAATTGATAGAATCAACGCGTCATTTTTAACATACTATAATTAAATTTTCTAACTTGAACCAAATAATAAATCATCAACCAATTTCGAACCCTATGAAGAATTCAATATTTAAATCAGCCCTACTTATCTTATGTATTGCAGAATTAACTTCATGCAAAATGGGTAATAACAATACTAACAACCAAAGTGGTGGTCAAGAAGAAGTAAGCATTGAAACAACTCAAGTTGGTGGTTTAGCATTGTATACCGTTCGCGATGCGATGACTGAAGATGCAAAAGCAACGCTAAAAACCGTAGCCGAAACGGGTTATAAAAATATTGAAGCTGCCGGATACAACAATGGCACATATTATAATATGTCGCCTACAGATTTTAGTACGTATGTAACATCATTAGGGTTAAACCCAATCAGCACGCATCAAAGTAGTGTTACACTTGAAAACGCAGAAACAGAAATGGCGCATGCCAAGGCAGCTGGTTTTGAGTATTTTGTAGTGCCAATTCCACCAATGGGACTCTTCAATTATGATGGAGCTACCAATACAATGAGTATGACTGGTGGCGCTAAGAATTTAGCTGAGATATTAGATACTCTAGGAAAAAAGGCAAGTGCTGCCGGACTCAAATTACTCTATCACAATCATGATTTTGAGTTTAAAAAAGATGAAGAAGGTATTGTACCTATTGATTATTTGCTAGAAAATTGTAACCCTGATCATGTAAATTTTCAGATGGATTTATTTTGGGTTACCAAAGCTGGTGCTGACCCTTTGGCGTATTTTGAAAAGTACCCCGGCCGCTTTAAATCATGGCACGTAAAAGACATGGATCAAGAAGGAAAATTTGCCCCCGTTGGCAAAGGAACCATTGATTTTGGGCGTATTCTAGCAGAAAAAGAAAAATCTGGCATGAAATACTATTTGGTTGAACAGGATAGAACTTTTACTATGGAGCCTCTTGAAGCCATCAAGGTCAGTCATGAAGGCATTAAAAAAATTGGCTTCGAGTAAAACATTACTTAGTATCAATCTAACTTTAGCGTAATGAGAACAATATACATTGCATTATTATTAATCACATTTTGTGCGAATTCATTTGCACAAGACATCACTATTAAACAACAAATTACGCAGCTTTCTAAAGCAAAATGGGAATGGATGGCCGATAAGGATGTTGAAAAACTTAGCACCCTGTTTCATGACCAATCAAGATTTGTGCACATGAGCGGCTCTTGGAAAAAAGATCGAGAATTAGAAATCATCAAATCAGGAAGCATTTGGTATAAACAAGCTGATATTCATGATGTGGTTATTGAAATTATAGCAGATGATACCGTAATGCTCTGGAATAGAATTACACTTATCGCGCATGTTAGGGGCAATGATGTTTCTAATGAATTTACTGTGACCGAATTTTACCATAAGGAGGGAGAAGATTGGAAACTTCTAGACCTGACTTTTAGTAAAGTAAGAGATACGCATGAGATTGCGCATTAATTAATCTAAAGCCTGATGAATATCACGAATGATATCATCTACATGTTCTAGTCCAACAAAAACATGTATCATATCTTCAGATATTTCTGTTTCTTGACATTCTTCACTGATTAATTTACTGTGTGATAGTTGAGGCCTTGACAATGAACAAGAACCGACTATGAAAAAACAGAAACTGAATTACTAGCTGTTTTTTTTACCGTACAAATTAGCTCAAAACGCTTCCTTTATGAGAAGACAACTATAATGTTTTAATTTCCTCATTTATAGCATTCATTAACAAATTCAATTCTTGATTTTCAGATGTTCAATTACACTAATTGTACAAATTTCAATTAATTATTAAGTACTACATATAATTTTATCATCTCGTAAGCGTTATTGGAATTCAACCTAAATCAAAATAATGAAAAAATTAAATCTAATTTTACTCTTAGCCATTACCTCATTTTTTATCTCTTGCGAAAAAGAAAATGACGCAGCTGAAAATAATGTGGAAAAAAATAATGCGATTGAAGAAACTAGTCTTAAAGGTGACTGGCAATTAACTGGTTACATACAAGAAGATGGTAAAAACACAACGTTAGTTGGAAACCAAAGTTCAACAATAAATTTCAGCTCAGTTGGTAAAGATTATGACATGACTATTACCTTTAGTGAAGACCCAAAAACTGTCACTAGTAATGGTCAGTATGGTGTAGTTCTTACTTCTACAGTGTTTGGGGAAATTCAAACACAAGAATCTATTGCATTTTCAGCCCTAAAAGCTTCTGAATGGAGAATTGATAATAACACTCTAATTTTTATTAACGGCGATGAAGAAACTGAAGTTCTTATAAGCGAGTTTTCTGATTCTAAAATGGTAATCACCTTTGACTTTGAAGAAATACTTTCAGATGAATCAAGCGATGTTCAATTTATCAATTCAGGAACTGTTACAATTACCTTAGAAAAATAAACACAATACTAATTTTATAAATTTTATTATAAGCAGAGTTACTTTTAGACTCTGCTTTTTTTATTTCAAAGCCTGATGAATATCACGAATAATATCATCAATATGCTCTAGACCTACAGATACTCTAACCATACCATCAGTTATGCCAGTTTCAGCTCTTTCTTCTATCGACAATTTACTATGTGTTGTAGAGGCAGGATGTGTCACAATACTTCGTGAATCTCCCAGATTCGCAGATAGCGATAACAATTTGATTGAATCAAAGAATTTCTGACCTGCATCTAGTCCGCCTTTGACTTCAAAAGCAACTACACAACCACCTGCTTTCATTTGTTTCTTCGCAATCTCATACTTCGGATGCGATTTCAAAAACGGGTAGCGTACCCAATTTACTTTTTTATGACCTTCTAAAAATTCGGCTAGTTTTAACGCATTTTCACAATGACGATCTACACGTACGGCCAAAGTCTCTAAACTCTTAGAAATTACCCAAGCATTAAACGGCGAAAGCGCCGGACCTGTGATTCTTGAAAAGCGATATATTTTTTCTATTAAATCTTTGCTACCAACTGTTATTCCTGCTAAAACACGGCCTTGACCGTCCATTAGTTTAGTGCCTGAATGAATTACTAAATCAGCTCCGAATTTAATTGGTTGTTGCAAATAAGGAGAAGCAAAACAGTTATCAATGATTAAAATCAGATTATGCTTTTTAGCAATCACGCCCAATGCCTCTAAATCAACAATATCAACTCCTGGGTTCGTTGGAGACTCCGCATAAAGAATCTTTGTTTTAGGCGTTATCAAACTTTCAATAGTATCTAGCTCGTCAATTTTAAAATACGAATGCGATATATTCCATTTCGGAAGAAAGTTGGTAAAAAGTGAATGTGTAGAACCAAAAATATTACGTGCAGCAACAATATGGTCTCCGCTATCTAAAAGTGATGCAAAGGTCGAAAATACAGCTGCCATACCAGAAGCGAAAGCAAAACCTGCTTCGGCTCCTTCCATTTGGCAAACCTTATCTACAAACTCATTCGAATTCGGATTCGAGTACCTAGAATAGATATTCCGTTCTTTTTCCTCTGCAAAAGAAGCGCGCATATCTTCTGCGTCTTCAAACACAAAACTTGAAGTCAAGTACATTGGTACTGAATGCTCCAAATTTTGTGAACGTTCTAATTGGTTTCGTATGGCGTTGGTTTCAAATTTGTTTTTGCTCATGTACTTTTATTCATTTTGGCTGCAATAAGCCGCATTCATAACTCAAACTATTTAATTCCCCCTATGGGGTTAGGGGGCTTTATCCTTTTTCTGCAATTCTCAAGATATCGCCAAAAACCCCTCTAGCAGTAACTGATGCTCCAGCACCAGCACCCTGAATGACCAGCGGATTCTCTCCGTACGACTCTGTATAAATTTCAATAATTGAATCAGAGCCTTTTACTTGACCCAATGCACTTTCTTTAGGTACTGATATTAATTTCACATCTAAAATTCCTTTTTCTTTTTGAAGATTTCCGTGCAGATCGCCAACATATCTTAAAACATGACCTTCTTTTTGATTCTTCTTTATTTCATTAAAGGTATCGTCAAGCATTCCGAGGTTACTAAGAAAATGATCTGGTGTGCCTACTCTCAATTGTTCCGGAATTAAATTGTGAATAGTTATATCTGAAAATTCATTTTTTAAATCTAACTCTCGTGCTAAAATCAACAGTTTTCTGCCCACATCGTTTCCTGATAAATCTTCTCGCGGGTCAGGTTCTGTAAAACCTTGATGCATTGCATCTTTTAAAATCTGTGAAAAAGGAGCATTAACTTCTGAAAAAGTATTGAAAATATAACTGAGACTACCTGAAAAAACCCCTTTAATTCGTGTGATGTTTTCCCCTGATAAATGCAGTAATTTTATCGTATCAATTAATGGCAAACCAGCACCCACATTAGTTTCATATAAATACTGCTTTTGATTTTTTTCTAATTCTTCACGCAACAATTGGTAAAAATTAAAACTTAATGTGTTTGCAATTTTATTTGAGGATACAATATCAAAGCCGTGCTCAACAAATTCAAAATAATTAGCTACAAAATCTTCACTAGCGGTATTATCAACTAGAATAAGATTTTCTAAATGATGCTGCTTTGCGAATTCAAAAACGGTCTCAATCGTATATTTTTTGCCTTTAGTAACAAGCGATTTTTTCCATCCTTTAGGAATTCCGTTTTGGTTTAAAAGAATTTTTCTTGAATTGGCAACCGCGAATACATTCAAATCAATTCCTTTTCGTTTGGCAATAGTCTCTGAAGATTTTAAAATCTGGTCAATCAGCGTACCGCCTACATTACCATGTCCGAAAATGACAAGATTTACTTTTTTACTGAAACCAAAAATTTGGCCGTGCATTACATTCAGGGCTTTTTTCATATCCGCTTTGCGAACCACCATACTCACATTTTTACCTGAAACCGTATTGTTGAATAATAACGGAATGATTTGATTTTTAATTAGGGCGTTGTACGGTTTATGAAAAGTACTTAAATCTTGCCCAACAATTGAAATTACTGAGACCTCATCAACAACGGTAATGACATTTAAATCTTTTGTCTTGAAATCGCCACTAAATTCTTTACCCAATGCTTCTTTAGCTTCAAGAGCACGATTTTTATTGACCACCAAACCAATACCCCTTTCTGAAGATCCTTGAGAAATGATACTAACATTGATGTTGTGCTGATCAAGGGTTTTGAAAATTCGGGCATCAATACCCACTTTTCCGAGCAGCCCCCTACCTTCTAAATTAATCAACGCAACATCTTCAATAACCGATAATGATTTAATACCCTCTTTACTAGACTTAGCACTAATCAATGTGCCTTGATTGTCATCATTAAAAGTATTGAGAATACGTAGCGGAATGTTCTTCTCAATGAGCGGTATGATTGTTTTGGCATGCAAAATAGTTGCCCCGAAATTCGCCAGTTCATTCGCTTCTTCATACGATAAATGTGCTAACATTTTAGCATCAGAAACATAATCAGGGTTCGCAGTAAATATGCCATTTACATGCGTGTAGTTTTGTAACTCTTCAGCATCTAAAAAATTAGCCATCAATGAGGCCGTATAATTACTTCCGTTTCTTCCTAAGGTTGTGGTGTGACCCATTATATTTGAGGCAATAAAGCCGGTTAAAATTGGCACCACTCCGTTTCTTAAAGCATTCAAAGCTTGGTTGATATTCTCTTTCGATTCAGTTTCAAGCACCTTGGCATTACCAAAATGATTGTCAGTTTTAATATGCTTTCTTGAATCTACAAAGGCAACCTTTAAACCTTTACCAATCAAAAGTTTAGTAATTAATTTACCCGAAATCAATTCGCCATAGGAAAGTACCTCATCTTTAATTTTAGGACTATAATCGCCTAAAAGAGAAACACCTTCAAATAACTTGGCTAATTCTTTAAACTCTTGTGACAAATCAACGTTGGCATACGTATGTTGTTGGTACTTTTCAAAAGCTTCAAAATCTTTAAAGTAGTTTTTACCTTCAGCCGCTTTAGTTAAAATGAGCTCTAATTGATTCGTTGCTTTTTCACGAGCAGATAAAACAACCGCTATATTTTCGCCTTCTTTTACTTTGGTAACAATAATTTCAAGCACGCGACCTAGGCCTTCACCATTACTTAAAGATTGCCCACCAAACTTTAATATTTTAATCTTTTTAGTACTGCTTTTTGGGTTAAAAATTCCGTCAAGCAATTTTTGTAATTGTTCAAATTCAATCAAAAATGCATCATGCCCGTGCAGTGATTGTATTTCGCCATAAGTCACATTACTATTGGCCTGTGCTAATTGTTTAAAGGTTTCTTTATTCTCTTTCGCGGTAAAAAACAAATCTGAATCAACCCCAATAATATGAATATTAGTGTCGCTATTTTGAACCTTTAGAAATGCTTTTTCACCATGGCGCGTAATATCAATAGTTTTTAATAATTGATTCATCAATTTATAAGCTGAAAGCTGAAAACGCTCTTGCAATTTTTCGCCATGATGCATTAACCAACTCTCAACGTTGAACACTTTGAGCTCATCATTAGTACTTCTATGAAAACGCTCTTTAAAAGATTCAGGCGTTCTATAACAAAGCATTGCATGCATGCGCGCATCATGAACGGGTTGTTTAGAATTAACTAAAAATTGTTCTTGAATTTGACAATTTGCAATGAGCCAATCTGTTGATTTCCAGTCAGATGCAACAGGAATCAAATGTTGAGTCAGCTTCGGGTTTAAAGCTGCCATTTCCCAAGCAATACCTCCACCTAAAGAACCTCCTATAATAGCGAAAAGCTGTTCTATTTGAAGCTGTTTTAATCCTAAAAGAAAGATTTGTGCGATATCTCCGGCCACAAAATCTTTGTAATTTTCAATGACAAACTTATCATGACCATTACCCGGAATATTGAAGGATAAAATTGTATACTTCTTTGTATCAATACATTTTCTATCACCAATTAACGAAGACCACCAACCACTTTTACCAGTAACATTTGAATTACCTGTTAAAGCATGATTTACCAATACAATGGGGGCCTCATTCAATTTTTGACCAAAGGTTTGGTATGACAAATCAATGTCTTGGGTAGCACCACTTATGGTAGTAAAGTTTTTTATTTTTAGGTGATGTAGCATTAAATAGCTAATTAATTAAAATCTGTCACATCGAGCGGAGTCGAGATGCAATTAACCCTCGTTCTCGACTCCGCTCGAACTGACAGTTAAGCAGTTCGATTAATTTTACGCCAAAACCGATTTATCAATCGCAGCAAAAGCGTTTTCTAAATCTGTTTTTAGATCTGAAATATCTTCTAACCCGACAGAAAGACGAATTAAATCTTGACCCACACCAGCAGATTCTTGTTGCTCTGCTGTTAATTGTTGGTGCGTTGTACTTGCTGGGTGAATGATTAATGATTTTGTATCTCCAATATTTGCTAATAACGAGAATACTTTAGTTGCATCAGTCAATTTCTTAGCTGCTTCAAAGCCACCTTTCACTCCGAAAGTTACCAATCCGCTTTGTCCTTTTGGTAAATATTCTTGCGCTAGATCGTAGTATTCGTTACTTTTTAATCCTGGGTAATTTACCCAAGCCACTTCTTCTCTTCCTTCTAACCAAGTTGCTAACTCTAATGCATTCGCACTATGCTGCTTGATTCTTACTGGAAGTGTCTCTAAACCTTGTATGATTTGAAAAGCATTAAACGGACTCAAAGCACCACCGAAATCTCTTAAACCCTCTAAGATTAATTTGAAAGTAAACGCTGCCGCTCCTAAAGTTTCGCTGTATACTAAACCATGATACCCAGCCGATGGTTCTGTAAATTCGGGAAATTTTCCGTTCGTCCAATCGAAAGTACCTGCGTCGATAATCGCTCCTCCTAAAGAAGAACCGTGACCGCCAATATATTTTGTTAGGGAATGAATCACCAAGTTCGCACCATGCTCAATCGGATTTAATAGCCCTGGAGTTGCAACTGTATTATCAACTATAAAAGGAACTTTCGCTGCTTTTGCTTCTTTAGAAATGGCTTTTAAATCTAATACATCTAGTTTCGGATTACCTAAAGATTCCACAAAAATCGCTCTTGTGTTTTCTTGAACCGCTTCTCCGAATGTTTCCGGTTTAGAAGCATCAACAAAAGTGGTTGTGATACCTAATCTTGGTAGTGTTACATTCAGCAAATTGAACGTACCACCATATAAACTACTAGAAGCTACGATATGATCACCTGCTTTTAGCAATGTTAATAAACCTGTAGATATTGCTGCGGTACCAGAGGCAAAAACTACTGCTCCTACTCCACCTTCAACGGCAGCTAAACGATCTTGCAATATTTGATTCGTAGGATTGTTTAAACGTGTATAGATAAACCCTAATTCTGCTAGTGAAAATAGATTCGCAGCGTGGTCTGTGTCATTAAAAACATACGATGATGTTTGATAAATAGGAACTGCTCTTGCTCCTCCATTCTGTGCTGGATCGTGACCTGCGTGTAATGCGTTTGTTGCTAATTTTTGTGTACTCATCTTTTTTAATTTTTGTGTACCTCTTTTCTTTTTTTAGAGAATACTGGTTCATGATAGATTCCCGCCTGCGCGTGAATTACAAAAAGCCAAACCCTAGAATGCCGACATTGCGACTAGGTAAAATCAAAAAGTTATAAGAAAGTGAATAAATTGCTGAAACAATTTGTTACTGTTATCCTTCCTCATTCTGTTGAAAATATTCGACAGGTCCTGAAATAAATTCAGGACGAGGTAGAATTTAGCACCTTCTTGTCATTGGAGACAAGGGTTGCTAAGGTTTCAAAGGGTCTAATCCCTCCACCTTTCTTGATAACTATTCAATACGTGTTTGAACTTTGTATAGCACAAATTAAGATCAGAATCTTTTAATATCCTAATGAATTTAAAAAATATAACAAATACCTATTGTTTTAGTGGGATAAATTACGGGCTTGCTGATTTAGGTTTTTAGAAATGACATGGATGCATTTATTACTATAGATACATAATAAGCTTTATGAAATTTGAGATTTGTTTGTTTGTTTGTTTGTTGAATTAGCCTTATTTAATTTTAACTAGCGTCTTAATTATACAATTATTGCTTAAATAGATAGTTTGTAATCAATCTATTGTGATAAATTTGTAACTATAAGACATATAACAACAATTATGAACCTTATTCCAACAGAAAAAATTATTGAACGTCTTCGTTATGAAAATCCTTGGTGGGTAACCAAAGAAATTCCGACCACCTATAGCTCAATGACAAAGCGATTATATTTTGATCTATTTTATCCGTTCCTAATTGAAAGGAGTATTAAAAGAGCTCTAGTTCTAATGGGACCTAGAAGAGTTGGTAAAACAGTATTATTATTTCATTGTATTGAAAACTTACTAAAAGAAGGAACAAACCCTCATCAACTATTCTTTATCGGAATTGACAACCCGATCTACATGAATTTAAGCTTAGAAGAGATTTTGAACCTATGTAAAGACTCCTTAAGCCTTAAAGACCTTAATGGTTGTTATGTCTTTTTTGATGAAATACAATATTTAAAAGATTGGGAAAGACACTTGAAAGTACTAGTTGACTCATTTCCTGAAACTAAATTCATAGTATCTGGCTCGGCAGCAGCAGCTTTAAAATTGCACAGCACAGAAAGTGGCGCGGGCAGATTTACTGATTTCTTGTTGCCTCCGTTAACATTTCAAGAATATATTCATTTGAAAAAATTAGATCATTTAATTTTTGAAGGTGATATTCAATATGGTAATAAGGATATCAAGTATTGTTTAGCTCATGATTTAAAAGCACTAAATAAAGAATTCATTAATTATTTAAATTTTGGAGGATACCCAGAAGTTATATTGTCTGAAAAAATACAAGGCGACATGGGTCGATATGTTAAAAACGATATTGTAGATAAGGTTTTACTTAGGGACTTACCAAGCTTGTACGGCATCAAAGATGTACAAGAGTTAAATCGGTTTTTTACATATATCGCTTATAATACCGGTAATGAATTTTCATATGAGACCATGTCTAGAGAAAGTGGAATTCAAAAAGATACTTTAAAAAAATATCTAGAATACTTAGAAGCGGCTTTCCTAATTAAGGTGTTAAATAAGGTCGGAGTCAATGCAAAAAGATTAAAAAGAATAACGAGTTTCAAAGTATATCTTACCAACCCTTCACTTCGCACAGCTTTATTTTCTCCGATAAATGAAACCGACCAAGAAATGGGAAACATGGTGGAAACCGCACTACTTTCACAATGGATGCATCGAGAGCAACTGGACCTAACATACGCAAGATGGAAAGACGGAAGAAACGAAGGTGAAGTAGACCTTGTTCTAGTTGATGACAAAAACTATAAACCCGTTTGGGGAGTAGAAATTAAATGGAGCAACCGATATTTTGATAAACCTCAAGAATTGAAAAGTTTAATTAAGTTTTGCAAAGCAAATAAACTTGAATCTGCTGTTGTGACTTCAATTGATAAATTAGGGATGAAAGAAATTCAAGATTTGAAATTCACTTTTCTACCCGCAGCAGTCTATGCCTATAATATTGGAGAAATTACGCTAAAAATGAAAACTAACAATTGAAAAAGGTAAAGCCGTAAATCAATATTACAGGTTAGGTAAAATCAAAAAGTTATAAGAAAGTGTATAAATTGCTAAAGCAATTAGTTACTGTTGTCCCTCCTCATTCTGTTGAAAATATTCAACAGATCCTGAAATAAATTCAGGACTCGGGTAGAATTTAGCACCTTCTTGGGTCCTGATAGACATCAGGATAAACCAAGGGTTGCCAAGGTTTCAAAGGGTCTAATCCCTCCACCTTTCTTGATAACTATTCAATACGTGTTTGAACTTTGTAAAGCACAAATTAAGATCAGAATCTTTTAATATCCTAATGAATTTAAAAAATATAACAAATACCTATTGTTTTAGTGGGATAAAATACTGAACTCAACACTAGAATCAGTAAAAACTGTATGCGTCTGTGTTTTAAAATCTTCTTCATCAGCTTTGAAGATATTCTCCACATAGGTCTGTGGGTTCAAATCAATTAACGGAAACCAGGTGCTTTGCACTTGAATTTGAAGTTTGTGTCCTTTTTTGATGGTATGAAACACATCTTGTAATTTGATATTTACTGCTGTTTTTTGATTGGACACAAAAGGTTCTGGTTTTTCGAAGCTATTTCTAAAACGCCCACGCAGCACTTCACTTCGCACCATTAAGTGGTAATTACTCATTTTCAAATGCCCTTGCATTTCTTCATTGGTTTCAAGACCTGTTGGATGTACGTCAATTACCTTGACAATCCAATCTGCGGCCGTGCCTGTGGTGGCTACTTTTAGTTTGGCAAGAATATCACCCGCTAGGGTTAAATCTTCTTCTAGCACCTCGGTTTCAAATACTAAAACGTCAGAACGACGGGCAGCGAAACGCTGATCGTCAGTCATATACTTTCTAGGTGTAAATACCGATTTGATGTCTTCAGAATAAGGCACTGGCTTTTTAATATCACTGATGAATTGAATTCCTTTAGTGCTTTTTAATTCAGACGTCAGCTCTTGATTTTCTGATAGAAATAGATTTTTTTTGACTACTCCTTTTGGCGGCCATGAATCATACTGTTTCCAGTCTTTTCTGCCAGTATCAAAGACATAAGCTTCTGGTAGTCCGCTGTTTTTATCGCCACTTCCTTTTAAGAAATGATTAAAAAACTTGGTTTCGATATTCTCTTGAAAAAACTCTGAAATTTCATCGCCAAAATAATAATTACCCACTACAGTGCGACCATCTCTTTTTGACCATCTGCCATGATCCCAAGGGCCGAAAACCATGGTATTGTAATTACCTTCATTATACTTTTCAATGTTCTTATAGGTTTCTAGAGGTCCGTATAAATCTTCGGCATCAAACCATCCGCCAACGACCATTGTGGCTACGTGTGATTTTACATCCTTTAAATGCTGAATGAGTCCGCGACTTTGCCAAAGCTCATCGTAATTAGGATGTTCTTTGAGTTCATTCCAGAAATAATCATCAGTAGTTTCATCCTTAGCAATAGAAACCTCATCCTTTACATCATATTCAAAATAAGAGTTCAAGTTCTTCAACGGACCTTTATCTAAAAAGAACTGGTATTGATCTTCAGTGTCTAAATTTGGAAGACTGTACCAAGCGGTATCAATAGGCATATCGCCATTAGGTCTGGGTGTACCAAAAAGAGATGTTGCTCTAAAATAACTAAGCAAGTAGGCTCCGTTATGATGAAAATCATCAAAAAAGAAATCGCCAATACTGGCTTGAGGTGAGGCAGCTTTTAAGGCCGGGTGCGCATCAACAGTAGCATAAGTAGAATAAAAACCTGGGTATGAAATTCCCCAAATACCCACATTTCCATTAGTATTATCTACATTGTTTACTAACCATTCAATAGAATCATAGGTGTCTGAGCTTTCGTCAACATCTTGATCAGTTTCTTTATTTGGAATATAAGCGCGCATATTTTCATAATGTCCTTCACTCATCCATCTGCCACGAACATCTTGATAGACTACAATATTACCCTCTTTCATCATATGAATATTAGGTCCTATTTTTTCTTTCATCTTGCCTTCTCCGTAGGGTCTTGAACTATACGGCGTACGCTGTATGATAATAGGATATTCTTTTGATGTGTCTTTGGGCGAATAAATGGTGGTGTGCAATTTGGCTCCATCACGCATTTCAATAGCAACTTCTTGCTTGGTGTAGTTGTCAGCTACGTAAGTTTTAGAAACCTCAATGTTTTTATTCTTTGCAGTTCGTTTACAAGATGTAACTGTTAAGGCTAGTGATACTACTATGACCAAAAGAAATTTAATATAGTAAGGCATATGGATCGTGTTAGAGGTTAAAGCTACTAAAGATAAGTGCGAATTGAAAATAAAAAAAGGGAGCCCGTTTTTGGGCTCCCTTTTTACTAACGTTATATTTTATTTACAATCCGAATGCTGATTTAACCTCATCAACCATATCTAATTTTTCCCAAGTGAAAAGCTCTACTTCTTTTTCTACTCTACCGTTATACGGAGATTCAAAAACTTTGGTAATGGTTTTCGGTTCTTTACCCATATGGCCATAAGCAGCAGTTTCTAGGTATATAGGGTTTCTCAATTTCAAACGAGCTTCAATTGCGAAAGGTCGCATATCGAAAAGCTGCGCTACTTTCTCAGCAATTGCCCCATCAGTCAAATCTACATTTGAAGTATTGTAAGTATCTACAAAAATTGATGTTGGCTCAACTACACCAATTGCATAACTTACTTGTACTAAGATTTCATCAGAAACGCCTGCTGCAACCAAATTCTTTGCAACGTGTCTTGCAGCATACGCAGCACTACGATCTACCTTACTAGGGTCTTTTCCGCTAAAAGCACCACCACCGTGGGCTCCTTTACCACCATAAGTGTCAACAATAATTTTTCTTCCTGTTAAACCCGTATCACCGTGTGGACCACCGATTACAAATTTTCCGGTTGGGTTGATATGATATACTATTTGATTATCAAATAAGGCTTGAATATCAGCTGGAAGCTGTGCTTTTACTCTCGGAATCAAAATAGAAACGATATCAGATTTTATTTTCGCCAACATCTTTTCATCATCAGCATCAAAGGCATCATGCTGTGTTGAAACTACAATTGCTTCAATACGCTGTGGCACATTATCATCTGAATACTCAATGGTAACCTGTGATTTTGCATCTGGTCTTAAGTAACCAATTTGGTTGCCTTCTCTTCTTAGCTCTGCTAATACTTGAAGAATTTTATGAGAAATATCTAATGCCAAGGGCATGTAGTTCTCTGTTTCTTTAGTGGCATAACCAAACATCATACCTTGATCCCCCGCACCTTGTTGCTCTTTAGATCCGCGATCAACACCTTGATTAATATCTTGAGATTGCTCATGAATTAAAGAAATTACGCCACAAGAGTCTCCGCTAAACTGATACTCGCCTTTTGTGTAACCAATCTTATTGATCACATCTCTAGCGATATTTTGAACATCTAGATAGGTATTACTTTTAACCTCACCAGCTAAAACCACTTGACCCGTAGTAACTAAGGTTTCACATGCCACCTTACTTTCTGGATCAAAAGCTAAAAAATTATCTAATAATGCATCACTGATTTGATCTGAAACCTTATCAGGGTGTCCTTCACTAACAGATTCTGAAGTAAATAAATATGCCATACTAATTTTATATGCTGAGGATAATTTGACGATACGCTTTTAGGAGTATGATTATGATTCATCACAATCAACTGCTTTAGCATTTTTGCTATGCTGAATTCATTTCAGCATCTGAGGTTGCAATCAGTCAAATCTTTCCTCTTATTGAGTGACAAAAATATGAAAATTGTTTTGATGGCGAACGAAAATATATCAAGATTTATAAAGTACCTTCAAACAAGACTGATACTTATAATTCATACTTAATACCGGCTAGGAAATATCTAGGTTGCACTTGATATTCCAAAGTGCTTATTAAATTATTTGAGAAAGCATCTTGACGAATTGAGGTGGTATTCAATAGATTTAAACCTGAAATTTTAAATTCCCATTTACTGTCCTCTTTTTGAACATACAATGCCGCGTTTAAAAAATCGTAGGTGCTTCTAGTTTCTCCATTTTTACTTCTGTAGTCGTTATATTGGTACTCTGCCGTTAAAGAAAAGCTTTTTAAAAAATAAGCTTCGATATTAGCAAACGGACTATCAGTGACAAACCTATTTTTAATAGTTGCACTTGCATAATCATTCCATTTTTTTTCAAAACCTATTTCCACATTAGGCGCTTCTTTAAATCTTGTTTCTAAAGACAGCTTATAATTTTGGCTAAATGACCTATTAAAATTAGCAGCTTGATTAACAACAGTATTAAAATTATTATAGGTCAATTGGGTCTCAAACTTTCCTTTTAGAGAAGGAAAACGTCTTTCGTAATTTCCAAATAAGGTTACATTCTCATTTGGTCTTTCAACATTTATAGGTGTCGAAATATTATCTAAACCGATAAAATCAGAAGATGTACCAATACTTTCGTAGCGTTTCTGATACGTTAACCCGCCATAAATAGTAGTGAAATTAAACGAGCCAAAATTAAAGTAGTTTAACGCAAGGTTATGATACCATGTGTTATTTAAATTCGGATTTCCCCTGAAAAGGCTATTGTAACTCTGTAATTGAAACGCAGGTGCTAAACTTTGCACATCGGCAAATTCTGTAGCCATATTATAATTCAATTGCATCGATTCTGAACTATTCATCGCATACTCAACTCTTAATTCGGGAAGCAACAAATTCTTCTTTGTATTGACAGGAAGGGCAAAATGATTATTTTTTATATTATATATGTGATAATTTAACTCTGGACTCAAGGTTAATTTACCCAACTTTATTCGATACCCCAATCCAACATAAACATCTAAAAAGTTAAAGGTGCTATTATTTACATATTCTTGAGCATTACCAATTGCCGTTCTAGTATCCTCAACTAATTCTTCTAAATGAGATGTCAATTCTTGCTTATTCGAACTCAAACCAGCTTTAAAACTAATGTGATTGGTTTTATTTAACACCCTATAATAATTACCTTCAGTATCAAATTTCTTTGTCAACACTTCTTTGTCTTGAAACAAATTAAATGGTGTGCTACCCTGAAAAGACACAGTACCTGAAAAAGGTTGTAACATACTGATTAAATTATAATTGGGGCGCTGCCGTTTATAGAGTTGGTTCGACTCTATAGAGAAAATATTCTTATCATCGCTTGCATAAAAAACGTTCAGGCTTTGTTGTACTGAAAATGGATCTTTACGATTGGTACTGTTAATTTCGTTTTCAAAATTCTCAAAATCTGATAGCGATAGATTTCTATCATTAATCTCCGCCTTTTTTGCAAAACCATTATAATTTAAATGCCATTTGGCATTAGGAGTATATGTTGTCGAAAATTTAAATAATCCTGCTGTATTTTGCTGTTTCGTTGCAGCCGTTAAAAGCTCTTGATTATTACCATTTTCACGT
Organism: uncultured Flavobacteriaceae bacterium; assembly: GCA_937929935.1. Lineage (GTDB taxonomy): Bacteria > Bacteroidota > Bacteroidia > Flavobacteriales > Flavobacteriaceae > Maribacter_C. The sequence continues at coordinate 60,675 of CALFUL010000009.1, read as the reverse complement.
ATATAGGTACGCTGCGAAACGGTCTCTAAATCAGTATCAATGCCAGACACAATGCCGAAACCTGAAAAACGAATTTTCTTATTCGGATTATAATTAAAATTAAGGGCGGCTAATTTAGAATCTGTATTTCTAGTTCTATTATTTTGAAGTAATGACAAACCAATATCGTCAGCAGAAATATTAACTGATGAGCCTGATCGTTGAGACAAACTCGCCAAGCCCCCATTAAACTTAAAATAGTCTTGTAGGGTAAAAGCTTGTTGCCCTATATTGTTTACGTCGCCTATAAAGTTGACATTAAATTTAGGAGAATAATAAAAAACATTTGCATGACTTAAATGCCGATCTTTTGGCCCTCCTGCTGCTGAAATATCGCCAAACCAAAGATTCTTTTTTCCGTCTTTCAGTTTTAGGTTCAAGGCCAAGGCATCACTGTCATTTACCGCACCTAAAGGTCCTATTTCATTAAAATCACGCAGTACTTGCACTTTATCTACGGCATTTGCTGGAATGTTTTTGGTAGCCATTTTGGTATCTCCATCAAAAAATTCCTTGCCTTCAACTAAAACCTTACTTACATCTTTACCTTGAACTTTTATTTGTCCCTCATCATCAATTTCAAAACCAGGTAACTGTTCTAAGACATTTTCTAATTTTTTTTCTTTTCCTGTAGTGAAGGCATCGGTTTTATAGGTTATAGTATCTCCTGAAATGGTTACGGGAAAATCTTCAGTCACGGTAACTCCATCCAACTGGTTAAGCAATGTTTTTAAAGTGATTGTTTTATTCTCATTTGCTGATGCCTGAAAATCTTCCTCCCAAGTTTCGAATCCTAAATAGCTCGCCTTCAACAGGTACAAACTATCTTTCTTTAAATTTAACCTAAACCTGCCTTCAGCATCAGTAATACCATATGAAGCAATTGCTTTATTGTGCTTGTTGATTGCAATTACATTAGCTAATTCTAAAGGAGCACTTAGTGAGTCAATAACCTTACCCTCTAATACTACCTTTTGCGCATTTAGAATAGAGCAATAAAATACTAGTCCTACCAAAAGGAATATGCTAATTCTGTTCATTTTTGATTGATGATTTTTGGCGTTTGTAGACTAGTATTCTATTCTTCTCAATTCTCTATGGATATGCTAAATGAAGATGCATTTTTTCCTTTTTTCTTACCCCCGCCGTACATCTTGCGCATCTTTTCGGATTGTTCTTTCATGATTTCTTCATATTCCTCATTAGTAACATTCTTACCCTTAGATGGAATCTCAATGACCACTTCTTTATCGGGGTTTAAAACCACTTTTGTACAGATCATAATTCTACTTCCGTTAGTTGCTTCTAAAATAAGTCCCGGAAGGCCCCAGTACATATCCGGCCCGTGATTAACCGGAATTTCAGGTGTATACCAAGCTGTAGTAGTTTGTATTTTCTTTTCTTCCTTCTCTTCCATCTTCCCATCAACTTCTGAAATTTCAGTATGAGTAATTTCTCTTTTGGCTATGGCCTTATAACAGGTATACTTGCCAATTTGCTTTGTATCTGATGTCATTTCCCACTCAAAAGGTTCCAATTTTCCAGATATGAGAAATAGTTTTCCAAAGGCATCGGTGCTCTCTTTGGTTTGCTTGTTTTTGGTGTTCTTATACAGTAATCCATCGCTACCGCCTCCCATTCCAACAACTTGAATTTGAAATCCTCCTCCACCTGATGTCGGTTTCTCAAGGCTTTCCTGTTCTTTCCAATTTGATTCTGATTTGGTAAACGAAAGTTGAAATTCTTTTTGCATGGCCAACCGCAATTGTTGTTGTACTATGTCCATCTGGTCAGCACTCGCACTTGCACTGTCCAATTTAACTTCCATTTTCATATCGGTCTTGTACGTAGCAAGACCGGCAAAGTTTTGGGCAGTCAATTGTACAATGTTGAATAAAAAAAGAAGGATACTCGTGTAAATTAAATTTTTCATATTGTTTTGTTTTATACTTATTCTATTCTGTCATTTTCTCAAACAAGGTTATCATTCCGTCCATTCTGTCCTTAAGTGTTTCTTGAAGGTTCTTTCTGTTTTCAGTTAAACCATTCACAGAAACTGTCATACTGTTAATGGTAACCTTATTTTCGCCGTCTAAAGTCAAGTCTTTTACCTGAATCGATACCGCAATTGAATCTTTTGGTTCATTTTCTTCAAAAACCGAAAAAAGATGATTCCAATTTATACTATCTAACTCCTTAAAGTCATTAATCTCAAGATCTAAGCTATTAACTACGGCCTTATTAGGCTCCTCTTGAGCTATTGTTGTAAAAGAAACTTGTAATAAAATGAATGTCAAAATTATTCTAAATATTCTCATGTTTTATATTTTTTAGTGGTTCTTAACTGTACAAATTTGAATAACTTCAATAAGAATATAAGTTAACCAATGTTAACGTGTGTTAACTGATCAACTCAAGATGATATATTGTATTTACATTTGAATAGTGAAAAAGAAGAATTACAAATACTTACTCTATTTTATTGCAGCTACGATAACAGCTACTATAGCTATTCAAGTGTATTGGAATATTCAAAATTACAATACCAATAAAGCACGATTGATTAACGAAGTGCAAATTAGTTTAGATAATAGTGTTGAGGCATACTATTCAGACTTAGCCAAAACTGATTTCTTTTCTTATGTAGAGGAACGAGACACAACTTCATCTACAGTAATAAGTTCAGAAATGTTTCATTTTATGGAAAAAATTGATCTTGATCGTATTGGTCGTGAAATTGATAATATCAATGATTCTAATGAAACCGAAAATCTTGTCAGTTTCTCTCAAATAATTGATACCACTGATAAAGCCATTTACTCTAAAGGTTCTGTAGAAGGAATTACCATAATAAGAGGAAAAAATGCCGTTGACAGTGTAGAATCGATTTCTGGTCTGGTAAATAGACTTACCTTTTCAATCACAAGAGATTCTATAGATTTTGAGAAACTAGATTCAATTTTAAAAAATGAATTAATACGAAAAAAAATAAGTATTAAATATGGTTTAAGGCATTTTAAAAGGGATTCAGTTTTCGAAAACTTTGAAACACAACCCTTAAAGGGTCAGCTATTAAGCACCCTATCAAAATCAACTTATTTGCCTTTAGATCAAAAGTTGCAATTACAATATTCAAACTCTACTATAGATATTCTAAAAAGAAGTTTGGCTGGCATTTTACTATCTTTTTTACTATCAGTCTGCACTGTTGCTTGTCTCTTTTATTTACTTCATATTATCAATAAACAAAAAGAGCTGGCAGAAATCAAAAATGATCTAATTAGTAATATCACACATGAGTTCAAAACTCCTATTGCCACTGTATCAACCGCCATTGAAGGAATTAAAAACTTCAATGCCAATAATGATAAGGCCAAAACTGATTCATATTTGGATATATCTCAGCAACAAATGAAAAAATTGCACTTGATGGTAGAAAAGTTATTAGAAACTGCTACTCTAGATAGTGATAAGTTGATTATTCAAAAAGAAGAAGTAGATGCAGTTTTAATGCTCAAAGGTTTAGTCGACAAATATCAAATGTTAGCCGCAGATAAAAAAATTCAATTTAAATCAAATGAAGACAGTCTAATATTACATGTAGACCCATTTCATTTTGAAAATGCGGTTGCAAATATCATTGACAATGCTATTAAATATGGTGGAAATACCATCATAGTGAATTTAAGTTCTTTATTAAATTCTTCAGAAATTACAATAGCCGATGATGGCGGAAAAATTGATAAAAATCAAAGAACCAAAATATTCGATAAGTTTTATCGGGTACCTACGGGAAATCGCCACGATGTTAAGGGCTTTGGAATCGGGCTATTTTATTCAAAGAAAATAATTGACAAACATGAAGGTCAACTTACCTTAGTACCTGATGCTCATAACACTATTTTTAAAATAACCTTATGAGTGAGACCATAAAAATATTATTAGCGGAAGATGAACTCGCATTAGGGCAGATTGTAAAAGAAAGCCTAGAAACTCGAAATTTTGAAGTGCACTATTGTCAAAATGGAGAAATAGCGTACCAAACATATTTTAAGGAAAAGCCAGAATTATTGGTTTTAGATGTAATGATGCCCAAAAAAGATGGGTTTACTCTTGCAAAAGAGATTCGAGCGCAAAACAAACACATTCCTATTATTTTCCTTACCGCGAAATCTCAAACAAAAGATGTAGTAGAAGGCTTCAAACATGGTGGCAATGATTATCTAAAAAAGCCTTTTAGTATGGAAGAACTTATTGTTCGCATTCATGCGCTTTTAAATAGAACGAACCTAAAAACTTCACGGCAAGATCTTTCAATTGGCAACTATAGCTTCAACTACACTAAACAAAAACTAGTAATCAATAAAGAGGAAACGCTTCTTACCCATAGAGAAGCTGAACTGCTCTATCATTTAACTGAAAAACGGAACGAAATTTTAGACCGTTCAATGATACTTAAAAAAATATGGGGAGATGATGATTTCTTTAACGCCCGCAGTATGGATGTATTTATAAGTAAACTACGTAAAAAGCTCAGCAAAGATAAAAATGTACAAATTATCAATGTTAGAGGTTATGGGTACAAGTTGATTTGCTAGTCGTTTTTAAGATAAAAATTCTGTTTTCTTTTTTATAGGTATTTCAACTATAATTCTTTTGACAACCCAAGATCATTCGTATATTGTAAGCCCAACATTTTTTTAAGTTAAACCAACCAATCTTTAATCTTTGACGTATGCACATTGCTGTTGCTGGAAATATCGGAGCCGGAAAAACTACCTTAACCAGGTTACTTTCAAAACATTATAAATGGGAGGCAAATTTTGAAGATGTTGTTGACAACCCATACTTAGATGATTTTTATAATCAAATGGAGCGTTGGAGCTTTAACCTTCAAATTTATTTTTTAAATCAGCGTTACCGTCAAATTCTTAAAATCAGAGAATCAGGTAAAAACACCATTCAAGATCGTACTATTTACGAAGACGCATATATTTTTGCTCCTAACTTACATGCGATGGGCTTAATGACCAATCGTGATTTCAATAATTATTCAAGCCTTTTTGAATTAATGGAAAGTTTGGTGCAACCACCTGATTTGTTAATTTATTTGAGAAGTTCAATTCCTAATTTAGTAAACCAGATTCATAAAAGAGGTCGTGAATATGAGAATTCAATCTCAATAGACTACCTCAGCCGTTTAAATGAACGTTATGAAGCTTGGGTACATGGCTATGAAAAGGGTAACCTTTTAGTCATTGATGTTGACAATCTTGATTTTGTTGACAAACCTGAAGATTTAGGTAAGGTCATTACTAAAATTGACGCTGAAATTAACGGACTTTTCGAGCTTAAGTAAACTCTAGACTTTTTTAAACTCACTACCAACTTCTTTTCCCTCATCAAAAAGGGGGCTTCACTCATTATACATTTTTTTGAGCTGCTTCTTGTTATAGCTTTATGATAAGAAAGCAAAACAACTATTTCCTAAAAACTACTGAAGCTTTTAATTTATGTTAAACGAGCTATGCTCAAAAAAATCAAAACAATGGAAATCAAAAAGAACCCAAAGAAAGATTTGAATCACAAAAGCGGACTTCATTTCGCAGTAGGTGTATTGTCAGTACTCATGTTGACTTATGTGGCACTAGAATGGAAATCATTTTATGACATTCCGGATTATGACACAAGTATGAATCAGTTGGACGAACTTGAGGAAGAAGTAGAACTCATTGAATGGAAAGAACCTGAGCCGCCTAAACCACCACAGGCACCACCTGTAATCGAAATAGCGCCAAATGACTTAGAAATTGACGAAACCCCTCTTGAATTTATAGAACCTGATGAAACTACAGAGATTTTTGATTATACAGACATAGAGGTCGACGAAATTGAAGAAGAAATTAATGTAAATTGGGTTACCATAGAGGAAGTACCTGTTTTTCCGGGTTGTGAAAACGAAAAGGATAAAAGAGCATGCTTTCAAAAAATGATGAATAAGCATATTGCAAAAGTATTTCGTTATCCTGAACTTGCACAAGAAATGGGTATTCAAGGTAAAGTTCAAACTCAGTTTACAATTCAAAAAAATGGTGTTATTTCAGAAATCAGATTGCGAGGTCCACATAAAATATTAGAAAACGAGGCGTCAAGAATACTAGGAAAACTTCCGAAAATGACCCCAGGAAAGCAACGAGATCAAAACGTAAAGGTATCTTTTGTCATTCCAATTAATTTTAAATTGCAATAAACTTTAAAAGTATAAAAATTGTCAGTTCGAGTTTTTTTTGAAAAGCATGAGAAAAGGTGTCGAGAATCATTTCAGCAATTAAGGTTCTCGATACAATTGCTTCTCGATAAAAAATCGAGAAGCAATTACTCGAACTGACATTTAAAAATATTGAGCATATGCATCCGAAGAAAAACTTAAATAAAGATTTAAATAAAAAGAAAACCTTCTTTTTCGCATTAGGGCTACTGGTTCTACTATTTGCAGTTTATAGCGCTTTAGAATGGAAAACAGAAGATGATACTCAAGGTTATGATATTGAAGTTATTACCCACGAAACAAAAGGCAAAAAAGACAGTACGGTAATTCTTAAAACCAAAGTCAAAAAATAAAAGCCTCGCTTAACAGCGAGGCTTTTTAAATTATAATAAATTAAAGTTTTTTAGTGCTCTTCTTCAATACTAATTTTCGCATTGCCTTTCTTAGCACTATACGCTTCTGCTTTGGCTTTTACCTCAGCCATTGTACCTTCAATTACTTCAGTGGTAACGGTCTCTTTTCCGTTTTTAGTAATGGTGGTAGTAATTGTACCTTTTGCCATTCCGTCATCAGATGATTCTACTTCAACACTAACTTGCTTTTCTATTTGCTTATGTGCAGCATCATCAAAATGAATCTCTTTTCCTTTTAAGTTGTGTTTGTTACCATTTTCATCAACCCAAATATATTGAGCATCTGCACTTGCCATCATGGTATCACCAGACATTGCAATACTAGGTGCGATAACTAAAGCAACAACTGACATCAATTTTAAAAGAATGTTCAATGAAGGACCTGAAGTATCTTTAAAAGGATCACCAACAGTATCACCAACAACAGCAGCTTTGTGTGCGTCAGTACCTTTTTTACCTTGCTCTTCAATAGTTTTCTTTGCGTTATCCCAAGCACCACCTGCATTAGATTGGAATATAGCCATAAGCACACCACAAGTTGTAACCCCTGCAAGTACACCGCCTAACATTTCAGCACCACCAATAAAACCAACTGCTACAGGAACTGCGATTGCTAGTAAACCTGGCAATACCATTTCTCTAATAGATGCTTTTGTAGAAATATCAATACATTTTCCGTAATCTGCAACGCCATCGGCTTCATCAAAAATAGCACGCTGCTCTGGAGTCGCTTTAGTCATATCAGAATCAACAGCTCTCATTACTTCAAGAGCCGCTTTCAATTGAGGAATATCTCTAAACTGACGACGAACTTCTTCAATCATTGCCATTGCTGCACGCCCAACAGCATTCATAGATAAAGCAGAGAATACAAATGGTAACATACCACCAACTAATAATCCTGCCATAATTTTTGGCTGAGCTACGTCAATTGCTGTTACACCTGCGGTCTTCATAAAAGCTGCAAATAATGCTAAGGCAGTTAAAGCTGCAGAAGCAATCGCAAAACCTTTACCTACTGCTGCAGTAGTGTTACCAACAGCATCTAATTTATCAGTACGTTCACGTACTTCACTTGGTAATTCTGCCATTTCAGCAATACCACCTGCATTATCACAAATTGGTCCGTAAGCATCAACTGCTAATTGAATACCAGTGTTTGCTAACATACCTACCGCTGCAATAGCGATACCGTATAAACCTGCAAAGTGATGTGAAATCATAATAGCTGCAGCAATTAAAAGAATAGGAATCATTGTTGACATCATACCCACACCTAAACCAGCAATAATATTTGTGGCTGCTCCAGTTTCAGATTGTGCAACGATAGACATTACAGGTTTTTTTCCTGTAGCTGTATAATACTCTGTTATTTTACCAACACCTAAACCAGCACCTAAACCAGCTATTGTTGCCATAAAAACTCCCCAAGCTCCGAAAGGCAAACCTTCAACAGATTCAGGAATTAAAGCATTAATGATAAAATAAGATGCAACAACCATTAAACCTGCAGAACCAAATTCTCCAATATTTAAAGCTGTTTGTGGGTTTCCACCATCTTTTACTTTTACAAAGAATGTACCTAAGATAGACATTATGATTCCTACAGCTCCAAGAACTAAAGGCAAGTATACTGCGCCTAAGCCATCAAAGTTTGGCGTTAATATAAAAGCTCCTAAAACCATAGTACCTATAATAGAACCTACATAAGATTCAAATAAATCAGCACCCATACCAGCAACATCTCCAACATTATCGCCAACGTTATCAGCAATGGTTGCAGGGTTTAATGGATGATCTTCAGGAATACCTGCTTCTACTTTACCAACTAAATCAGCACCAACATCGGCTGCTTTTGTATAAATACCTCCACCAACACGTGCAAATAAAGCAATAGATGAAGCTCCTAATGAAAATCCTGAAAGCACATTAAGTACCATCGATAAGTTTTCAGCTCCTGGCCACATCATTTGATATACCATAAACAAGCCACTTAATCCTAAGATACCTAAGCCCACAACACCTAAGCCCATTACAGCGCCACCTGCAAACGCTACTTCTAATGCACGACCTAATGATGTTCTGGCAGCTTCTGTAGTTCTAACATTAGCTTTGGTTGCTACTTTCATTCCTATAAATCCTGCTAAGGCAGAACATATAGCTCCAATAATGAATGATACTACTACCATTCCGTTAGATCCTACTTCATTTGTTCCTTTAAAGAACAGTAGGACTGCAACTGCAGCCACAAAAATTGCTAAAACTTTGTATTCTGCTTTTAAAAATGCCATGGCACCATCGGCAATATTTTTGGCAATACGCGCCATTTTGTCGTTTCCGACCTCTTGTTTACCTACCCAAGCATTTTTCCAAGCCACAAAAGCAAGAGCTACGAGTCCAAATACTGGTAATAATTGAATTACTAATTCCATTTTGTTAAGTTATTTTAGTTTTTTTTAAGGCTGCTAAAGTACTAAAATCAAATAGAATAAAAAAAGCCACTTTTATTGCTAAAAGTGGCTTTTATTTGGTTAAAAATTTGCTATATCGTAAAAGTTCGCTTCTTTTTATGCTCACTATTATCATAACGCTTGACGCACTCATGATATATTTTTCTAGCTTCTTCAGCATTACCCCAGCCGCCAACATCAACTTTCTTTTTCTCTAAGTCTTTATATACTTGAAAGAAATGCTCGATTTCTTTTATTCTATGCGGATTTATATCTCCTAAATCATTCTTTTGATTCCAGATAGGATCAGAAACCGGAACACAGATTATTTTTTCGTCTGGTCCTTTTTCGTCAGCCATATGAAAAACACCAATTGGTTTTACTTCAACCACCACCATAGGGTAGGTTGGCTCAGTACACAATATTAAAACATCTAAAGGATCTTTATCAAGTGCTAAGGTTTCCGGAATAAATCCGTAATCACCTGGGTACATCATCGAAGAAAACAAGGTTCTATCAAATCTGATTTTATTTAACGTAAAATCATATTCGTATTTATTTCTACTTCCTTTTGGTATTTCAATAAGCACATCAAAAGTGATATTTTCTTTCTTACTCATAACTTAAATTTAACTTGTAAAGATTAACTAACGGCTTAATTCTAAGACTAGTATTTTTTTTACTACCAGATTGTAGAGGCATTCATTAAAAAAAGCTCTATCAACAATGGTTGACAGAGCTTATATTTTGTTAAAAAAAAGGGTTCTTATTTATACATCACTTTTTTAACCGCTCTAATAACATCTTCATGATTGGGCATCCACTCGGCCAATAACACCGGAGAATAAGGCGCTGGTGTATCAGCAGTATTTATTTTAGCAATAGGTGCATCTAAATAATCAAAGGCATTTTCTTGAACGTGATACGTAATCTCAGTTGAAACATTACCAAAAGGCCAAGCTTCTTCTAAAATCACTAATCTGTTTGTCTTTTTAACTGATTTCAAAATAGCTTCATAATCTAGAGGCTTAACAGTACGTAAGTCAATAATTTCACAGCTGATACCTTCTTTTGCAAGCTCATCTGCTGCCTTATAAGCTTCTTTGATAATTTTACCAAAAGAAACTACAGTAACGTCATTTCCTTCTCTTCGTATATCTGCAACACCTATTGGGATGGTATATTCGCCTTCTGGAACTTCCCCTTTATCGCCATACATTTGCTCAGACTCCATAAAAATTACAGGATCATCATCGCGAATGGCCGATTTTAATAGTCCTTTAGCATCAGCAGGATTTGAAGGAACCACTACTTTTAAACCAGGACAATTGGCATACCAACTTTCAAATGCTTGAGAGTGTGTTGCCGCCAATTGACCCGCTGAACCAGTAGGCCCTCTAAATACTATAGGACATGGAAACTGCCCCGCAGACATTTGTCTAATTTTTGCGGCATTATTAATAATCTGATCAATACCTACTAAAGCGAAGTTGAAGGTCATAAATTCAATAATAGGGCGATTACCCGTCATTGTTGAGCCCACACCAATACCAGCAAAACCTAATTCAGAAATTGGCGTATCAATTACTCTTTTTGCTCCGAACTCATCAAGCATTCCTTTCGATGCTTTGTAAGCCCCGTTATATTCAGCCACTTCTTCACCCATCAAATAAATTGATTCATCACGACGCATTTCTTCTGACATCGCCTCTGCAATCGCTTCTCTAAATTGTATTGTCTTCATTTGTTATATGATTTTGCTTACGTTTAAAACGCATGCAAAAATAGGAAAATATATATCAAAATATAGTCCTCTGAATTCAAAAAAAAGTTATAAAATTTATTATGCATGCATAATAAATTGAGAAAATAGTAGTATCTTTACTGTAGTATTTAAAAGTAGTATATAATGAAAATATTAGTATGTATAAGTAGTGTGCCAGACACAACATCAAAAATAAATTTTACTGATGGCGACACTAAATTTGACACCAACGGTGTACAATTTGTGATTAACCCAAATGACGAGTTTGGCTTAACCCGAGCCATTTGGTTTAAAGAAAAACAAGGTGCTAGCGTTCACGTAGCAACGGTTGGCGAAGTATCAGTTGAACCTACCATGAGAAAAGCTTTAGCGATTGGTGCAGATGAGGCGATTCGCATAAATGCGAATCCTACTGACGGATTTTTTGTTGCACAACAATTAGCTGAAGTAGTTAAAAACGGAGGTTATGATTTGGTTATTGGCGGCCGTGAATCAATCGATTACAACGGCGGTATGGTACCGGGCATTATGTCTTCGCTTTTAAATATGAATTTTGTAAACACTTGTATTAATCTTGAAATAGACGGTACAAACGCAACTGCCTTTAGAGAAATTGACGGCGGAAAAGAAAAAATTGCCACTGCATTGCCTTTAATAATAGGTGGTCAAAAAGGATTGGTTGAAGAAAGCGATCTTCGCATCCCTAACATGCGCGGTATCATGCAAGCAAGACAAAAAAAGTTGTCTGTTGTTGAGCCTATCGATGCTACAAAAGCAACTGAAATTTCAAAATTTGAGAAGCCTGAAGCAAAAGGAGCAGTAAAATTGGTTGATAATGTTGATGACCTAATTGACCTTCTCCATAACGAAGCAAAGGCCATATAAAATTCCAAAAAAGAAATTCCAAATTCCAAAAAAAAGAAACAAATGTCAGTCCTTGTATATACAGAAACAGAAAACGGAAAATTCAAAAAGAATGCCTTTGAGGTTGCCTCTTATGCCTACACCATTGCGCAGCAAATAGGCACTTCAGTTACTGCAATTTCATTTAATGCAGATGACAACGCGAGTTTAGGAACTTATGGTGTTTCTAAAGTTTTAAACGTTGCCAATAATGATTTGAAAACTTTTAATGCAAAAGCTTTTGCGACTGCAGTAGCAGAAGCAGCAACTGCTGAAGATGCAAAAGTGATTATTGTAAGCTCGAGCACAGACACAAAATTTATGGCTCCGCTAGTTGCTGGTAGCTTAAAAGCTGGGTATGTACCTAACGTTGTTGGCGCTCCTGAAAGCACGAGTCCGTTTTCAGTAAAAAGAACAGCCTTTAGTAACAAAGGCTTTGCACACACCCAATTAAATACAGATATTAAAATAATCGGGGTGTCAAATAATGCTTTTGGCGCGCATGAAAATGCACAATCAGCTTCAGTTGAAGATTTTAGTCCGGCAATTGACCCGGCTTCCTTTTCTACTAAATCAGTAGAAATTGATAAGGTAGTTGGTAAAGCAACTATTGCAGATGCTGATATTGTGGTTTCTGCAGGAAGAGGATTAAAAGGACCTGAAAATTGGGGAATGATTGAAGAACTCGCCGATGTTTTAGGAGCTGCAACAGCATGTTCTAAACCCGTTTCGGATTTAGGATGGAGACCTCACGGAGAACACGTAGGACAAACAGGAAAGCCCGTTGCTAGTAACCTTTACATCGCAATTGGTATTTCAGGGGCCATACAACATTTGGCTGGCGTAAGTTCTTCAAAAGTAAAAGTTGTTATCAATACTGATCCTGAAGCGCCGTTTTTTAAGGCTGCTGATTATGGTATTGTGGGCGATGCATTCGAGGTTGTGCCACAACTCATCGAAAAATTAAAAGCTTTTAAAGCCTAAAACACTTAATTTTTGTAATTTGCCTATCTTAAAGGGGCTGTTTAAATAGTAGGTCAAACCTCTTATTTTAAACAGCTTTTTGAGTTTAAGTTAACTTCCTCAAGACAAGCCATCAAGGCATTCAAAAGGAAAAATATTAAATTTAAGGCAAGCCTTGAAACATTTTAAATCTCGATTATCGAGTAAAATATGAGTTTAGTTCGATTAAAAATAAAAGGTATATCATACAGCCAAACCCAAAATGGGGCTTATGCTTTGATATTAAATGAAGTTGAAGGTGATCGAAAACTTCCAATAGTCATAGGGGCTTTTGAAGCGCAATCAATTGCCATTGCATTAGAAAAAGAAATCAAACCGCCGCGGCCATTGACCCATGATTTATTTAAAAACTTTTCAGACCGCTTTGAAATAGTCATCAAGCAAGTAATTATTCATAAGCTAGTTGATGGTGTGTTTTATTCAAGTATTATTTGCGAACGTGATAAAATTGAAGAAATAATTGATGCCCGTACCAGTGACGCTATTGCCTTAGCTTTACGTTTTAACGCTCCTATTTTTACCTATAAAACAATACTAGACAAAGCCGGAATCTTTCTAAAATTCTCTTCAAAAGATAAAAACAAAGAAGACAACGATGAAAGTATCATGGTTGATGAAATTCTGCAAGAAGGTGAGGCTGTTGAGATAGAACAAGGCGCTAGTGATGGCTATACAGAACTCACTATTGAAGAGCTCAACAAAGAACTAGCCAAAGCTGTGGCTAAAGAAAACTACGAAAAAGCGGCCAAGCTAAGAGATGAGATTTCAAAAAGAAATTAGATTTAAAACGCAAGTACGTTATGAAAACCAAATTAGGATTATTACTACTTGCCTTTTTTATTTTTTTACCCCTTACCGCCCAAGAAGGCCTTCCAGTAGAAGTTGTTACTGCTGTTGACACCACCATGGTTAATGATGTTGACAAACTAATTCACAATCAAGAATTTTCTTTTACAAGTCTATGGCGCGGAGTACTAGGCCTGCTTGTACTTTTACTCATTGCATATCTTTTTAGTGCCAATAGAAAAGCTATTAATTGGAAAACCACCGGAATTGGCTTAGGCATTCAACTCATTCTTGCTGTTGGAATTTTAAAAGTTCCCTTTATCAGGGATATTTTTTCTTTTTTGGGAAAAATATTTAATGAAATTTTAAATTTTACCATTGCAGGAAGTGAATTTCTTTTAGGAAACCTTATGAATCTCGAAAACCCAAACATTGGGTATGTTTTTGCTTTTCAAATTTTACCTACTATTATATTCTTTTCAGCCCTGACTTCAGTTCTTTTTTACTTAGGCATTATACAAAAAATTGTAAAAGGCTTAGCCTGGCTATTGACCAAGATGCTTGGCATATCAGGACCTGAAAGTTTAAGTGTTGCCGGTAATATTTTCTTAGGTCAAACTGAAGCGCCTTTAATGATCAAAGCGTATTTAGAAAAAATGAATAAGTCTGAGATACTCTTGGTAATGATTGGCGGTATGGCCACCGTTGCTGGTGGCGTCTTAGCAGCTTATATAGGGTTTTTAGGTGGTAATGATGAACAATTACGTCTTGAGTTTGCGCGACATTTAATCGCAGCTTCAGTAATGGCAGCCCCCGGTGCTATTGTAATTTCAAAAATGTTGTATCCGCAAACTGAAGAAATAAATACTGATGTTGCCGTTTCAAATGAAAAAATAGGAACTAATTTACTTGATGCTATTTCTAATGGAACTACTGAAGGATTAAAATTAGCCGTAAATGTGGGCGCCATGTTATTGGTTTTCGTAGCATTTATAGCCATGCTTAATGGCCTTTTTGGATGGTTTGGCGACGTCACTTCTATTAATGATTGGGTAGCCGCTAATTCAGCGTATCCAAAACTTTCTTTAGAAGCTATATTAGGTACAATATTCGCACCACTGATGTGGTTAATAGGTGTTGCAAATGAAGACATTATGCTCATGGGGCAACTTTTAGGTATAAAATTAGCCTCTAGTGAGTTTGTGGGTTACACGCAATTGGCAGCTTTAAAAGACATGTCAAGTGCTACTCATTTTACCTTTAACAAATCTGTAATAATGGCTACTTATATGCTCTGCGGATTTGCCAACTTTGCTTCAATCGGCATTCAAATTGGCGGCATCGGTTCTCTAGCACCCGGTCAGCGCAAAACCCTTTCTGAATTCGGACTCAAAGCTGTATTGGGTGGTTCTTTAGCTTCTTTACTTTCTGCCACCATAGCTGGAATGATATTAGGGTAAAAAGCCCCTCCCCAAAGCCCCCTAACCCCCAAAGGGGGAATACTTTTAGTTCGGTTAATAATTAATGATAACTGAAAGGTCAATATAATTCATTGAGGTCTCGATGTTTTTATATTTACATTCAAATAGTTTAAACATAAATATTAAAAATTTCTCCCTTTGGGGAGACGGAAGAGGTGCCCATGAAACAATACCACGACTTACTTAAACATGTTTTAGCCACTGGCAATCAAAAAGGCGATCGCACAGGCACAGGTACCGTTAGTGTTTTCGGACATCAAATGCGATTTGACCTCAGTGAAGGTTTCCCGATGGTTACCACTAAAAAGTTGCACCTTAAATCAATTGTTCACGAGCTGCTTTGGTTTTTAAAAGGAGATACCAATATAAAATACCTTCAAGAAAACGGCGTACGTATCTGGAATGAATGGGCTGATGAAAATGGAGATTTAGGACCTGTTTACGGACATCAATGGCGCAATTGGAATAATGATGAAATTGATCAAATAAAAGATGTTATTCATTCTTTAAAAAATAACCCGAATAGCAGACGTATGCTCGTTTCTGCTTGGAACCCTAGTGTATTGCCAGATACTTCAAAATCATTCTCAGATAATGTTGCTAATGGTAAAGCTGCGCTACCACCCTGTCATGCGTTCTTTCAGTTTTATGTTGCAGACGGCAAATTATATTGTCAACTCTATCAACGAAGTGCTGATATCTTTTTAGGTGTGCCTTTTAATATTGCTTCGTACGCTTTGTTTACCATGATGATGGCACAAGTTTGTGGCTATGAAGCTGGGGAGTTCATTCATACCTTTGGCGATGCACATATATATAACAATCATATGGAGCAGGTTGAACTGCAATTAAGTCGCGAACCACGCGCGTTACCTAAGATGATGATGAACCCAGAGGTAAAAGATATTTTTGATTTTAAATTCGAAGATTTCACGTTGGTTGATTACGATCCGCATCCACATATAAAAGGGATTGTTGCTATTTAAACCAAAATATGAAAAACTTCTTACTCCTTATTGCATTATTTTCTTTTTTGGTCAGTTTTAGTCAAAATAAAATTCCATATTTTCCGCAAGAGCAAATTGTTCTTGAAAAATGCACTAACACTCCGAACTCAAGCGCCTGTATTTACCGTCATTATCAAACTATTTTAGATAGTATTTTAAAACCTAAAATTGAGGATGAAAAACTCTTTTACAAAGATACTATTAGCGTTGGTTTGCACTATAGCGTTAATACTCAGGGCGAAATAGATAAAGAAATGGCATTTGCTTCAATTAGTGACTCCATCTTAAGAAAAAATACTGAAAAAGCTATTAAATCTGTCATTTTGAGTACTCCCAAATTTACGGTTGAAAATCAAAAAGATGCTAAATATGAAGTCAAACACAGATTTCTTTATAGGCTAACCACAGCCCAAGAATTAAAATTTATTCCAATTAATCGTACTTATGAGGGCGGAGAAATTATGGAATTTCCGGCATGGAAAGATTGCATTAATAAGAGAATAGGAAAAGAAGGTCGAGTTTGTTTTAATACCAAAATGCAAGAACATATCAGGAAAAATTTTAGGTATCCTAAAAAAGCTCAAAGAAAAGGTCTTCAAGGAAAAGTTTATGTAATGTTTAAAATAAATGAAAAAGGTAAGGTATCTAATATTAGAACTCGCGGACCACATTACCTCCTAGAAGAAGAAGGCAAAAGAATTATTCAACTTTTGCCTAAGATAAAACCAGGAACAATTAATGGCAACGCTGTTAATGTTCCCTTTTCAATACCTATTAATTTCAAATTAAGATAGATTCTTTTTGAGAATAGCTACAATAGCATCAATCTCTGCTTCGGTATTGTAGAAATGAAAGCCCATTCTTATACCATCGCCTCTTTGAGCACAAACCACATTATTTTTAATTAAATGATTAAATAAGGTTGTGTCGCCTTTGATGTTGAAAATGGTACTGTGGTTTTTTCTAGCCACAACGGCATCCTGTAAAAGACCTAATTCAGAAAATTCGATTTTAAACTTTTCTGATAATTTTTGATTTTGAGCTTCAATTTTATCCTTACCAATTCCAGCCAAATAACTCAAAGAATAACCCAAACTACCAAAAGTAGTGCAGGCCAAATGACCAGGCTCAAAGCGCCTAGCAAATCGAATCACATCTCTTTTATCATGAATAGCATTTGCCGCGTTAAAACCTATAGTTTTCAATTCACATTGTTGTTGTACTGTATCTTTAAAAAGCATGAACCCGCAACCGTAACCTGCCAAAAGCCACTTATAGGCACTTGCACCAATCACATCAAAAGCTGAGCTTTCAAAGTTAAAATTAGTGGTGCCCAAAAACTGTGTGCCATCACCAATAATGATTAAATCAGGATAATCTATTTTTAATTGTTTCAGAAAACCGAGATCAATTTTAATTCCGTTTTGCCACTGAACAACGCTTAACACCAATATTGAAATCTTTTCATTTTTAACCGCATTCAAAATATTTGCTTCTAGCACTGCATCAATTTTTACATATGAAATAGGAAAGCCACGCTTCATAAAAGGCCAATCAACTGAAGGGTAGTCATTTTCTAAAAGAAGCACTTTCTGCTTGTTATCCATTCCTTCTAAAAGTATATTTAATGCCGTTGAAAAATTAGGCACTAAGGCGACATTATCTCTTTTACAACCAAAATAATGACTTACTGCTGTGCGGGTATTAGAAATAGTTTCAAGAGTACGGGTGCGCATGCCACTTGCATGCAATAAAAAATCATGATCATGCTCTTGTCGCCATTTATAGAGCCCTTCAGGTATTGAGCCAAAGACAGGAGTGTTCACATAAATTTGGTTTTCTAAAACGGGAAAATGCGCAGCTATGTTATTCATAAATTCAAAGTTAAAAGCTATTTGCTATATCTTTACGCGATAATCGAGATTTTAATGCTCCGAAGCTTGCGTCAAAATTAAGGTTGAATTTTCTTTTAATGCATCGCGGGCTTGCCTCGATATTATTCACTTTATAAAGGTACTTTTTAGTTTGTTAAAGAATACTATGGCAAAATTAACAATGATTGCGGCGGCGGCTGAAAACAATGCACTAGGCAAAGACAATGATCTATTATGGCATTTACCTGATGATTTCAAGCGTTTTAAAAAACTAACTACTGGGCATAAAATCATTATGGGTAGAAAGACTTTTGAGAGTTTTCGGAAACCCTTACCCAAGCGAGTTCATATTATCATTACAAGAGATACAAAGTACAAGGTGTCGTTTGAAGATTGTATTGTTGTTCATTCATTAGAAGATGCTTTAGAACTGGTTGCTAATGAGAAGCTTGCCTTTATTATTGGCGGTGGAGAGATTTATAAGCAGGCTGAAGAATTTTCTGATTGTATTGAATTAACTCGTGTACATGCCAATTTTGAAGATGCTGATACTTTTTTTCCTGAGTTAGATTCAAAAAAATGGCAACTGGTTGAAGAAAAATATCATGAAAAAGGCCAAGGCCACTCCTATGCTTTTACCTATTTGACTTACGAGCGAAAAACAACTAATTGATTTTTTTAAACTTCGTTAATTTTTAAAAGAAAGTCTCTTTAAAAATCAAGCTCTGTTACCTTTATAGTACCCTTCATATCATTTACAAATGTTTGCAATACTATTGCGGATGTATTGGTAAACAAGTGATAACTACCTTCAATTGCATCTTGATTCATTAAGTCATTTTCTTTTAAAATAGCTTTTGTTTGTCTGGCAACTGCTTCTCCAGAATCAATAATGGTTACGTTTTCAGGAAGTATTTCTCTTAAAACCGGAATCAAATACGGGTAATGCGTGCAGCCCAAAACCAGATAATCAATACCTTCTTCAATCATTGGTTTTACAAACCCCAGCAATAAAGCTCTCATTTGATCAGAATCAACCTTACCAGCTTCAATAAGCGGCACCAAACCCGTGCCTACCTGTTCAATTATACGTATTTCTTTGGCATGATGGTCTGATGTACTGTGAAACAAACTACTGGTCAAAGTACCTTTTGTAGCCAATACACCCACCGTTTTAGAACTTGAATTTATCGCTGCTGGTTTTATGGCTGGCTCAATACCAATAAAAGGTACTTGATAATTTTGACGCAAATATGAGATCGCATTTGTCGTGGCTGTATTACACGCCACTACTATTAATTTGCAACCTTTTGCTACCAATAAATCTGCATTCTTAATACAGAGTTTAAGAATTTCATCTTTAGATTTTTCGCCGTAGGGTGCGTTCTTACTATCTGCCAAATAAATACACGATTCATTCGGAAGCATTTTTTGAACTTCTTTTAAAATTGAAGTTCCGCCAACCCCTGAATCAAAAAAACCAATTGGACGATTATTCATTTTTTAGATTTTTACTCGAGAACCTCTGAAATAGGCTGACCTGTTGTGCCGTTCGGAAAAGCGATGCCTAATAAGGTAGCTATAGTTGGCGCAATATCTGGTATTTCAGTACGTGTTACAGTGCTCCCTTTTTGAATTCCGTTTCCATAAAAAAGTAAGGGTACATGGGTATCATAAATTTGAGGAGAGCCATGAGTTGAACCAGTTAAAGAGTAACTAATGAACCCAGGTTTTAAAACCACAAGTATATCGCCAGAGCGTTTTTGGTTATATCCGTTTTGCAAAATATAGGGCAAACCAGAGGTATAATCGTTACTTCGCATTTGGTCAGCAGTATACACGCGATCTATTTCTTGATATTTTAATAATTCTTGCGCAATTTTATTTTGTGCATCTGCAAGTTGTAAATCGAGATTTGCAATAATATCATGATTTAGAAAAAATTGATTGTTTGAATAATTCTTAACCACATCAGTAGTGCCGAAAGCATATAACAAATACTCATTAAATTTTGCCTTCATATCAGTATTACTAATATACCCCGCCGGTATTTTTTGGTCTTTAAGATATGATGGCACATCAACCGCCCCGTGATCTGCCGTTAAAAAGACGGTATACTCATCTTTGCCAACACGCTCATCTAATGCCTTGAAAAGTCTTTGTAAATCAGTATCAAGTCTTATATAGGTGTCTTGAATTTCTTTACTGTTTACTCCGAATTTATGACCAACATAATCAGTACTTGAATAACTTATTGCTAAAAAGTCAGTGTTATCATCAGCTCCTAAAAGTTCTTTTTCTAATGCTTCAATGGCAAAATCTGTAGTAATGTTATTTCCGAAAGGGGTGGCTTTCAAAATATCGTAGCTACCGTTAGCATCCCAATGTTTAACCAAATCGTGAGGAAAAGTAGTTTTTGTTTCACCATTAAATTTACCTTCATAATTGTTGTTATCTATACCACTTTCAATATAAGTACTTATGTTTTTATGCGTTTTCCACACCTTTTTATAACGCTCAACTTTATTAGAAGCGTTGAAATCAGCCACCCATTTTGGCAATTCTTTCATGTAAAAACTACTGGTAATCCAATTTCCTTCTGTTTCACCATGAAACCAATATGCTGCATTAGCCGTATGACCACCAGGCAATACCGCTCCTCTATCTTTGAGGGCTATGGCTATTGTTTTACCGCGCATTTGAGTGTGCAATCTCAATTCATCAGTTATGGTAGAAACAGTCATTCTATGCGGAGACATTTTACCAGCATCAGTTGCGGTACCTACTGAAGAATAGTTGCCATCAGAAGCGCAATAGACACTTTTATTTTCAACTTTATCATACCAAGAATTTCCTATTACACCATGGGTTGATGGCGTTGTACCTGTAAATACTGATGTGTGACCCGGACCCGTACTTGTTGGCGCATAATTAAAGTGATTGTTTTTACAATTAAACCCTTCATTAACCAATCTTTTAAATCCGTCTTCATTATAATGATCCCAGAAACGCGTGAGATAATCATAGCGCATTTGATCAACCACAATACCAACTACTAATTTTGGAGCGCTCTTTAGCTGCGTTGAATTTCCTTTTTTATTTGGTTTTTGAGCAATGCAACTTAATGTTGCTAAACAATAACTAAGCAAACTCAATAAGAACAGTGAATTTTTTGGCATTTTTTGTAATTTAATAATACACAAAAGTAAATAAAATCAAGCTTTAATATTTTAAATCGAGGTTAATTCAATTGGTTTATTGCTATTTTTACGTTGCAAGAATAAATTCCTTCAATGAAGTATTTGGCAGATATTGGTGGCTATGCCCTTATGGTAATCGAGCTTTTTAAAAAGCCTACCAAATGGAGGATAATGAGAACCCTCATTTTAAAAGAAATCGATGAACTCATATACGGATCTTTGGGTATCATCATATTCATTTCTTTCTTTATCGGTGCGGTTGTAACCATTCAAACGGCATTGAATCTTACGAGCCCGCTGATACCAAAAAGTCTAATTGGTTTTGCCACAAGACAATCTATCATTCTTGAATTTGCCCCAACTTTTGTCTCAATTATTATGGCAGGTAAAGTAGGTTCTTATATTACCTCAAGCATTGGTACCATGCGTGTTACAGAGCAAATTGATGCCTTAGAAGTTATGGGGGTAAACGCTTTGAATTATTTAGTTTTTCCTAAAATAATTGCAATGCTATTTTATCCTTTTGCTATAGCCATGTCAATGTATGTTGGAATATTTGGAGGATGGATGGCAGGAGTCTTCTCTGGTTTTTTAACCAGTGCAGATTTTATTGCTGGTATCACTGAAGAGTTTATACCGTATCACGTTACCTATGCCTTTATCAAAACGCTGATTTTTTCTTTTATTATTGCCACCATACCCTCTTACCACGGATTTTATATGAAAGGTGGTGCCTTAGAAGTGGGTAAAGCAAGTACCATAGCATTTGTTTGGACAAGTGTTGTGATTATCATCGCAAATTATATTCTAACACAGTTATTACTAGGTTCATGATAGAGGTAAACGACATATATAAGTCTTTTGATCAAGCCGATATTTTAAAGGGAGTAACCACTGTTTTTGAAACAGGCAAAACCAATCTTATCATTGGTCAAAGTGGATCAGGTAAAACTGTATTTCTCAAATGTATGTTAGGTCTTTTTTCGCCTGAAAAAGGAAGCATTGTTTACGATGGTCAAAAATATTCAGATTTATCAAGTGATGAACAACGTGACTTACGCCAAGATATGGGTATGGTATTTCAAGGCAGTGCACTTTTTGATGGCATGACGGTAGCAGGTAACGTTATGTTTCCGCTTGAAATGTTTACCAAACTCGCGAAATCAGAAATGCAAGATCGCGTTGATATTGTTTTAAAACGTGTTAATTTAATTGATGCGCATCACAAATATCCTTCTGAAATTTCTGGAGGAATGCAAAAACGTGTTGCCATTGCGAGAGCCATTGTTATGAATCCGCAATATTTATTTTGTGATGAACCAAATTCAGGATTAGACCCTAAAACAGCTATCATCATTGATAATTTGATTAAAGAAATTACCGAAGAATTCAATATTACTACAGTTATCAATACCCATGACATGAATTCTGTAATGGAAATAGGTGAAAAAATAATCTTTTTGAGAAAAGGATTAAAAGAATGGGAAGGCACCAAACACGAAATTTTCAAAACCGATAATGAAGCGGTTACTGATTTTGTGTACTCTTCAGAGCTTTTCAAAAAAGTACGTCAAATGTATATTGAGGAGCGAAATTAATAGCCCTTAGCCAGGAAAAAAGGTAACTCAATTCTGTTTTTGAAAATATTTTTTTGAAAAAATATACTACGTATAGATCTTAATCTTGTATTATTTCGGTCAATAAAACAGTACTATCTTTTAAACGTATTTTAAGCCAGCTGTGCAATTTTTTAGCTTCTGACACAATGGTCACTCGTTTTGCATCGCGTCGCCACTTTGCCTCAAAAACGGTTACTGTATCTAGCTTTTTAAAATCAGTACGTATGGCATTTGAAAAAGCTAAAGCTTCTAAGTTTTCATAGTTCGTTTGCGCTTCAGCACTAATATCTTCAAAAGGAATATTACGAGCATTCAATTTATTCAAGCGTTTTAATTCAGATTCTAAAAAACTAATTTTTTCATCTTTATTTAGCAGCTCATTCTTTTGAGATTGATAGAGCTCTTCAACGTATTTCAACTCATTTGCTTGATCACTTTGAGAGCCTTGAATGATTTTTAACTCAACCCCTTGCAAATCATCATAGGTATTCATATTTGAGTTCCAAGTAGCCAAAACTCCTGGTGGCACGCTTTCATTACCCATGAAAATTAATTCTACCGTTGATGTAGTATCTCTTTCAAAATTCAATTCAGTAAGCTCTTTTAAAAACCTTCCGTCTTTGACAAATTTATACGGAATCACATTTTCTTGAATAAAAGTATTGGCGTCACTCTTAAAATTAAATTCTTTGTAAACTCCCCAGAAAATCCATCCTGCCGGAATCATAACAGCCAAAGCAGTTATTGAAACCGCTCTTGCTATTTGACGTCTTCTTTTTGAATTCGCATAGCGCACCATAGGAAAACGTAAAAGCTTCAGTACTAAAAAGGTTGCTAAGGCAATAAAAATAGTGTTAATGCCAAATAATAACATAGCTCCGCCGGCATAATCCCACCGGCCAATAGCCAAACCAAAACCTACAGTACATAGTGGCGGCATTAAAGCAGTAGCAATGGCAACCCCAAAAATAACACTTGCAATGGTTCCTTTTTTTGCTCTAGCAATAACCAAAGCTAAGCCCCCAAAAAAAGCAATCATAACATCTCGAATATCTGGTTTAGTTCGGGCTAAAAGTTCAGAAGATTCTTCTTGTAACGGAAAAATTGCAAAGAATAACCAAGCGGTTAAAACACTTAATACTACCATCACAGTTAAGTTTTTAAGTGAACGGCGTAAAGTGTCAATATCATTAATTGCCAATGACATACCCATACCTAAAATAGGCCCCATCAGTGGCGAAATTAACATGGCCCCAATAACTACTGCAGTCGAATTGGCGTTCAAACCAATTGATGCAATGAAAATGGAGCAAATCAAAATCCACGATGTATGGCCTTTGAAAGGAATATCAGCAATAATGGCCTCTTTGGTAGCCTCTTGATCCGTGTTCTTACGAATATCAAGTAATTCTGAAAGAAAGTTTTTAGTGCTACCTAAAAGCCCCTGAAAGTCTTTTTTTACTTCTTCTTTACTTTCAATGGGTTCTTCTAAATGCTCTAATTCTTCAGGATTTAAATCTTCACTCATGATTAAGTATATTGATCACCAAAGGTATCTTTTACCTTATTCAAAACTTGTTTAATATCTTGTTCTTTTGATTTAGGATAGATTAAAAGTACATCCTTTTTATCAACAATAATAAAATCATTTAATCCGTCAACAACCACAACTTTTCCTTTTGAAGATCGTATCATGTTGCCAGAAGCATCTTCAGCCAACAATTTTGCGCCAACTACTGCATTGTCAGATGAACCGTCATTTAATTTATCATAAAGCGACCCCCAAGTACCTAAGTCATTCCAATCAAAAGAAGCTGGCAATACAAAAATGGATTTTGAATTTTCAAGTATAGCGTAGTCAATTGATATGTTTTCGGCCTTTGGGTAATTCTCTTTTATAAAAGCTGATTCTTCAGCTGTGTTATAACAAGAAATTCCTGATGCAAACAAATCATATTGCTCTTTCTGATATTTTTCAAAGGCATTAACGATCGTCTTTACGCTCCACATAAAAATTCCTGCATTCCAAAGAAAATTTCCTTGCGATAAAAACTCTTTGGCAGTTTCATAATCAGGTTTTTCTCTAAATTGATCCACTTTTTTAAGTTGATCAGGGCTATCTTTTTGATATTCAATATACCCAAAGCCTGTATTCGGAAAAGAAGGCGTAATACCTAAAGTGCATAATACTTCTTCAGAACTACACTTTTCAAAACATGCCGTGACATCATTAGCGAAAGCCTCTTCATCTTCGATCCAATGATCACTAGGCGCTACAATCATGACCCCATCAGGATTCATTTTTTGAATTTTCATTGCGGCGTATAAAATACACGGTGCCGTATTTCTCATCGCAGGTTCTAAAACCACCTGCTCTTGCTTTACCATGGGCAATTGCTCGAGTACTAAATCATTGTATCGCTCATTGGTTAAAATCAATATATTCTCAGTAGGTACAAATTTATTCAGTCGCTTGAAAGTCTTTTGTATCAATGTATCGCCAGTGCCTAGCATATCATGAAACTGCTTAGGATAACTTGAGGTACTAATTGGCCAAAAGCGAGACCCTACTCCACCCGCCATCAATACTGCATAATAATTTTTATTCTTCATCTAATCTTTTATTAACTCAACTTCTGCATTAGGTTGAAACAGGTATGTTTTTCCTGAGGATAACTCTATGCACTCGTAACGCTTTACGCGACAATTTCCCTTTTTATAGATTTTGCCATTATAGAGGCGAAAAATGCTTCCTATAGGTAATTCAAAAACGTATGATTTATTGTTCTGCTTTTCATCAAAACTCTTCAAAGCTACTGATAATTGGGCATCTGTACTGCTACTCGCCTTCGGATTTTTAAAATGTTTCGCTAAAAGGGGCAAAAGTTTCGATGGAAAGATTTCTGGGCGTATAAACGGAAGCATTAAATGTTGAAAAGTATGTTTCCATTCTTGACCATGCGGCTTAATATACCTACCATACTTTTCAAAAGCCACCAAATGGGCAATTTCATGTACCAGCGTAATCAGAAATCGATATTTATTTAGTGTAGAATTAACGGTTATCTGATGTTTTCCATCAGGCATTCTTCTATAATCACCATGTCTTGTAACCCTTTCATTCACAATTTTTAAATGAACTTTTGAAAGTTGAATCAAATCTAAACACGGACTGACTGCTCTCTCTGGTAAGTATTTTTTTAGGATATCATCCATGTTTACAAAAATAAGGTATTCGGATGTTGAACCCAATGACGATGCACTTTGTTACGGAGTTGAACTCGAAACCTGTAACAATTTGCCGTTATACAATTTATGGCCCTTTAGCGCAAAGTCTTTTATATACTGAGCCATTTCAAGTGCCGTAGTGGGTGCTTGATACCCCGGAAAAGCTTCTTCAAGCATTTCTGTTTGAACTGCACCTAAAGCCAATACATTGAATGCTGGCCCTGTTTCTTTAAACTCTTCAGCCCAAAGCTCTGTTAGGGTTATTACCGCCCCTTTACTTGAACTGTATACTGACAAACCAGGAAATTTCATGCTTCCTTGCACACCACCCATTGAACTTATACTGACTACATGACCTTTCTTAGGCATTTTTGGCAACACCGTTTTTGTGATTTCAGCAAGCCCAAATACATTGACTCTGAAAACTGCTTCAAATTCTTCAGTTGTAGTTTCTAAAAAAGGTTTACTAATTAATTTTCCAGCATTGTTGATTAAAACATCAACCGATTTCCAATCGCTTAAAAAATCAGTCAATTTTTGCAAATCTTTTTTCTCTGATAAATCAAAAGGAAAACAAGAAATATTTGCATGCTTTAATTCTGAAATAGGGTTTACATTTCTAGAAAGTGCCAAAACTGAATGACCTTCATCCGCAAAAAGTTTTGCCATTTCAAAACCAATGCCTCGACTTGCACCTGTAATAATCACATTTGCCATTAGTTGTATTTAATTTCTTGGTCAGGAGAATTGATCATACTCTGCATTACCGGAATTAAGGTGTTCACAACATTCGCCATATGGCTAAAATCCATAGTATCAGCCTCGTCACCTACCTGATGGTAATGATCGAAATTAGTAAAATCAAAAGTACTATAGGTATGTGAAGGCACATTGTAAATATTGTGAAAAGGTGCATTATCAGAGCGATTAAATAAATTGAATTCTTTAGCTTTTGGTAAAAATCCGGCAACTTTTCGATCTGAATAATTATTGCTGATTCTTGCTAGATTTGATAAATCATAACCAGTCAAGTACATTAAATAATCTTTGTCTTGCAAAGGCACACCAACCATTTCAAAGTTGAGCATGACATACAAATTAAGATTAGTCTCTTTTAATTTTTTTGCCAAATGTTTAGACCCTAAAAGGCCTTTTTCTTCAGCACTAAACAATGCAAAAATAATACTACGTTTATTTGACTTACTAGCACCAAAATATCGCGCAAGCTCTAAAACAGTGGTAGTACCAGATGCATTATCGTTGGCGCCATTCGCGATTTCATCACCGTTAACAGCTTTGATTCGCCCAATGTGATCATAATGAGCACCAAGAATTATATATTCCTTCTTTAACTCAGGGTCATTGCCTTCAATCATACCCACCATATTATAGGCAGGCTCTTTAAAATTAGAAAGCGTATCTCTAAAATTTTCGAAATAAGGTTTTATATCGTTTTTAACGAAAATAGTCTCAATATAATCAGCTGCTTTCGCAATACCTTCAGTACCTGACTTTCTACCTTCTAATTCATCGGAAGCGAGAAATTTCATGATTTCACCTATGCCTGCGCTAGTCGAAAAATCTGGAACTGGGGCAATAGTTTTTGACTCCTTTGAGCCAATATCTAAACCAGTAATGGTATCTAAACCATTTGCTCCGTTTTCTCCATTTGCGCCTCTCGTTCCGTTCACTGCGCTTTTTCCTGGTAAGCCGTTTTCTCCATCATTCCCTTTCGTATGCACTCCACAAGAAATCAAGGTCAAAACAAAAATAAAACCTAAGAATTTTTTCATAATATATAGTATTAGATTTTAAAGATAAAAAAAGCATCCGCCAAATGACGGATGCTTTCGTATATATTTAAATGTGTTTTTTAGGCCAACATAGTAACTGGGTTCTCTAAATACGCTCTTAAAGTTTGTAAAAACTGCGCGCCTGTCGCCCCATCAACTGTTCTATGATCACAAGCTAATGAAAGCTTCATTGTATTACCCACCATGATCTGACCGTCTTTTACCACTGGTTTTTGAACAATCGCGCCCACTGATAAAATAGCTGAATTTGGCTGATTGATAATCGAAGTAAACTCTAGTATCCCAAACATTCCTAAGTTAGAAACTGTAAAGGTACTTCCTTCCATTTCTGCAGGCGTTAGTTTTTTGGTTCTTGCACGACCTGCCATATCTTTTACTGAAGCACCTATTTGAGTTAAAGACATTTGATCTGTAAACTTTAGTACAGGCACCACTAACCCGTCTTCAACTGCAACAGCAACACCAACACTAACATGATGGTTAAATTGCGTAGTATCACCTTTCCAGGTTGTATTTACCTGTGGGTGCTTTTTCAAAGCATTAGCACAAGCCTTTACTACCATGTCATTAAATGACACTTTAGTATCTGGTAAATTATTGATTTGCTTACGTGAAGCCATGGCATTATCCATGTCAACTTCAATAGTCAGATAATAATGTGGTGCTGTGAATTTTGACTCAGCCAAACGCTTGGCAATAACCTTACGCATTTGCGAGTTTTTCACTTCTTCACTACTTTCTTCACCAACAGGAAGTTGAATTGGTGCCAACGCACCACCAGCTGCTACTGCTGCCGCTGCAACCGGAGCTGCTGCTGATTGCGCAGAAGGTTTAAAGTTTTCAATATCTTTTTTGACAATTCTTCCGTGGTCTCCAGAACCTTTAACCTCAGCAAGATTAATTCCCTTATCAGCCGCCATTTTCTTCGCCAATGGCGATACAAAGACTCTGCTTCCGTTTGATGCTGCAGGTGTTGGCGCAGCACTTTTAGTTTCTTCTTTAACTGGTTCAGCCTTTGCCTCTGTTTTTGATTCAGCAGCTGCAATAGGATTCCCATTAATAATTGAAGAAACATCTGTTCCTTTAGGGCCAATAATTGCTAAAAGGGCATCAACTTTTGAAGATTCACCTTCTTGAATACCTATATGTAATAAAGTGCCTTCATGAAAAGACTCAAACTCCATTGTAGCTTTGTCAGTCTCAATCTCTGCCAAAATATCGCCTTCTTCAACGGTGTCTCCAACTTTTTTTAACCAAGATGCAACGGTGCCTTCTTCCATGGTATCACTCAAACGCGGCATGGTAATAACTTCAATTCCTTCAGGAACTTCAGAAGTACTAGCAGTGGCATCAGCCGCAGGAGCTACTTCTTCTGTTTTCTCTTCACTTGTTGCAATAGCTGGTGCGCTACCGTTTAAAAGCGATGAAATATCTTCTCCTTCTTCACCAATAATGGCCAACAAAACATCAACCGGAGCTGTTTCGCCCTCAGCGACGCCTATGTGCAATAAAGTACCTTCATTGAAGGACTCAAATTCCATAGTCGCTTTATCAGTTTCTATTTCAGCTAAAATATCGCCTTCTTCAATTCTATCACCTACATTTTTCAACCAAGCGGCAACTGTACCCTCTTCCATGGTATCACTCAAACGAGGCATATTTACTACTGTAGCCATCTACTTAAATTTTATGTTTTACAAATGGAAAGTCTTCTTGCTCATATACTACATCATACAATTGACTTACTGGCGGGTATGCTGATTCTTCTGCAAATTTCTCACATTCAGCCACTCTTTCTTTAACGTCTTTTGTAATTGCCTTTATCTCATCATCAGTAGCATACTTTTTATCTTTGATGATATCAAGTACTTGAGTAATAGGGTCAATTTTTTTGTATTCTTCAACTTCCGCTTTTGTTCTATAGTGTTGCGCGTCAGACATTGAGTGACCTCTATAACGATACGTTTTCATTTCTAAAAATGTTGGTCCGCCACCACTTCTTGCACGCTCAATAGCTTTGCTCATTTCTTCGGCTACAGAAACAGGATTCATTCCGTCAACAGGTCCACATGGCATTTCGTAGCCCAAACCTAGTTTCCAAATTTCAGTAGAATATGATGTTCTCTCTACTGAGGTTCCCATTGCGTAACCATTGTTTTCACAAACAAAAACAACTGGTAATTGCCAGAGCATGGCTAAGTTTAAAGCTTCATGAAAAGCACCTTGACGTACAGCACCATCGCCCATATAACACAAAGTTACATTGTCTCGACCAGCATATTTATCACCGAAAGCCATACCCGCACCTAGAGGAATTTGACCTCCTACAATACCATGGCCTCCATGAAAACGATGTTCTTTAGAAAAAATATGCATTGATCCACCCATACCTTTTGAGGTACCTGTTACTTTACCATACAATTCTGCCATCACCGCTTTAGGATCCACACCCATGCCAATGGGTTGTACGTGATTACGGTAGGCTGTAATCATACGGTCTTTAGTTAAATCCATAGCATGTAATGCCCCAGCGAGTACCGCTTCTTGACCATTATACAAATGTAAAAATCCGCGTACTTTTTGCTGAATATAAACTGCTGCTAACTTGTCTTCAAATTTTCTCCAGAAGAGCATGTCTTTATACCATTTAAGGTATACTTCTTTGGTAATTTTTTTCATTCAATGGTTTTAGCCTGGGATTAGCCCAAAAATGAGGAACAAAAATACGTATTAAATCAATAGTGAAAAAATAACGATTGATGAAAATAAACCTTGTTTTATGCAGATTTAAAAATATTAAATCAATTCAACAAAAAAGTTCAAAAAAGCTATTTCCTTAACTATAAAAGTGTACCATCAAATGCCATGGGTAATAAATCAGCAATAGCATTACTTTTTACTATTTTACCTGTTTCGCCCATCATGAAAACAGAAATAGGCTTCTTTTGTCTAAATTCATATTCAGAAATTGATTGCCTGCAGTTACCGCATGGCGCAGCAGGCTCAGTTACTTTATGATTTTTAGAGGTAGCTGAAATAGCTATGGCTTCAATAGTTACTTTAGGATACTTTGCACCTGCTTGAAAAATGGCCACACGCTCAGCACATAAACCTGAAGGATACGATGCGTTTTCTTGATTATTACCAATGACCACTTCACCATTTTCTAAACGAATTGCCGCACCTACATAAAAAGAGGAATAAGGGGCATAGGCATTTTTTCTTGCTTCAATAGCCATTTTCATTAAAGACCTATCTTGGGTAGACAGTTCTTCAAGTTTTTCAAATTCTGTTAGCTCAATTATTATTTTCTTTTTATTCATTTAAAAACAATTCAGCCTAAAAATAACAAAACCTGCACGATGGCAGGTTTTATTTATCAAAAAATAATTTTGATTAATCGTTAAAATATTCTTCTCCTAAATTAAAGGTAAGCGAAAAACGTAGCGTGTTTTCTAGCGGATTTCGCACTTGTGATGTTGAGAATAAATAGGAAAGGTCAATTTGTGCTGCTTTAAATTTAAAGCCAGCACCCATTGTAAAATACTTTCTAGAACCTTTTTCTTCGCTTTCATTGAAATATCCAGTTCTCAGCATGAAAGATTCTTGATAGCTATACTCTGCGCCAAGTGCCCAAGTGAATTCTTTTAACTCTTCACTGAAGCCATCAGGGGCATCATTAAATGATTGAAAAATACCTTCAAAAAATCCAATTTTTTGGTACTCATTATTATCAGTCGCGTTAATAACACCGTCATTATTAAAATCTTGTGGTGTAGGCACCAACAACTTGTTAAACTCTGTTGTTATTCCAATAACATTGTCTTGATCCAGAATAAAATCAAAACCAACACCTGCTCTTAAATTAGTAGGTAAAAAGTTTTCTTGACCACCTTGATCATATTGAATTTTTCCGCCAAGGTTTGAAAAATTGAAACCAGCTCTCCAGCGTCCATCAAAACTATTGTAGGCTCTTTCACGTGATCTATAAAAACCAGATACATCAACTGCAAATGAACTTGCTGCTTGAGAATCTACACTATTATCACCTTGCGGGATACGTAAATTTGAACGAATGTAACGACCACCAACTGACATTGAAAAAGAAGGACTTAACTTCAATGAATAGGAGCCGTCTAATGATAATTCATTTGGTTTAGCCAATTGGCCAGGGTCATTAGCAAACTGTCTTAATTCAATTTCACCTAACGTAAAATATCGAACACTTAAAGCAAATGCACTTTGGTCATCAATTTTGTTAAAATAACTTGCATTCAATAAAGCAATGTCTGTAATGATACTTTCAAGATAGGGAGTGTAACTCACGCCGATTCCCATTTTTCTATCTGCAAATGCAAATTTTGCGGGATTCCATTGTTGCGAAAACGCATCTGTTGAAGTTGCCACACCCATATCGCCCATACCAGCCGATCTGGCATCAGAAGCAATCGTTAAAAATGGTACAGCTGTGGTAATTACTCTTTCATCATTTTGAGCAAAAATATTACCCATGACGAAAACAATAAATAATAATGATAATTTTTTCATTTCTCTCTTTAGGATTGTTGATTTTACACCTTAATAATAGAACTCTTAAAACAAACTATTTCGGGCATATGACACGTAAACGGTATTTTTAAAAATATCTTGTGTAAACCTATTATTATTTTTGAACAACGTTTTAAGCTCGTTCTTGACTTTTTAAGCCAGTTACAGGTATTCACTTCATAACTTTAACAAAGTATTCTTAATATGGGGTATTGTCGTAAAATAAAAGATAAACTATCAATACTAGACGATAAATTGTACCGTTATCCATTTTGAAGACTAATTTTTATGAAAATTATTACTTCCAGACTAAAAAAATAATTTCAACGGCAATGTAATATAATGCGCAAATCATCGTTTTATATGCCGAATGACGAACTAAATTAATCAAACATAAATTTGCGGACTTCTTATAAAATGGGAGTTTGACTTTTTGAATACAAGTCCTAATTATGAAAAAACAGTTTATCAAATATGTACTTTCTTGTGTAGTATTAGCAGGAGGTTTTACAGTTACAAGCTGTAAAAAAACTTCTACTAAAAATGTATCAAGAGCTACAGGCTGGAAAATTAACGCTAAAGAAGGCGGCTTTCAGTACAACACCGATTTTAAAGAGCAAGAAACTGC
The DNA here is from genome assembly GCA_937929935.1 of uncultured Flavobacteriaceae bacterium. Lineage (GTDB taxonomy): Bacteria > Bacteroidota > Bacteroidia > Flavobacteriales > Flavobacteriaceae > Maribacter_C. The sequence continues at coordinate 27,629 of CALFUL010000009.1, read as the reverse complement.
TCCAGGTCTTGTGTTTATAGAAGGTGGTACATTTACTAAAGGTAAAGTTCAAGATGATGTTATGCATGATTGGAACAACACACCAACTTCGCAACATGTACAATCTTTTTACATGGATGAAACTGAGGTAACTAATGTAATGTACTTAGAATATCTTGATTATTTGAAAAGTGTTTATCCGCCAGAAAATCCTAAATATTCAAATATCTATAAAGGTGCCTTACCTGATACTTTGGTTTGGAGAAATAGATTAGGTTTCAATGAAACCATGACAAACAATTACTTACGTCATCCAGCTTATGCTGAATACCCAGTAGTTGGTGTAAATTGGATTCAAGCAACGCAATATGCTGAGTGGAGAACAGATCGTGTAAACGAAGTAATGTTAGAAAGAGAAGGGTATTTGGCAAAAGATGCTAAATATCAAGCTGCAAGCGGAGAAGTCGCTGGCACGTTCAGTACTCAAGCATATTTAAACAGGCCTGAGTCAGTTTACAACGGTCAAATTGATTCACTTCAAGGAAAGGCTAATAAAGATAGTGTCAATACTTTTGCTAAAAGAAGTAGCGGTATTATCATGCCAGAATATAGATTACCTACAGAAACAGAATGGGAATATGCAGCACAAGCTAATTCTGGTAGTCGTGAATACAACAACTATAGAGGTAGAAAGAAATATCCATGGGAAGGTGATTACACCAGAAGTGGTCAACGTGTAGGTCGTGGCGATCAACTTGCGAATTTCAAACAAGGAAAAGGTGACTATGGCGGAATCGCCGGATGGTCAGATGATGGAGCTGATATTACGGCACAAGTAATGTCTTATAAATCTAATGACCTTGGGTTATATGACATGGCTGGCAATGTTGCTGAATGGGTTTCAGATGTTTACCGACCAATTGTTGATGATGAAGTAAGTGATTTTAACTACTATAGAGGTAATGTTTACATGAAATCAGCTATTGGAGAAGATGGTAAGGTTACCATTTTAAAAGATTCAGTTGTTTATGACACGCTACCTAATGGTAAGGTTGTAGCCGTTAATCTTCCAGGTGAAGTAAAATTGATTCCTGTTGATGAAGAAGAAACGTATTTGAGAACAAACTTTGATTCAAGTGATAATAGAAATTATCGTGATGGAGATTCAAGTTCTTCAAGATTCTTTGACCAATTCAATGATGATGAGGAAGAAGGTTCTAACAGTAAGAATGCCATGTATGACTCACCAAAACACAAAGTTGAACGTGATTCTTTAGGGAAAATAGTTAGACAGTATGACAAATCAAATAATAGAACATCTCTTATTAATGACGAGGTTCGTGTTTTCAAAGGCGGTTCTTGGAGAGATAGAGCGTATTGGCTAGATCCTGCACAACGTCGATATTTACCACAATACATGGCAACTGATTATATTGGTTTCAGATGCGCAATGTCAAGAGTAGGTTCTAAATCGAAAACTAAAAATAAAACACCAAGAGGTAAAAAAGCAAAATAATTATTTCTAAATAAAAGAATGAAGCCCTGACAATTATGTCAGGGCTTTTTTTATATTTTTGTTTTATGGCAGTCGAAGAACTTCACGCGCTTTTTTTAGAGCATCAAATTATCTCAACCGACACAAGAAAAATTACTAAAAATTGTATATTTTTTGCCCTCAAAGGAGAGAGTTTTAATGGCAATAAATTTGCCAAAGAAGCATTAAAGGCTGGGGCTTCTTTTGCGGTCATTGATGAGGAAGAATTTAAATTTTCTGAAAGAACTATTCTTGTAGCCAATGTGCTAGAAATGCTACAAAATTTAGCCGCCTATCATCGAAATTATTGCAAGGCCCAAATTATAGCGCTAACCGGAAGTAATGGCAAAACAACTACCAAAGAACTTATTAATTCAGTGCTATCTAAAAAGTATAAAACTATTGCCACTCATGGTAATCTCAATAATCATATTGGTGTACCCTTAACCTTATTATCTATAAAAAAAGATACTGAAATTGCCATTGTTGAAATGGGTGCAAACCATAAAAAAGAGATAGAATTTCTTTGCAAAATTGCGCAACCTGATTTTGGCTACATTACCAATTTTGGCAAAGCACATTTAGAGGGTTTTGGAAGTGAAGAAGGAGTGATTCAAGGAAAAAGTGAACTCTATGAATATTTACTTGCAAATAATAAAGCCATATTTCTGAATGCTGATGATTCGATTCAACTTGAAAAACTAGGAGCTTACATTAATAAATTTGGATTTAGCACCGATAATCATCGGTATTCTTTAATTGAATTTTTAAGCGCTAACCCTTTTGTATGCCTCAATTTTGAAAAAGAAACCATCAATTCACAACTTATAGGAAGCTATAATTTTACGAATTGTGCTGCTGCAGTTTTAATAGGAAAGTACTTTAACGTTGCTTTGAAGCACATAAAAGAAGGTATTGAAAACTACAAGCCTAAGAACAACAGATCTCAGCTCATCACTAAAAATGGTCACGAGATAATTCTTGATGCTTACAATGCCAACCCTACCAGCATGAAAGCCGCCTTAGAGAATTTTGAAAGCATAAAAGGCAAAAACAAAATAGCCTTTTTAGGCGATATGTTTGAGTTAGGTAAAACAGCTCATGAAGAACACCAAACAATTGCCAATATTATTGACACACTAAATATTTACACCGTTTATTTTTTGGGTGAAAATTTCAACAAAATTGAAACCAAACACGAAAAATTTGCTTCGTTTCAAGATTTGGTTACTCATCTCGAAAGCAATCCTATAAAAGATAAAAGTATCATGCTTATAAAAGGTTCACGCGGAATGGCCCTTGAACGAATACTTGATATTCTATAGAAAAATTTAGAACTGATAAAGATAAAAATCCATAGTATAAATCCTATGGATTTTTTTTAATGTGGGTCATATTGGATTCGAACCAATGACCTCTGCCCTGTCAAGGCAGCGCTCTAAACCAACTGAGCTAATAACCCATAAAGTGCGCTAAGGTAAAACTAATTTTGTATTTCTGATTTTAGCTGAAAGCATCTTTTTTCAACAAGACTCATTTGATTTTGAAACATAAAAAAACAGCTTTCAAAATTTGAAAGCTGTTTTTATAATAATTTAATTTGTGTAAAGACTTATTTTCTAATAATAGGAATAGACTGCGTAAATTCTGGTGAAATAAGATTCAAGAAATAAACCCCATCAGTTTGTCTACCAACAGAAGAAAGTTCTAAATCAATGTTTCTTTCAGATCTGCTCGCAGCAAATGTTCCTTTATCAACAATCGCACCTAAAGAATTAGTAACTATATAGTCAAAATTGCCTTGTGTTCCTTCCGGAAATCTAATAGACACTTTACCGTCTTCCTTTACAGGATTAGGAAAAGCTATTGCAACTTTACCGGCAGAAGACCCAGTTATTGTGAAACTGAAAGTTTCTTCAGCGATTATGTTTCCTCTACCAAAATTATCATCATAAGCTTTTACATTCAATGTGTACGAACCATTTGACAAAGTTGTTTTATAATAATCACCTTCTATATCACGGAATAATGCATAAGGAATATAGTTTTCAACATGTGTTCTAATACTAGAACCTGACAATTGAAATCTTACACTCTCAGTACCTTCTGGTGTTTCTGCCTGAATATTTGAATCCACAGTTTGCGAAGCATCTAAACTTCCGCCGTCTAGAATAGGTATTATACGTGAGTTTATTACCGCATCTATTAAGTAAAGGTTAATTCCATCATTTGTGGATGATGCTGTTGTCGCAGTAATCTTTATGGAATCAGTAAATGTTGCACCCTCATTATCAGTAACTATTACTTTGATTTCATATGAACCGCTAGCAATATTTACAATAGAGTATGGGGTAAAAGTTGCAGGATCTGTATCGACCAATGCATCATTCACAAAAATTTGATACTGTTCAACGCTACCATCACTATCATTTGCCGTAACACCAATTGTTACTACACTTCCGGCAATTACTTCTTGACCATTAGATAATGTTGTAAACTCAAAGGTCGGTGCTACATTTCCAACTGGCGGAGGTGGCACATCTTCATTAACCGTAATACTAATTGTTCCTGAAGCTTTAGCTCCGTCATCATCTGTTACTTCTGCTCTAATAGAATATGTGCCAGGCTGTGCATTCGTAATTACATGAGGCGTATAACTTGCACCGTCAGAATCAACACTAACATTATTAATAAAAATTTCATACCTAACTATACTACCATCAGAATCAGAAGCGCCTAAATTGACTGTTATATTACTTCCTGCTTCAAAACTTTGACCATTACTTGGGCTTATAATACCTATTGCTGGTGCAATATTAGCAGATGGTGGCGGTGGCACATCTCCATTAACGGTAATACTAATTGTTCCTGAAGCGCTAGCCCCATCATCATCGGTAACTACTGCTCTAATAGAATATGTGCCAGGCTGTGCATTCGTGATTACATAGGGCTCATAACTTGAGCCATTAACATCAACACTAACATTATTAATAAAAATTTCATGGCTAACAACACTTCCATCGGAATCATTTGAGTTAAGATTTACTGTAATGTTACTTCCTTCATTAAAACTTTGTCCGTTACTAGGGCTCGCAATACTAACTGTCGGAGCCACATTTGCTGGTGGTGGCGGTGGCACATCTTCATTAACCGTAATACTAACTGATGAAGAAGCTGTTGCCCCATCATTATCTGTTACTACCGCTCTAATATTATACGTGCCTGGTTGGGCATTTGTAATTACATGAGGCGTGTAATTTGCACCGTCAGAATCAACACTAGCGTTATTGATGAAAATCTCATGACTTACTATATTACCATCAGAATCATTTGAATTAAGATTTACCGTTATGTTACTTCCTTCATTAAAACTTTGTCCATTACTTGGACTAGTAATACTAACCGTCGGAGCCACATTTGCTGGTGGCGGTGGCGTTACAGATCCACAAGCAGTTTCAGCTCTACTCAAATCAGTAGCCTGAGAAGTACTATATAGAGCTTGTTGATACAGTACTATTCTATCAACAATATGATCTTTTGAGCGACCTGAAATTTGAACATTATAAGTACCTGCACTATTAAATCGAACATAAATACTGTGACCAGGCCCATCATTGGTAAAGGTGTTCCACGTCCATCCTAATTGGTTTGTATATGCTTTCAACCAACCATCGCCGCTTGAACCAGCTACAATAGGTGTTCTTCCTGAACCTCTTGGCCATACAATACTATTACCATTTTGACCATAAAATTCAGCTCCGTTAATTTTTAACCAAGTATCATTATGCTCAGAAGTTGGAGCTTCTGGCCCAGTAGATATAACTCCAATTTGAGATCTTAGTTGAACTCTGTAGAGTCCAGGGTTATTAACTCGCAATGTATACGTAATTGCCGAAGTACCAGGATTGTTAAACTGATTACTACCAGCATAATATAAGGCTTGACCTCCTGATGCTCCAGAAAGATTTCTAAGACTCCAGCTTCCAGCAATTTTAGATTCTGCTTCAATAATTGCAATACCGTTTACCTCTTCATAATCGGTATTACAATCTTGGGCGAAAATCTGGCCGAAATAAAGGGTTGTTGCAAATAAAAATAGAGTAATTTTTAACTTCATAATTTATTGTTTAGTGGGGTTAGTACTGTTTTTTAAGAATTAATGTTTTGCATAAAAAACCACCCAATTTTACAATGGATGTCTTAAGGCAAATCACTAAATAAAGTTTGAATTGTTTTTTGTTAATTTTTTGTAAAAAAATCTAATTGGTTACCCTATTAGTACGATGAAAGTATCGTTTTAGACTATGAAAAGATTAAAAATTGCAAAAAGATCGATGAAATGCACTTTTTTCTAACATCTCATTAAGAAAATTTAAAAATTGCTTAAAAAAGAACTCTTCTTAAAACCCATTGAAGAACTTATCAAGTTTGTGAAAATGAAAAAATCTACATCTTTCGATGTAGATTTTTTGCTTGTTGTGGGCCCTGAAGGATTCGAACCTTCGACCCCCTGCTTGTAAGTCTAATATTTTTGATTCTTAGTAACTCAAAAAATATTCTACTCCTCTAATAATCAGATATTTAATAAATTTTCATGTCCATTGATTTCATTTGCCATCATTAAAAAGTGTGCAAAAAGTGAGTAATTTTTATCGTACTTTAAATTAAAATTAAAAGATAAAATGGCCAAAGTAAGACTCATTTTAGACACTAGAAATAATTCTAAACGTAGGGATGGAACATATCCTATTTGCCTAAGGGTGTTTCATAAAAAAACGAGAATTGTACCCTTAGATTATTACACATCAATATTAGGTTGGGATGATATCAATGGTAAATTAAAAAAGTCTGTAGGAATCAATAAAAATTTAAACTGTGGCTTTATAGGTTATGAAATTGATGACAAAATTTACAAAGCAAAGCTAGTGATACGAGAATTGGGACGAAGTATTGATTTAGTAAGTGTAGATAGGCTTGTTGAACTTTTTAAAGATAAATGGGATTATAACCCAACATCTGAACTCAAGAAAAAAATTGAAAACGATGTATCGCTTTCAAAATGGGGAGAAATTTTGATTAAAAGAAAGGAAGCAGCAAACAAGCCTGGTACAGCTCTTTGGTACCGAAATGCAATCAAAGCGTTAGTCAAATTTAATGATAATCAAGATTTAAAATTATATGATATAACAGTTACGTTCTTAAAAAATTTCGAAGCTTTTCATTTAGGTAAAGGCAACTCTATTAATGGTATTGGCATATATCTACGTGCAATTCGCTCAATATATAATGCTGCTATTAATGAAGATCTATTTGTACCGATTAAAAATTCATTCAAAGTTTACAAAATTCCGACTGGAACAAGAACTAAAAAAAGAGCTGTTAGTAAAGAAAAGATTTCTAATGTCAAAAATTTGAACTATGAAGTAGGTTCTGCTCTTTGGCACACCAAAAATTATATGATGGTCATGTTCTATTGTCGGGGTATGAACTTCATTGATTTGGTTCAAATAAAGGTCAAACACATTACGGACATGCATTTGTTTTATGGAAGGAGCAAAACTGGGCAACCTTTTGCTATAAAAATTGTGCCACAATTAAGAGAGATTCTTAATTTTTATCTCAATAACAAAAAGCTAGATGATTTTTTGTTCCCGGCTAATTATGATGGTAGTACTGAATATTTTCAAAAATATAAGTCGCAGCGCAGAAGAATGAATGAGCGTCTGAAAATAATTGCTAAAGATGCAGAAATAGAAGGGGTTTTTACTACTTATTATATTCGTCATTCATGGGCCACAATCGCAAAGTATATGGGCATTTCAACCGCCTTGATCAGTGAAGGGTTAGGGCACTATTCAATCACTACTACTGAGATTTACTTGAAGGATTTTGACAACGATGTATTAGATGAGGTAAATGCCTTGGTAGTATCTTAAATTAGACTTTATAAAACCAAAGGAATATCAAGAATTTCTGCGCACCGATCTAAAAACAAATTTGTTGGCCCATCATGGTTTCTGAGAAGTTTAGCTAGTTTAAAATTATTTTTGGCATTTTTAAAATCCTTCTTTTGAAAAGCTTTCAATCCATCTGAAAAATGACCATAAAAATCCTTATCATCCGATGATATAGAAGTACCAACTTCACTTTCCACTGAATATATTTTAACCTCATTTTGTTTTCCTCTAATGAGTACTGAATCTATTTCACGACAATGAAAGTTGTCGCGTATATTTTGATAGGTGTTCTCACAAATTAGAATATTCACTTTATACTTTTTGGTTTCGTTTTCAAGTCTGGCAGCCAAATTTACTGGATCACCGATTACAGTGTATTCAAATCGTTTTTCAGAACCTATGTTTCCTGAAATAACATTTCCAGTACTAATTCCAATTCCGATATTTAAATTTACTTGATTATTCTTCAGCTTATTCAGCTCTTCTAGTAGCTTAAACATATTCAAAGCGCATCTAACTGCATTAATGGAATCTCCCGTATTTGTATAAGGAACTCCGAATACTGCCATAACAGAGTCCCCAATAAACTTGTCTAAAATTCCATTATGATGATGTATTGAAGTTACCATTGAATTAAAATACTTGTTCAAAAGTTCCACGATTTGAATAGCTCCTAGTTCCTCAGTAAGCTTTGTGAAGTTTCTAATATCAGAAAACAAAATGGTGCACTTTCGACTTTTACTTTGAAGTATTGAGAGATCTTCTTTGTTTATTACTTCATTCACCAAATGTTGAGGAATATACCTACTCAGGTTGGCACGAATCCTTTTTTCTTTAGTTACATCTTGGAAAACATTTACTGCTCCTACAATTTCACCATTTGCATCATGCATTGGTAGAATACTCAGATTGGTTGTAACGCTTTTTTGTTTTTGTGTTTGATATTCAATACCGTACTCGTAATGTTTTTTACCTGTTGTTATAGATTCTTTGCCATACCTCAAAATCGACTCCATGTTTTTGGGCAACTCATCTAATTTTTTATATTTTAGGTTTTTATCTGCCTCAATGTCAAACATGCGATAAAAAGTATTGTTGATAGTCTGAATTGAATGGGTCTTGTCAATAGTAACTATGCCATTATCAAGATTTTCAACCAAAATGTTCAAGTAATTTTTCATGCCATTTATCTGATTGAAAAGCCTCGCGTTTTCGATTGCTATTCGAATTTGACTAGCAAATCCCTGAAGAATAGACAAATCAGAGGTTTCAAAAACTCCATCTATTTTATTGATTACCTGAATAACCCCTAAAATCTCATCCTGAGAATTGAAAACAGGAACACTTAGTATTGATTCAGTTTTATAGCCCGTTTCAAGGTCTATTGAAGAATTGAACGAAGGATGATTATAAGGATCATTTACGATATAAGGTTTCTTCTCTTTTGCAACAAGACTTACTATTCCTTTTTTTGTTCGTACTGTTTTTGATTCAAGACCTTTGGCATATTTAGTCCAAAGCTCATTGGTATCCGTATCCATAAAAAAAAGAGAACTGCGGTCAGCTTTTGTTATTTCAGCTGCCTTTAACATAATAAGCCGAATCAGGTTGTCCAAATCTAACTCTGATGAAACCGTGGCGAAGACCTCTAAAAGAGTAGAAAAATTATTTTTCATATCCTCACTAGCTTCATAAAGAAAGGCGTTTTTGACAATTAAAGAAATTGTAGCGGAAAACCCAATAACGATTGCAATATCACTTTTATTAAAGTCTCCTGTTATCTTATTCAGACACTGTAAAACCCCTATAACTTCTTCATGTTCATCAAATAAAGGAACACAGATTGTCGACTTGGAAACAAAGTTTAAAAGACCATCGTAATTTTTATCAAAAATTGGGTTATTCTGAATATCATTTTCAATAAATGAAACCCCCTCTTTGGCAACACGACCAGCAATACCATTTCCAACAGGTACCTTTAGAGATAGATTTTTTAGCCCCTGAGCTATTATGCTCTCTAGAACCATAGTATTTTTATTCAGTAAAAAAAAAGTGCTTCTTTCCGCTTTTACTGCATTCGAAACATGGATAAGAATTTCATCAATTTCAAGCAACAACCTTTGGTTATTCATATAAATCTTACATATTTAGACAACTTCATAAAGCCTATGATAGATGTTTAATAATTTCTTCTGACCAAACTTTGAAGACAACTCAACTAAGTCTAATGAACAAATGGAATTTAAACGGTTTATTCTATCAAATCCATTTATAGGAAAGCCAAGCTTTTCATCAAAGAATTCTAAATTCATTGCAGCATTTCTAACCAAGGTTCGTAAAATAATAATCGCTTCTTTTGACAGCTTAGGTTTATTAACATAGTTTTGTAATCGACCTCCTTCACGATATTTAGGATAGTTTTCCAAACCAACAAATTGAAGAAACCAATCACTATTAAATTTTCCTAAAACCTTGGTAATTCCCATATAATCTGAAATCAATTCATCAAACATATTATTATTCATGCTGCCATAAGTTTTTAATGTATGCAGGTGTGTACATTCATGCTCAAGGCGAATTTTCATTGAGTATTCTAGCCATATTTTATCAGATACTCCTTTGGGTTTTGCGGCAGGACCACTATAAGGTTTCTTACTAAGAATGATTAGTTTTTCTTGATACAAATTTCGATTAGGTAGCACATTCCTCTGAAATTCATCGTTCCAATTCCCTATAGGATTCTTCTTGACCCATTCTGCTTTCAACCTATGAATCCTATCCCAATTATTAAGTCCCTTTATCATTGCTGCTCCCATGGATTCTGGAATCTTAACTGGTTCATTCCGATAGGTAAGGGCACGAATAAGGCTTACAAAATCTTCATTATTTGATGTTACTATTACTGGAATCTTTCCTGCGAAACTTTCATAAATAAAGAAATCCAAAGCATCTATTTCGTTTAATCCTAACCCGCCTTTAGCAATTTTTCTATCTGGCATGATTCCTTTTAGCGTGCTTGCCCGATATTCTGTGGTTTGACTGATATTCTTACGAATCGGAAATTGTAGCTGTACTAAATTCTGTTGTAAAGCTGGGAATATGCCTATCTCTTTTGACTGCTTCAAGTAATCTTCCCAAATAGAAAGAGATGGCTCGTCCGTTGCATTAATAGATTCAGCAATTACGTCTTCGGTTTGATTAACAAACTTGTTTTCGGTATAGGCACAAAGCTCATCTATTATTGATGAGCTAGTAGTATATTCTCTTAATATGTCGTACTTCGAATTTGAGAACTTCATAGGTTTTTATGCTATTTGCCTTTTTGCTAGTTTAGAGAATAGCCCATCACGCTCAATTAGTTCTCCATAAGTTCCCGATTCAACAATTTCTCCTTTGTCCATAACATAGATTCTATCAGCATTGATAATAGTACTTAATCTGTGCGCAATCACGATACGAGTAGCTTGGAGGTTATCGAGACTTTCGGAAACTATATTTTGCGTGCGATTATCGAGAGCACTAGTAGCCTCATCCATATACAATAATCTTGGCTTATGAGCAATTGCTCGTGCAATCATTAAACGTTGTCTTTGACCACCAGAAAATGTTCCTCCACCTTCACTTACCATGGTATGCATTTCCATAGGCATGTTTTTTATATCCTCTTCCATACCTGCCATACGCGCTGCTTCCCAAGCATCATCAAGGCTAAGTTCTGAATTTCCGACTATATTTTTGTATATGCTGCCAGACATCAAGGCACCGTTTTGAAGCACTACTCCAATTTGTTGACGCACTAAATCTTTGTTCATAGAATCAAAGGCATTTCCATCATAATAAACAGAACCCAATTCTGGTTCTTCAAATCCCAAAAGAATTCGCATAATAGTTGATTTTCCAGATCCTGAAGGGCCAATAAATGCAACCATTTCCCCTGGGTTAATTTTCAAAGAGATATCTTTTAATACTAAGGGCTGCTCCTCATTGTACCGAAAAGAAACAGAATTTAACTCTATTGCACCACTTAATTCTCCAGGATCTGTACTATGCTCTGATGACTCCGGTATTTCTTCAAGAATAGGCTTCACCCTCTCATACAGTGTTACAATATTTAAGGAGGTTATCAATGACATGCTCATTCTCAAAGCGTCATTCAAAAATTGATTGAATGCACTAATAAAGGCCATGAAAGCACCAACCGAAATAAGACCTACACTTGTTGTAGCTGTTGTAAACGAATAGTAAATAAAAGAAAAGAATAAAATATTTGTAAACAAGGAGTATGAACCGTTGAAGACTTCAATTATATTCTGATAACTTCCTGATTTAAAAGCCAATTTCTTCAAATTAGCGAATTTGTTTGCCCACAAGGTAAAAATGCGCTTCTCAGCTCCTGTTATTCTAATCTTGGTAATTCCAGATAAAAATTCGAACAAAAAACCTTGTATATCTCCTTGGTCATCTGAAATCTCTCGATCGTATTTCAATTTTAACCACCCAATTCCTGCTATAAACAGCATAGCTACTATAGCTAGGCCTACTCCTATCCACGCAAGACTAGAATCATAATAAAAGAGCAATCCTAAATTTACTATAGAAAAAGCACCACTTAAAACCGCAGTCATTACGGTGTTTGAAAGAATTTGACGTATGGCGTTTACGCTCAAGGCTCTATTCGTCAAATCACCCGCAGTATATTTTTTGTAAAAAGAAACAGGCAGTCTCAATAAATGATCCATCAACCCTCCTTGTAGGTTTACATTTGATTTAGTTTCAACTCGAAGTTGCAATACGCCTTGAATCAATTGTAACATTGCTGTTACAATTCCAATTACCAACATGATTCCAAAAACCTCAAATAGCAATCCCCGATCTGCTGTAGGAATAACATCATCGAACATAACTCCTGATAAAACCGGAACTAACAATCCTAAAAGACTTCCTGCGAATGCGGCTAGAATGAGATGCTTGGCATCACTTTTCACTCCTTGAATCGCAAAATTCATGATTTTAGTAAGAGAAGTCATTTTAGTATCAAAAGCAAAGAAAAACATATAGGCAATTGGCTCTAAGGTCTCGGCAAATTCGTTAGTTACAAGCTCTTCCCTTTTAGTTTCTATATCTCTGTAAATATATGATTTGGCATCTTTTTGAATCAGGGCGATTGGTTTTTTATCTTCCTTTGAGAAGGCAAGAATATGTCCGTTTTCCTCTTTCCACCAAGTTCCTCTCAAAATAATTTTACGAATTCGCACATTAGATGCCTGACCTATTGCAAATAATTGATTGGTCATACTATCATCATAACTTTCCATATATTTTGGGGCAACAAAATCAAAACCAACTGTCGCGCCAATTTGTTGACATGCAGCTAAAATAAGGTTGTCATAGATTACATTTGAAGTAGTAAATGCACTGTTATTTCTTGTAGAATCACTTGTTACAATCCCTCCTAATTCTTGTAGAGTTGCAGTTAACTTTTCTCCATCGGTCTCTATTTTATTAACAATTCGCTCCTTTTCCTGATTCTTTAGATGTTCTTCATTTTCTCTAATTCTCTCATAGAAATGCTCTTGAACATTATTCAAGGCTAACATAAAGAAAATTTCATCTTTCAGAACTTCTTTAGTGTCCAATACCTTAATCTTGACTTCCTCTCCCAGACCCTTTATCCAAAATTTATTACTTACTGGAAAAGGATAGGCATATTTAGCCGAGGAATTTTGGAGTGTGGAATCAGCATATTTTGACACCTCGCCATCAATAACATTGCACCAAAACAATCCTTTCGCCGGATAAGCAATTTCATTTTCTTTTAAAGTAACTTCTGAATCTTCTCCTAGCCCAGTATAAACTCTTGGAATATTTTCTTGGTATAATTTATCTACCAACTTCAATATCCATTTATTGATATGGAACTTCAAGAAGGTATGATCTACAACTAATAACTCATTTTTATTCAACTCGAGCAATTTGGCTTCGGAACTAACAGCTAACAGTTTCATTCCATTTTTTACTGGTGCTGTTAAAAGACTGAATAATAATTCCCCTTTTCCTGCTCTGTATAAATGTGATAACTTACTGGTATAATTTCCTTGATTGTCAATGTTAACATGATACACATCAACCTCACCAGAGGTTACCATCCAGAATTTATCGTGATGCTCTAGAACCAATGACTTATTCGCCCCTAGACTTATTTTTTTTCTTTCAGACATACCTATTCTTATTTTGAACTGATCAATTCAGCGTATAAACCATTCTTTTCTAATAATTCAGAATGTGAACCGCGTTCTACAATTTTTCCGAATTTTAACACGATAATCTCGTCGCAATCTTTTATGGTACTCAGACGATGAGCTACAATCAAACAGGTACAGCCTCTTCGTTTGATATTGTCCATTACCAATTTTTCTGATTTCGGATCTAGTGCGCTTGTAGCTTCATCCATTAGTAAAACAGAGGGATTAAGCGTTAAGGCGCGAGCAATTTCTAATCGTTGTCGTTGACCACCACTAAAATTAGCACCGCGCTCTGTTACAGCTCCCTCATAGGCATCTACACGTTCAGCTATGGTCTCATGAATTTCCGCGTCATGCGCTGACTGTATAATTTGAGTTTCCGGAATGCGATGGTCCCAAAATGAAATGTTCTCTTGTATAGAACCTTTAAATATCAGAACCTCTTGGTCAATTACAGCAACCGATTCATTTATTATATGACGAGGAATTTCCCTTCTAGGCACTCCGTCAAATAAAATCTCTCCGGTCCAAGGTTCATATAATCCCGCGACCAGTTTAGCAATGGTAGATTTTCCACTACCCGAACCACCCACCAAAGCTACTCTACTGCCAGGTTTTAGTTTTAGACTAAAATCTTCAATCAATGCTGGCATCACCTTACTGTAACCAAAAGACATATTCTTAATCTCTAAATGGCCTACTAATTTGTCAACCGCAATTTCTTTTTCATCTTCTTTAGTGGAAGTATCTTCTTCTTCGCTTTTGTTTAGGTCGAATTCATCAGAAGTCTCATAATTTAAAACATCGTCTATGCGATTCATATCACCTTCTGTTTCTTGTAATAAACTACCAACAGAAACCAATTGATTAACCGGTCGCATAAAGTTGTTCATTAGGTATAAAAAAGCGACCAACATACCAAGCGTCATTTGACCATCCATGACGCGCATGGCGCCGACTCCTAAAATTAGGGTTGTATTCAAAGACATTAATAGCGGCGGAATAATATTTAATCGTATTGTCAACCAACCCAGTTCTTGCTGCGCATTGATGACTTTAGCTAAATAACCTGACCAATTCATAAAAAAGTCATTCTCCCTTCCTGAAGCTTTTAGGGTTTCAATCATACTTATGCCTGAGGTGGTAGTACCTAAAAGTTTTCCATTTTCATTAATCAACCGACGATTTCCATCCTTACGTGCCTTGGATACATATTGCAGAGCAAAAACATTGATGGCCGCCATACAAATACCAATAGTAGTCAAGGTCACATCATATGAAAACATTAATAGCGCATAAAACATCACTACTATGACATTCAAAACGGCATTTGCTAGTTCACCACTTAAAAGTCGAGCAACTTTATCATTTAATGATACCCGACTACCAATTTCCCCACTATATCGCTGGGTAAAAAAGGCGATAGGTAGATGAAAAACATGCCATAAAAACTTACTAGAAGTGGTCAGCGCCAACTTGGTCTCTAATCGTAACAAATAATACTGTTGTAAATAAATTAAGGCTGAATTCACCAATAAAATACCCCCCATTACTAATAACAAAGGCATCACAAAACCCGATACCTGATTGACTAAATACTTGTCAATAAAAATTTGAGTGAAAGAGGGAATGACTAGTCCTGGTACTACCAAAAACAAGCTGGCTAATACAATGAAAACAACACTAAGTTTAGAACTGGAAATTCTTGTTACCAATGAAGGTATTAAACCCGTTTTCTCATTCCCTTTTTCAAAATTCTCTGTTGGCTTGAAGGTCATTACCACACCGGTAAATGCCTCGTCAAACTCTTTATGACTCACATAATACCTGCCTTGTGCGGGGTCACTTAAATACACTTTATCTTTTGTAAAGCCTTCTATGACTAAAAAGTGATTGAAATTCCAGAAGATGATGGCTGGCATTTCCATTTCTTTTAATTTATCAATAGATTTTGCATATCCCTTTGCTTCTAACCCATATTCTCTAGCTGCTCTTAAAATATTGGTGGCTTTGAGTCCATCTCTCGAAACCCCGCAGGCAATTCGTAATTTTTCTAAGGGCACCACTCTTCCAAAATAGGATAGAATTATACTTAGAGCTGCTGCACCGCATTCTACACCCTCCATCTGCAATACAGTTGGTGTAGTTACCCGATGTCCTTTTTTAGATATATTTAAAAGATTCGCTATCATTTTGTTTGGTTTCTAAGAGGTTTATTCTAATACAGGTCAAAAAATTTCTTTAATGCTGGAATCACAATGGTAACTGGTGGTTCAGACTTTACCGTTACCTTACCCATACACGAAGTACCTTCATTGATAACAACATCAGGTCCTTTTGCTGAAGTCCACTGAAAACCGCTAAAAGAATCAGGGTCTTTTTCAAACTGAACATGAACTTCAAAAGGAGCACCCATTCCTAAAAGCCCTTGAACCAATTGGTCATTTTTCACTGAGGTCATCATTCCCTGTTGTGTTATTGGAAAATCAGATACATAGGTAACCGTTGCTTTCATGAAGCCGTAATCTTGGGGTTGAACTGTAGAGGGTGCTACTAAGGCTTCCATACCAACTTTTATCTTTTTACCATCTTGTGAGGGTATATATAATATGCCTCTCAAATCACCTGCAACCTCATCTCTATTTTTGAGCTTAAACAAGGGTACCCCTTGCCCAACAATAACCCCTGCATCAGTTAGTACTTCAACTACTTGACCGCTATAAGAACTTCTGATATTGGATTGAATATCAAGACGCTCTTCGAGCTGTTCAATATTACGCTCTGCTTGGGCAATTCTTTGTTGACTCAAATTGACTTTTTGTTCAGCATCAAAATCAAGATTTAATTCTTGAGAAGATGTTTGCGCTAACTGGGCTCTTAAACTTTCAATTTGGTTTCTCGCCCCTTCAATTTGCTGCTCTGTATTTGCAACTTGAGCATTGGTAATCAGTCCCTTTGCTTTTAAATCTATTTCGGTTTTATGCTGATTTTTTAGAAATTTTAGAATCTTTCTTTGTGTAACTATTTGCATTTGAATACTTGATCGCTGTTGCGATATAAACTCATTTTGCAGTTTACTATCTTGATTGCCAAACGACTGCAATTGCTCTAATTCAAATCGACGTTCAGCTAATAATGCTTTTGCCTCAGTTAACTGCTGTTCTAACTGTGGTTGCTCTACATGGGCTATTACATCGCCTTCTTTTACCTCATCGCCTACGTTTACCTTAAGCTCTAATAGTTGACCTTGTGAAGTTGATACAACCTCATGTACTTCTCCGCCCAGAAGCACCCCTACCACGTTTAATTTGGTCTTAACGTTCCCCCAAAAAGACCATGCAATGGCAGTAACCAGTGCAACCGTTATTGTAGTAAGGGCTATCCAAGCTCTAGGTCCAGTGACCTTTATCATTTGATCTAACTTCTCTGGTGTAGAAAGTTTTTCTAATGCTGCTTTTCTAAAAAACGTAGGTGGCATATTGTATTGTTTTAATTGTTAGGAATTGTATAAAATGATTCTTTCAGTACCGCAGATGCAATACCATGATTATCTAATGATAAGAGTGTACCTGTTTCAAAGCGTAGGTTTACTATGGCACTAGCAAATTGCTGCTGTGCTCTCAAGTAATCTAATTGTGCAAAAGTCAATCGTTCTTGAAACAAAATAAGGTTCAATAAAGTCGTCAAGCCGTTTTGAAATTTAGTTTTCTCATTATCAAACACTTGTTGGTAATACAACAAGGTCTCCTCCGCTTTTTCGAGTATGAGGACACTATTCTCTAAATTGTTATTAGCGATACTTACATTCAAATCAATATTTCTTTGTAAGTTTTTATAGGCAATATTTTGATCATCTAGTGCAATCTTACTTATGGCTATGTTGGCTTTAGCAAGATTATTATTTACAGGTAATGAGAAAGTAAGCCCAAGACCCAATACACTACTGCGACCTTGACGATTTGAAAAAGCATTTAAATATTGGTCTATTCCACCGCCTATCGCAGCACCTCCATACGTCAAGAATCCTGTTAGATCTAATTGAGGAAGTTTTGCGTTTTTAGCAGCTATCAACTGCAACTCAAGTCCTTTTTGAGTATTTTCTATAGCATGAATATCTGTTCTATTTTCTCTAGCCAATGCCATCAGGTCAGTAATTTCGAATTTTGTAGCAAAACCGGATTCCATTATTGTGGGAAAGGTATTCGTAGGATTACTTATAGATTTACTTTCCTCTTCACTTAAACCAATAACACGACCTAAATTAACACGAGCCGCATATAAACCCTGCTCTGCAACGGTTGTTTGTCTTTCTTTATCAGCTAAATCAGCTTGAATCTGTACCAAATCACTTTCTGGTTTCCTATCAGCTTTTACTAATTCTTCTGTTATTTGAAGTACGTTTCGAATTCTTTCTTCATTACCCTCAAATACTTTTAACCCTTCAAAAGCACCAACATATTGCCAATAAGCATTACCTAATTGTGATAGTTCAAAGGCCGTATTTAGTTGAAAATTTTGTCTTGCACTTTCAATATCAAGTTGGGCTGATTTTTCAAAAGCAGTCGTAATCTTTATTCCGTTCCCGCGAAGTAAGGGTTGGGTCAAAGCTAGGGTTGCAGATGAATTGATATCAGAAAGATTAGGCCCTACATCTACTCCAAAAGCATTTAATGGTAGATTATTTGAAATTCTATTGTACCTTGATTGAAAATCTGCCACCAATCCCGTTCGAAAGCGCTTCTGCAGACCTATGGAAAAATCAGAAGTATTCGTCTCTAAATTGCCCGATAACAATTGCTGCCTTGGATCTAAATCAAAGGGAGTCAGCCTATTTTTATTGATAGAATAGCCTGATGTCAGATTGTAATCGAAAGCACTTCGCTGTGATTGAAAATTTGCTTCAGCCTGATTAATTTGTAGACCATTTCTTTGAATTAGGGGGCTTTTCTCCAATGTCATTTCAGACAATAGCAACAAATCAGCTTGAATCTGGGTTTGTGCAAACAAACTAGAAACAGCTACTAAAAAGAGCGTATAAAAAAGGAAGTTCTTTTTTGTATTCATAAAATGTAAAGAATTATACTTCAGAAAATTTCTTTAGAATTTGACTAAATCGAGCACCGGCTTGAGCGACACCATCCAATACATTGGTATCAATCATATCTGCTTCATCTGGATTTCCAAAACCGAGTTGATCGGTAGTCTTACGTAATCTATTCGAAAGAAATAAGGCCAATGCATAATAGAAGTTTGATTTGAATTGAATGTCCATTCGCATACGTTCTTCTATTAAAGATTTAGCAATTACAAAAATTTCACAAGCCTCAGAAGCCATTACCGAGACAGAAGGCGGGCGTGCTTCTAAAAAAGACATTTCACCCAATACTTCACCAGGGCCCACTGCTGCAATTTCATTGATATTTGAAATACCATCACGAATTGAGAGCTCCCCAGATAATATGATATATAAGTTTTCAACTGGTTCATCTCGATGAATCAGTATATCGCCTGACCTAATGGACTCTTTATGACCGTTATTCATCATCCATTCGATATCTAAATCGTTTAAATGGCCTAGTAAAAAAAGTACTCTTTTCATATGTTCGTTTTTATAGATTTATAAGGTCATATGTAATTTGTCAATACCAATCTGACCGTTTCGAAGCTTTAACTTCGCTCATTTCATCTCTCCAAATTTTACTTTCTTAATGTCTCTCTTATTTAACCCAAATGTAGCATGCAAGGGTGGTGTGAAACTGCCTAGAAAACTGAGAAAACTGACGGATTGGAATAAACAAGCTATCTTAGTTGTCAGTTAGGGTGATTTTATTATGCAGTGCAACTGAAGAATAAAATTGCATCAAGACCCTTCTTGTTCTAAAAGTTCTCGATACAATTTTTGGAACTTCGACTGTGCCCAGTTTCTAGAAATCACTCGAACAGACATTGCGAAATGTTTTTCAACTAAATCTTTTAACCTAGCTTAACGGGGATATAGAGATAAATTATGGCAAAATCTAAGTGAGCTTCTATTTCATTTTGTCCTCACTCGCCCCGAAGTTTCGGGGGCTATGCTTGTTCCGACCTCTCACAAGGAGAGGTAAAATAGACGCCCATATTGTTATGATTTTGGCTTTATCGGAATATTAAAATAAATAATCGAAGGGTCTGATTGATCTTCAACCTCGATTTTTACACCTTCTGGTAACTTACTTTTTTTACCGGTTACTTTTTCAATAGTTTTCACTGGGGACTTTATTAGTTTCCTTTTAAATTTTTTGCTCTTCCAAGAAGCTTTGATTAAGGTTTGGATAAGTTGTGCGGCTTGTTTTTGTGCTGTTGTCAATTCCAAAGATGAGTTGGTTTTAGATTCAATATTATTTTTGAAACAAAATTAGCGTTGCACATATAGATGGAAATGACAAAAAGACTGAGGGCCTCACCCGGAATCGCTCTGGCGATTCCGACCTCTCCTAAGGAGAGGTAAAATAAGTCCTCCCCTAACCCCACCAAAGGAGGGGATTTATTAAGATAGGTTTAAACTCCAATCGTAATTATACGAAAACAAATCTTCCAAATTTTTAGATCCTCCCTTCAGGCGAAGAGAGGTATCACGCCTAAGGGCGTGACGGAGGGTTTGCAAACTCATGCAGCTGATAATAATCTATTTAAAAATAATATAAAAGTCCTCCCCTAACCCCTTTGAAGGAGGGGGATTTCATTTACAACATAAATGAACCTCTAAACATTGTTTTTCTATATAGATAGAAAGAAGAACTATGTAGGCAATAAATCTTTTGGCATTTGGCCGTATTGCTTGTAGAATAAATTTGAAAAATAATGCGCGTCACTGAAACCTACAGCATAGGAGACTTCTGAAATGGTGCGATAAGCGTATTCTTCAAGTAATTGTTTGGCTTTGTGTAACTTAAGTATACGTATATATTTGTTTGGGGTAAGCTTTAGAAATTTTTTGATATTGCGATGCAACTGACGTTCACTAACTGACACCTCAAAAGCCAATGCAAACAGACTCAATTGATCGGGCTGAACTTCATTGAAAACTACTTGCTCTAATTCTCTTAACCAGGCCTTATCAGTTTTTGAAATTCTTTTCGGATCCATTTCTTGAGAGCACATGGCTTGAATATGAGGGTTATTTCTATACAACTCAAAGATTAAAGGCTCTTTTTCTTCTGCTACTTGAGTTGTTGTACTTTTAATAACCTCAGCAATAAGATCTGCTATTTTTTGGCTATTCTCTAATGTGATTTTTGCCACACTTTGTTTCTCAGAAGTACCAAAAATTTGTTGTGCTGCTTTGTTATTGGCCTCCATTATTGAAGATAAAGGGGCTTGAATACGTTGTACAATATCCAACAGGGCCTCTGGCGAATTCCAGTTTTGTATGTTGGGTTGTGTATTCATTCTTTTTACTGCGTTCTAATGCCTTTATTGTTCTTGATAAAAGTACCTGTCAATGATTAGGTAAAACTGACTTCGATACTGTCAAAACTGACAGCTTTGACCAAAATTTATTTTGGGTTTCAAAGCGTTATCAAGATAAAGGGGTAGACTGCAGAAAGCTTGCAGGGAAGTAGATTGTTGATAAGTTGTGAAAATGAAAAACCCAATGTTTATATTCAAAACATTGGGTTAGTAAACCATCTAAAAAATTTAGAGTTACATATTTAAATCATTAAATTTTAATAGCCCGCC
This sequence comes from uncultured Flavobacteriaceae bacterium, assembly GCA_937929935.1. Taxonomy (GTDB): domain Bacteria; phylum Bacteroidota; class Bacteroidia; order Flavobacteriales; family Flavobacteriaceae; genus Maribacter_C. The sequence continues at coordinate 6,198 of CALFUL010000009.1, read as the reverse complement.
TCGAACTAGTCTTTTACATAATTTAATTTTATTTGCGTCATTGACCAATGGGATTTCTTCAACCCTGAAGCCATATTTGGCATTAGCAATAAAATCAAAACATGGAGCAATGTGCACTGGACCTTTAATAACATTACCAGGGAAAATTATCCTACTATAGGGGCCCTGTTGTAATACTTTAGTAGGCATATTTTCTCTCTTGATAAGTTTAGTTTCTATAGTTAAGTCTGCTATTTTATCCAATTGCGCAAAATGACCATCAGATTTTGGTTGTATTTCATTTCTAAACTCATCATGAATAATAAACAATGAGTTGTCCAAACTATTTTCTTCAAATATTTTTTCTAAACTATTTCTAAATTTCGACGACAATTCTTTTATAAATTTTTTTTTATCCGCCTCTACGTAATTTAAAAAACCAATTGGCAAGGCTTTTCTTAAATCTATATCGCTTTGTGCTAAAGATTGAATGGCCTTTGAGTATAAATCTACATGTTGAGTTGGATAAATGCCTATAGTTAAATGCAATGAAGATTCATCTGTAGTGTGAGCATCGTGTGGCATACCTCTAGGGATATACATTAAATCTCCAGCCTTTATAGTAATTTCTTTTTTTTCAGAAAGTTGGGTTTCTTTAAATATAGGTTGAAAACTATTTAGCAAAGGGGTTTTAAAACTGGTATCATCATAAAAATTCCAATGTTTTTCTCCTGAAATCTGTAATACAAAGACATCATGAGTATCATAGTGCGGAGCCAAAGCTTTTTGATTAGCAGGAGTTAAATAAGCATTAGCTTTTACATTATGACTCAATTGTTGTCGCATATTATGAACTAAGCGATTAATTGATTCAGAATATTTTTGTATTTCATTAATTACCAGAGTATATCCATCAGAATAGGCTGCATATAATTGATTTAAATTAATACTACCATCTGATTTTTCATATTTCGTGGGTAATAATGGCTCTTGATTCCTTACTACTCTTAAACTCTTACCTCTAGGTTTCCCATACTCTATTATCGAGTCAAAAACTTTTATAGAAAACAAATTTTTATAATAATTTTTATTTTCTCTTTCTAAGTGTAAAAATTTATTCTCCCAATAATTCGAACTAAAATCACTAAAAGTTATAGGTTGAAGTAGCTCTTTATAATGCTGTATACTGTTTTTCATAAAAATTGTTTTTTCATTTAAATAATCTTTCTTTAAAAAACATCAATTTTAATTTAATTAGGAATAGTTTTTTGTGGAAATCTTAATAGCAAGTTCATGACCTAAGGACTAATTTAAATCTGACAGGTATTATTATTGCATATATCAATAACTTTAACCTGCAAGTTTTTTATTATAGTATTAATTAAAAAAAATTGAAATTTGTCACTTAAATACAAGTGAAGAAAGAGATCTTTAATTTAAAATAAACCAAAATAGAATGGTCATCTATTTTGGTTTACAAATTCATTTTTGATAGTTTAATTTTTACCATTCACTAGAAAGAAGTAGTAATCCATATTCAAAACTAGGTTTAATTTTTTTTTCTTTTAAAAAACATTACTATGCTAATGAGCAAAATAATTATTCCTAAAATTATAACTATAATATTGTAATTTTCGTTTTTAGGCAGTAAACTGCCTAGAACTACAATTACTATACCTAATGAAAAAGCGGTTAATGGACTAGTTTCTTTCATGCTAAAAGTTAAATTGATATAAATCTAAATAAATTTATGATATTGCATAGGCAATTCCTACAGCTGCACCACCAATAGCTAGACCCACACCGAAACCAATTAAATAGGACCCAAGCATTGCGACGCCGAACACTGCTATTTCCCCCCCTGAGACGATTTCTAACTGTTCGTCTGTCAATTCGATATTATCAAAATCCAATTTTCTGGGAATATTTAAATAGATAATATCTTTATTTGATTGATCTTCAACTTCAAATTTAAAATTACTTTTAAAATCAGGTTTTGCTAAAACTTCTGCAATTGCGGAATCTGGATTGTTAATTAATTGTTCTTTAAAGGTAGCACTTTCCCAGGCATTAGCAACTAACTCTTGATATAATTCTTGCCCTTTAACTAATTGTTCTAAATTAATTGTCATGTTTTTATATTTTTTATGTTATTCTCTTGAAAAATAAGCTACAGCAGCTACTATTAAAGCAACCGTCGCTATCCCTGCTATTATTGCGCCTGGAATTATTACAAAATCTCCTCCAGCCACTTGTTCCAATTGCTCATCAGTTAACTCAAAATCATTTATTGAAACCTTTCTTGGAACATTTAGGTATATATAGTTTGGATTAGATTGATCTTCTACAACAATTTTGGTGTCATTAGGTAAATCAAATTTAGTCTCAAATAGACTTTCAATAGCTTCCTTAGGATTTTCTAAAATCTCTCTTTTAAAATTCTCATCATTCCATGCTTTTTCAACTAATTTTCCATAGAACTCTTCAGTATTATTTTGCTGTTCTTTCGTAATTTTCATTTTTTTAGTTTTTTAGTTCTATAGCATTCCTTTGAAGGTATCTGTTGCTTCCCTGATTTTATCGCCTACCGGGTCTGGTGTACAACCTCCTCCATGAACACCGCCAGCAACGGCTTCTAATTGTTCTTCATTCAATTCGACATCCACCTCCGGTGCAGCAGGTATATTAATAAAAATCGTCTCCTCATCTGTCTGATCCCGTACAATCAATTCTTTGCCTTTTAGGTTTAATTTTTCTCCGGTTAATTTTTCAATAGCGGCTACTGGGTTTGCCATCAATTCTGCTTTAAATGATTCATTTTCCCAAGCCTCATTAATAACTTTTTGCAATACTTCTTGTTCTTTTGTTAATTCCATTTTATTAATTTTTAATTTGTTATTATTTATTTACATGCTAAAAATACCTCTAGGCTTTCAGATAAAAATGCCATAAAAACTGTCAAAATGTACTTTAGTGATTACTCTATGATTTTCACCCTTGTTCATGAAGATTAAATAAATCTGTATGAACACTAACAGCCTATCAAGTTATTTTGTAGAGTTGCCTGTAGTAGTAATACCAGGTATGTTCACAAACAAACTAGGGTTGGCGCCACCTGCTACCGCCTCTAATTGCTCTTCATTTAGCTCTACGTTCTCAAGGTTCTGTTCGGCTGGTATATTAATGTATATTGTTTCTTCACTAGTTTGATCACGAACAACCAGCGTTTTACCATCTGGCAAAACTACTTTTTCACCTGTCATTTTTTCAATAGCTGCAATAGGGTCAGCGACTAATTCTTGTTTGAAGGTTTCATCTTCCCATGCCTCGTTGATAATACGTTGCATCAATTCTTGTTCTTTTGTTAATTCCATGATTATATTTATTAGTATTAATGTGAAGTAAACTTAATGGTCGTATTCTTGATAGAAATGCCAAAAAAACTGAGGTTTTACCTAAATGCACGGAGTGCGAAACTTATAGCTGCGAACCTCTCCCTGCTTTCTCTCTGTGCAGGTGTTTCAGTACCACCTGCAACAGCCTCTAACTGCTCTTCATTCAATTCAATATCTTCCATGTTTGGTTCTGATGGAATATTGATATAGATCGTTTTTTCATCCGTTTGATCTGTTATCACTAGTTGTTTTCCTTCAGGAAGACTTATTTTTTCTCCTGTAAGCTTTTCAATTGCTTCAATTGGGTTTGATACTAGTTCTTTTTTAAAGTCTTCACTCTCCCAAGCTTCGTTCATGATGCTTTGCATCAGCTCTTGTTCTTTTGTTAATTTCATTACTATTTAATTTTAATTATTAATTCTTGTTCGGTTTATATTTTGGTTAGTTTATATGCAGCCACAAGAGGTGGTGAGGCAATTACAATAGCCCTCGCTGCTTTTTCTAATAACCAATTGCCAAAATCTCCTCCTGCAACATGTTCTAATTGGTCATCTGTTAATTCAACATCTTCTGTATTTGGTTTAGCCGGAATATTAAAATAAAAGGTGTTAGCCTCACTTTGATCCACTACAATCATTTTACTACCTGACTTAAATTGTGGTCTACTACCTGTAAGTTCTTCAATTGCATCAAGGGGAGATTCAATAAATTTATTTTTAAACTCGTTACTTTCCCATGCTTTATGTAAAGCACGAGCTAAATCATTTTGAAAATTTTTTTGTTCCTCAGTTAATTCCATTATTATTTAGTTGTAAAGTGTTACTAATTAATTTCACGGTAAAAGTATTTTTAGAAAAAGAGACAGAAATGCCAAAAAAACTGTCAGAAATACTTTTTGTACTATAAATATGATTTTAAGAAGCTTACAAACTCCTCTTTTGTTTTATAACTCGCCTTACCACCACCAGTCACAAGCTCTAATTCTTTTTCAGACAATTCTTCATAAGCAAAATCTATATAGCTAGGTATAACCAGATCGTAAACATCAGCTGGTATCAACTCTAAATTGGGTTTTTCTAAATCCTCAGTAAAACTTAAGCGTTCACGAGTAAGTCTTTCTATGGTTTCTATGGGCGATGCCAATAGAGCCTCTTTAAAACTATCATCTTCCCAGGCCTTGATTAATGCCGTTGCAATCACATCTTTAACTTGATTTGGTCCAAGCGCCATAATTTGATTATTTACTAGTTTCAGGGTAAAACTATAAGTAGACATCAAGACATAAATGCCAAAAAAACTGAAGAAAGTGCTTATGAAAAATTGTAGTATATAAATTTCAGATATCTTAGTAACTAGAATTATTTAAACCGTTACTATGAAGTTTAAAAAAATAAAACTGGGCAAATACTTTTTTGATTTTGTCGCGGTATTCTTTGCAGTAATCTCTGCATTCGCTTTGAACAATTGGAACGATAATCGCAGAGATGCCGAAGCTGAAGAAAAAATACTTTTGGAAATAAAAAATGGCTTAATCGCAGACTTAAAAGATATTGCGGATAACAAAAAAGCACATAATTATGGTGTGCGTAGTTGCAACTTTTTTAGTAGAGTTTTTAATGGCGAAGAAGTACCACAAGATTCAATACAGTTTAATTATATGTATCTGACTGTAGGCAATTCTTCGGTAATGAATACTTCTGGATACGAATCCCTGAAATCTAAAGGTCTTGAAATTATCAAAAATGACTCTGTTCGAGTTAAAATTATAGAGTTATACGAAGTGACATATGAAAAAATAGGAAAACTTGAGGAGGAAAACCCAACGCTACAGATATTTAATAATTTCTATTTACCTATTAACAGAGTATTAAGCCCTTATATGAATTTTGTTATGGAAAATAAACAAATAGAATTTTCAGAAAATGTTACATTAAACCACGCCGAAAAAAAATTAATGGAGAGCTACCTTTGGCGTATGCAATTAGTAAGAAAGTCAATGCTCGGGCATTACGCAAGAGCAGAAGAAAAAATTAGAGCCCTTCTAACCTCACTTGATAGTGAGTTAGAAAATTGATGGGTTTCTTTAGAAAAAATATTTTTTTCTACATATTTATAGTTTATCCAATAGTGATACCGTTACTAAAAGGGTCAATTAAAATGCCTCCTCCAGCCACAATCTCTAACTGCTCTTCATTTAATTCTACATCATCTAAATATAACTTTGCGGGTATGTTAATATAGATAGTTGATTCATCTGTTTGGTCTTGCACTTCAATTGATTTACCCTCAGCTAAGTTTAACGGTTTACCTATTATACTCTCAATGGTCTTAATTGGATTGGTAATAAGCTCATTTTTAAAAGCTTCATCTTTCCATGACATACGAATCATAGTTTGTAGTAGCTCTTGTTCCTTAGTTATTTTCATGATAGAGGGTATTGATGGTATTACTTAATTTGAAGTAAAAGTATTAGAACTTGTGTTGAAGAAAATGTCATAAAAGCGGTCAAAACTGCATAATAACATCTACACTTTAAAATGTTTATGTGATGACTGAAGGACATACAATGAGCACTTTTTAATTGAATCAAAACATAAATTCAAAATGGGTAGTAAGTTCGACTTTTCTATAAGAAACTCGAAAAAAGTTCGAAAAAAGCTACTCTTTATTAGAAACTTAGTGCTGTAAGCTTCCCCTAATTAGAACTGTTTAGTTTTCTAAAACTTCTATAAAGTTATTGTTTTTAATTCTTCTGGGGCTAGCCCCAGAAGAATTAAGTTTTGCATATTTAACTGGCGGTATTTTACCTAGACTATCGTGAGGT
>CALFUL010000008.1 GCA_937929935.1 uncultured Flavobacteriaceae bacterium | reverse complement strand
AATATTAAAGGAGAATCAATGCGAAAAAAACTAAGAAATAAACACTAATTTTAAACCTAAATAGAATCGATTTTGAGCACTTGATTTGCTATGCTCACTTTCATCCGCCCGAGGTGGCTCACTTTGACCGCCCTATCCACTTTAATTCCTCAAAATAAGTTGTAACGGTAAGCTTATTTGATGTGTGTATGGTTTGATTAATCTCCTCCTTTAAACCTTTGAAGAGTTCTGTTAGGTGATTTATCTTAAATTCAAGGTGTTCTTTTTCCCAACCGTCTTCAGGTTCTTCAAAATATTTGCAGAAATCATAGATAACATTTCCCTGTCTAAATTCGATTAGAGTATTTATTGCCCAGTTTCTTCTTGGAAATATTGGTTGCATTCTATGTTTTTTTCAAATTGCTCACAACGGTCTCGGCTAAGCGTAGTGCGGGGGCAAGGAAACTTTTCGTTTCCGTCTGCGCACGAAGCTAAAGCTTTTGGTTTCGCTTTTTCTTTTTTTGTCCAAAGCTAAATCCCAAAGATTTAGCGACATCATAAATATACACAGACCATTCTATTTAGCCCAAAACCCCGTATTACGTTTAGCCATTGTTGTAATGCGTTTTTTTACCAGCTTAAACAGAATTTATTATCGCCATTTTTTCTTTCAATTGTCATTGTACCAAATTCTGCTCCATATGTCCAATGTCCAATGAATTCAAGTTCAATTGGATTGGATTTGTTTGTTATTGATACATTACTGATTTCCCAAATACGAGAATTTTCGTTACCAATTGTATTTCTAACATCAGTGTCAATTGTCCATTTCGTAACTCCGTTTTCAATCAACATCAAAATTGGTGATAGGCTTTCATTGCGATTTTCGATTATTAATTGTCCATTATCAATTTCGTAAACTTGAGCAGATTCTGACTTTTCTATTGGGTCAATTATTATTCCATTAAAAGGTCCATCGTCCATTCCGCATTCTCCCCTGTATCCAATGTCAAAAGTCATAATTACATATATGAAATAAGAGATAATTCCAATCGCAATAATTAAAGTTGTCCATATTAATGGTTTGGTTGGAATTCTAATCATATTTTTTTAAATGCATTACAACGGTCTCGGCTAAGCGTAGTGCGGGGGCAAGGAAACGTTGAGTTTCCGTCTGCGCACGAAGCTAAAGCTTTTGGTTTAGTTTTATTTTTTCTTGTCCAAAGCTAAATCCCAAAGATTTAGCGACTTCATAAATATACACAGACCTTTAGAATTAGCCCTAAAGCCCGTATTACGTTTAGCCATTGTTACCACACGTTATTTTTCCGTCAAGATTTTCAATTCAGCTATTTGCTTTTCAGCATATTCAATATGACATGAGTTCCCTTGACAGTAGACATAAGGGTATTCTTGATTTTCTCCTTTTTTTGCGTAAACTAAATATTGTTTGTTCAGTTGAAAGAAAGGTGGAATTCCACTAAACTTTCTTGCATGAATTTTTATTTTTTCGTTTTCAGAACCTTTAAATATTTTTTCCGTTTTAAAAACATACCAATATTCAAAAGTAGGTTCATAATCTATAGGTACAATCTTTCCATCTGAGTTCTCTTCATAATCAGTCCCTTCCATTTTTTCCGTCCTGATAATTTCTGTCACTTGTCCAACAAACACAAATTCAGATTCATCAAAAGCTTGTTTTGTAGTTTGAAATTTTGTCATTCCGGGATACGCAACACATAATCTTTTAGAGTGAATACTGTCTATCGGAATTGGTTTTTGCTGCCCGAATACTACCCCACAGAATATAAAAGTCAATAGTGTAAAAAGGTTTTTCATAATGTGTGGTAACGGTTTCGGCTATGAACAGTTGCGTGGGTTAGTACAGACTTTTGCAAGTAAACGATAAGCTGAAAATTCCTGCGGAATTTTCAGGATAAGCCTGTAATAGCAATTGTTTATAGCCAATGTTAGGCAACGTTTTTGTTTTCGTATTTTTTTATTTTGTCCAATTCCACTTGTTTTTCATCTCGTTCTTCTTCGATGTCGTAATCATCTTGAAGTCCGAGCCAGAATTTGGCTGAGTTTCCAAAATATTTACTCAATCTCAATGCTGTGTCCGCAGTTATTCTGCGACGACCTTTTATAATTTCAGAAATTCTTGTTTGAGGGATTTTCAAGTCCTTTGAAAGTCGGTAAGCCGAAATTTCAAGTGGCTCAAGGAATTCCAAATTCAAGACTTCGCCAGGATGTACATTTGCCAACTTTTCCATTTTGTCCTTTTTTAATGATAGTCGATTATTTCCACTTCGCTTGCGTTTCCGTTATTCCATTTAAAAATGATTCGCCATTGTTTGTTAACCCGAATACTGTAAAAGTCCTTTAGATTTCCAGAGAGTTTTTCAAGTCGGTTTGATGGCGGAACTCGCAAGTCCTTAATGTCCTGTGAGTTGTTTAGCATTCTCAATTTCCGACGTCCAACGTTCTGAATTTCAATCGGCAGTTTTTTAACTCGAATACCGTTCCAAATCATTTCGGTTTCTTTCGAGCCAAATGAAATAATCATACCTTTGTTTTACGTTACTAACGTTAAAGGTAAGTAAAAAGTTTGTTTTGTGCAAATGTTGCCTAACGTCTAGGCTATGATTAGTGCGGGGCGGAAATCCAGCGGATTTCCTGTCTCGCACTAAGCAAAATTTTTGGGTTTCGCTTTTTCTTTTTTTGTCCAAAGCTAAATCCCAAAGATTTAGCGACATTATAAATATACACAGAACTTGGCTTTAAAACCTTAGCCCGCATTAATTATAGCCATTGTTGTAATTAGTGGTTTCCGTTCTGATTAGCACGTTTTGCTTGCGTAATTAGTTCGTTCAGATTGGTTGTATTCATAAACAAATTAAAAAGTCCATCAACATAACAGTTGCGTTTGAGTAAGGTCCATTTGCGCAAACTAGCTAAGAATTCCATCTGCGCAACGATTAGGCAAGAGTGTGTCCATTTGCATTTTGATTGCGAACAGATTTGTAAATTAATTGAGATTTTTCACGTTAAAATTCATTCTTTTTAAGAATCAAATGCGGAATATTTTATACAACCAAAATGTTTTTTTACCATTAATTACAACGGTTGGGCTATGGCAAGTAGGGCAGCGGACAAACACTTTCTTTTCCGTTTAGCACGTAGCCAGAGCTTTTTGTTTTGTAATTATTTTTATTTTTTAATTGCCAAATCCAAAAGATTTGGCGGACTTAGCAAATAAGCACAAGCCAATGAATTTAGTACTTTTCGCCCTATTTGCTATAGCCTGTGTTGTACATAGTTATTTGTTTTTATATGCATAACTCCCATCGTTAGTTACAAAGGCCTTAGCTATTTTATCTGCTTCTATTGGCAGACTAAGTCGCTCATTTAATAGTTTATATGTTTCACTAATAAGCTTGTAAGTACCTTGACCACCAACAAATTTTGTTCCGTATGAAGTTAGAATTTTGTTTCTGTTTAAATGATTTGCTAATTCTTCGCCAGACATTGTCATTCCATTACTGCATAAAAAATCTGCTAAACGATATAAATACATTTTTTTCTCATTCATAAGTTTTATTCTAAAATTTCAAGTTCAACCCATACATCATCTTCAGCTTTTTGGATGGAATAAGCAATGGATTCAGGTGCTGCTGTTTTTGTCTTAACCTCGGCAAGACAAGTGCATTTTTGAATACCCTTTTCTATAGAGTGCGGTCTCACGTTGATTAATTTTGGTTCATTAAGAGATATTGTTGATTTTGCGATTCTAATCTCTTCCCAAAATTGTGATTGAGTATTATCTGTTTTGTAAGCCGTACTGATACTATCTTTTATTTTTTCATATATATCTATGTCATCAAGGTCTGGTTCATTGCTACTAGATATTATATCATCCATTGTAAGGTCCTCTGAAAATACAGCCAAACCTTTGGCAAGATTTGCATAGTAAGCTAAATTAGGATTATCTCTCATATAATTAGCTGTAGCTAAATGACAAATACTTAGTTCGTAATATAATTCCATTACTGTTTCTATCCCTTCTGAGTTGTCGCACTTAGGAGTTTCACTACAGCCGGTCAAAATAAAAAATAAAATAATTGATACTCTTTTCATTAATAGTTTAGTTTTTGTGATAATTATGTACAACGGTTCGGCTAAGCGTAGTGCGGAGGCAAGGAAACTTTTCGTTTCCGTCTTAGCACGAAGCTAAAGCTTTTGGTTTAGTTTTTATTTTTCTTGTCCAAAGCTAAATCCCAAAGATTTAGCGTCTTTATAGATATACAAACACCTTTCGGTTTAGCCCCCAAGCCCGCATTACGTTTAGCCATTGTTGCCCACAGTTATTTTTTCTATTCCTTTTATCGTTTTCACAGCAAACTTTTCAGTCCGATGTTGTTTATTTCTGTCAGTCTCGAACATTGTGATTTCGATAGCTCTATTCGGCTGGATTTCGTAATCAAAATTCCGAGCGATAATGTCGTGCAACTTTCCGTAATCTTTATGCTCCGAGATAATTCGTAGTCCTTTTAAATATTCGAGATAGTGTTCAGGTTTGTCAATTCCATAACTACTTTTCTTTTCGGTCAAGTATCTAAATATCCGACTGTCCCAAATCGCATAATCTCTCGGATTGATAAAATGCAATAATTTTGAAAGTCCAACGAGTGAATTATTTATCGAGTTCTTTAGAGTTTCTAATTCTGATTTGTTCAAGACGTGTCCATTTTTCACAGCATTCAATAAGAACAGTACTTTATCTTTTTGTTCTAAATTCAATTGAATGATTGTCGGCATCCAACCGTAAACAAAATGACTTGCAATTACCAAATGATGTTCCTCTATTTGGTCAAGACTCTCAAAATATTTCAGAAATTCTGGGTAAGTTCGGATGTATGAATCGCCCTTGGTCAGAACGAATTTTTCTGCATCTTTTAATATCGTCTCAAAGTTCAGATTTTTCAATTTGATTAACCCTTTTATATTCCTCTGCCTTTATCTTCGATGCCTAAACCCATTGCAATTGCTTCTAATCCTGTTGGGTACTTATCAGAATCACTAATGACAAATGCTTTTTTAAGAATTTCATTTCTCTCTGATTGAATAACTAAAGAAAGAGCATCAGCCATTGAAATATTACATTCAACTGATAGTTCCTCGGCTTCTTTTATTTGTTTTCCTGTTATCATATTTTTAGTTTTTGATTGGCTTTAATTGTGGGCAACGGCTCGGCTATGATTAGTGTGGGGCGGTGATTTACGATTCCCGTTGCGCCACAGCTCGTAGCCAAATCTTTTTGTTTTGTTTTAATTTTTCTTGTCCAAAGCAAAATCCCAAAGATTTTGCGACCTCATAAATATACACAGACCTTGGCGTAAAAACCCAAACCCCACATTAATTATAGCCATTGTTACCAACTGGCTTTTGCGTACTAATATGAAAGTTCTATTCCGAACTCACTTGCTTTATTTATTATTCTGATAATGCTTTCTTCATATTTCTCTTCCATACCCAATTCGTTAATTCCACTTGAAGCGTTATAAAACATTTTTTCCAATGCTACATAATAGCCATTATCATAATATCCAAAATCTTCAATAATTTCCAAACAACAGGATACATAATGCAATTCCAATTCCACATTTAGTTCGGTTATCTTCATTTTTTGCACAGTACGAATTATTTTTCGAGCTTCAGTTTCGCGCAACTGCATATTCCGTCCATTCGGGTAAATATATTTTTCAATTTCTTTTTTATATTTATCTGCAAGTTGCTTGATTTCGCCTGTTGCAAAAATGTCCAAATATGTTTTAGCGGCAGGTACTTTTTTGTAAATCTCCGAAACCAATTTAATGATTTCAGCTTTGTCCATTCCGTTTAATTCTTTTTTCACTTCTCTAATAGACATTCGAGGTAATATGTTTTTTTAAGCTTGTTGGTAACGGTCTCGTGTATGAAACGTAGCGTATAAAAAAACACATACTTTTCAGGTTTAGCACGAGCCAATTTTTTATTTTTATGTTTATTTTTCTTTTCTAAATATAACCAAATAAAAATTTTGGCGGTCTTATTAAATAAGCATAAACCTTTCGTGATGCCTTTACTAGCTATGTTTTATACACATTGTTACCTGTAGTGCTTTTTCGCAAACTTGCTAGCGTTGGCAGAAGACATACTCTTTTACAGTTTTGGTGGTGCATTGGCTCGTGCGACTGGAAATGTGTATGGCTTTGAGCGGTGGCTTATCCACTCACAAATAAATGATTTGTAAATCTCGTATGTGGCGCACTCACAAGATTAATGTCAAACTTTAATGATGGCTCAACTCTCGAACTAGCATTATGAATTCTAAAAGAAATTTGCCAACCTTCGTTCAAAGCAACTAAAAGTGTTGTTGTGGAATTCTCTTGATAAACGATTTCAATTAATCTCGATGGCAATTTTAGCTTTCCAATTTTAGCTTTTGGTTTGATTTTTTCAAATGGTAAATTTAAAGTTCCGTGTAAATTATAGGCTTGAATTTCTACTTTTTTCTTGCCTTTAATTACTTTATAAAAATCTTCATTACCTATTAAATATTGAACAAGATTTTCCGCGACAATATTTGGATTTTCTTTGTCAAGTCTCAATAATTCTTTTCTAAATGCATCCAAAATAGGAATGTAAACTTTTTGATGCATATTTTCAATCGATGTCCATTTTGTCGATTTATCTTTTGCTCTCAAATCTGTGAGCATATCAAAAATTGGCTTGATTTCTTGAAAGTAATTGTTCGAACAGGAAACGCCCAACCATTTTTCGCCAAAGTTTATTCGTTGAGATAATCTTGAGTGTTTAACCGCTTTATGGTTGTTTTTAGCGGAAATTCCAATCTGCCATTTTTGCAAAGCTCGGATAGTCAAAACATCACGAACATCGCCAGTCTGCCCAGCTTGGTCGCCTACGATTTCAAGTACTAAAATATCAGTGACATCAATTCCATTTGATAATCGAGGTTCAATATCGATTAAAAAATTGATTGCTGTACTTGCAGTTATTCTAAATGTTTCTTGTTGATTTTCTTTGAAACTGTCAAAACATTTTTTGGCAGTTTGATAAGGTTCATTTTCTGTGATTGAAACTTTGGTTACAATTTTTAATCGCTCAAAAAATTCTAAAAGCAAAGCATATTCAAATGCCTTTCCGTTGATTGTTTGCTTTGCCATTTATGCTAAAGTGTTTTCTAATTTTAAATCTTTCATTTTTGATTTGCTCTTAGTCTTTTGTGCATTCTCAATCTGCAACTTTATACTTTTAGCAAGGTGTTTAGCTAAATTAACAGGAACAGCATTTCCAATCATTTTATAACCTGCTGAAATATGGTTGTAATGAAATGTAAAGTTGTCTGGAAAAGTTTGAATTCTTGCGCATTCGCGAACACTCAATCTGCGATACAAATCTTCTTTGCCTGGTACAAAAACTCTTTTGTTTTGTTCAATAAATTTCATTTTTGGTGCTTGTGGATGAATAGGTGCGTGCCTTCCACCAGCTTGAATTGTGTATGACTGCTCGTCCCAACTTCTAACTCTGTTTCTTGACATAAACATCGAAGAAAAACCGCCAATCATATACTCGTGGTTGCTTATCGTACAATTCTCTTTATTTGTTTTATTGCCTTCTTTTGCTGGTACAACAGTATTTTGCAAATCAGAAATTTTGTCTTCTAAAGTAACTTTTTGCTTTAAAGGTTGTGGAAACTCAAATTTAAAATCGAGGTCTTTACGGATGCCTACAAAAAATACTCTTTTTCGGTCTTGCGGAACATCAAAGTCTGAGGCGTTTAATAGTTTGAAAGAAAGCTCGTAGCCAGTTCCAGCATTTTTGAAAAGTTCTTTTATGTTTTTTAATGCCTCGCTGTGTCTTTCTAAAAGCATTCCGCTCACATTTTCAGCAAGGAAAAACTTTGGCTGTTTAGCCTCTAATATTCTGATAAAGTCATAAAAGAGTTGTCCTCGTTTATCATTTATTCCACGTAACGAGCCAGCTTCGCTCCAACTTTGGCAAGGTGGACCGCCAATTATTCCATCGCATTCTGGAACTTGGTCAGATTGAATATCAACAATACTCCTGCGGTCAAGTTTAGTATTCGGATGGTTTTTCTCGTATGTTTCCCAAATATCTTTATCGTATTCGTTCGCCCAAATCACGTCAAAACCTGCTTTTTGAAATCCTAAATCCAATCCGCCAGCACCTGCAAAAAATGATACTATATTCATAATGTTATTGAGTTTGTAATGATTTGTTTAGAGTTCTTCGGTATTCTGCTTTTTCCTCGGCAACTTGCAAAAGCTGTTTTGTACAATTTGTTTCGTAAATCTGTTTTCCGATTTGGTCGGTAACATATTCATTACGCAATTCTGTAATATTAAGTTTAAAAACTCTCGCAAGTTTTGGCAATCTCTTTTCGTCAAAGTCTCGTTTGCCGTTCTCGATTTTACTCAAATTTGCGCTATCCAAATTAAGTTTGGCCGCAAGTTGAGTTAAAGTAAGGCCATTTTCATTTCTTAAAAGTCGGATATATTCGCCAAAAGTGGTTTTCATAAGACTTGTCATTTTTTGACAAATTTAACTATATTTTTGGAACTTGCAATAAAGCGATGGAAAAACAGCTCTTTTATTTTTTAGAGTTGGCAGAAGCGTTCGGCAAAAAATAAATGTGCTGTTTGCGCGTTGGCTTTTCAGCACGAAACTTAATGATAGTAGGTTTTTTTTGCATTACAGGTAACGACTGAGCTAAGCGTAGTGCGGAGGCAAGGAAACTTTTCGTTTCCGTCTGCGCACGAAGCTAAAGCTTATTGTTTTGCTTTTTCTTTTCTTATCCAAAGCTAAATCCATAAGATTTAGCGACATCATAAATATACACAGACCTTTCGTTTTAGCCCTAAAGTCCGCATTACGTTTAGGTTTTGTTGTGGTGCGTATTTTATTCCACGTTTTTATATCGCAACTCTCCATTATCAAATTCTACTATCACATCGATTTTTGGCCAAAAGACAATTTTTAATTCGTTTTTACTTTCTAATAAATCGTAAGACTCTGTTATAGTTTCTAAATATTTTTCAATTCCGTCGACTCCTTTATTTTCATAGAACTCAAAAATGAACAAAACCTTTTCTGGACTGTCTGCAAAATCTGCTTTTTCTCCCATATTGTCAAAGTTTTGCTTCATTAACTTACTCAATTCAGAAAATTCAACTTTTCGCTCGTTTTTGATAATACTATCTTTTTGAATGAAAAATGTGTTTCTAAATTTCGGATGAAACATAGGTATTTCACAGTACTCAATTGGATAGATATTCAGAATTTTGTTTTCCGTTTCGAGTACAATTTTAGGAATGCTGTCATAACAGGTAATTTGTTTAAGTCGGTCAATAAAATTCTCGTAATTATCAAAATCCGATATCCGAACAGAAACAGTTAAACTGTCTGCGCTTTTTTGTTTAAATCCGTATGCTATGATTTCCTTTTTCTGATTTCCGCAACTTGCTAAAAGTAGAATTATTATCAAAAATTTAGCAAAGTTTAATTTCATTTCGGAAGTTTGTTTATATGCACCACAACGTTGTTGTATATGGTTTGTTGCGTGTTTTAAACACCTAATTTATTAAATAATTACTAACCAAGAAAGTCCGCGAGGACTTTCGTAAGTAGGCTATAAATAGCAATAAATTATATACGGTGTTGTGTGTAGTTTTTTAATAAATAAATTTCCATTCTTTTTTGAAGAATTCTTTGTAGTGTTCTATTACTACTTCATTCAATTTATTGGTATCTGAACACAAGTCCTCTCCATTTCTTGATAGTATGTAATTGTAAAATTCCTTATTGTCATAAGAAACGTTTTTGAAACTAATATTTGGGTCTTTTTGTTTGGCTTTTAATCTATTATTACAAACTTTAAGTATTTCAGATTTTTCCATTAAAACCATTAAATCAAAAGTTGATTGAGAAACTCGTCTGCTTTTAACTAAAAAAAATACGCCAATTAATAAAATTCCGATTATCAGTAGTTTTTTGTTTTTCATATAATTACTTATTACAAAACTTATTTATAAGTGCTTGAGCATCTTTAAATCCTAATTCTTTTGCTTTTTGAAAATCTTCGCAACCCTCATTTTTTAAGTCAGAGAAATATTTAATTCCACCTCTGCTCACATAGAATAATTCATTTTTAGGTTCAATTTGGATTGCCTTGTCAAAATCATTAATTGCACCAGTAATGTCTTTTAGGCTTGCTTTTACTAAACCTCTTCCATTATAAGCTGACGCAAAATTAGTGTCAATTTCTATCGATTTATTGAAGTCATTAATTGCTCCGCTATAATCTTTTATTTTAGATTTTGATAATGCTCTAACATTATAAGCTAAGACAAAATTTGGAATAATTTCAAGTGCTTTGTTACAGTCGTTAATACTACCTTCATAGTCTCTTAATTTAAGCTTTATATTTGCTCGATTGTAGTAGTACATAAAGAAATTAGGATTTAATTCAATGGTTTTGTTTAAGTCTAAAAGTGCACCTTGATAATCTTTAACATTATATTTTAACTGACTCTCATTGAAATAATAAAACGCACCTTTTCTTATATTTAATTCTTTTTTTGTTTCATTTCCCCTTTTTAATAGTTTCTTTAAAAATGAAACTTCAATTGCGTATCCAGCCTTAAAATTTTCAATTTCGCTTACTACACCACTATTTACTATTCCAATAACTTGACCTTTTGAATTAATTAATGCGCCACCACTATTTCCTTGACTTAAAGGGATTGAAGTCTTAATAATTCCATTTGATTTTGAGCTACTTGTATAATTCACTTTTCCCTCCAAAACAATTTTAGAGGAAATTATTGGGTTTTCAAAAGCAAAAACTTTGTCTCCAATTTCAGGTTTCTCGCTGGCGAAGGTTAATGGTTTTCCCTCTAAAGTTGGTGCTGATAATATTGCTAAATCAGTTCTGTCATCAAAGTCGAAATAACCGTCTATTTTATGTTTAATATCTGTTCCGTTTATAATCGCATAGCCATTTTTATTTCCTTCAATTACGTGTAGATTTGTTATAATTTTCCCATTTTCAAAAATAAAACCACTGCCAGATTTTGTATTATCATCTAAAAATATTGTAACTGTTGAGCTTAAATATTTACTTACATCTTCTTTGGCGTTTTGACTATATGTAGTTAAACATAAGGTTAATATCAATAGGTTTATTATTCTTTTCATTCAAGTTTTAAATTTTTAATTCTTGTATTCGGAATGTTGCTCTTAAATTACACACAACAATTGGCTAAGCGTACTATTGCGCTTATTCCTATTTTATAACTAAGATATAAAATAATTAGTGATATGCTATATACTGGCGAATTAGCAGTGTTTTATGCGTATAGTATACGTTTACAAATAATTACGCAAAACCTATTGAATTAAGGTTTTAAATTACCCTATAGTCCAATATTTTTACGGGTTGTAATCATTGTTATTCTCGCTCCACCAAAGTGCCATCTGGGTATTTCGCAAAGCGCCCTTTCTTTTTGTCATGTACATGATCGGCATGCCGCCAGGGCCAACCGCCAAATTGTGTGAGTCCGTAATCTTTCATAGTGGCTCGAATCTCTTCTTGAGTGTTCATCACAAACGGACCATGTTGCACCACTGGCTCAGCAATAGGTTTGCCTTGTAACATTAAAAAATGAGCCTTGGTACCCATAACCTTAATTTCAATGTCTTGCATTGGGTCAAGTTGAATTCCGTGATTAGGCGCAATAGTTTGCCCATCAATTTCAATACTTTCGCCTTCATAGAAATATAAGGTTCTACTGACTTCTGAAGCTGCTTTGGGTAGGGTATAGGTTGAATTTGCATTGACATGAATGTTCCAAACTGCCACCTCGTTTGCTGCTACTGCTGCCCATGAATCAGGGGCTGGGTTAAGTGAGCTGGTTGTGCCGTAGTTACCTGCAATCACTTTTATAGTTGCTGTTGCTGTTTTTATTAGGGGTATATCTTCATGCCAAAGCATGGCGAAGTGTGGATCTACAAATTTACTTTTACTAGGCAGATTCAACCAAATTTGAAATAACTCTAAGGTGTTCTTTTCATTGGTTTTTAGTAACGGAAACATTTCAGCATGTTGTACACCGCGACCCGCAGTCATCCATTGTACATCGCCCTCGCCAAAACGTCCGGCAGCACCGAGCGAGTCTGAATGATCGCAAAAGCCTTTATTGACAATAGTTATGGTTTCAAAACCTCGATGTGGGTGTGACGGGAATCCGGGAATGGTTTGGCCGTGATACATTCGCCATCCATCCTTTAAAACAAAATCGTTACCCAAATTTCTTCCTTCTAACGAAGCTGCAGGAGTCATATCATTATTTCCCTTCGGATACTGGTCTAAATGATACACACAAAACAGAAAAGGGTCTTGCGTTTGCCACGGAAAACCTAATTGAAAAATACCCCGAATACTAGTAGCCATACGTTTATTTTAAATTTAAACTAAAATACTTTTTTTAAGATAACAAAGCGCACTTTTTCTTTTACAAAAGTGTCTTCAGTTTCAACCATTCCAAAATTTTTGTAGTAGGCCGTTTTATCAACTCTAGCATTACACCAAAGGCTTTTAAAACCTTTCTTCTTAGCAAAGACCATGGTATGAGTTAGGAGTTTTGAACCGTATCCTTTGTTTTGGGCACTCATCTTAGTGGCAAATTTTCGAAACTGGGCAACCTCTGGTGATGTTTCAAAAAGTGAAATAACACTCATTAGTTCATCATTTAAAAAGAGACCGAAATGTATTCCTTTTGAATCTTCTTTGAGTTTTATAAAATCAAAAGGCATGTTGGGCCACATCACTTCATGACGTATAGGCCATACTTCTTGAGCTGAAATTTCTTTAATTTTCAAAATCGCCCTGTATTAAAACTCCTTTGGTTATTAAGTACTGTGCGGTAGCATACGTACTCATGATGATGATATTTGCAATCGGAATTTCAAATAAAAACTTATCAATGGCCAAAACACTATCTGACAATACAAAAAACAAGGCTCCTAAGAAAACCAAAGTAAAACTTGATGGTGCTACTATTCCTTTTCTTCGGTATGCCGTAATAACCATGGCGAGTATACCAATAATATATAGGATAACCGGAATTTTAAGGGTTCCTAAATTTTCTTGAAGGATGTAGAACAATAGCATTCCGTATGATGAGAGGGCAATTAAAACTAGGGTAAAGCTTCTGTCTTTAGTGTTATTCCATTTCCTGATAAAACACCAAACAAATAATAGATGTGCCAGTAAAAAGGATGCTAATCCTAAAGTAAAATACAAACTATTATGATTTTCAAAGAGCAGAAAAACATCCCCAGAAAGGGAAAAAAACAGCGCCCCAGCCATCAAATAAAAAGTAGTACCTCTGTTGCTTTTAGCTTGAAAAATGAAGTAGCAGAGTAATGAAAGAAGTATGAGGGGTTTGCTAATAAGACGTAGATTATCAAGGGCATGGGTACTGCAAACAAGGTCAAACCCGACCAAAATAATATAAAACCATACAAAAGCATTTTTCTTAGACTTCATAACTTCTGTATGGCTTATTAGACTGCAATTATTTTTTACCAGGAATAGGAGCAGGGCCATCAATCATAGCCTTATATACTTCATCGCCTTTTCGAGTTTTGAATTCTTCTTTTACTTTGTTTACCAATTTCGGATCTTCAAATAAATCTACAGCGGTCATTGATAATGCCTTTGCAGCATATACCATTCCTTTATGACCAATTGACATTCCGCCACAGGCAACAACTGCCCACGAATGCCAAGGCGTGCCTTTTGGTGCAACGGTAACACTTAAATTGATGTTTGGCACATTCCAACTCACATCACCGACATCAGTAGAACCACCACCGGGAGTTTCTAAGGTTTCACGCATCGGACTAATAGAAGCATCCATACCAACTTCAGGTTTTCCGGTCGCTTTTTGTATGGCTTTACCAAATGCTTCTTCTTCTGCAGTATAGCTCATTGGGCCTAATAACTCCAAGTTTTTTTGCATGATCGCTCCACCTGAACGGTTTACTAATACTTCATAAATACCAGACACTAAAGAGATCTTATAATCTACGTTTGCCATAATCGCAGCGCCTTCTGCCATTGCTTTTACTCTTTCATAAGTAGGCAACATTTTTGCACGTTTCGGGTCACGTACCCGAACCCATAGTTTGGCATAATCGGGTACAACATTTACCACTTGACCACCATCTTGAATATGATAATGTATTCTCGAAGATGGTAAAATGTGTTCTCTGTAATAGTTGATGCCTGTAGTATATAATTCAAGGGCATCAGAAGCTGAACGCCCATTCCATGGGTCCATTGAAGCATGCGCTGCTTGTCCTTCAAATTCTACAATAAAATCTATTAATGAGAGTCCGCTTTGCACATCTGCAGCCATATCAGCACCTGGGTGCCAGCTGAGATTAACATCAACATCATTCCACAAGCCCGCTTCAACCATCCATACCTTAGCAAAGAATTTTTCTTCTGCGGGTGTGCCTAAAAACTTAATGGTTCCTTGAAGCTTGCCTGCTTCCATTTGCTCTTTTATGGCAATTGCAGCGCCTAAACTAGAAGTGCCAAACATATTATGTCCGCAACCATGACCTGCAGCTCCTTCTTCATAGGCTTCTTTTACCGGAGATGCTTTTTGAGAAATGCCGGGTAGGGCATCAAACTCCCCCAAAATACTGATAACAGGCTTTCCTGAGCCATAAGTTGCTGTAAATGCGGTGGGTAAATCTGCTACACCCCGTGTAACTTTCATGCCATTCTTTTCAGCATAACTGGCTAATATTTCTGAAGATTTTGTTTCTTCAAAAGCGGTTTCAGCCGCGGCCCAGATGGAGTCGCTTATTTTAATGAGTTCTGCCTTATGTTTTTCTACTGATGCAATGACTGCTTTTTTATTCTTTGACATTTTTTGGGCTGATGCACTTAATGTGAATAGGAATAGCATGCCCAATAGTGTAATTTTTTTCATTTTCAAAAAGTTATTTAGAATTAGTAGACCATACTTCTTCTAGAGTACGGATTAAATATAGTGAAAGTTAATAGAATGTTTGCTGAACTTATAATTTGATGTGTCAGTATGCGCAGTAAAGATGCTACTTCTTCTTTTTTCGCTTAGATTTGTTTGGTAATGTATGGGTAGCCACAATACGTTTGCCTTCTTGTTTAACCTCGCTTCTTTTCTTATAGGCATACAGTGCGTCACTAGCAAAGGTTCGCATTATGGCAATATCTACAATAGGAAGAGGATAATCTGCAGCTAAATTAAAATTCAGAAATTGTAGTTCCATCTGCGGAATTTTCCAAGGTTCATGAATATAGGCACTAGGAAGGTTTTCAAGTTCAGGCACCCATTTTTTTATAAACATCCCTTCTGGGTCATGTTCTTTGCTATTTTTTACAGGATTATAAATACGAATGGTGTTCACCCCGGTTTCGCCTGATTGCATATTGAGCTGCGGAAAATGTATACCCGGTTCAAAATCTAGAAAATTCTGCGCAAGATGTTCTGTGCAATCTTGCCAAGGCTGCCATAAAAGATGCGTAAAGAACGAAGCGAGCATGGCACGTAGCCGAAAATTCACAAAACCCGTAGTGACCAGACAACGCATAGCTGCATCAACAAGTGGAATTCCTGTCTGTCCCTCACGCCATGCTTTTTGTAATGCGGGTTTTGGTTCTTTTACCAATTGATGATATCCTTTATTTACACTTTGAAATTCCATCTCCATTTCCATTTCAAATTTCTGGATGAAATGTGCCTGCCAACGCATACGCGATAAAAAGGAACTTAAATTTCTTTTATTTTTAATACCCTGTTTGCGAGAAGCCGCATATTGACAAACTTGTCTTGTAGATAGATTTCCCCATGCTAAATAGGGTGAAAGACGGCTACTGTGCAATCTTGATGTGGCTGGTTTAGAATAGTTAGTGTTGTAACCATTTATTCTCTCAAGTAGAAAAGAGTCTAAGTATTTCTTAGCATGTGTAGTGCCTCCTCTTTGTAGGTGTTTTGAGATTTCTGTTTGTAATGAAGGTAACTTGAATAGTTTTTCAAACGTATTTTTGATTTCAGAAGTTGAAAAAAATTCACCTTTTTCCATTTGAGGTTTAGCAATAGGCTGATTTATAAAATCAACCCAGTCATTCTTCCATTGTTTTCTATTCTTAATTCCTCTAAAAACGCCATTTTGTATGCTTTCTTTCCAGATGGTGCTGTTCAATTTACACCATTTTGAGAAAGTCTTGTCGCGGTCGTAAGTGAAGTTCATTCCGGTTTCTTGATAAGAGAAAACTGTTGAAATGGGCTCAATTTCATTTAAGTTGTTCAGTAACCCAATAATTTCTTCTTGAACAATTAGCATTTTAGTATCGTGAGATTCTAATTGCTTTTGTAAGTCTGATAAGCTTTGTTTGATAAAATTTATATGTTTCTCGCTATAGTGCGAATCAGTAATCCAAATAGGTTCAAAAGAGTAGAGTAGGAGTATTTTTTCGCCAGTCTCAATGGCTTTGACTAAAGGCTCATGGTCTAGTAATCGTAAATCTCGTTTAAACCAGACAATGACCATTATTATGCTACCGCTTCTTTGTAAACTTTTAAGCAACGTTCGCGTGCCATTTTATGATCCACCATAGGAGTAGGGTAGGTCAGTTCTTGCAGTTCAGGCACCCATTTTTTAATATATTCATGTTGCTTGTCAAATTTCTCAATTTGTGTTGTGGGGTTAAAAATGCGAAAATAAGGGGCTGCATCAACACCGCTGCCTGCTGCCCACTGCCAATTGCCCACATTTGCACTTAAATCAAAATCTAATAGTTTTTCAGCAAAATAGGCTTCTCCCCAACGCCAATCTATGAGTAAATGTTTACATAGAAAACTAGCAACAAGCATGCGTACACGGTTGTGCATAAAGCCTGTTGTGTTCAATTCACGCATGCCAGCATCAACTAATGGGTAACCGGTTTGTCCGTTTTTCCATTTTTTAAATTCCGTTTCATTATTCCGCCATACAATACGATCGTATTTAGACCGAAAAGCATTGGTTACGGTATGCGGAAAATGCCATAGAATTTGCATAAAAAATTCACGCCAGATTAATTCATTCCAAAAGACTTCATTTTCTTCAGCAATCGCCTTTTTCATCATTTGACGCACTGACACAGTTCCAAATC
This sequence comes from uncultured Flavobacteriaceae bacterium, assembly GCA_937929935.1. GTDB lineage: Bacteria > Bacteroidota > Bacteroidia > Flavobacteriales > Flavobacteriaceae > Maribacter_C. The sequence goes on along the minus strand of CALFUL010000008.1, from coordinate 48,877 downwards.
TTAAATGAGGACCTAATTTAGAGGTTCCGTTTGTGATGGCAGGAAAATTACGGGTGGCTTCATAATTCGCAATGAGCGCAGACGTAAGGGTATAGGCAGGTACTTTTATTGAAGCTTTTTCAAAACCCATTTCTTCTAAGGTGAAATTAGGTAAGTCAACATCAGCAACTAAATTATTGAAAAAGGGCTTGGGGTCATGTTCTTTTAATTGCTTGGCTTTAAAGGTCTCTTTCCATTTATTTTTAAAAGGTGTGTAGACCACATAGGGCAAACCATCATTTTTGACGATTTCATTTTTTTCAAAAATGACTTGATCTTTAAACGTATGTAATGCAACGTTTTTAGCCTCAAGAATATTTTCTATCGCCTCATCTCTCTTTTTAGCATAAGGTTCATAATCATGGTTGGTATACACCGCTTGTATGTTATAAGAACTCAGTAAAGCCTTGAATACGTTACTCGTGTTACCATGATATAAGGCCAATGACCTTGAAAATTCATTTGTCAAACTTGAGCGCATTTGTTGCAGTGATTCATATATGAAACTTACACGTGCATCGTTTTCAGGAAGTTTCTCTAGTAACTCTTTATCAAAAATAAATAGCGGTAAAACAGGATAGTCTCCTTTTAATGCTTCTAACAAACCTACATTATCTTCAAGACGTAGGTCACGTCGAAACCAGAAAATTGAAACTTTTTTATTCATTATTAATTTATATTCAAGGTTGACATGCCACCGTCAACACCTAGTATTTGACCCGTCATCCAGGTGCTCATATCGTTTAATAAAAATACAGCTAAGTTGGCAATATCAGCAGCTTCGCCAACACGTTTTAACGGATGCCGTTCTGACATCAATTCGCGCTTGCGGTCATTACTCAATAATCTTTTCGCTAGGGTAGTGTCAACCAATGAAGGAGCTACTACATTGACCCTTATTTTAGGCGCATATTCGGCGGCTAATGATTTGGCAAAACCTTCAATGGCACCTTTTGCGGCCGCTATACTGGTATGAAATGGCATGCCCACACCAACGGCAACAGTACTAAAAAAAACCATGCTAGCACCTTCAGTCATTTTAGGAATAATTTGCTTGACTACATGTACTAAACTAAAGAAGTTGAGCTGCATATCTTCTTGAAAGGTTTCGATACTGAGCATCTTAAATGGCTTTAGATTGATACTGCCCGGGCAATATGCAAATGCATTTATGTTATCTGGTAATAAAGAAGTATCAAGGGTGTCTTTAGTTGCATCAAACCTTATGTGTGTTACATCAAGCTCAGCTAAACCTTCATCAGAGCGAGAAGCAACGATAACATGATGATTTTTAGAAAGTATTTTGGCCATTTCAAAGCCAATACCATGTGATCCGCCAATTAAAAGAATATTCTTTTTCATATTATATGCTTTTAAATTCTAAGACGTTAGGAACTCCTTTTATTTTTCCGAATAACTCAATCAGTTTATTTTCACGATACTTAAATATTTGCTTCAATTGTTTTTTAACCAAAATAGGGTGGGCAAGTTGCCCTAAAATTCCGAAGGGAATCTTATAATCAATGATGTCTTCCATTTCTACCCCAACGTCATTCTTTTTTAAAAAATGTTTGTGATGCCACAAGGCGTACGGGCCAAAACGTTGCTCATCAACAAAATACTCACCTTCTTTAACATGAGTAATTTCAGTAACCCATTTGGTTTTTATTCCCGGAAAAGGAGATACCTTATACTGAATTATTTGCCCAGCAAACATGGGCCTGTCAGCGCCAGAAAGGATATTAAACCCCATGTGGTCGGGTGTTATTTTTTGAAGATTTGCAGGACTAGAAAGAAACGCCCAAGCCTCTTGTTGACTTATGGGTAGTATTTGCTTAGAATGAAGCTGATAAAGTTTCATAAAATATCTTTCTTCAAAAGTACATATTTTTGTTTAACAAATATTATAATATGTTAAACAAAATAAGTTTTACAAATCACTGTTATTTCAAGCTCTTTGTCAGTTCGAGTGAATTTCACTCTTTTTCAGAGTGAAATTAGTATCGAGAACATTTTTAGGTGCTATTTAATTTATATCAAGAACCATTTTTAAACGTTCTATAAGTATCAAGAACATTTCACAAATATATTTTATCGACGCTTCGTCTATTATTTTCTACCAAACAGATTGGTTTTCGTAATTTTCAGAATAATTGAATCGCATGCACCGACTATTTATTATCGGATTTCTAATTTGCTCCAATACTTTTGTTTTCGGACAACAGGCTCTGCGTGAATTGGGCAATTTACCAGGGGAAATTTCTGAGTCTTCGGGACTCATTTTCTACAACGGAAAATTGATAACCCACAATGATTCTGGTAACTCCGCTCAATTGTTCGAAATAGATACCACCTCACGTCAAATTACACGTACGGTAACTATTTTAAACGCTGAAAATATTGATTGGGAAGCTATTACTCAAGATGATACCCATATCTATATCGGCGATTTTGGCAATAATGTGGGGATACGAGAAGATTTAGCGATTTATAAAATTGCAAAACAAGAGTATGCGCAAGCCGATGAAGTAAGCGCTGAAAAAATAAATTTCAGCTATGAAGACCAAATCGATTTTTCAGATACGGGTACGAGTGATTGGGATGCAGAGGCCTTTATTTGGCGTGATGATCAACTCTTTATTTTTACCAAACAATGGCAAACACAAGGCACGGTCGCCTACGTGATACCTGATACTCCGGGTACTCATGATGCCCAACGCTTGGATAGTTTTGATGTAAACGGATTGATAACAGGGGCAACCTATAATGCTTTAACTGACGTTATCTATTTGATTGGGTATTCATCTTTTCTCAACCCATTTAATGTCCGTATTGAAGGGGCCACAAGTTCAGAAATTTTCAAGGGTGTAGTAGTACGTAATACATTTGATGTGAGTTTCGCCCAAATAGAAGGAATAGCTTTTGCTGATGCCAATACGTATTATATATCTTCTGAGTTTTTCTCAAGAAATACGCCCGCAATTACCTTAGCGCAGAAATTATTTTCATTCGATACTAATGACACGGATCAAGAACCCGATCCTGAACCTGAACCAGAGGATCAGGGTTTATTGATTTATAAAACGTACGGGTCAACTACCTTAGAATATGAATTGATAACTGACCAAACCATCATTGGTCGTGCCATTCACAATACCAAAGGTCAATTATTAGAATATAAAATTGGTAGCGCCATTGAAGACAGCGCTATTGATTTATCTACTTACAGTAATGCTGTGTACTACCTTACCTTCTATTTGAGCGGCGGAAAGCAGTCTCGCGCCTTCGCTAAATAGCTCTTTTTTTTCATTTTGTTTTTTAAGAGTTTCTTAACAATTCAAAGGTGTCTTTATGTATAGTTTTGTGAAACACTAAATTATTATAAAAATGAAAAAAATAACCACTTTCTTATTTGCGGTTTTACTTACTGTAGCCGTTGAGGCTCAGATCAATACGCCAGCTGCGAGTCCGGCGGCAAAAATCATGCAAACCGTTGGTTTGACTGAAATGACGGTAGAATATTCTAGACCTTCAATGAAGGGAAGAACTATTTTTGGCAACTTAGTACCTTTTGATAAATTATGGAGAACCGGAGCGAACGGTTATACCTTAGTAAGTTTTGATAAAGATGTTAAAATCGCTGGTCAAGATGTAAAGGCTGGTACCTATTCATTGTTTTCTAAGCCTGGTAAAGCAAGCTGGGAAATTTTCTTTTATACCGATACTAAGGGTGGAGGAACACCAAGAGATTGGGATGATTCGAAAGTAGTTGCTAAAACAAATGTAAAAGTTTGGCCCATAGAAATGGCAGTTGAAACATTTACAATCACTGTTGATGATGTGAAAAGTGGTTCAGCTAATCTGGGTATTATTTGGGAAAATACGTATGTCGCTATTCCTATTGAAGTAGGTACAGATGCTTCTGTTGAAAGTGATATCGCTAGAGTTCTTGGCGGTGCAACAGCAGGCGATTATTATACGTCGGCAGTATATTACTCAAGTGAAGGTAAAGATATGGCTAAAGCTAATGAATGGATGAACAAGGCAATGTCAATGACTGAAAAGCCTGCTTTTTGGCAATTACGTCAGCAGTCTTTAATTCAGGCGAAAGTAGGAGACAAGAAAGCAGCTATTGCTACTGCTAAAAAATCATTAGAGGCAGCTAAAGTTGCTGGTAATGATGATTATGTAAAAATGAACATGGATTCATTAAAAGAGTGGGGCGGAATGTAAGTGCTACCTTTTAAAATAATAAAAGCCCGCTATTTAGCGGGCTTTTTTTTTGTGATAAGCTTTTATATTTTATTCTATTTCTGCAACAATGGGTTTATTTAAAGTGTTATCAAATACCTGTAGAATTAAGGCGATGAATATTACTAGAGCACATCCAAAAAGGTTAAGCCACAAGTAAGACATCCACTCTAGTTTAAAGGCTATAAAAATAATGACTTGCGTAATCAAGGCGGCAACAAAAACTGCATTTCCTTTGATGTGCTTGATGAAAAACGCAATTAAAAAGATACCTAAGACATTGCCATAGAAGATACTACCTATGATGTTTACAAGTTGTATAAGATTATCTGCCAAATGTGCTACACATGCTATGGCAATGGCAATAAGGCCCCAAACCAAGGTGAACCATTTTGTCGCGGTAACATTTTGTTTGTCAGTAATTTTGGTTTTCTTATTTCTTTGATATAAATCAAGAGCCGTAATGGTGCCTAAAGCATTTAGCTCTGAGGCAGTTGATGACATAGCTGCTGATAAAATAACCGCCAATAATAAACCAACAAGGCCTTTTGGTAATTTGGTGAGTATGAAATGTATAAAGACATAATCTTTATCATTTTTTTCAACTTTTAAATCAGCTTTTTCAATAATGTCTTTAGCCGCCTCTCGGGTAATGGTCTCTTTCTCATTAATTGTTTTGATATGCGATTTTGCAGTCTCAATGGTCGTATACTCTTTCAAATCTAATGCCTCTGAAAATTCATTTTGCGCAATTCGCTTTTGAATTAAAAGCGCATCAAGTTCATCTTGCAACAATTGAAAATCTTCAGCATATTCAGTAGTCATAATCTTTGCAGTTGCCTCTGGATTAAAATGTACGGGCGATGCATTGAATTGATAAAAGACAAAAACCATGACGCCTACCAAAAGAATAAAAAATTGCATCGGTATTTTTAAAAGTCCATTAAACACGAGTCCTAATTGACTTTCACGAACAGATTTACCTGACAAATAGCGTTGTACTTGACTTTGGTCTGTTCCAAAATAAGACAAGGCCAAAAAGAACCCCCCAGTGATACCGCTCCAAAAGGTATACCTGCTTTTGGTGTTAAAACTAAAATCAAGAATGTTCAACTTATCACTTGCCCCCGCAATTTTAAGCGCTTTTGTGAAATTGATATGATCGGGTAAATAACCGAGTATAAAAAAGAAGGCAATGAACATGCCTGTCATGATGATGAACATTTGTTGTTTTTGTGTAGCACTAACTGCTTTGGTACCACCAGAAACGGTATAAATGATCACCAATAACCCAATCAGAATATTAAGGGTTGTTAAGTTCCATCCTAATACTGCAGATAATATAATAGCTGGGGCAAAAATGGTAATACCCGCCGCTAAGCCTCTTTGTATTAAAAATAGAATGGCCGCTAAGGTTCGGGTTTTTAGGTCAAATCTGTTTTCTAAAAACTCATAAGCGGTATACACCTTTAGTTTATGGTAAATAGGTACAAAGACCAGGCAGATGACAATCATGGCTAGGGGTAAGCCAAAGTAAAACTGCACAAAGCCCATACCGTCATGAAAGGCTTGGCCTGGGGTTGATAAAAAGGTAATGGCACTGGCTTGGGTGGCCATAACTGACAAACCAATGGTCCACCATTTTACGTGACTACCGCCTTTTATATAATCAGTGGCACTGCTATCGCCTCGAGTTTTCCAAACTCCATAAGAAACTATGAATAGTAACGTACAACCGAGTATGATCCAATCTATTGTGCTCATATTAGGAGAAAGAATTCATTATGTATGCAAAAATCACAATGTACATGACATTCAAAATCAGAACAACCGAATATTCTTTTTTCCAATTCAATTTTTCTTTCATTTTTTATCCTTTGATTTTATTTTTTTCAACTTTTTCTTTTCCTAAAGAAAGCATATTGGCAAAAAGTTTATAGGCTCCTGGTACACCTGCTGGTAGTTCTCTGAAAAAACTAATACCGGTATAGATATAATTTCCTTTACCATATTTTGCAACAATAAGACTTCCTTGCGTAGCGCTTTTGGCTCCTTTGTCTTTCATAGAAAGAATAGGTGTAAAGGCAGGATCCCATTCACTTGGAAAATATAAACCTCGTTCTTGAACCCATCCGTCGAAATCTTCTTTCATTATCTTATTAGGAAAATTTACTAAAGAATGATTTTTATCTAGTATAGCTACTTCAGAGTTTTCATCAGTAACGCGATCTCTTGATAATTTAATCGGGTAGGGGGCAATTTCTTTGTATTGATTATCACGGCGACCAGCAGTATTATATTGCACAATCATTGTACCACCGTTTTCAACATAATCAAACAAGTGTTTTTGTTTGAACTTTAATTCATCAAGTACATTGTACGCGCGTATACCCACCACAACGGCGTCAAATTGCGCTAGATTTTCTTTTTGAATGGCGGTTGGGTCGAGCATGACTACATTGTATCCTATTTGTTTTAAGCTCGTTGGCACATCATCGCCTGCACCCATGATATAACCAATGGTTTGGCCTACTCGTTCAATATTTAAACGCACCACCTTGGCTTCAGCATTAATTAATACGGATTGGGTTGGCACATGGTCATATGCGATCGTGATTAGTTCTTTTGAAATTTCTTTACCATTTACTTTTATGATTGGCGTGATATAACTTTCATCTTCATTAGCCGGTGGCGTGAGTTTAAAAATTAGTTTTTGCTCATCGCCCTTTTTGGCGATTTCAAAAGGTTTTGTTTCTTGATCAACTGTCCATCCTTTAGAATAACAAAATTGTACTTCTCCTTTTAAATTGTCTTGATGGGCTTTAATAGTAACCGGAATCTCTTTTGAGCTACCATCAGCAAATATCAAAACCTTATCATCAAAACGCGCTGTCGCTTCTGGTAAAATTTCAAAAGGTTGGTAGAGCTCTCCCTTATCTCTACGTGCATATTTATGAACAACGGGCTTTTTAAAACCTATGGTATATCCTTCAAAATTAATTTCAAAAAGTGCATTTAGGGCGCGTGGGGTTTCTGGTTTGCCTATGAGGTTTTTATTTTTCACTTCATACATTCCTAGAGATCCTTTTTCATTCAACCAATAGGCATTTGTGAAATTCATGTGCTCAGCAATAGAAATAGCTACATCATAATTTTTCTTTTCATTGTTATTCAAGACTGTTGACGGATTTAATTTTGTACCTGTTTCAACAATATGAATAGTATTCAAGAGCATTTTGGCATTGCTGCGGTTTACTACTTCTATTTTTACTTTTGCGCTATTGCCAGGGTTTGTGAATGATTCAGTAGCCGAAGCTTCTATAAACAGGCCAGTAACAGAAAGAATAATGTTTTCAATCTCATCTGTTTTAATACTGCGCCAGTGTTCATCTTTCATTTGACTAATTAACTGGTGTGCTTTTAAAAGTTCTGGTAAGTGAGCAGCAGGGTTCTTATAATCAAACTCTTTTTCAACTTTATTGAGAATAGTGCCAATTTGTTGTCCTCCTTCAACACGCGACCATGTGGTGTTGATGCCGTCAAAAATATTGTCTTTGTTTTGAGGTAATGATCCTTTTAATAATTCAATATATTCGGGCTGACTACCTCTTGTGGATAATCTACCAAAACCTTGACATAAGTGTTGACTGCTTGCCAATGAGGCAATTTCATTGTTTGAAACCCCTAAATTTGGGTAGTACACGCCAACATCCATACTAAGCATGTTGGTTTTATCAGCGTTTTCAAATTTTTCTTGGCTACCATAAAACCACCAAGATGTATTGAAGAACAAACGTTCAGGTTTCCAGGTTGAGGTTGTTTGTAATTGTTCAGGATAGGCATTTGGATCATTGACCAAATCAAAAGCTTCAACACTTAACATGGCTGATGAGGTGTGATGCCCGTGTGTGGATCCGGGTGATCGGTGGTCAAAACGATTAACAATAACATCTGGTTTAAAAGTTCTTATAATACGAACAACATCGCTCAAGACTTCTGGTTTATTCCATATTTCTAAAGTTTCATCAGGATGCTTTGAGTAACCAAAGTCATTGGCACGGGTAAAAAATTGTTGCCCGCCATCAACACCCCTTGCTGCTAGAAGTTCTTGTGTTCTTAAAACCCCAAGAAGCTCTCTTAATTCAGGACCTATAAGATTTTGACCACCATCACCTCGTGTTAGAGAAAGGTAGGCAGTTCTCGCTTTTTCATGGTTTGAGAGGTAGGAGATAAGTCTCGTGTTTTCATCATCAGGATGAGCAGCAATATATAGTGCTGACCCTAAAAAATTTAGTTTTTGAAGAGCGTGGTGTATTTCTGATGAGGTCTGTTGTTTGGGTTTTTGTGCAGTTGCACTATTTAAACCTATGAATAGTGCGGTCATCAAGACCCATTTATGGTGCATCATATTAAAAATGTGTTGGTACTCAAAGATAAAAGTTAATGTTCAAATAGTTGCTAATTAAGCGGATTTAACAAGATGATAACAGGCCTAGTGATCACCTTCATAAGTTTCGATTAATGAAATACCCTTTTGAAGCATTAAATTATTGGGATAGGTCATTAATGAGCCATTTGATTTTCTTAAATGCACATGAAATGCCGTTATACTTTCAATGATGAAAATATTCGAGTCTTCTAGTGTTTCATCTATTATTTCTTTATCCATTACTTTTATTTTATCTCCGATCTTAAAAGGAAAAGAGAAAAATAGAATGACGCCAGCTAAAATGTTACTAATAATTGACCATTGCGCAAATAAGGCAACTCCTAAAACAGCAAAAACAGAAGAGAAGAGTAGGGCAATTTCAGTAAAATTGACACCCCATATTATGACTAAAAAAATAACGCCTAGAAAAATCAGTAAAACTGATATGTACTTTGTAATTAAAAGGGTTCTGCCATTAAAAAACTTATTGATTTTACCAATTCTGTGAACAGTTTTATGACTGACAAACCGTATCACTATAATGGTAACCACCAAAATTAGTGAACTTAAAAGTTGATTAGAATACGTGGTAAAGAAATCTTTCATAATATTAGATGCCTAGGCTGTCGCGCATGCTTGAAAACCGATTGCTATTTTGACGCCAATATGGCGACTTAATTGTTTTAATTTTAGTAGCCGTTGAGGTCATTTCTTTGGCATTTTTTCCGAACCCACTTAGTGACTTTTCAGACCAGCTTTCAATGCCATGAGGAAATTCAGTTTCAAAGGTAATTTCAAGTGTTCTTTTTAGCTCAGGATAGTCAATTGTATAGATTGAATAGGCGTCTTTTTTAGTTAAAGTTATAATTGAACTATACGATTTTAACTCTTTATGATGCAGTCTAATATATTCAAATGATGGAATAATTTTTACTTCACCCGTAGGCAAATTTTCTGGGTTGATTCTTATCTTATTCCATAATTCATTTTCAAGTACCGTTTTGTCTAACTCTAAGCTTTGGTCTGCTTCAGTTTCAAAATAGGAATATGAGTTAATTTCAAAGCTTGACCTATTGTTTAATTGCGCATAAACCTGTCCGCACCATTCTTGACTTGAAAATGATACTTTTATGGCGTGTTGATTATCATGAACCGGATAAAAACTACTAGACATTATGGCGTACGGATATATGCCTGTAAAATAGTTCTTAGTACTGTTTAGTTTGAGTACTGGTATATTAGATTTTTCTTGACCGTCAGCTTTTACCTGTTTGTCTGCCAAGAAAGGCTCAGTAACATAAATCAACATTGCTTTGCCTTCACGTATTTCGCCGTATCGTGCCTGTTTTAATTTATAAGAGTTTAACTCGGCCTGACCAGCATACCAATACTTCTTAAATTCTTCAGAAAGTGGCTTCTTTGGTGTGATTTTAACTGCTGCCTTTGAATGGGTTAAGGCGAGGTTCTTTTTTAATGTATTAGCATCTTTACATCCCCCTAAAAAAACAAGAATTGCAATGAATGATAGTGCTTTAAATTTTATCAACTTTTTCATACCAAACTTTAAGTTAACTACCTTGAGGCAAGCCTGCGAGACATTTGTTTAAAATAACAAGAGCGTTTCGAGGCAGGCCTAGACGCATTAAAATCTCGATTGCCAAGTAAAATTACTGAAATTCAATCAGCTAGCCATACTCATCAGCGTTTTGTAAACCAATTGAGTTGGCAAACCAACAACATTGGTGTATGAGCCTTTTATTTCTTCAATGGCAATTAAGCCAATCCACTCTTGAATGCCATAAGCCCCAGCTTTATCATAGGGCTTAAAACTTGAAACATAATGTTCAATTTCTTCTTCTGAGAGGTTTGCAAACTTAACTTCTGTTAGGTGGTGCACTGTTTTAATGGTGCTTGAAGTCATGAAGCTAACTGATGTAATAACTTGATGCCAATCATTTGATAAGGTTCTTAGCATTTGCATTGCTTCATCTTTATCGGCTGCTTTCGCCAATGATGTATCACGATGCCAAACCACAGTATCTGATGTGATTAGTATTTCATTTGATTTTAAAGTGTCTTTAAAGGCAGCCGCTTTTAATTCAGATAGATAATCTGAAATTTCGCTTCCTTTTAATTCCTCTGGATAAACTTCTTCAACTGATTTTAATCTAATTTCAAAATCAAGCCCTAATTCTTTAAAAAACTGTTGCCGTCTTGGTGAACCAGACGCTAGGATGATTTTGTGGTTCTTTAATTTTTCTTGCAGCATAGACTTTAATCGTTGGCAGCGCTAAAATTTGTATTCCAATCTCCACGTACTTTCAAAACTTGTTCAATCACATCACGAACGCAACCTTTACCACCATTGCGATGCGAAATATATTTTGAAACAGCCTTCACTTCAGGCACTGCGTCTTGAGGACATGTAGGTAGCCCCACCAAGCTCATTGGCGGAATATCAGGCATGTCATCGCCCATATACAATACATTTTCAAGCTTAATTTTGTTATGCTTTAAGTATTCTTTTAAAGGGGCTTCTTTTAAATGCGCACCCATAAATACCGCCTCAACTCCCAAACCTTCTAATCTGGTTTTTACTCCGGGATCAGAGCCGCCTGTAATAATACAAACGTTGTATCCCTTGTTAATGGCAGTTTTTAAAGCGTACCCGTCTTTTACGTTCATTTTTCTGAGCATTTGACCTTCACTGGTGATATGCAATGAACCGTCCGTAAAAACGCCATCTACATCAAAAATGAAGGTGGTTATGTCTTTTAAAAATTCTTTATAACTTTTTTCCATAGGCATTTTGAATTGATAGCGTCAGTAAGCGATAGATTTCTTTATGGTTTGTATCTTTTAATTGTTTTAAATGTGCGTTAATGGTGTTTTGGTCATTTCTTTTTGCCGGACCGGTTTGTGCTTCTTCAGGAGAGAGACTTTCCATTTTTAGTGCCGTTTCTTTGATCAATGGTTTTAGCAATTCGAAAGGCACTTGATTGTCTTCGCAAAGATCATGTCCTATTTGATATAAATGATTGCTAAAATTATTTACTAGTACTGCAGCTAAATGCAATGCTTTTCTTTTTTCAGATGAAATTTCATGAACCTCATCTGAAATAGTTCTTGCTAGTTTGTGAAGTAATTCAGTATCTTTTTTTTCTTTGGCTTCAATACAAATAGGAATGGTTTTAAAAGCCACTAGTCTATCCTTAGAAAATGTTTGAAGCGGATAAAAAACACCTGTATTCAAGCTTTTGGGTAAATCATTTATTGAAACGCTACCAGAGGTGTGAACTAAAAACGTATTAAATTGTGTAAATGACTGTGAAACAGATTTTATAGCATGGTCACTTACAGCAATAATACAAATGTCAGAAGCGTTAATTTTATTTTGAATAGCTTTATTTTTCAAAGCAGTATCAAGTTCTTTTTTACGACTACCTAGCACTTGAAACAGCATGACTTCTTTTGTTGCCAAAAATGCACGTTGTAAGTGTTTTGATACATTACCCTTGCCAATTAAAGTAACTTTAATCATGGTACAAAATTAGCGATTAAGAGGTCATCATAATCTTTCTCGACAAAGAATTTTAAATTTCTATAGGATAGTACTTTAGTTGGTGTTTTTTTTATGGCCTTTTAAAAGGTTGGTTTTTGGTAAATTCTAAAGAATAAAAACCATAAAAAGGTGGTATTTTTGTTCACTGAAAACCATTAGATTATTCGATGATAGCATTATTGAAAAAAACACTTTTCTCTACCCGATTGATGGCCGTTTTGTTCTTAGTATTTGGCATCGCCATGGGTATTGGCACTTTTGTAGAAAGTAAGTACAGCACAGAAACTGCAAGAATATGGATTTACAATGCTTGGTGGTTTGAGGCCATTATGTTATTCTTCATGATTAATTTTATGGGCAACATGTTTCGTTATCGCTTGTTTCGATGGGAAAAATGGCCTGTATTGACACTACATCTTTCATGGGTTTTAATCATTTTAGGTGCTTTTATAACGCGCTATATCAGTTTTGAGGGTATGATGCCCATTCGTGAAGGAAAAACAGAAAACGTATTTTATTCAGACAAAACCTATTTAACGGCCTTTATTGATGGTAAAATTGATGGTAAAGGCATGCGTAAAACCATTGAAAGAGAGTTAATGGTAACGCCTGAGGCATTAAAATCTGATTTGCCATGGCAAGAAAATTATAACGGCACCCCTTTTCAGATTTCTTACGCTGGTTTTCTTGAAAACGCCAAAGAAGGTTTGGTAGAAGGTAGCACGGGTAAAGAGTATCTAAAGATAGTAGAGGCGGGTACAGGGCAACGAGAGGAGCATTATTTAGAGAATAATAGAGTGACTGATGTACACAATATTCTTTTTGCTTTGAATAAACCAACTGATGGTGCTATTAATATTTTCACCACTGATTCCACCTATCAAATTAAAACTCCCTTTGAGGGCACATTCATGAGAATGGCGGATCAATTTCAAGGGGTGGTCGCAAAAGATAGTTTGCAACAATTTCAAATGAGATCCTTATATAATATGGCAGGTATGCAATTTGTAATTCCTGATCCTCTTATCAAAGGATCGTATGGGGTGGTTGAAGTGCCTGAAAATGAGATTAATGAGAGAACACAATCTGCTTTAATTGTTGATGTGACCGTTGGCGAACAAACGGTTCAGAAAAAGATACTAGGGGGTAAGGGTACTTTTGATTTTGCAGCCCCAATTAAAGTTGATGATTTAAAATTCAACTTTGCATTCGGTTCTAAAGTGTATACGTTACCATTTTCAATACAGTTGAATGATTTTATCGCAGAGAAATATCCGGGTACTGAAAAAGGCTATTCCTCTTTCATGAGTAAAGTTACTGTCAAAGATGATCGATCTTTTGACTATGATATTTTTATGAATAATATTCTTGATCATAAAGGGTATCGTTTCTTTCAATCTGGTTTTGATACCATTGATGAAAAAGGAACAACCTTATCTGTAAATCACGATCAATGGGGCACCTGGATTACCTACCTCGGGTACTTTTTATTGTACATTGGTTTAATGGGAATAATGTTCTTCGGAAAAACCCGATTTAAAGATTTACAGGCGTCATTAAGTAAACTAAAAGCTAAGAGATCTGCATTAAGTTTAGCTTTTATTTTTGGTGTTTTTCTCACTGTAAATGCACAAGAACATGCTGACCCAGCTGATGATACACATGCCATGATCTTGCCAACACAAGCTCAGATTGATTCAGTAATCGCAACCACTCTTGTTGACAAAGAACATGCTGAAAAGTTTGGTGCACTAGTCATACAAGATGATGAAGGAAGAATGAAACCTATTCATACGTTTTCTTCTGAATTACTACGTAAAATAAGTTTTAAAGACACTTACAAAGAGATGACCGCTGACCAGGTGTTTTTAAGCATGATGTTAAATTCTCCTGCTTGGTTTAATGCAGAATTCATTGCTTTAGATCGAAAAGGTAAGAATGACAGTATCAGAAAAGTCATTGGCGTACCTGATGATCAAGAATATGTCAAGGCCATTGATTTTTTTGACAGAGAAGGGGCTAATAAATTAGAACCTTACCTAGAAGATGCTTTTAGTACAAATTCGCCAAATAAATTTCAGAAAGATTATAAAGACTCCTATTTCAGGTTAAGCTTACTAAATAGAGCCCTTAGCGGAGAGATTTTAAAAATATTTCCGTTGACAAATGATGATAATAACAAATGGATTTCAGCGGTTGACTATCGGGGTGGAAAATATGAAATTCCTGATGCTGGTTATGGCATGTTCATTCAAAATGCCATTCCTGTTTATAAGAAAACATTGCAAGAAGCAATCATCTCAGGTGATTATACGCAAGCAGATCAATTATTGACCTATTTAAAAAAGAATCAAAGAAAGTTGGGTAGCGAGGTTATGCCTTCAGACGAGAAAATTAAAACTGAGATTATCTATAACAAACTCAACATCTTTCATTGGCTATATCAATACTACGCCTTAATTGGTGCTTTGCTATTTTTTGTTTTAATTTTTCAAATTTTCAAAGAAAGAAAAATATGGCAAGCAGCTATTTACACCTTAAAAGGTATCATCATTATTCTATTTCTTTGGCATACAGCTGGCTTAGTTATACGTTGGTATGTTTCTGGTCATGCCCCATGGAGTGATGCTTATGAAAGTATACTTTATGTAGCTTGGGCGACCGTAGGTATTGGTATGCTCTTTATTAGAAAAAGCACCATGACTCTAGCCTCTGCTACTTTTGTTGCATCAATGTTTTTATTTATCGCAAATGAAAATTGGGTAGATCCAGCTATTTCTAACTTAGTTCCAGTTCTTGATAGTTATTGGTTGATGATTCATGTGGCGGTTATTGTTGGTAGTTATGGTCCGTTAACCGTTGGAATGATCCTCGGCGTGGTTTGTTTATTATTGATGATATTAACCACTAAAAAGAATAAAAAACGAATGGAGGCTAATTTGAAAGAATTGACCATCATCAATGAAATGTCATTAACTGTTGGACTCATTATGTTGACTATTGGTAACTTTTTAGGCGGACAATGGGCTAATGAAAGTTGGGGTCGCTATTGGGGTTGGGACCCAAAAGAAACCTGGGCATTAATATCAATTATGGTCTATGCTTTTATTCTTCATTTAAGATTGGTGCCAGGCATGAGAGGAAAATGGACATTCAATTTTTTAAGTGTTTTGGGGTATGCCAGTATTATGATGACCTATTTTGGGGTTAACTATTACCTTGTGGGCTTACATAGTTACGGTCAAAGTGGAGCCGCAGCAATTACCCCTGATTATATAAAATATATTTTTATAGGTCTCTTTATTTTTGGAGGCATTAGTTTTTGGCGTTACAAAAGCAATTATCCAAAGAAAGGAAAACAAATTTAATACCTTTAACTTATTCTAAATCTAAAGCAATGAGTTCAGTCAAAAAAGGAATTAATACTATTTGCACGCACGTTGGCGAGGTAGAAGATAAGCAGTTTAAAGGAGCTATTTCGCCCTTGTTTATGAGTTCTTCTTATGCGTTTGAAGATGTAGATGTAAAAAGATATCCAAGGTATTTTAATACACCCAATCAAGAAGCACTGACTAAAAAAATCGCCATGCTTGAGCATACTGAGGCGGCTTTGATTTTTGGTAGCGGTATGGCAGCTATCAGTACAGCACTTTTGGCATTTTTAAAAGCCGGAGACCATATTGTTTTGCAAGATGCGCTTTACGGCGGTACTTTTAATTTAATTCAAGAAGAATTTGAAAAATTCGGTATTGAATACTCGTTTACAAAAGGGTTGTCGCGTGAAGATTTTGAAGTTGAAATTAAAAACAATACTAAAGTAATTTACGTTGAAACGCCATCAAATCCTTTGCTGAAAATCACTGATTTGAATATGGTGGCTAGCTTGGCCAAGAAGCACAACCTTGTTTCAATGATTGATAATACTTTCGCGAGTCCTATTAATCAGAATCCGGCAGATTTTAACATTGATATCATCATACATAGTGCTACTAAATATATGGGTGGCCATTCTGATATTTGCGCTGGGGCAGTTGCTGCCACTGAAGTGCATATAGCCCAAATATTCAGTCTCGCCAAGAATTTTGGAGGCAGTTTAAGTGATTATACCGTTTGGCTGTTAGAAAGAAGTATGAAGACCATGGGGTTGCGTGTAAAGGCACATAATGAGAATGCCATACAAGTAGCTGAATTTTTAAATAATCATAAAGCCATTGCCGAGGTTTACTATCCGGGCTTACAATCGCATCCGGATTATGAATTGGCTAAATCACAAATGCATGGTTTTGGGGGTATGTTATCTTTTGAATTAAAAGATGTTTGTCCTGTAAAATTTCGTAAAAATTTAAATTTGATAAAATCAACCATGAGCTTGGCAGGTGTAGAAAGCACTTTGATTTCGCCAGCAGAAACGTCACATGCCTTAATGAGTGCTGAAGAAAGAGAACGTCAAGGTATTAAAGACGGTCTCATTCGTTTTTCTGTAGGGATAGAAGAGGTTGAAGATATTATCGCAGATATTGAAAATGCAATTGCTCAAGTAAAATCTGGCAAAACAGTGGCTACCACTTAGGATGCCATTAGGTTTGAAGAACTTAAAAAACGTATAATGAAATTAGATATTCTTGTTTTTGGAGCCCATCCTGACGATGCTGAATTAGGCGCTGGTGCTACTATTGCCAAACAAATCGCTGAAGGTTCAAAAGTGGGCATCGTTGATTTAACTAGAGGCGAGCTAGGCACCCGAGGTTCTGCAGAAATAAGAGATAAAGAAGCTGCCAAAGCGGCTGAAATATTAGGGGTAGCAGTTCGTGAAAATTTAGCTTTTGATGATGGCTTTTTTGTCAATGACAAAGCGCATCAATTAGAGGTTATTAAAATGATTAGAAAGTATCAGCCAGAAATTGTCTTATGTAATGCTATTGATGACCGTCATATTGACCACCCAAAAGGGAGTCAATTGGTTAGTGACGCTTGCTTTTTAAGCGGATTGATTAAGATTGAAACCATCTTATCTGGTTCTTCTGAAAAGCAAGAAAAATGGAGGCCTAAAGTGGTGTATCACTATATGCAATGGAAAAATCTAACACCTGATTTTGTTGTTGATGTGTCTGGGTTTATGAACAAAAAAGTTGACGCTATTGAGGCGTATAGTTCACAGTTTTACGATCCAAAAAGTAATGAACCTCAAACCCCAATAAGCAGTAAAAATTTTATTGATAGTGTGGTTTATCGTGCTCGTGATTTAGGTAGAATGATAGGGGTGGAACATGCAGAAGGTTTTAATGTAGATCGCTTTGTTGCGGTAGATTCGCTTAATGATTTAATCTAACTTGCTTTTTTAATTACGCTTGTTTCTTTTTTTGCTTTGAGTAATGTGAAAAAGAAACTTGTACCAATTTTCGGAGCACTTTCTACCCAAATTTCTCCTTGATTATTCTCCACCATTTCTTTACATAAAGTCAAGCCTAAACCAGTTCCTTTTTCATCATTGGTGCCGTAGGTAGTAATATTGGCGTTTTTAGTAAATATTTTTTCACGAATTTCTTTATCCATACCAACACCTGTATCTCTTATTGTGACTTCAATTTTATCTCCAAACTCTTTAGCCTCAATGGTAACCATGCCATTTTCTGGCGTAAACTTTAAAGCGTTACTAATTAAATTACGAATCACAACATCAATTTGATTTTTGTCTGACCATGCAATAAAATCCTCAGAAACGCGATTGACTATTTTAATCGATTTTTTATTTGCCGTTTCTTCTAAGAGATGTGAACTATCATTCACTAACTTAGTTAACGAAATTTTCTCTGGGGTGGTGGTGCCACCTTTCATTTGATTATAACCCCATGAAAGTAAATTGTTCATGGTAAAGAAGATATGATCAATATCTGCCTTAAGTTTTGGTATAAAAGCTAAGAATTCAGTTTTATTAACCTCTCCCTTTGTATACATATTAATGAGTCCTTGAAAGGCGCCTATCGGTCCTCTTAAGTCATGGCCAATTATTGAGAAAAGTTTGTCTTTAGTGCTATTCAGTTTTATTAATTCTAATTCATGCTTTTCTAACTCAGTTTTACTGGCTTTTAATTCTCTGTTCAATCGTTTTTGAATTTTTTCACTTCTTTTAATCAAAAATATAATGGCAACGAGCACTAATAGAATACCACTAGCTGCGATGATATAATTTTTTTGACGAGCAAGAGCTTTTTTGTTTTCAGCTAATAACTGTTCTTTTTGCCGTATATGGCCCATTTTAGTCTTTAGCATTAATAAACTTTTCTCTCCCTTTTTAAGTGATAAAGTCTCTGATAATTCCTGAAAAATTTCGTGGTAGCTCAGCGCTTCTTCAAAATTATTCTTTTGTTTGCTTATTTTGTAGAGCGTTTTTGATGAGTTTTTAAGGCCCTTTTTTGACTTTAATAATTTTGAAAGGTTAAATGCTTTTATGGCATAGTCATTTGAGATGCTATCTTTTTTAAGACCTAAATGCACTTCTGCCAATCCATTTAAGAGGTCAATTTTTCCTCGTGTATGGGCTACACTTTTTTCATGAAGCACTTTACTTTGATCATACCAATAAGACGCCCATTTGAATTTTTCTTGCTTCAAATAAATCTTTCCTTTGATTTCATAGGCAAAGGCAAGTTGGTTCTTAACCCCATTTCTCTCTAGCGTTGTAATACAGCTATTAATATGAAACATGGCATAATCAAACTTTTTAGCGTCAGCATATACTGAAGCTAAGTTTGCCATGGTATAAGCCGTTCGCGTTTCATCTTGAATGAGATCACTTATTTTTTTTGATTCTTTGAGATAGGTAAGCGCTTCTTCAAAATCATTTTGATTTGCATAGAGCATACCTATTTTTTCATTGTACATTGATTGCATTTCTTTGATGCCTAAAGAATCAGCCTTTTCTAAACCAATTAACATCTCATTTAATGCTACTTCAATTTTACCTTGATATTGATACTCATTTGTCAATCGACTCATGCTTGATAATACCAAGTATTCATCTTTTATTTTTTTTGATTTATGTAGGGCTTTTTCATAAAATGAAATGCTTAATTCATGATTTCCTTGATCAGACAAGTAATCGCCTTTTCCATTTAAAGCAATGATTTGACCTTTTTCGTATCCAATTGTGGTACTAAGCTTCAATGCCTGCTCAGCTAATAGCAATAAACTATCAGGTTTGGTAAAGCGCATTGCTTTCGCTAGCGTATTTAAAGATTTAATGTGCGTAGTGTCTTGCAAATTTAATTGCAGACTTGCATGTGTTCTGTGTAATTCATGACGTAAACTATCGCAAATAGCTTTTTGACCGTAAGTATAGCTCCAATTAAAAAGCATAAAAAGGAACACGATACTCAGTATTGAGCCAATGGAAATTGGTGTAGGTTGCGAAGGTCGGGACATGACTTCTAGTTGTAGGTTGAGTATAAATCTACAATCTA
Organism: uncultured Flavobacteriaceae bacterium; assembly: GCA_937929935.1. Classification (GTDB taxonomy): domain Bacteria; phylum Bacteroidota; class Bacteroidia; order Flavobacteriales; family Flavobacteriaceae; genus Maribacter_C. Next base: position 29,136 of record CALFUL010000008.1, on the reverse strand, counting down.
GTGTTAGCTTTCGAAAAAATATGTTGTGAAATGGTTCAATATTGATGTAAGGCTTTTAAAACCAATAGATTGCCTTACTGGCTTGTTTTTGAATTTTTTGAAATCTTTTTAGAGTGTTTATTTTGAAAGATCGATTAAAAAAAATTACCTTTGCCAACGCTTACAAATGGTGGTTGTAGCTCAGCTGGTTAGAGCGCTGGTTTGTGGTACCAGAAGTCGCCGGTTCGAACCCGGTCTTCCACCCTTAATTAAGTTAAAGTCCTTGTTGTAAAATACAAGGACTTTTTTTGTTTCGAGTTAAAAAGTAGGGTGAGAAGCCTGTGCCGAGCATTTCGACTACGCTCAATACAAGCTCTGGCGAGGTGAACCCGGTCTTCCACCCTTAATTAAGTTAAAGTCCTTGTTGTAAAATACAGGGACTTTTTTTTAAAGGAAATCTAAAGTGTATTGTTTTCATTCTTAAGAAGTTACTTTCAATGAATCATTAAAAAAGCCTCTGCTTTACGGCAGAGGCTCTTATATTTTTGAGTCCTAGAATTTTATTCTACAGGTTTGTCAACGATAATTCTTGCCTCTCTATTGGCAACTTCCCAAGCGGTATGAAAAACCAATTGAGACCTATTTTTTAATAAGTCATAATTAATTTTATCGGGCGTATCGCCAACCTGATGATAATCGTCATGTGTACCATTGAAATAAAAGATAATTGGAATATTATTCTTCGCAAAATTGTAATGGTCACTACGATAGTAAAAACGATTAGGATCGTTCTCATCATTATAGGTATAATCGAATTCAATGTTCATGTATTTTGTATTGATTTCTTCTGATAGGTTATGTAACTCAGTACTTAACTTATCAGACCCTATCAAATAAATATAATTGCGTTCGCCTTCTCTTTTTGGATCAATACGCCCAATCATATCAATATTTAGATTGGCTACTGTATTTTCTAAAGGAAAAATAGGGTCAACATCTGTATAATATTGTGATCCTAGAAGTCCTTTTTCTTCTCCAGTTACATGTAAAAATACCACTGATCTTTTGGGGCCATTGCCTTCATCAGCTGCTTTTTTAAAGGCTTGTGCGATTTCTAATAATGCTACTGTACCTGAACCATCATCATCAGCGCCATTATTAATTTGACCATCAGCGTTAACACCTATATGATCTAAATGTGATGATATAACTAAATATTCTTCTGGCTTTTCAGAGCCCTTAATAACCGCGGCAACATTTTCTGAAGCAACCATTTCACTTGTGTTTTGAATGTTTAAACCAATAGTTTTATTCAATGATTTTGGTGTGTTGTTACTTTCGTAGTCAGCATAAACTGCTTTGGCAAAAGCAGGACTCACATAAATAACTGAAAAGTCTTCTTCTGCATCATTCTTTATACTCATACTACCACTATCATTACTTTTCATGTAGTCAAATCTACTTTTAAAACGACCATAGTTCGTTGCATCTAAATAGATTACCCCACGAGCACCTTTATTTTCAGCCAGCTCAAATCTCTTGCCCATTGACTGAATTGCGTCGCCCCAACTTGATTTTTCAGCAGAATTGGTTAACCTATAAGTTCCGTCTTCATTCATTGGTTCGCCAGCTTTAATCAAAACCAATTTACCTGTAACGTCAATATTTTTATAATCAGAATATTCTCCTTCTTCAATTCCGTATCCGGCATACACTACATCAGTGAATGACCCTTCAACAGACGAGGTCGATAAAACATCTTCTCCAAAATTGTAGGTTGTACCATCAATGGTTGCAGAACCTGAAGGTATTTTTTTTACTTCTAACGGAACATTTTGAAAATAGTCTCCGTCAGCTTTAGCAGCAGATATTCCTAACTTTTCATAGTATTCTTTTATATAGGCTACTGCCTTTTTCTGTCCTGGTTCTCCTGTTTCACGTCCTTCAAATTCATCCGAAGCATAAATAAACAAATGCGTTTTTAATTCTTCTTCCGTAATGCTGTTTGCATATTCAACGGGAGAAACTACTTTGATTACTTTTTCTTTTACTGCCTTTTGCGACGAGTTACAAGCCATCGATAGGGCTAGAAAGGGAATGATGTATTTTTTCATTTTATTCAGTTCTTAAATGTTGTATTTTTAAATACGGTTAAAGTTTAGCTATATTTTTTGTTTAATGCTTTTAAATAAAAGTATTCAACTATTGCAATTTACAAATTTGATGCTATTAAAAAGAAAAAGTAAAGGGTGTTAAATAAAGTAATTTTAAAGTAAATTGAACCATAATTTCAAATAACAATAATAATACAATGAAAGTAGATTGGAAAGGTGTAATGCCAGCAGTTACCACAAAGTTCAATGAAGATGATACACTAGATTTAGCAATGTTCGCTAAAAATATAAAAGCTCAAATTGAGGCTGGTGTTCATGGTATCGTATTAGGTGGGTCTTTAGGAGAAGCTAGTACTTTGTTATTAGAAGAAAAAAACACACTTATAAGAGAAACCGTAAAATTATGTGAAGGCAAGATTCCTGTAGTGATGACCGTTGCAGAACAGGCAACCAAAGTTGCGATTCAAGCTGTGGCTGATGCTAAAGCAAATGGCGCAAACGCATTGATGATATTACCGCCAATGCGTTATAAATCAACTGACATTGAAACGGTTCAATATTTTAAAGAGATTGCTTCAAGTACTGATTTACCTATTATGATTTATAATAATCCTGTAGATTATAAGATAGAGGTTACGGTAGATATGTTTGAAGAGTTATTGAAACTTGATAACATTATAGCGGTCAAAGAGTCAACTAGAGATATCATTAATATTGGTAGATTAAGAAACCGTTTTGGTAAACGCTTAAGTATTTTAACAGGAGTAGATCCCTTAGCTTTAGAGAGTCTTTTTATGGGTGCTGATGGTTGGGTTGCTGGTTTGGTTTGTGCTTTTCCGGCAGAGACTGTAGCTATTTATGAATTGGTAAAAGCAGGCCGTGCTGAAGAAGCTACCAAAATTTACCGCTGGTTCTTACCATTATTAGAGCTTGATATTAGTCCGCAATTGGTTCAAAACATAAAACTTGCAGAGGTTGCCACGGGTATTGGTACTGAAAGGGTTAGAAAACCAAGGTTAAATCTCTCAGGTGCCGAACGTAAGCGAGTCTTGAAGGTTATCGAAGACGGCTTAAAAACAAGACCTACTTTACCTGATTACAAATCACTATAATAGATGTTAGAAATTAGGCCTACATGCGAGAATTGCAATAAATTATTGCCTTATGATTCTGATGAGGCTATGATTTGTACATTTGAGTGTACCTTCTGTACAAACTGTGTGGAGGAGGTATTACAAAAAGTTTGTCCCAATTGTGGAGGCGATTTTACGAGGAGACCCATCCGTCCTAAAAAATTATTAGAAAAGTATCCTGTTTCAACAAAAGTGGTTCACAAACCAGTTGATATTGAGACACATTTAAAAAGAATTGAAAATATATGATTACAGGTAAAAACTATATCGGAAACCGATTGTCAGCCAATGGTTCAATTACATATAAAACATTCAACCCCAAATTGAATATTGAAAATGAATTTGAATTTTATGAGGCGAGTGTTGAAGAAATCAATGAAGCTGCTTTTTTAGCTTCAGATGCATACATCACGTACAATCAAAAATCAGGAAAAGAGAAAGCTACTTTTTTAAATGCTATTGCAGATAATATCATCGACTTAGGTGATGATTTAATACAAGTGTATTGTGCTGAATCTGGCTTACCAGAAGGAAGAGCAAAAGGCGAAAGAGGCAGAACTATTGGACAATTAAGAGCGTTTGCAACTTTAATTGAAGAGGGTTCTTGGGTTGACGCTACTATTGACATGGCGCAACCTAATAGAGAACCAATGCCTAAGGTTGATTTAAGAAAAATGCAGGTACCATTAGGTCCGGTTGTGATTTTTGGCGCAAGTAATTTTCCGTTGGCATTTTCTACGGCAGGTGGCGATACAGCATCGGCATTGGCTGCTGGTTGCCCCGTAATTGTAAAATCACACCCTATGCATGCTGGTACAGGCGAGTTAGTGGCATCAGCCATTATAAAAGCTGCCGAAGCAACAGGAATGCCTAACGGAGTGTTCTCAAATTTGAATTCTAAAGGCATTGAAGTGGGGGTACAATTAGTCAAACATTCAGCCATAAAAGCAGTTGGTTTTACAGGAAGCATAACCGGAGGGCGCGCTCTTTTTGATATAGCTGCCCAACGTGATGAACCTATACCTGTATTTGCTGAGATGGGAAGTATTAATCCTGTTATCATGCTTCCGCAAGCATTGCAAAATAGAGCTACGGATTTGGCAAAAACCTATGCAGGGTCAATTACTGTTGGCTCAGGTCAATTTTGTACAAACCCTGGCTTATTGATGGGTATAAAAAGTGATGGACTTACTAATTTTGTAAATTCTTTATCTGAAGAAATTGTAAAAATAGAACCTTCATGCATGTTGCATCCAAATATTATTGGGGCCTACGAAAAGAATAAACAAACTGCTATTGATCAAGCCGGATTAATAGTTGCTGCTGATTATGGGGCAGAGGTTAGTGTAAATCATGCACGTCAAGCAGTAGTTACAGTTGAAGGAAAAACATTTCTTGAAAACTCAGGCTTGCACCAAGAGGTTTTCGGACCTTTTTCAATGGTGGTGCAATGTGAAGATGCAAAAGAACTTCAACAGATTGTTTCAAATCTAGAGGGTCAATTAACAGGAACCATCATTTCTGAGGCTGATGAAATTGCAAATTACCCTCATGTAATAGCAGCGCTTCAAAATAGAGTAGGGCGTATTATTTTTAATGGGGTGCCAACTGGTGTTGAAGTTTGCCCTTCAATGCAACATGGTGGTCCGTATCCTGCTTCAACAGATAGTCGTTTTACAGCGGTGGGTACGCATTCTATAAAAAGATGGGTGCGTCCTTTTAGTTATCAAAACTGGCCAGATAAGTTATTGCCTAATGAATTGAAAAACTCAAACCCATTAAGCATTGTCAGAGTAATTGACAATGAAAGAACTAAAAAAGGCATCTAAAACTATGCTATGAAAACACACTCAATTTCGATCATCTTCGTTTTTTTCTTTTTAATAGGATGTAAAACCGAGAACAAGAATCAATCAGCTGAAAATCTTCATCAAATTATTGATGCTTTTCAAAATCATGAGCCTTATGATGCCAATGATTTTCCGCTCGGTGTTTTTACCAAAGATTTTTACCAAGCAGAAGCTGAGTTTGCAAAATCACATTTAGATAAGCTTGATGCTTTAGATACCAGTTCACTTTCTGAAACTGATAAAATCTCATTTGATTTGTTACGCTTTAAACTGGAAGATAAAATCGATTTTTATGAGTTTGAAAGCTATTTGAACCCTATTTTGTCTGATTCTGGCTTTCATAGCAGCTTGAATTATATGGTGCGACCCTTGACAAATTATGATCAGATTAAAAACTATCTAAATAAGCTAAATGCGATACCCACCTATATTGACCAACAAATGGGTAACATTCGTGAAGGTCTTAAAAAGGGAGTATCACAACCTTTAGTAATATTTAAAGGATATGAAAGTACCTATGACGATCATCTGGTAGAAAATTTTGAGGATAGTTTTTACTATTCGCCCTTTAAAAATCTTCCTGAAGGTATGTCAGACGCTCAAAAGGATTCCGTTTTAACAGCAGCTAAAACTGCGATTGAAAACAGTGTAATACCTCAATTTAAAAAGGTTAAGACGTTTTTTGAAGAAGAATATTATCCGCAGACAAGAAAAAGTATTGGCGTTTCAGAAACTCCCAATGGCGCGGAGTATTATCAGAATAGAATTAATTTTTACACAACAAGTACCAAGTACACTGCTGATGCTATTCATCAAATAGGATTGAAAGAAGTTGCGCGTATTAAAGCGGAAATGAAGAAAATTATTTCAGATTTGAAGTTTCAAGGAAGTTTTGCTGACTTCCTTAAGTTTTTGAGAACTGATGAACAGTTTTATGCTAAAACTCCTGATGAATTATTGATGATTGCGCGTGACATGGCAAAACGTGCTGATGAACAATTACCACGGTTTTTTAAAACCTTGCCGAGAAAACCATACGGAGTGGCTCCTGTACCTGATGCCATAGCACCTAAATACACTGGTGGGCGTTATGTGGGGACTTCTAACAATAGTACAGATCCTGGTTTTTATTGGGTAAACACCTATGATTTACCTAGTCTTACGCTGTACACACTGCCATCTTTAACTGTTCATGAAGCGGTACCAGGTCATCACTTACAAGGTTCTTTGAATAATGAATTGGGCGATAGCATTCCGCAATTTAGAAGAAACACCTATTTATCAGCCTACGGCGAAGGATGGGGCTTGTACACTGAATTTTTAGCCGAAGAGATGGGCATGTACACCACACCTTATGAGCATTTTGGAAAATATACCTATGAAATGTGGCGTGCATGTCGCTTGGTGGTTGATACAGGTATTCATGCGAAAGGATGGTCACGTGAACAAGTTGTTGAATTTATGGCTTCAAATACTGCCCTTTCGCTTCATGAAGTTAATACTGAAACCGACCGCTATATTTCATGGCCCGGTCAAGCTTTATCGTATAAAATTGGAGAATTAAAGATTCGTGAATTGCGAAAAAGAGCTGAAAGTGAATTGGGCAGTGCGTTTGATATTCGAGAATTTCATGAAGTTATTCTTGAACAAGGCACCGTAACCTTGTCTATTTTAGAAGAAAGAATCAACAATTACATTGAAAAAGTAAAGAATGAGTCGTAGTACATTTACGTGCATTGATGCACATACTTGTGGAAACCCCGTGCGCGTAGTTAAAGAAGGTGGACCGGATTTGATTGGCGCTACAATGAGTGAAAAACGCCAACATTTTCTCAAAGAATATGATTGGATCCGTAAAGGATTGATGTTTGAACCACGCGGCCATGATATGATGAGCGGTAGCATTTTTTATCCGCCATCAAATCCTGAAAATGATTTCGGAATACTTTTTATTGAAACTAGTGGCTGTTTACCCATGTGCGGACATGGTACTATTGGTGCGATTACCATTGGTATTGAAGAAGGAATGATTATCCCGAAGGTTAAGGGGAAAGTCCGTATGGAAACTCCCGCGGGACTCGTTCTAATCGAATACCAGCAAACCAATGAAAAGGTGGATTGGGTTAAATTAACCAATGTAAAATCATATTTGGCGGCTGAAGCCCTGACTATTGATTGTGCCGAATTAGGAGAATTGGTTTTTGATGTTTCCTACGGAGGAAATTATTACGCTATTGTAGATCCTCAGAAAAACTTTTCAGGTATTCAAGATTTTACAGCGAGTAAACTCATTCAATACAGTCAAGAAATTCGTAAAAAAATAAATCAAAAGTATAAAGATCAATTTATTCATCCTGAGGATGAAACCATACGTGATGTGAGTCATTTACTATGGACGGGCGATACTATTTCTAAAGATGCGACCGCAAGAAATGCAGTGTTCTACGGCGATAAAGCTATTGATCGCTCGCCTTGTGGTACAGGAACTTCAGCACGAATGGCACAATGGTTTGCTAAAGGAAAATTAAAAGTAGGTGAAGATTTTATTCACGAGAGTTATATTGGATCCACTTTTATTGGTAGGGTAGAAGAGGAAACGTTTATAAATGGTATGACCGCTATTTTACCGAGTATAAAAGGTTGGGCAAAAATATACGGACATAACACTATTAGTATTGATGATGATGACCCGTATGCCTTTGGTTTTCAGGTGATTTGATTATTAGATGGTTAGATTGTTGGATTATTGGATATTTGGAGTTTCAAGTTTAAGGTTTCAGGTTGATGATGGATGACTAGACTTTTGGATTTTTAGATTATTGGATTTTTTGAGTTTCAAGTTTGAGGTTTCAAGTTGTTATTGGATTTTTAAACTTATAAACTTCCTAAACCAACAACCAACAACCAACAACAAATAACGAAAAACGATTTGAGTAAAGAGATTGTAATTATTGGCGGCGGAATTGTAGGATTAAGTTCTGCGTATTTTCTTCAAAAAGAAGGACACCAAGTAACGGTTATAGATAAATCTGATATAACCTCAGGAGCTTCTTTTGTCAATGCTGGTTATTTAACTCCTAGTCACATTATTCCTATAGCATCGCCCGGAAAAATTAATCAAGGATTAAAGTGGATGTTCAATTCTGCGAGTCCCTTTTACATGAAACCCCGTCTAGATTGGGATTTTATCAAATGGTCTTGGTACTTCAAAAAATCATCAACCGCCCAAAAAGTTGAAAAAGCAATACCTGTTATTAAGGATATTAATTTATTGAGTAGAGATTTGTTTGAGGAGATTAAAGCTTCAGGCGACTTAGGAAATTTTCACTTAGAACGTAAAGGCTTATTGATGCTTTACAAAACTCAAAAGGCATATGAGCATGAACTTGAAGTAGCCAATAAAGCTAGCTTTTTAGGCCTTGAGGTCAATGAACTAAATAAAAAGCAACTCTTAGAAATTGAACCCAACATTGCTATTGATGCTGAAGGCGCCATTCATTATGAATGCGATGGTCATATGACTCCAACGGAGTTTATGCCTAAAATGCTGACTTATTTAAAGGAGGCAGGGGTAGACATTCGAATTAATGAAGAAGTACTTGATGTAAAAATTGGATTAAATAAAATACAAGAAATTCAAACCACAAAAGGAAGCTATACCGCCGATGAATTTATTTTAGCAGCGGGTTCATGGAGTGGTCAATTTTCGAAAAAATTAAAAATGTCATTGCCACTACAGGCAGGAAAAGGCTATCGCATTAATGTTTCAAGACCTATAGGTATTAGCATGCCTGCTATTTTGATGGAGTCGAGCATGGCGGTTACGCCTATGAACGGTTTTACTCGTTTCGCGGGTACAATGGAGTTTTCTGGTATCAATACCAAGATTCGAAAAGAGCGCGTTGAAGCCATTGCCAATGGGGCAAAAAACTTTTATCCTGATTTAGAAATAACCGCAGAAGAAAAAAGTAATGCCAAAACAGGAATGCGACCCGTAACGCCTGACGGACTCCCGTATATTGGAAGATCAACTACATTAGAAAATTTAGTATTCGCTACAGGACACGCCATGATGGGATGGAGTTTAGGCCCAGCAACAGGAAAGTTAATTTCTGAACTTGTGGATGCTAAAAAAACATCAATGGATATTTCAGCTTTTAATCCGCAGCGAAAGTTTTAGTTTAGCAGGAGGAGTCGCCAATAATTTTCCATTCCCCATTAATTCTTTTAAAGACAATCATAAAGGTGCCATTGGCATCTCCTGCATCTCTTGACAAAAAGTAACTGCCCATGACCCAATAAGCATCAGCATTTATTTGGGTAATATTGGCGATTTCAAAATTGAGGGCGCCCGTTTCACTTTGAGTAGGGTACTTCTTTATGTAATTCGTTAAAGTAGTCTGCCAGCCTTTGGTCAAATTACCACCGCTAAAAAAAACAAGCTCATCAGAGTTCCAATAGCCATCCATAAAGGTTTCAATATCATTTTCAGACCATGCTTTTTCTTGCATTTTCATGATAGACCTGATGGCAGTAATGTCTTCAGTAGTCGTGGTTTTAGTCACTTTACATGAACTGATTAAAAGTAAAGTGATAATTGGAAGTATTGTTTTCATAGGGTTGGTTTTTATAAAGTTTATGTAAATAAATATGGGCCTTTTGATTTATTACTAACTAGCTATGTTTGATACAAAAAGTGGGCGAAAGTTAATTTTTCACTTCAGTTGCTTCTCCAAAACCAGCAAAAATTGCTTTTGAAAAATTTAATAATTCCTCAGTAATAAGTGTTTCGTCTTTCACGATTGCAACATTCACAACTGTTTTTAATGCTCCCTTTCTTAAAGGTTGTTCTTTAAATCTTCCGCCAATTATTAAATAACTAGTTTTCGAAGGTATTTTCTTATTTAGTTCTGTAAACTCCAAAACTTTATTCAATTTTAGTAAGTAATATTCACTACCGTCTGGTCCTTTTAATTGCTTTGTTACTTCCCCAAAAACCTCTTTAGCATCTTTTGAGTAATCTTCTAATCCATTCTCTCCGTAAACGGTATTCAATTTAATAAAAAATGGCTTGTCAGAATTATTAGTATATTTTTCTTTATGATTTAAGTCTTTCATTTGGGTGCGTTTTAATGGGGTACTATTTTCTGTTTTATTTTTGCATCCAGATAGAGAAATTATAATAGATAAAATAAAGATTATTCTGTTCATGTTTTTATATTTTATTTGAGTTTTTCAAAATGCTCAGAATGGCTAGGCTACTCCATCTGCGACAGTCCCGAAGCCTCGGCAAGTAGGCGCGCTGGCCTGTTTCCGTCTACGCACATAGCAAAATCTTTTTGTTTAGTTTTATTTTTTCTTGTCCAAAGCAACCCCAACGCTTCGGGGCCAAAGATTTAGCGACCTCATAAACCTGCCTGCCGGCAGGCAGGTATACACAGACCTTGGATTAAAACTCAAAGTCCGCTTTAATTATAGGCATTATTGTAGTGTCGTTATTTTTCACGAGGACATTGGATTCACTTGAATTTGCCCTCCAATAGCTTTTAAAACTTTCATAATTGTAGCAAATTGAGGTTTAGCTCCGTTCGACAAAGCTTTATACAAGCTAGGTCTGCTTAATCCAGTTTCCTCTGCTATTTTAGTCATACCAATCGCCTTTGCAATATGTCCAATTGCATTGATTACATCTGCGTTATTCCCTTCTTCTAAAACTGTATTTAGATACTCGGCAATCATTTCTTTGCTGTCTAGATAATCAGCTATGTCAAATTTTGAAGTTTCCATATTTTCTATTTCTTTAATTTTTTCCAGATTTCTTTCGCTTTCGAAATATCTTTTTGCTGGGTTGATTTGTCTCCACCAATGAGCAGAACAATTATTTTTTCGTCTTTTTCTTTGAAGTATACCCTATAGCCTTTAGCAAAATTCACGCGCAATTCCCTTATTCCATTGCCAACAGGTTTGCAGTCTCCAAAATGTCCGTCGTTTTCAATTTTCTGAATTCTGAATAAGATTTTCGCCTTTGCCTTGAAGTCTTTCAGTTTTCTTAACCATTTATCAAATTCAATCGTTTTTTCGATAAAGAACATAATAGTGTATCTACTTGGATACAAAATTACATTTTTATTTTGAATTTAAGACAATATTTTGAAGTTTTCTGGAGGGTTGGTATGATGCACCACAAAATGCATTTAAATGTACTTTTCGATGTATTCGCTTTTTATACTTTAATCCACTAAAGCCTGCTCAATAGCTGCTGTTACTAGAGGTTCCATAACAGCGTAGCCTTCTTTGGTTGGGTGTACTTCATCTGAAGCATACTTTTTGGGTAAGCCACCGCGCTCATCAACCAGTGCACTATAGTAGTCAAGATAAATATGTCCTTTTTCATTGCAATACGCTTCAATAAGTGCATTGAGTTCTTTTACTTTTCTTGCCGGCTCCATACCTTCTCTCCACGGAAAATCATAAGCTGGAAGGGTAGACGAGAGGATCACTTTAATGCCATTAGCGTGTGCTAATTCAGCCATTCCTTTAATATTATTGATAATCATTTCAGTAGTTGCAGGGCCGGTATTTGCGGCAATATCATTGATGCCCGCCAAAATGACCACCACTTTTGGTTGCAACTGTATCACATCTTGCCTGAAACGTAGCAACATTTGTGGAGTGGTTTGTCCGCTGATTCCTCTATTAATCCAGGGTTTATTTGCAAAAAATTCAGGTCGTGCATTGATCCACCCAATGGTAATGGAGTTGCCCATAAAAACAACACGGTTTTCATCAGCTTTTGGGGCTTCTAATGCATTATTTGCTTCTTGAAAGTGGGCGAGTGCTGGCCAATCTTGGGCATTTCCGAACTTTAAACCAAAAACTGACAATAGTGATGCAAGCATAAATAGTTGAATTTTTTTCATGTGACTTACTTATTTGTGTTGCAGAAAGATACGTTTATTCTTTTTTTATTGCAGGTTGCTTATTGACATTTAATTCAAAGATATCATTGCGCGCATAATGCCCAATAACATCAAAATCTAGTTTGCTTTTTGAAACGTCTTCTAAATCTAGTTCAGCAATTAGAACTCCTGCTTCATTGAATAAGGGTCCGGCTATAACTTTTCCTAAGGGAGAGACTATAATACTACCTCCGGCACACATATGTTCAGGTTCATTTTTTACAGCATCAGCATACTTTTCTGGGTACATTGATTTGGTGTAGTATTGATTGCATCCTAACACAAAACATCGGCCTTCAAGGGCAATATGTTTCATGGTAGCCGTCCATTCCTCTCTTGAATCAGCGGTGGGTGCTATGTAGATTTCAACTCCCTTTTGATACATACTCATGCGGGCCATGGGCATATAATTCTCCCAACAAATGAGTCCGCCTAATTTTCCAATTTTAGTGTCAACAGTAACCAGTGACTCGCCATCAGCTTCTGCCCAAATAAGACGTTCAGTGCCTGTAGGCTTAATTTTTCTGTGTACACCTAATAGGCCTTCTTTTGGCGAAATGTAAAGCATTGAACAATACAAACTGCCGTTGGTATGTTGCTTTTCAGTGACCCCAATGACCAAGTATGTATTTTGTGCTGCAGCTAGTTTTTCTAAACGACTTAAATCTTCACTTTCTAAATCGATACTATTGGCCGCATAATCTGCATAGAGCTGCCTGCCTTCATCAGAACGACTTCCAATTTTAGCTCCGAAATCAAATCCTCTAGGATACCCTGGCACAAAGGACTCAGGAAAAACAATGAGTCCGCAGCCCTTTTGAGTTTGCTCTCGAACAATCTTTTCTAATTTCTGTAGTGTTTTTTCTTTGTCAAAAAAAACGGGACTCTCTTGAACTACGGCAACTTTTACTTTCATAGCGTAAAGCTATTTAATTAAATAATTTAAACAAAAAGTAGATTGCCGTTCCTAAAAGAATAACAGCTAAACCCCCATATATGATTATTTCTTTCAAAGCATCTTCTTTCGCCTTTCTTCTTATCTCATTTTTAATTTGAGCTAATTTCTGAGGAGAAACTTTCTTGAATTCAACTTCCGTGGTTTTAGCGGAATCTAAAAACATTTCTTTTACCTTTTTAAAAGTGTTTCCTTTTTTAAGTAAAGCTCTGTTAGCTTTGATTACTTTCATTGGTTGTCCTGCATATCCCATAATCTTTCTTTTAATTATGTGTAGTAAAAACAAATGAATTGTTACAACCGTATAAGTTAACTATTTGATAATTAATGCGTTAAAGCTTAAAGGTGGATTGGTTTAATAGTGTATTAGTTTAATAGTGAATTAGTGTAGGAGTTTATAAGGTTAAAAATTAATTTTCACTTAACACTTAACACTTAACACTTAACACTTAACACTTAACACTTAACACTTAACACTTAACACTTAACACTTAAAACTTAGTACTTCGCCGACTTCCCATTTGCTACAGTGCGTTTTATGAAATCGCGAATATCATTGTTGGCATTTTCTAAATCTTCACGACGTAAATACATCATATGACCAGATCGGTAGCCTTTAAACTGAAAGCGATCTTTCATTTTACCACTTGGGTCAACTTGCCACATGGTATATTTTGCATTGAAATAGGTGGTAGCGCCATCATAATACCCAGATTGTACCAATACATTTAGATATGGGTTTTGTGCCATGGCCTGACGTAAATTGTCACGGGTGTTATCATTTTCATTATTCCAAGGATGAACCGGGCCAAACATATTGTATTTGATATCTGTTTTAAATTTTAATTCTTCTTGCAGATAATAATTTATAGCAGGCGTAAAGCTGTGTAGCCAAGAGGTTAATTCAGCACTGTAATCAGGTCTCATGCCAGCTTGTTGCCTGTCAATACCTAAATAGCGCGAATCAAGACGCCCAATTGTAGTGCCACGATCTTTTAAAAGATTTTTCCAGAAGTAACCAGTAGGTACGACTAAGTTTTGATCTAGAATTTCTTTTTTAGATAGCCCTGAATAGTATGCCATTTTATCAGCTACAGATTCGCGTTCTGCATCAGTTATAAACCCGCCTTTCGCCAAAGCAGGAATTAAAGTGTTTACAGCGTATGCTTCAGATTCGGGTAGTATCTCTAACAAATCTTTATTCTGAAGGGCAGGAGGTAAGGCCTTATGATGCCATGCTGCCGCGGTAAAATACGGCAGGTTAATTCCGTCAGAAACAGGTCCGCCAACACGTATTACTTTATAATCTGCAGGCGAAACCATAATGACGCCATTGAGATACATCCATTGTTGGTTTTGTAGCGCTAATGAAAGTCCCATAACACGCGTACCGCCATAACTTTCGCCCACAATATATTTTGGCGAGCGCCAGCGGTTATTTCGTGTCACAAATGTATTTAGCCATTCTGCCAGATATTTAACATCAGCATTAATACCAAAAAACATATCACGCTTCACTTCTTTGCCAGATTCAGGTATGGTACGGCTATAGCCTGTATTTGCGGGATTTACATACACAATATCAGTTACATCTAAAACTGAAAAAGGATTCGCTTTCACACCATAGGGCTGAACAGGGTAGCCTTCATCATCAATTTTTAAAACACGTGGCCCGGTATATGCTAAGTGCATCCAAACAGATCCAGAACCTGGTCCGCCATTGAAAGAAATCAATAAAGGTCTTGAGGCTCTATCTTTTACTCCGTTTCGTGTGTAGTACGTATAATGAAGCGAAGCAACGGGTTCTCCTTTTTCATCCCAAACGGGTTGTGTGCCTGTTTTTGCGGTATAGTTGATGGGGTTACCATTAATAGTAACACTGTGTTGGGTGGTAACCGTTGTGTCAATGGGTAATTTTCTATTTTGTGCATTTGATAACTGAAATGCTAAGAAAATAAAGGCGAGAAAAAGTATGGTTTTTTTCATTTTATAGTTTGAATTAGTCCTGTTTAAATGTATGAAAAAAAGTCGAGTTTTTTAATTTGAATAGGGAGTCTTGTAATAACTATGCTTGGTTAAATTTATTTGTATTTTTAAGGGGATTACAAGGAACCTTTTCAGGGATAAATATTTAAAGGATGGATAGAAGAAATTTTAATAAAAAAGTGGGTCAAGGTTTTCTTGGGACCACTTTGTTGGCAGGGATGCCCTTAGCCTGTGGTATGGAAAACACTCAAAACAAGAAAAAATTAGGTATAGCCTTAGTCGGTTTAGGGACGTATAGCACGTATGAATTAGCTCCTTCTTTACAAGAAACTGAACATTGCCAATTAGCAGCTATAGTCACAGGTACACCTGAAAAAGAAAAGATTTGGGCAGATAAGTATGGCATCCCAAAAGAGAACATTTATAATTATGAAAATTTTGATGAAATCGCTAAAAATGATAGCATTGATATTGTTTATGTAGTGCTACCCAATAGTATGCATGCTGATTTTTGTATTCGGGCAGCAAAAGCAGGAAAACATGTTATATGTGAAAAACCTATGGCCATTAGTGTGTTAGAATGTAATGCAATAATAGAAGCCTGCAACAAAGCAAATGTTAAACTAAGTGTTGGTTATCGTTTGCATTCTGAACCGTACACAAAAGAAATTAAACGATTTGTAAAAGAAAAAACCTTTGGAGAGGTTCAATATATTTCAGCAGATGCTGCCTATTTTTCTAATACAAACCCTAATCAATGGCGTTTGAAAAGAAAGCTGTCAGGTGGTGGGGCGTTGATGAATATGGGAGTTTATGCTATTCAAAGTGCCATTTATGGTACAGGAATGAATCCTTCAAATGTAAGAGCTCAAGAATTTAGCACGCGGCCAGATTATTTTAAAGATACCGATGAAACTATCACGGCGCAGTTTGAATTTTCTAATGGAGCTTTTGGTAATATAATGACTTCGCATAATGCCAATATAAATAGATTATTTGCCACTGGTAAAAAGGGTTGGTTTGAACTCAACCCCGCAAATAACTATGGGCCATTAAAAGGAAGGACGTCAAAAGGAGATGAAATTAAGTTTGAACATGAAAGACAGCAAAAATTGCAAATGGATGATTTTGCGAAACATATATTAATGGGTACACCGAATGTTGCACCCGGAGAAATGGGAAAACGTGATATGATTATTGTTGAGGCAATTTATCAATCAATAAAAGAAGGCGGAAAAACCATTCCGTTGGATTTAGGGAATATGGGGATTGTTTCTAAATAGTTGACAATTAATGGATTTTGATTTTTTGTCAGTCTCATTTAGTATTTTAGATTCCGTGTTCCTAAGTTCTCGACTCCGCTCGAAGTGACAGTGTATTGGTATTTTAATTTCCAACTTCGTTTCAAGTTGTTCGTATTTCCATTTAGTTTAGAACTTTTCGAATACACCCAGTCCGAATAAAGCGAAGTCATATTTAACAGGGTCTATGGGGTCTAGTTTTCTTAGACTACTATCTAATTCAGCTAAGGCCTTAGCATCGTTTTGCTTCCTTGTAAGCAATTTTAATTTACGGGCAACATTACCTGAATGAACATCTAGGGGGCATGAAAGCTGTGAAGGGTCAATACTTTTCCATATGCCGAAATCAACACCTGTGCTATTGTCACGTACCATCCATCTTAAAAACATATTGATACGTTTTGCTGCACTACCTTTTAAAGGGTCGCTTACGTGTTTTGTTGTTCTTTGTGGGTGCGGTATTTCAAAAAATACTTTCTTAAATGCTGCTATAGCTGGTTGCATTGTATTAACGGAGCTATTTTCTTTAAAAATAGGTTCTAAGCCTTTATGATGCGTGTAAATATTTTTAAGACTTTGAATAAAATACGTCAAATCATTGGCATTGAACGTTCTATGAACAAAGCCGCTTAACTTATCTAAATCTGTGTCTTTATGATTGAGTACAAAGTCATGCGGAGCAAAATCGAGAAGTGTCATCAAACGGTTTGCATTATTGATGATACTCTTTCTATTTCCCCAAGCAATTGTTGCCGTTAAAAAGGCACTTATTTCAATATCTTCTTTTTTAGAAAATTGATGCGGAATTTGAATTGGATCACTTTCTATAAATTTAGGATGGTTGTACTGCAAAACTTTTGCATCTAAAAAGTCTTTAAGTTCTGTTTTGTTCATTGATGAGTCATAAAAAAAGAGAAGCAACTAGTGACTAGTACTTAAATAGTTTGACTTTAAATGATGAGGCCATCAACCATTGTCAATTTGCGATCAGCCATATCTGCTAACTCATCATTGTGAGTAACAATAACAAAGGTCTGTCCGAATTCATCTCGTAATTTGAAAAATAATTGATGCAGATTATCGGCACTTTCTGAGTCTAAATTCCCGCTTGGTTCATCCGCAAAAATAACCGAAGGATTATTGATCAATGCCCTCGCAACAGCAACACGTTGTTGTTCGCCACCAGATAATGCCGCTGGCTTATGATGGTAACGTTCTGTTAATCCCAAGAAATCAAGTAACTTCTTAGCCTTTTTCTCAGCTTCTTTCTTAGGGGTCTTTTTTATAAAAGCAGGAATACAAACGTTTTCTAGAGCTGTAAATTCTGGTAAAAGTTGATGGAATTGAAAAATGAACCCGATGTGTTCATTTCGAAAACGGGCTAAATCTTTCTGTGATAAATTAGAAACAAGGGTGTTATTAATTTCTAAGCTACCCTGTGATTCAGAAGGGTTGTCTAATGTACCTAAAATTTGTAACAAGGTAGTTTTACCAGCACCCGAAGCCCCTACAATAGAAACAACTTCTCCTTTTTTAATATGTAAACTTACGCCCCTTAGAACATCAAGGTTGCCATAAGTTTTCTTAACATTTGTTGCTTTTATCATCAATAAATATTTACAGGATGAAAGTAAACATTAGGCTTGACTTTGCAAAAGAATTTTAAAGATAGCAGTTCTTTATTTTTTTTTGATTTATCCTATTTATATTCTTTTTTCTAGGACGATAGAATAGCTTAATTTTATTTTCTAGAACAAATTAATTGTATATTTGTTTAAGAAAAATAAAAAATAATTAAACAAAAAATAAATGTCAAACTACAGCCACTTTGAAGAATATAATATTGAAGCTAAAAATAAAGTTCAGGCTCAATACACCGATATAATAAATGGAGTAGGAGAGGATATTACTAGAGAAGGTTTAGTTAAAACGCCCGAACGTGCAGCAAAAGCAATGCTATTTTTAACACAAGGCTACAAGCAGGACCCTGTTGAGATTTTAAAAGGTGCCATGTTTGCTGAAGATTATGATGACATGGTCATTATTAAAGATATTGAATTGTATTCTTTATGTGAACATCATATGTTGCCATTTTTTGGAAAAGCGCATATCGCTTATATTCCTAACGGACATATTGTTGGATTGAGTAAAATACCTCGAATAGTTGATGTTTTTGCAAGAAGATTACAAGTACAAGAGCGTTTGACACATGATATTCTTGAGTGTATTAATAGCACTTTAAAACCACAAGGTGTCGCTGTTGTTATAGAGGCTTCGCACATGTGTATGATGATGAGAGGCGTTCAAAAGCAGAATTCTGTAACGACCACTTCTGGCTTTCGAGGACAGTTTGAAAAAATCGAAACTCGTAACGAATTTCTTAAACTAATTGGTTCAAGATTGTCATAAGTAATTTGGCATCGTTGTTGCTCATTTAAAAGTGAACTACTAATTTTAACCGATGTCAAAAACAAAAAGCAATAAATATCAAGACTTGTTCATGAGTCTTCTTTTTGATGGTGTAGGTATGCTATCTTTTACCATTCCTTTTATTGGCGAATTCACAGATGTTATATGGGCGCCCATTGCGGCCTGGCTTATGACCAGAATGTATAAAGGTAAGGCCGGTCAAGCAGCTGGAGCATTTGCCTTTGTTGAAGAATTAATACCAGGTTTAGATGTGATTCCTACTTTTACCCTGATGTGGCTATATACCCATGTTTTCAAGACAAAAGAAAAGGGCCGTACTATTGAAGTCGACCCTTGATTCTAAAAAATAAATCTTATTTTTTTACTCCGTAATTAAAACGCTGAATGTGGCTGTAGCATCTGTTTCGCCGCCAGCGCCAGACAAAGTACCATCATTTGGTTTAGTAGGTTCGTGTCTTAGTGTTAACGTTATGGTCGCGTCTCCGGCTGTATTGGTTATCATATTAAAAGATAGACCTAAGTCATCTCCGTTTCCATCAACATCAGTAGTGGTTAAACTTTGAATTGAACCAGATGTTGAATAAATAACTTGATGCTCATCAGCTTCTTCATTAACCTCCTCAGTAATATTTTCTGCCGGACTCTCAGTTTCGTTTAAAAATTCAACTGTTCCGCTGTAGGTAGTATTGCCAGCTAAATTACCAGAAACTGTAATTTCTGGAGCATTTGGGCCGTCGCCATCTAAATCTTGGCTTTGTAGTGTAATTACATTAGACTCAGGATCGGTAAGCGTTACCCGAATAGTGGTAATGGTTTCTTCTTCATTAATTACATCTGGGTTATCATCATCATTATCACAAGATGTAAAGAAGATAAACGCAAATAACAGGCTTAATAATTTGATAATTTTCATAGTAAATAATATTTGAGTGTTAATAATTTAATTTTAATTGTAACATGATATTTCGGCCCAAATCATCAGCAAAATAGCGTTGACGATTTAGGTAATTTCTATACTGGGTATTTAAAAGGTTGTTCACAGTGATGCTTGACCTGAGTTTTGTTTTCTTACCCAAATTGAAACTTGTTTTCGCAAAAAAGCCAAGTAGGTGATAGGAGGCCGGAGCACTATTTATTTCTAATAAAACTTCTTCTTGTTGCTCAGGCGAGAATACGGTAAAGTTGTCTAGAACTTCATTTTGTTCAAAAACATAATCACTGATTAGTTTTAGTTCAAGATCTTTCCATTTTAATTTATTGAAAGTGACGCTGTTCTTAATGTTTGCTGACGGAATATTAATTAAGGGTGCATCTTGAGTTACATCTTTGCCTTTAACAATTGAGAACGAATGATTTGAATTCCAGTTTTGATGCGGCTTGGTATATACATTCACATCTAACCCTAATAATTGAGCCTTCGTTTGGCGATACTCCCATACTGGAAAAGCGCCGCGAATGGTAAATTCTACTCCGGTGGGTTCTAAAAACATGAAATCTGAAATCATATTTAAGTAGGGTTCAAAGGTGTATCCCCAATTCTTATAATTTCCTTCTGCGGATAATGATATTTTATGGGATGTTTCACTCGTTAGCCTCAAATCTCCGAGTTCTATTCGAGAGGCGGACTGATGTAAACCATCACTAAATAGTTCTGCAGGATTTGGTGCGCGCTGCGCTAGAGCATAATTAGCTCTAAAAACGGATGACTTATAGTCCGTGTACTGAAGTCCCAATGCACCAGAAAAATTATGATAAGTAAAGTCAGGGTTTACCAATATTTGATTACCAACTTCTTCAATAACTAAATCTTGAAATTCTTGATCATAACCTCGTTCTTCCCAGCGCGAACTTTGGTAAAACTTCTTGGCATCAACTTGACTAAAATCATAGCGTAAGCCCGCATCTAAAACAACGGCATCACTCAGGCTATATTCGCTGGTAATAAATCCGCCAAAATCATATTTATCATAATCCGGAATTAATCTGCGAATACCAGTCGCAGGATCAGCAAAATTGTTTTGGTAGCGTAGCATTAATCCAGTCTGCAATTCAAAATCTTGGTTAGCATCCCATTTGAAATCTGAGGCAAGCGTATGCGTGGTTAAGTTTAAATCTAGTGCAGCTTGATTATCAGCAACGCCACGTCTTATATCAAACTCAAATCTATTATTACTTTGAAAGTCATATTGAACTTTAAGTTTACCTAAACCTTCAAAACGCTTGTATACTTCTAATTTTGCTAAATGATGACTAACTTCTTGACGCGGATTCTCAATTTCATGGGTAAACGGATTAATAACAAGAGGCTCTTGGCTATTAATAGCATTGATTAAATCATCATTATTACCTACATGCGATGATCGTAAAATTGCCAGCTCAGCCTGATAATATGAATAGTTAAAATGCCATCCCCATTCAAAAAGATTTTTACCCAAAGCTAAAGAAGCTCCTATTTCTTGAACTCCTGTGTTCGACAGCACATAATCTGGTGCTTCTCTATCGCCTAAACGTTTGAAAGAAGCTTGTCCCTTAACATAGAATCCGTTTTCGTAGGTGCGAACTAATTCAGTGCTTGCAGAACCTCCGCGACCGTTAGAAATTCCGTTTAAAATGGTTTTTCCGTAAAGTGAATCTATCCGCACAAAAGGTGCTTGATCTAAAACAATAACGCCGCCAATGGCATCGCCACCATATTGCAGAGCAGCCGCCCCTTTAATAACAGAAACAGAACCAGCAGAATTTAGATCTACATTGGGTGCATGCTCATCGCCCCATTCCATATCTTGCATTCTAACGCCATTGTTTAGCATTAATACACGACTACCATTTAAACCATGAATAGCTGGCTTCACAATATTAGCACCTGTACTTAATGTAGAAACCCCTGCTATTTCATTTAATGCATCACCCAAGGTGGCACTACTATATTTTTCAATGGTTTCTATATTTAAAGAAACTTCTTGTGCAGAATTTGTTTGCTTAACAGTTTTGCCTACAACCTTTACTTCGTCAAGTTCTTCAAGATGATGTTCTAAACTAATCTTTTGATAGGTATTGCCTTCAATAGAAATGGTAACAAATTGCGATGTGCATTCTGGGTGTGATATTTCAAGTTCAATAACCACTTCACAAAGGTTTTTGAACGTAAACTTACCAAACTCATCTGAAGATGTTTTGAGGTTTTTACCAGTTACAACAATGACTGCATTTTTTAAGGGTGTATTGTCATGAAAGTCAACAACCTCACCCAACAAAATAGCGGTACAGTTTTGACTGTACACATATATTGCTGATAAACAGAACGTAATAACAAATAAAAGGTATCTCATTAGAAATGATTACACTTGGTGATTTAATTGGTCTAGGTTATTAACCAATCTTAACTAGATATGGATGTCTGTGGTACTTATAGTACCGAAGGTGGTGGCCTGCCAAAAAGCCTGAAGTGTAAATCTAATGAAGTGTCAACCTGATTTAAGGTTGTAATTTTAATTTCAACTAACTCAAAATTTTGCTGATTAGGTATTGAAACCAAAGAAGTTAGTTGAAATTCAACATCTTGATTTTCAATGGCTACATCACAAATTTTACAATTTTCAACTTGGTCAGTTGTAGTATCATGATGGGTATACACATGAAATGATGAAACCTTGAAAAGCATCAAGGCGAAAAACAAAATGGGAATAATATATTTGGTTTTTCTTTCCATTACTTCGCTAAAGTACAGAAAGTTTAAGAAATACTTGTTAAAGAAACCTTAATGGTCTTTTTTGAATAGAAATCCTAGTCCAAATCTGCTTAGCATCTTTTTTTCAAAATTCCAGAAAAACTGAAATTGACCAAAAAGCCATCCGAAAGCAACTAAAAGAATTTGATAGAATATTAAACTAATCACTATAAAAAGGGTGTAGTACAAAAAAGGGTGTAGGTTTTCTTTTGTAATTCCTAAAAGTGCGATAATGGGTCTGCCTATAAAAACGCTTGAGCTACCCGTTATTGCAAAAACAATAAAAATTCGAATAATCTCCCAACGCTGGTTAACGATCCATTTATTCTCTAATTTTTTAAAAATCAACAAGGTTAGTTTCAAAAGTAAAAAGGAAAGAAATAAAGTAACCGAAATAAGTAGAAAAATAGAACTATCTACAATCAATAAATTTACCAATCGGTACGCACTAAATACAAGCCCTATAAGGCCTAAAAGGGGAAAAAGTAATTGCCAATTTCGAGTAATTTGCCAGCGGTTTTTGAACTTCTGCATGCGAATGTTTTCTTATTGCAAATATAACGCAGGGTTTCAAATTCGAGGAACAAACGGACCTAATCTTTGACGATATTTTCTCTGAAAATAAATAAAGTAGTAGTATAGTTTATAGTTCACCTCATAGCCGTAGTCAATATGCTGATTGTAGTTGATTTGCATTTCATACAGCATAGGGTCATAATTATTTGGTTCTAATACTCTTTGATTCCAATTCGTTACATAAATTAAATTTCTAGTTTCAAAATAAGATTGCGAGTAGTACCCTTCAGGTTTTGCTAGTGATCTAAACCAACTATTGAAACCAGGTTCAATTATAATGATGTCATATTCTGTTTTATTGCTGCTAATTTCAATGGTATCGCCTTCAACTTGCTGAAAAGCTTCTTTTTCAGCATCGGAGATTTCTAAAGGAGCAGAAACCTCTTTTTTTGCACCACAACTTATGATTATGGTAATACTCAGTAATGCAATTGCAATTAAAATATTTCTTTTCATAGCCTTAAGGTACAAAAAAAGCCATGCGCCAGATGGCGGATGGCTTTGTAATACTATTGTGTAGTTCTTATTTTCCGAACAAACCACCAAGAAGTCCACCTAGGCCTCCTTTTTTACCACCACCCATAACCATTCCGGCTACATCATCTAAAATACTTCCGTCGCCGTCAGCATCTAGTAGTGTTGTAATTAAACTTTGATTTTGCTTAGGCTGTCCTCCTAATAAACCACCTAAAAGATTATTCATTCCGCTAGCATCTTGTACATTATTTTGTCTTGTCTGTTTTCCTATAAAGCCCATAACAATAGGAGCAGCAATCTTAAGTATATTTGCTATAGAACCAGAATCTACACCTGATTTTTGACTTAGTGCATTTTCAACGTTTTGTTGATTGCCACCAAATAAGTGTCCTAAGATACCTGCACCATCATTAGTAACGGCTTCATCAACGCCACCACCAAATAAACCACTTAGATTATCTAAAATTCCGCCATCATGTTTTCCTGATAAAGCGCTCATAAGACCTTGAGCTCCTTGAGGTGTTGAAACATTTTTTTTCATAGCACCTAAAATTAAAGGCATTGCCATGCTCAAAACGTCTCCTGTTTTGTTTTCAGCTTGACCAGTTTGACCTGCTACACCGCTAATTAGTTGTTTGCCGATTGGGCTGTTTAATAAATCTAATAATCCTGACATTTTTAAATAGTGTTTTAAAATTGATTTGTAATGTACAAAAAAGAGTCAAATACTGCTCATTGCACGTGCTGAAATTATTTCAACAATTCTATTATTTGTGTAGCAAGTTCTGTGCCAATTCTATCTTGCGCCTCATTAGTGGCTGCACCAATATGTGGCGTAAGTGAAATATTAGGATTCATGAGAATTTTTATCTCAGGCTTAGGTTCAGATTCATACACATCTAGACCAGCAAATGATAGTTTATTACTATCTAGAGCTTCTACCAATGCGACTTCATCAATGACACCACCTCTTGCTGCATTTACAATTCCGGCACCTTCTTTCATGAGTGCAATTTCTGCTTTTCCGATAACGTATTCTTTTTGTGCAGGTACATGAACGGTCACAAAATCAGCTTGCTGCAATACTTCTTCTTTTGAAATACTTTTAAAATCAAAAGAGATAGTTTGGCCATCAAAAAAAGGAATATCTAATGAAACGGCAGGCATATAAGGGTCTGAATAGATAACTTTCATACCAACACCCAACGCAATTCTAGCAGTCGCTTGGCCAATTCTTCCAAATCCAATAATACCTAAGGTTTTTCCACGTAATTCAGTGCCTTTAGCATACGCTTTTTTCAACGCTTTGAACTTGCTATCACCGTCTAATGGCATATTGCGGTTTGCGTCATACAAATACCGTACACAACCAAATAAATGAGCGAATACCAACTCAGCTACTGATCCTGATGAAGCGGCAGGGGTGTTGATGACATGTAACCCTTTTTCTTTAGCGTAGGCAACATCTATATTGTCCATTCCAACGCCACCACGACCTATAAGTTTAAGACTCGGGCAATTATCGATAATGTCTTTTCGAACCTTTGTAGCACTTCTAACCAAGAGGGCAATGATTTCATTTTCATTAATAAATTGCACAAGTTGCTCTTGGGCTACTGTAGTAGTTAAAACTTCATATCCTGCTTTTTCTAAAACTGATATTCCAGATTGTGAGACACCATCGTTTGCTAAAATCTTCATTTGTAAGTGTTAAGTTTTAAATGTTCGATTGTAAGTGTTGAGTTTAAAATGTTCAGTAATAACCTAAATCAGTATTAATTACCTTTCCTTATTTTATTAATCTTAACCAATATCTTGTTTCTCTAGCTTCTTTTGAAGCAATTGCCATTTTTGCTATGAAATCTCTTTTTGATTGACCAGCCCCAGCTTCAGAAACATTCGCTCCAATACTTGTTGCTGATCGTAGCTATTGATCAGCAAAAACGTACCCCCTGTGTTCACGTAATTGTTTCACTAAAGTGATAGATTTAAGGGCAAATTGAAAGCTTTTTTCCTCAATCAAGAAGTTATATATTTAATTTAAAACTTAGCACTTAAAATTTATAATTGTCTAAGCTTTTCTTTCCATTTCACTCATGACATCAACTAAAACGCCAACACTTTCTAGAGAAAGTGCATTGTACATTGAAGCTCTATAACCACCCACTGATCGATGACCATTGAGACCGTTGATACCAGCTTCTTGAAGCATCTTTTCAAAAGTGCCTTTTAATTTATCTTCAGTTAAGCTAAAAGTTGCATTCATTAAAGAGCGATCATCTTTTCTTGCATAGCCTTCAAAAACAGGGCTTAAGTCAATTTCAGAGTATAAAAGTTGCGCTTTTTTTTCATTTATTTTTTCAATGGCATCAATACCTCCCATATTTTTTAACCAATCTAAAGTGAGCATCGACACATACACGGCGAAAACCGAAGGGGTGTTGAACATACTGTCTTTTCCAATATGAACTTTATAGTCAAGCATTGAAGGAATTTGTCTTGAGACTTTACCCAAAATATCTTCTTTTATCACAACAAGTGTAGTACCTGCCGGACCCATATTTTTTTGCGCTCCGGCATAGATTAAATCAAATTGCGAAAAATCTAGCTGACGTGAAAAAATATCAGAACTCATATCACAAATCAAGTTGGTATATGATTTAGGAAAATTCTTTGTCTGCGTACCAAAAATGGTATTGTTTGAGGTAATGTGTAAATAATCTAATCCGTCAGGTATGCCGTATCCTTGGGGTACAAAATTGAATTTTTCTGCTTTAGAAGATGCCACTTCGACCACTTCTCCAAAGAGTTTAGCCTCCTTAATTGCTTTATCACTCCATGTACCCGTATTCACATATCCTGCTTTGGTTTCTAAAAGATTGTAAGCAATCATTAAAAACTCCATACTCGCACCACCTTGTAAAAAGAGCGCTTGATATCCTTTTCCTTCTAAACCTAATAGCTCTAAGACTAATGAACGTGCTTTTTCCATCACTTCAACAAAGTCTTTACTGCGGTGTGAAATTTCAATTAAAGATAACCCTGAACCATTAAAATCTTTAACAGCTTCAGATGCTTGTGCTAAAACTTCTTGCGGTAAAATACAGGGTCCGGCGCTAAAATTATGTTTTTTCATAAGGATATAATTAGAAAATATTTTTTTGATCAAATTGAACGCTAAAGGTCAGAAATTATTAAAGAAAACACCCATACATTCAAAAGAAAAAAAGTTATGTTTTTAACAGGAAATCAACAGTATCAATTCCGTCAGCGAAATCACTCAAAACTGGTTTCTGGGTAGTACCAAAAGGCACTTCATTATTACTAAAACCATGAGCGACTATACATTGAATTTTATCTTTGTCAACTGCTATTTTTTCTTTTAAGGTTTCAATTGAACTATAGGTTTCATAAAATATTGACGCAATTGGTGAGGCGTAGTTTTCATCTTCTTTTAACATTAAAAAGCCATTTTCTAAAATTTGAAACTCACTCATCAAATAAACAGCCTTGTTATAGTCATAATTGTTGGCATATTTATGTTGGTTGATGATTGGATTGAAATTATAAAGACCCTTAAAAAAGGCATCAAAATCATATTTTTCTGGAACAAATAGTTTTGAAACACTGCGGCAGCCAAGACCGTAATACCTGAATATATCTTCGCCTAACCCTGCCAATTGCTCAGTTGACTCATTGCCAGTTAAAATGGCTACAGAGTTTCTATTTCTACGGATGATATTTGGTTTCTTACCAAAATAATGTTCAAAGTAGCGAGCAGTATTATTACTACCTGTGGCAATCACAGCGTCAAAATTTTCTAATTTATTTTCAGTAAAAACAATCTTACTTTTTAATTCAGGTTCACATTCAATGAGATATTTGGCTAAAAACGGAAGCACTATTTTATCATTTGATGACAGTTTACACAAGACTTTGTTACCGGTAATTAATACCGATAAAAAATCATGAAAGCCAACTAACGGAATGTTTCCCGCCATGATAATGGCTACTGTTTTAGGATAATTTTCAGGTAACTCATAATTAGAAAGCCACGCTTTTAATTTATCCTTATTTAAAAGAGTACTCCATTCTTTTAAAGAAAAAAGAATATTATCCCTAGTAAACCAACCATTATGATGCCCTGATTTGGTCACTACTTCATCAAGCGCATTATGCCAAGAATTTTGCGTATTATATGATTGACAAAAATCTCTTAAAAGGTCGCCCAATTTTGCGAAAGCAATAATAGTTTTGTTATGACCGTTCATAATATTTGTAAAAAGAGTTAATTGGCTTTATTTTTGCGTAAAAATACGGCTATTGAGTCAATATTTTTTTTGAATTATAAACAGATACTTGTTTTTAAATTTTCTAGTGTAAAATCTAGATTTTGAATCGAGTTCAGAACAACACTATGGCAATAATAATAACAGATGAGTGCATCAATTGTGGAGCTTGTGAGCCTGAATGCCCAAATACGGCAATTTATGAAGGAGCTGATGAATGGCGTTACAGTGATGGCACTTCATTGAAAGGAGATGTAGTATTGCCTGATGGCAAACAAGTCAATGCTGATGCTGTTCAGGAGCCTATTAGTGATGAAATTTATTATATATCGCCTGATAAGTGTACAGAATGTAAAGGTTTTCACGAAGAGCCTCAATGCGCTGCTGTATGCCCTGTAGATTGCTGTGTGCCTGATGATGACCGGGTTGAAACTGAAGAAGTACTTTTAGGTAAACAAGCATTTATGCACCCAGAAGATTAAAATTAATATTGCATCTTTTGAGCATGAATTACAAATGTATCAAAGGCGTAAGAGGGTCGGTCTTCAATATAAAGTGTATCATATCCAGATTTATTAAGGAGGTCAACGATGTTTTTGCGCTTGAAAGCTTTGAAGATGACATGATCTTGCCCTAGTTTTATTTCTTTTGATTCTTCTTGTTTGAAGTAATCAGCTTTCCAATTAACAAGATTCTCTTTTTGATTTTCAACATACCAATGGGTGGATCTGTGAAATTTCAAATTCCCAACTGTTGAATAATGAATTACCGTTGGATTATTTTTGACATAAGGAACAAATTTTTCAGCATCAATACAATCAAAAACCAAATGACCTTTGGGCTTTAATACTTTAGTAATACAATTAAAGGTTTTAGTTAAATCAGTATTAGAAAGCAGGTAGCTTGAAGATCTACCTGTGATACATGCCATTTCATATTTGCTTTGCAAGCTAAAAGAACGCATGTCAGCTTTTTTGAAATGTTCAGCTGAATTTTTTTTACAGGCCAATTCGAGCATATGTGTACTTAGATCAATGCCTAAATAATCATCAAAATTAGCAATGAAGTAATGCGCTAGATTTCCTGAACCGCATCCTAATTCTAAAATAGACTTCACATTGAACATTTTTGCCTTTGAAGCATAGAATTGGTATTCTTTGCCGTAGTCAATGAAACCCCGATACATTTTATCAAAAACTTTAGCAAGCTCAGCGCCGTATAGGTTGCTCATAATCTTTTTAACTAGTACATAATATCTTTGCAGCAATTTCTTCTCCTCTTTCAGAAAAGATGGACAGCCAACCCCGGCTCCCCGGTGAGGAAGGCTGCATACGTCTGCCGACGGTGTGGGAGATGCAGC
>CALFUL010000007.1 GCA_937929935.1 uncultured Flavobacteriaceae bacterium | reverse complement strand
TGCGAAGATTCTCAAGTGAAACATCAACTGAATCTACCTTTCTCTTTAGTTTAAAGATGCGGGGAGAGCAGTCCCGACGCTTCGGGAGAACCTGCAAAGATTCTCAAGTGAAACATCAACTGAATCTACCTTTCTCTTTAGTTTAAAGATGTGGGGAGAGCAGGATTCGAACCTGCGAAGACGTAGTCAGCAGATTTACAGTCTGCCCTCGTTGGCCGCTTGAGTATCTCCCCCTTCTTTAAAATTTCAATATTTTAATGAACTTAAACTCTTTATTATTTCTGTGAGTAATCAGATAATTCTTTTCTTCTACTTTAGAGCCGATGGAGGGACTCGAACCCACGACCTGCTGATTACAAATCAGCTGCTCTAGCCAGCTGAGCTACATCGGCTTTTACACCTTTTTACGCATAAAAAAGTCCGCTATTTCTAACGGACTGCAAATGTAGATATTTATTTGTTTAATCAAAATAAAATTGCGAAATTTTTAATTAGTATTGAATACGCATTTTTTCTTTCCTTCTAATCAGCTTTCTTTCTAATGAACTGCATGCTGAATCAACGGCTTCTTCAAAAGATTTACATTGTTTTTTAACCACAAAATTATCCTTTGGTATATTCAATTTAATTTCTGCTATTTTATTTTCTTTTGAACTGGTATTTTCAACCTTCAAATACACGTCAGAACTTATTACCTTGGTGTAAAACGTTTCAACTTTATCCAATCTATCTTGAATAAATTGAATTAATTTAGCGTCTGCATTAAAATTTACTGATTGAGTGTTTACTTTCATAAAATAGGTTTTTAAAAATTCAACAATCTTTCTGACATGCAATACTATTTCTTACTTCTTGGATGCGAAGTTGAATGTACTTTTTTTAGTTCAGCTATACTATTATGTGTATATACTTGTGTTGAAGCCAAACTTGAATGCCCTAATAATTCTTTTACTGAATTTAGATCAGCACCGTTAGCAAGTAGGTGTGTAGCAAAGGTGTGCCTCAGAATATGAGGACTCTTTTTCACCTTTGATGACACCTTACTAAGATACTTATTTATAACCCGGTAAACAAGATTATTGTAAATTTTAATGCCGCTTTTTAACAAAAAGACATATTGTTCATCAACACGTGTAGCTAACTCTCTTCTCTCATTAAAAAAGGAATTAAACATTAATTTGGTTGAAGGCAATAAAGGAATAATGCGCTGCTTTTTTCTTTTACCCAACACCTTAATCAAATTTGAAGCTAAATCAACATCAGTCATCTTTAAATTAACCAACTCAGCTCTTCGCATACCTGTGGTATATAAAAGTTCAATGATTAATTTATCACGTTTACCCTCATAATCATCACTATAGGGTATTTGATTTAAAACAGTTTCCATTTCAAATTTCGAAAAAGGCACTTCAACTTTTTTTGCCGTTTTTAAAGCCTTATGATTTGATAATGGGTTTTTATCTATTTTGCCTATTTGATGTAAGAACTTGTAATAGGCTTTTAAAGAGGCTACTTTTCTATTGATACTGCGATTAGATATTTCAAGAGTAACCAAGCTTACAATCCATGAACGAATAAGAGCGTAGTCAATTTTGTCAATTGAATCAAGATTATACTCTTCTTTACAAAAAGCTATAAAAGACAAAATATCTTTTTTGTAAGCGGTAACGGTGTGTTCTGAAAAGTTTTTTTCTAAGGATAAATAATTAATAAATGCATCAATAGACATAGCTCAAAGTTAGGAAAGTTTTGAAGCAATAAAATTATTCATACAAATTGAATTCATTTCTAACCAACCTGCCAGCAAGAATGTTATAAGGTATGACGAGGAAAAATAATAGTAATAAAAAAAATCTCGCGTAATGCGAGATTTTTTAATATTTCAAATAACAAGTTTTAAGAAAACTAAATTTCTTCTTGATCTCTTAAACCTTGAATGTATTGTGCTTTTTGAATTTGCGCTCTGCGTACAACTGAAGGCTTATTAAATGCTTGTCGCTTACGCAATTGACGCATTGTACCTGTCTTGTCAAACTTTCGTTTGAAGCGTTTTAAAGCTCTATCGATATTTTCTCCTTCTTTAATTGGTATTATCAGCATGGGCTACAACCTCCTTTCTTTAGTTATTATTAAGGGTGCAAAGATAAAAACTAATTTACAATGCACAACCATATTTCAATAAATATTTAGTTTTTGCTTGATGAGCGATATTCTTTTTTATCTATAACAATTTTTGCTATTATTTCTCTGAGTATTTCTGATGTTCCACCCCCTATAGGCCCAAGTCTACTATCACGTAACAAACGTGCCATAGGATATTCTTCTATATAACCATAGCCGCCTAAAAACTGTAAACATTCATAAGCAACCTCATCTGCCATCTTAGTTGACCTTAACTTTGAGATAGTTGCTTCTTTAACAACATAATTACCTTGTTCCATTTTATAGGCCACTGAATAATTATATTCTTTACACATATCCATATCTGCATGCAAATCAGCAATACGATGTCTTAGTGCTTGATATTGATTAATTTTCTTGCCAAAAGTTTCGCGTTCTGACATGTACTGAAGTGCATATTCTAAAGCATACTCTGCTCTTGCGTGTGCATTTATACCCATCACCAAACGTTCAAGGGCAAAAGCCTCCATGATATAGGCAAAACCTTTTCCTTCTTCTCCTAAAATATTTTCTGCAGGAACCTCAACATTATCAAAAGCCAACTCTGCTGTATCAGATGCGCGCCATCCTAATTTATCTAACTTATTTACTGTAACTCCTTTACTATTTCTATCTACCACTAAAATACTGATACCTTTATTACCTGCCTCAGGGTTTGTCTTTGCAGCAATAATCATATAGTCGCAATAAACACCATTAGTAATAAAAGTTTTAGAGCCATTTAAAACATATATGTCTCCTTTTTTAACTGCCGTAGTTCTCATTCCGGCTACATCACTACCCCCAAAAGGTTCGCTAACACCTAAACAACCCACTTTCTCGCCAGCCACACTTGGCTCTAAATATTCTTTACGTAATTTCTCGCTAGCATTCTTGTTGAGATGTGTCATCGCCAAATATACGTGTGCCCACATCGCTGCCGCAAAACCCCCTGAATTTATTTTTTGAAGTTCTTCTAAAAATATAACCGTGTAGAATAAATCTAAACCTAAACCCCCATCAGCTTCAGGTGTTGCCAAACCAAAAAAGCCCATCTCACCAAATTTTTTCCAAATGAAGCGTTCAATGGTTCCTGATTTTTCCCATTTTTCAATGTGAGGAGAAACTTCTTTTTTTAAAAATTCTTTGAGACTTTCTCTGAACAATTGATGTTCTTCAGTGAAGTACATGCTTTGCATATGCTTAATCTTTTATTGACAAATATAAAACTATTCTATCTATCTTTTCTGTAGGAAAATCTTTAATGTTTATTAATTCATTTAATGAACTAAAACTTCCGTTTTGTTCGCGATAACGCACTATTTCTTGTGCCACCGCGTATCTTATATAGACCAATTTAACCAACTGATTCACAGGTGCTGTGTTGATGTTTGTTTTTTTGATTTCAGGCGTGCTTAAAAGCTTAAAATGTTTTAAGGTACGGTCAGCAACATCTGCTTCTAAACCATAAACATCAAACAATTGCTCAGTTACTAAAAAGCCTCCAAGACGATCTCTAAATTTTACAATTCGATCTGATAACTTCTCTCCTATTCCGCTTATTTTTTTCAAATCTTCAGCAGTGGCTGTATTTAAATCAGCTACTTTATATTTTTTAGTAGAATGGCTTATTATTGAATTGTTCTGCGGTTTCTTTTTTATCCACTCTGGAAATTTAAAATACGGCGAAATAGCTTGCAATAAAGAATCTGATATTTTGGTTACCTTTTGAAATTCTTCAGATGAATTCACAAATTGATCACTTGCGCGAAAAGTATGAAGTTTGTTAATCTCTTCAACTGACATACCTAACGTATAGCCTTTATAATCGGTTATAAAATTAGGGTTGAAAGGAAATAATTTTACCGAGTCTTTCTTGAAAGAAAGCTGCTTTAAAGAATCTACACGCTCTTGGCTGTCTCTAGCTACCATCAGGGTATCTTTTTTATCCGTAGAAAAAGACCTGAATATAAAATAGCCTAACTGTAATGCGATGATAATCAGCAGTAAAAAGAAAATCCCACTCCGTTCTTGTTTGTTGAACTTAAAGTGGGATTTTAAATTTATCAATTTCTTGTTATTTGAAATTAGTCTTTATATCTGCTAAATACCTGTTCAATTCATCTTTAACTTTAGGAGCAAGAATTACTAAACCTACCATATTCGGAACCATCATTGCAAAAATCATTGCATCTGAGAACCCAATCACTGAACCTAGACTCGCAGCTGATCCAACAATAACAAATAAACAGAAAATAATTTTATACAAATATTCCATTTTTTTAGACCTTCCAAAAAGATAAGCCCAACCTTGAAACCCGTAATAAGACCATGATATCATTGTACTAAAAGCAAATAAGACAACTGCAACAGTTAACACATAAGGAAACCATGAAATGGCTGATTCAAAAGCACCTGATGTCAACAAAATAGCCTGAGCATCATTTAGTCCTGCATTTGCCGCTGTAACATTTCCTGTTATAATCAAGACTAATGCCGTCATAGTACAAACAACAACAGTATCAATAAATGGCTCTAATAAAGCTACCATACCTTCACTTGCTGCATATTTAGTTTTAACTGCTGAATGCGCAATAGAAGCAGAACCAACACCAGCCTCATTTGAGAATGCTGCTCTTCTAAATCCTTGCACCAAAACACCGATAGCTCCACCTGCAATACCTTCAGGGCTAAATGCGCCATTAAATATTTGTAAAAAAGCATCGCCAATCATAGTGTAGTTTGCAAAAATCACGAAGAGTGAAGCCGCTACATAAATCACCACCATAAAAGGCACAATCTTATCTGTTACCTTGGCAATTTTTTTAATTCCGCCAATAATTACAATACCAACAAGAACTGCCATTATTAAACCAAATAGCCAACCTTTTCCGTGAAGAAACGAAGCTTCTCCGCCCGTAATATTTTCAACCAATTGAAAAGCTTGATTGACTTGAAACATATTACCGCCTCCAAAAGACCCTCCAATTACGAAAATGGCAAAAAGTACTGCTAATACTTTTCCTAGCTTCTCTAGCCCTTTACTTTTAAGTCCTTTTGTCAAATAGTACATTGGACCACCGTAAACTGTTCCGTCTTCAGCAATATCTCTATACTTGACCCCTAATGTACACTCTACAAATTTTGAAGCCATACCTAATAAACCTGCAACAATCATCCAAAATGTTGCACCAGCACCTCCAATAGAAACTGCTATAGCCACTCCTGCAATATTACCAAGCCCAACCGTTGCTGATAGTGCAGCTGTTAGTGCCTGAAAATGACTTACCTCTCCTTCATGATTCTCTACAGCAATTGTTTCAATATGATCTCCTCCAGGAGTAGAATCACCTGCTCCAACAAGAGACTCATGTTGGTCAATTTCATCATATTTACCTCTTACAATATTTATTGATTTCCAAAAACCAGTAAAGTTTATAAACTTAAAGTAAAATGTAAAGTAAGTTGCTCCTAAAATCAATGGAAAAAGAACCCAATAAACTTTTATATCACTTCCAAAATCTATTTGATAAAAAATGAATTCTACAAACCAGCCTGTAGCACTTCCGAAAGCTTGGTCAATTCTATCATCAAGGCCCATCTCTGAGATTTCTTGAGCGTTACTTAAAAAAGGTAATAAAAATGAAAAAAGAGTAAGAAGTTTGTACTTCATAATTTTAAGTTTTGGTGTCGTTTGATATTTAGTAAGTTGCCAATATCATAAAAATAAGCAACACAATCAAACAATAGCGATAAATTAACTTAGGCAAGATGAAACATATCGTTCAGTTTCTTGATTTGTTCTGGCCGCCCCAAAACAATTACCTTGCTTTTTGGCTGTATTTCAACATCTGCTTCTGGGTTAATAATATAATCGCCATCAGGAGCAATATATCCTATAATTGTACAGCCCGTTTTTTGTCTTAAATCAAGATCACGAATTGAATTGCAATTCTTGTAGCCTTCAATATCTTCAATGGTCACTTCTTCAAGGTTAGTAGTATGTTCACCTTCCAAAGAAAGTTTATTTATAAAAGTGATTAAATCAGGCATTACAACCAAAGAAGCCATATGATCACCACCAATTTTATCAGGCATAATAACTTTATTCGCGCCAGCTAATATTAATTTGTTTTGCGAACTCGCCAATGAAGCTCTACTAATAATAAAAAGGTTTTGATTTAATTGTCTGGCAGAAAGTACCACAAATAAATTGGAGGCATCATCAGCCATAGCACCAATTAAGTATTGTGCTTTTTCAACACCTGCCTCTTTTAAAATTTCATCTTCACTAGCATCACCTTCAATAAACAAAATGTCATTTTCATATTTTGAAACCACATCTTTATCTTTTTCAATAACTACAAAAGGCTTCTTGTAGGCATTTAATTTTTCAGCTGCTTGCATACCGTTTCTACCATAACCGCAAACAATAACATGGTTGGATAAACTTTTAATTTTATTTCTCACTTTTTTCTTTTTTAAAAGTTGAAGGGAATTTCTTCCTAAAAGGTACTCTGATAAAACTGAAATGGCAAAACCAAGAATAAAAACACTTGCCAAGATTAAAAATACTGTAAAAATTTTAGCGGTATCATCTAACGGCTGAACTTCTTTAAAACCCACCGTAGCCATTGTAATAATGGTCATATACAAGGCATCAACCCATGTGTAATCTGAAATATAGCGGTAGCCTAAAACCCCAATAAGCACAACAGCAAATACTAATGATATTGCCAGATAAATTTTAGATCTTGATAGTTTAACCATAAATTATAAGTCAAAGACAGAGGTTCTTTTTTGATAAATCAAGTCTTTTATTTTTAGCCAAAATGCCAAAAACATATACAATGCAAAACCAAAACCTACGGTAACAAAAGTGATATAAATAAATGAAGTTCTAACCACACGCGTTCGAATGCCCGTTCTTTCAGCAATACGACGGCACACCTCAAAACCTCGTTTTTGAAAATAGTATAATATGGTAAAGAAAAGTTTCAATGCTAAAAGTTCAGAATTACTAATTTTGGTAATCTAAAACTAATCATTTACATTCAATAAAGCACCACCTACTGAACATTGAAGACATTTATTTTTTGAGCAGTAACTTGTGTACAATTGAAGTAGTGCTTGACTGTCTTTAGCGTTGTTAGCTTTAATTCCGCTTTTTCTAAAATTCGTAATAATAGAATTCTCTTCACTTTTTAGATCAGAAATAATTGCGATTAGTTCTTCATCTATAGCATTTCCGGTCTTTTGGGCATGATGAAATTTAATGGGTAATATGGTATTAATGATTAAGAGATCTACAAACTTCTTTGAAATAGGCTTACTGTTTTTCTTAGATATTTTACCAAAAGTGAAATGGGTACTCCAATAATCACTTGCTGTCACATTAAACAAACTATAAAATTCTTCAAGGCTTTTAGCTTCAATTATTTTATTAAAAAGACTCTTTTCTTTGCCATACAAATTAGCTAATTGCGAAAGCCTGATGGTAGGAAAATTAGGAGGCCTGAGTTTAAAAAAAGAAGGCTTGATAACACCCATTGCCTCTAAACTGAATTTATTTTTCAAATAGTCATACTCCTTTTTTAATTCTAAGAAATAGGTGTCAACTTGGCCATTTTCTTCTAATAAATGCGTCATACCGTAAAAGACACTCTCTAATTTAAAAATAGAATCATTTAGTTTACGAACAACCGAAAAGTCAAGCGCCTCTGATAAACTGGTAAAAGAATCTTTATTAATTTTTAAACCAAAGTTTTTTAGTAAGGTCTTAAAAAAAACAGCTTCCCAATCATTATTTGATTGAGAAAGTAACGCTTCAATTTCATTAGATTTATTTTCTAATCGTTCAAAGTAGAGCCTTTCGAACCAGTTGCTGACTATAAATTCATTCACATGCCTTATTTCACTTTCACAATTAATGAATTGATTAGTGCGTGCTTTAAATAGCTTCTTGTAGGCATCTAATAAAGATGATGATACATAATTTTTAAGGGCAACCGTGGGGATTTCAGAACCGTCATTTCTAAAAACTGCAGCGTCATCTTGCCAAACTACATGAAGAATAACATTATCATAATTGGCATCTTTTTCATGTTGATGCACATACCAATCAGAAGATTGTATGTGTATTTCAACATTACCTGCCCAAAGTTGGT
Organism: uncultured Flavobacteriaceae bacterium; assembly: GCA_937929935.1. Taxonomy (GTDB): domain Bacteria; phylum Bacteroidota; class Bacteroidia; order Flavobacteriales; family Flavobacteriaceae; genus Maribacter_C. The sequence continues at coordinate 64,968 of CALFUL010000007.1, read as the reverse complement.
TATTGATCCGAATCTTAGCATTAAAAAAATCAGGGCCAGCAAGATGATTATGCAACCCAACATCAACTATTTCAACAGGTTCAGCATTTGAGGTAAGCAAATGAGAAAGTTGTAGCTTCTTATATTTCCAAATAAAATGAAGTAAATCTTCGCGCACAGTTTTCAAGAACTAACTGCGCTAAAGTATAAAATTTATGTAAGAAAAAACTGTATAGTTGTTTGAGTGCTATTCTGCAACTTCGCCTTGCCAATTCATAAAGCCACCTTCAAGGTTATACGCATTTTCAAAACCAACACTATTCATAATAGCACAGGCCTGACCACTTCGATTTCCGCTTCTGCAGTACACATAATAGCTTTTTGATTTATCTAATTTCTCAAGTTCATTAAGAAAATCTTGCCCTAAATAAATGTCAATATTGGTTGAATCAGGAATTCTACCTTCTGCTACTTCGTCTTCGGTTCGAACGTCTAGAATAAAAGCATGTTCATCTTGCTTTAATTGAGTTACCCATTCTTCTTGAGATAAATCTGCCATTAGATATAATTTTTTATTCTAGCGAAAGCTAGAACATTATTTGCTTATTGTTTTTCAAAATTACAATTTTCGTTCCAAATTTGTTCTATCCTTTTTTAACAAAACTTTATTCTATTATTATTTTTATGAGTGAATATTAGAATTACATTTGTATATACAATTGTTGTAGCAACATGAATGTTGAAAAAATCATAAAAACAGAGAAAGAGATTCCGCTTGAAAGCAGAACACTTATTCATTTTATGTTGGTCAACAATAAAATAATTGAAGTATTTTCTTCAGTTTTAAAACCGTTTGATGTTTCATTGCAGCAGTTCAATGTACTTCGAATTTTAAGGGGCCAAAAAGGAAGACCAGCTAACCTTTCAACGCTTAATGAAAGAATGGTTACCAAAATGAGTAATACAACACGATTGGTTGATAAGCTAATTGTAAAAGGATTTGTTTGTCGAATAACGTGTCCGTCAAACCGCAGAAAAGTAGAAATAACCATTACCCCAGAAGGAAAAAAAGTGTTAAAACAAATAGATGAACAAATTTCTAAAGCAGAAAAAAACATCTTAAAAAATTTAACTCCAAAAGAGTTAGAACAACTCAACAACCTGTTTAATAAATTTTAATATGAATTCATATATAGAGAGCTTAAAATGGCGCTACGCCACAAAAAAATTTGATGCTCAAAAAAAAGTAAAGAAAGAAGATTTAGATATTTTATTAGAATCAATGCAGCTATCTGCTTCTTCATATGGGCTTCAACCATATCATATTATGATTGTAACAGATACAGCGATAAGAAAGAAATTACAACCCGTATCTTGGGGTCAAACGCAAATTGTTGATGCGTCGCATTTAATTATTCTTGCGAGTAAAACTGATGTTGATGCTAGTTGGATTGACTCTTATTTGAAAAATGTAAGCGAAACCAGGAATATTCCGGTAGAAGGGCTTCAACAATATGCTGAATTTATGAAATCTAAAGTTTTAGCAGTTTCAAAAGAAGAACAGTCACAATGGGCTGCTAAACAAAACTACCTAGTACTTGGTAACTTATTATCAGCTGCTGCAACTTTAAAAATAGATACTTGCCCAATGGAAGGTTTTGAACCTGAAGCGTATAATGAAATACTTGGTTTAACTGAAAAAGGTTTAAATGCTACTCTTGTTGCCGCAATTGGCTATCGTTCTGCTGAAGATGAAACCCAACACTATGCAAAAGTGAGACAACCAATAAATGAATTATTTACCTACATATAAAGTATTAATCAATGATGCTCGCATACGCGAGAAATAATTAAATCACATTTTATGAAAAAGACAATTTTAAGTTTAGTATTAGCAACAGTTTTTGGTTTCAACGCAACCGCAACTGAGCCTATCAATGAAGAAAAGAAAGAAGTGAATACTGAAACTAGTTCAGTGGCATGGAAAGGCTACAAATTTGCTGGCTCGCACAACGGTACCATAGCGCTTCAATCAGGAACACTTATGTTCGATGGCGACAAATTAACAGGTGGTGAGTTCGTAGTTGATATGACAAGCATTACCGTTACCGATTTAGAAGCAGGTAAAGGAAAAGAGAAATTAGAGGGTCACTTAAATGCTGATGACTTTTTTGGTACTGCAAATCATGCCACTTCTAAGATAGTTTTCACAGAAGTTAAAGCCTCTGGTAAAAATTCTTATGCAGTAAATGGTGACTTAACTATAAAAGGTATCTCAAAACCAGTAACCTTTGATATATCAGTGTACGGTAGTAAAGCTACAGCAACACTTAAAGTTGATAGAACCAATTATGATATTCATTATGGCTCAACAAACTTTACAGACACTTTGAAAGACAAGGCAATCTATGATGAGTTTGACCTAGTTATAGATTTAGAATTTTAATAAACTTGACCTCACTAGCTATGCAACCTGCACTTTTAACAAGTGCAGGTTTTTTTGTTTTAATTTGAAAGGATATTGGCAGAATTAAAAATGATTTCTATATTTGAACCAATGCAAGAAAGAAATACAAATACTTGGTGGTGGAACAACTCTCGAAAAAAAACGTGAGCTGAGCAACATTATAGTAAAACTATACAAGGCCTGTCATCACGACGGGCCTTTCTTATTTTATAGCATCAAATGAAATATCAATTACAATCACATCACAAGAAAATACTAGCGGATACAATCACGCCCGTCAGTGTCTACCTTAAAATCAGAGACCGCTTTCCAAATAGCATTTTACTTGAAAGTAGTGACTATCATGCGAATGATAATAGCTTTTCTTACATCTGTTGCAACCCAATTGCTTCGATTAAAGTTGAAAACGAAATAATAACACAACAATTTCCTGACGGTTGTTCTGATACTATTGAAATTGGCGAAGACACCAATGTAGTTGATGTCATTCACAATTTTAGTCAACGTTTTGATGCCATCAAGAGTGATTTCAAATTCATCGATAACGGACTCTTCGGTTATATGGCTTACGATGCTGTTCGGTATTACGAAGATGTAAAACTTTCGAAAAAAGACAATTCGGTTGCAATTCCTGATATCTATTATGCTGTATATCAGAATATCATTGCTATCAATCATTTTAAGAATGAGGCGTACATTTTTGCTAATTGCTTTGAAACAGAAAACAACGTTCAAGAAATTGAACAAATTCTCAACGTAAAGAACTTTGCTTCCTATAATTTTTCTATGGATGGAGATAAAAAATCTAACTTAGAAGATGAAGATTTCAGAGAGCAAGTAGCCATCGCGAAGAAACATTGCCAACGCGGGGATGTTTTTCAACTAGTATTATCACGCAGATTTTCACAAGGATTTAAGGGGGATGAGTTTAACGTATACCGCGCCTTACGTTCAGTGAATCCTTCACCTTATTTATTTTACTTTGACTATGGAGATTTTAAAATCTTTGGTAGTTCACCTGAAGCACAATTGATTGTAAAAGAAGGTGTCGCTGAAATTCATCCTATAGCCGGAACCTTCAAACGTACCGGAAATGATGAACAAGATGCAATTCTTGCTAAAGAATTGACCGAAGACGATAAAGAAAATGCAGAACATGTAATGTTAGTAGACTTAGCAAGAAACGATTTGAGCCGAAACGGAAATATGGTAGAAGTCACCAACTATAGAGAGGTACAATTCTTCTCTCATGTAATTCATTTGGTATCTAAAGTAACCGGACAAAAGAAAAAAGACATTTCCACAATGAAAGTGGTAGCAGATACTTTCCCAGCCGGAACTTTAAGTGGTGCCCCAAAGCATATGGCAATGCAACTCATTGAGAAATACGAAAAAACAAGTCGAGGATATTACGGCGGCGCTATAGGATTTATGGACTTTAAAGGAAATTTCAACCATGCAATTATGATTCGAACATTTCTCAGTAAAAATCATGAATTGCATTATCAAGCTGGCGCTGGTTTAGTAGCTGCTTCAGATGCAGAAAACGAATTACAAGAAACCTATAACAAACTAGGTGCTTTAACAAAAGCACTTGAAATTGCTGAAACGATATAAAAGCCCCCCAACCCCTGAAGGGGGAATAAAAGGCCTCCCCTAACCCCTCCGAAGTAGGGGGACAAAAAAAACAAAATGACAGATAACAAAAATATAGATTCGAGTAAGACTCCTTCCCCTTTGGGGAAGCTAGATGGGACTTCTTCTGTTCTAGTGATAGACAACTACGATAGCTTCACGTATAATCTCGTCCATTATTTGGAAGATTTAGGTTGCGAGGTCATCGTGAAGCGAAACGATCAATTGACCATAGAAGAAGTTGCTATTTTTGATAAAATTGTACTTTCTCCAGGTCCCGGTATTCCAGATGAGGCGGGACTTCTAAAAGAGATTATTGAGCGGTATGCTGCAACCAAAAGTATATTCGGAGTATGCTTAGGGCAGCAAGCTATTTGCGAAGTTTTTGGAGGTTCGCTGATAAATTTAGATAAAGTATATCATGGTATTGCTACAAAAATTAATATTGTAAAAGATGATATTCTGTTCGAAGGAATGCCAAAAGAAATAAAAGTAGGTAGATATCATTCTTGGGTTGTGAATCCTGAGCTTCCTGAAGTGTTAGAAGCAACTTCTTATGATGAAAACGGACAAGTAATGTCTTTACGTCATAAAGAATATGATGTTTGCGCGGTACAATTTCATCCAGAATCTATTTTGACTCCTGAAGGAAAACAAATATTGAAAAACTGGCTGAAGAGCTAAAGCTCAGTAATGAGCACAAAGTATTAAGTAAAAAGTTCAAAACAAATACTTAATACTAATTACTTAAGACTTAATACTATTATAAAGAATGAAACAGACGCTCAATAAACTAATCAATCACGACATCCTCGCAAAAGAAGATGCGAAACAAATTTTGGTCAATATTGCCAAAGGCGACTATAATTCGAGTCAAATAGCTTCATTTTTGACGGTATATATGATGCGAAGCATTACTATCGAAGAATTAGAAGGCTTTCGTGATGCACTTTTAGAACTGTGTTTAGCTATTGATTTATCAGCATACAATCCGGTTGATTTATGTGGTACTGGTGGCGACGGAAAAGACACCTTTAACATATCCACTTTAGCATCTTTTGTTACCGCTGGAGCAGGAGTTAAAGTAACGAAACATGGTAATTACGGCGTTTCCTCAAAATGTGGCAGTAGTAACGTAATGGAATTTTTAGGCCTCAAATTCAGTAATGAAGCAGGCTTTTTAGAGAAGTCTATTGATGAAGCAGGAATTTGTGTTTTACACGCTCCGCTATTTCATCCTGCGATGAAAAATGTAGCACCTATTCGAAGAGAATTGGGTGTAAAAACTTTTTTTAATATGTTAGGACCCATGGTGAATCCGGCTTTTCCGAAGAACCAAATGGTAGGCGTATTCAATTTGGAATTAGCCCGAATGTACGGCTATCTGTATCAAAACACAGATAAGAACTTTACCGTTTTACATGCTTTAGATGGTTACGATGAAATTTCTTTAACAGGAAACACTAAAACAATTTCTAACCATTCTGAAGGAATGATAAAACCTTCTGATTTTGGTTTGAAAGCAATTCAACAATCCGAAATTGTAGGTGGAGATAGTATTGAAGAATCTGCTCAAATTTTCATGAATGTTTTACAAGCAAAAGGAACAGATGCTCAAAATAACGTAGTGTGCGCCAATGCAGGAGTCGCAATTTCAACAGTTGAAAACATTGGTATTAAAGAAGGGTTTGAGAAGGCAAAAGAATCTTTGTTAAGTGGGAATGGATTGTTAGCACTGAAAAAATTGCAGGAGTTGAGTAAATAAGTCCTAACCCCAAAGGGGAATAAAAGTCCTCCTCTAACCCCTCCAAAGGAGGGGGATAAAAAAATAACATGAATAACGAAAAGAATATAAATCAACAAGCTAATCCCTTCCCTTCGGGGAGGCTAGGAGGGGCTGACATTTTATCTAAAATAGTAGCTGACAAATACAAAGAAGTCGATTTGAAAAAATCGCTTATTCCTTCTAAACAATTGGAAGCGTCAGTTCTTTTCGGAAGAGAAACGGTCTCCTTGGCAAATGCGCTGTGTAATAGTTCTACGGGAATTATTGCCGAACACAAAAGACGTTCTCCATCTAAAGGAACAATCAATCAAAACACTAATGTAGGTCAGGTTGCCAAAGGATATGAAAAAGCAGGAGTTTGCGGAATGAGCGTTCTAACTGACATCAAATATTTTGGTGGCTCATTAGAAGATTTACAATTGGCAAGAGCTTCGGTTAACATGCCATTGCTTCGAAAAGAATTTATTATCAGCGAGTATCAGATTCTAGAGGCAAAAGCTCATGGAGCAGATGTAATTTTATTGATTGCAGCAATACTATCCAAAGAAGAAATTACAACATTCTCTGAATTAGCGAAGAGTTTAGATTTAGATGTACTATTAGAAGTTCATAATGAAGAAGAATTACATAAATCTATTATGCCAAGTTTAGATATGCTTGGTGTAAACAATCGAAATCTCAAAACTTTTGAAGTGAGTTTAGAAACTAGCAAAGCGTTATCCTCATTAATTCCTGATGATTTTGTGAAAGTTTCTGAAAGCGGCATTAGTTCTATTGCAGCAATACAAGATTTAAAACAATATGGGTATGAAGGGTTCTTAATAGGTGAGAACTTTATGAAGTCAGAAAACCCAGGAAAAAGCGCACAGGGGTTTATTGAAAATTTAAAACTTTAATTGTCATTCTGAGGCACAAGGAAACTCAACTACAAATTCCTCCTTCATCAGAATGACAAAAAGAGAAAAAATGACTAACAACAAACACAATAGCAGAAGTTCTCGCCCTTTGGGGGAGCTAGAAGGGGCTAACCTTTCGCTTTCGGGGAAGTCATCTGTAGGTTTAAAGGTCTGCGGCATGAATAAAAACATCACAGAGGTTGCAGGTTTAAGACCCGACTATTTAGGTTTTATTTTTTGGGATCCGTCAAAAAGATGTTTTAATGGAGTGATGCCAGAAATACCTGCAACTATTAAGAAAGTAGGTGTTTTCGTAGATGCCACAATAGCTGAAGTTTTAGAAAAAGTAACCACATTTGATTTATGGGGCGTGCAATTACATGGTAATGAAAGTCCGGAATATTGTGAAGAACTGAAAGATAGTTTTCTGTCATTTCGAGCGGAGTCGAGAAAAAAGAAAACAACATTTAGTACGCAGGTCTCGACTCCGCTCGACCGGACAGATTTGGTTATCATCAAAGTATTTTCAATAAAAGACGACTTTAACTTTGACCAATTACAACCATTTGAAGCAATTTGTGATTTCTACCTTTTTGATACCAAAGGAAAACTACCTGGCGGAAATGGCTATAGTTTTAATTGGAATGTATTAAAAAACTACCCTTCAACCAAGCCCTATTTTTTAAGTGGTGGAATTGGATTGAGCGAAATAGAATCTATTAAAGAATTTATGAAACAACCAGAAGCAAAATATTGTCATGCCCTAGACGTGAATAGTAAATTTGAGCTAGAACCAGGGCTTAAGAATGTTGAGGAGCTGAAGAAGTTCAGGAAAGAGATAAAAGGTTAAGGGTTAAATTAAAAAAATAGTGCTAATGAAAAGTTCTAAGTATTTGGTTTTGGACTTTTAAATTTTGACTTAGGACTTAGGACTTTAAAATAAAAACTGACAACAAATGAAAAAAGAAGCAATATTAGATTCAACATCTGGGTATGTAGGGGGCTTCCACGCAGACGAAAAAGGATATTACGGAGAATTTGGAGGTGCATATATTCCTGAAATGCTGTATCCGAATGTGGAAGAGTTACGTCAAAAATATTTGGAGATTATGTATGAAGATTCTTTTCAAAAAGAATTCAACCAACTACTTAAAGACTATGTGGGTAGGCCTTCTCCTCTATATTTTGCAAAACGCCTTTCAGAGAAACACAACTGTAAAATATATCTAAAACGAGAAGATTTAAACCATACCGGAGCTCATAAAGTAAACAACACTATTGGTCAAATTCTGATAGCTCAGAAATTGGGCAAAACTAGAATTATTGCCGAAACAGGAGCCGGTCAACATGGTGTTGCCACCGCAACCGTTTGTGCTTTAATGGGCATGGAATGTATTGTTTATATGGGCGAAATTGATATCGCGCGTCAAGCTCCAAACGTGGCAAGAATGAAAATGTTAGGTGCAACGGTTCGCCCAGCTCTTTCAGGAAGTAGAACACTTAAAGATGCAACCAATGAAGCTATTCGGGATTGGATAAACAACCCCGTAGATACACATTATATTATTGGTTCAGCGATTGGGCCGCACCCCTACCCTGATATGGTGACGCGTTTTCAATCGATCATATCTGAAGAAATTAAATGGCAACTTAAAGAGAAAGAAGGACGTGAAAACCCTGATTATGTAGTTGCTTGTATTGGCGGCGGAAGTAATGCAGCTGGTACGTATTATCACTTTCTAGATGAACCTGAAGTAGGTATTATTGCCGTTGAAGCTGCCGGAAAAGGAGTTGATTCTGGAGAAAGTGCAGCAACCTCAGCTTTAGGAAAAGTAGGAATCATTCACGGTTGTAAAACCATGCTGATGCAAACTGCTGACGGTCAAATAACAGAACCGTATTCTATATCAGCAGGATTAGATTACCCAGGTGTTGGCCCGATGCATTCGCATCTTCATAAAACCGGAAGAGCAGAGTTTTATTCCGCAACTGATGATGAAGCCATGGCTGCAGGTCTTGAACTTTCAAAACTCGAAGGTATTATACCCGCAATCGAAACCGGACATGCATTTGCCATATTTGACCACAAGAAATTCAAAGCTGATGATGTAGTTGTGATTAGCCTATCTGGTAGAGGCGATAAAGATTTGAATACCTATATTGATTATTTTAAGCTAAAATAATTTGTCATTCCCGCGAAGGCGGGAATCCCTAGAGGCAAGCAGTATGATCATGAAATGAAACAGTATTACATCTACATACTAACAAATAAAAATCATACGGTGTTATATGTAGGAATGACAAATAATCTAAAATTAAGACTAGAACAACATCAATCAAAAGATAATAAAGGGTTTTCAAAAAAATATAGCACTCATAAACTAGTGTATTTTGAAAAAACCCAATATGTAAACAATGCTATCAAAAGGGAGAAATTATTAAAAGGATGGAGACGACAATGGAAAGAGAACTTAATAAACGATATGAATCCAGACTGGAAAGACCTTTCTTGGATGTTAGGTGATTAATAAACATAAAGAATACATAAACAGATTCCCGCCTTCGCGGGAATGACAACACACTATGAACAGAATAAACCAAAAACTCAAAGAGGACAAAAAACTCCTCTCTATATACTTCACCGCAGGCTACCCAGCACTAAATGAAACCGTACAAATCATTCAAGATTTGGAAAAAAATGGTGTTGATATGATTGAAATTGGTTTGCCATTTAGCGACCCTTTGGCTGACGGACCAACCATTCAAGAAAGCTCAACTGCTGCTTTGAAAAATGGAATGACCACTGAAAAGTTATTTGAGCAATTGAAAGACATACGTAAGACAGTTTCCATTCCACTAATTATCATGGGGTATTTTAACCCTATGTTACAATATGGAGTTGAAGCTTTCTGCCAAAAATGTCAAGAGATTGGTATTGATGGTTTGATTATGCCAGATTTACCTTTAGATGTGTATCAAGCAGATTACGAAACAACTTTTAATAAATACGGTTTGATTAACGTCTTCTTAATTACGCCGCAGACTAGTGATGAGCGTATTCGTCAAATCGATGAAGCTTCTAATGGTTTTATTTATATGGTAAGTTCTGCTAGTGTTACAGGTTCAAAATCAGGCTTTGGAACTACCCAAACGAGCTATTTCGAGCGCATTTCAAACATGAATTTAAAAAACCCTCAAATAGTAGGTTTTGGCATTAAAGATTCAGAAACCTTTCAGGCGGCCACAAAAAATGCAAAAGGCGCTATTATTGGTTCGGCTTTTATTAAGCATTTGACTGCTAATGGAATAGAAAATATAGGCAGTTTTACTAAAAACATAAGAAGTTAATATTATAATAAAACAACAAGTATTTAGAAGGGATTATTTGGTTTAAGTTGTTTTAACCAAAATACTATAAAAATCTATTATGAAAAATATTTCCCTATTACTTATATTATTAATTTCTATTAGTTCTTTTTCTCAGGACAACACTATTATTGAGTATCCAAAAAATGTTATATATGGCTCAATAGGTAGTATTGGTTATTCCTCTTCTCTTCAATTGAGCTATGATCGTCTTATAAAAAAATCAAATGACGGATTCTTCAAAGCCTATTATGCAACTATAAGAGGTGGAGGACTTGTCGGTCTTGATTTTAGTGGTAATGATAGCGGTACTGGTAACGTAATAAGTGTAGGCGCTAAAGCACTTACAGGTAAAGGGCGTCATCATTTTGAAGCTGGCCTTGGACTAGGGTATTTTATTGACACTCAGAATGTACTTAGTTCTTCTAACCCATTTGGCACAGCTGATGAAAGCACATTTTATCCAAGCGCCACTTTAGGCTACAGAAAACAATCTTCAAAAGGTTTTATGTTTAGAACTGGTATTGGCATTGCAGAATGGGCTTATGTTGGTTTTGGGTATAGTTTTTAAGAGTACCCGAAAATCTTATAAACCACAGTAAAATATTACGCTTTACATAACTTCAGCGCCTTCAATGTAGGCACATTTCCATACAGCCTAAATAACGTCTCTTCATCGATATTTTAATTTTTTTTCAGCTATAATCACGTGCTTTGCAAGTAGTCTTGTTTTCAATAAAAACAAAATTTCATTCATTTTGACTATTTCATAGTAAATAATACCAAATTAAAATGATGATCAAGCAGTCTATAATTTTTGCATCAACAATTATTGCCTCATCAGTTCTGATTTTTATAGTCAAGCCAAAAGAACAAATAACTGACACTTCTGAATATAAGTTATTGGCTAGTTCAGAATATGAAAAAATTGAATCAAGTGCTCATTCTTTTAACAAAGCGAATTCTAATTATATAGAAGCGCAATTTACTAGAGACAATACAAATATAGTGGCAGAAAGAATGCTTGCTCCTGCAATTAATACTGTCGCCATTGCTAAATTTTTAAATGGAAACTTACCAACAACTACACCTAACGGAAACACTGGGGTACCCACTTTACTTTCGCAAACAGGTGCATTCTCAAACTTAAATACCTTAAGTGCAAGTCCTGGGCTCATCCCATATGACATGATTGAACCTTTTTGGTCAGATGGTGCAACCAAAAAAAGATGGATGGCGATTCCGAATGATGGCAATCATAATACATCTACAGAACAAATAACACTAACTGATGAAGCCTGGAATTTTCCTAAAGGCGCTGTATTAATCAAACATTTTGAACTTGGTGGTAAAAGATTAGAAACTCGTTTTGAAGTTAAAGGCGATGATGATGTATACTATTATCTGACTTATAAATGGAACGATGCTCAGACTGATGCAGCTTTATTGAACAATTCAGTTGATGAAGTAATTGTTGTAAATGGTGTTGCACAAACATGGCACTACCCAAGCAGAAGTGAATGCGCATCATGTCACTTTCCTCAAAATGGTAGTGTTTTAGGTCCGAAAACAAGAAACTTAAACAAATCAATACTTTATCCTAGTTCTGGTGTTACCATGAACCAATTAGTGAATCTAAGTGAGATGGGTGTTCTTGCAGAAAATATTACAAACTCAAACGTATCAAATTATCCAGCAGTAGCAGCAAAAGATGATGTAAATCGTACTGTTGAAGATCGAGCAAGAAGTTATATTGATGTGAATTGTGCTAGTTGTCATAACCCTACAGTTAATAATGTAGCAATGTTCGATGCTCGATATTCAACACCGATTGAAAATCAAAATATTATTTACGGAGATGTTATATATGATGAAGGATTAAACAATCCGAAAGTTATTATTCCTCAAAATGTAGGCAATTCAATGGCGCATTTTAGAATAAATTCAACTGAAACCGGCATTGAAATGCCACCTTTAGCAAAAGATGTTATTGATAATGCTGGTGTTCAATTAATTGCTGATTGGATCAATAGTCTTACTCCTGCAACAACTACACCCCCTGTTGCTGCTTTTTCTGCATCAGCTACTTTTGGTGCTGCGCCGCTTTCTGTAAATTTTGATGCCTCAGCTTCATTTGATGCTGACAATGACCCACTTTCTTACTCTTGGAATTTTGGTGACGGAACAACTGCCTCAGGTCGAAATACAAATCATGTCTTCACAAATACTGGCTCATATACCGTTACATTAACAGTAAATGATGGACAAATAGCAGATCAAGAAATAACCACTATTGTAGCAAACAATTCAAACCCTGGTGGCAATACGGTTGCATTTGCTAATGGTAATAATTTAATTGGTCAAGACAATTTTAGTGGTTTACCCATGGGAGTTATTGATATGAACGGTGATGGAAAAGATGATATTGTACAATTTAATTCTGCAAGAGATCTTAGAATTCAATATCAAAAATCAGTAAATCAACAATTTTCTACTCATAGTGTAGGTCAAGTCAGTTCAAGAAACCAATGGGGAACAGCCATTGCAGATTTCGATCAAAACGGATATAATGATATCATGTCTGGTGGCGCTTATGACAATTTAAAAATCATTAAGAACAATAATGGTAATGATTCTTTTAGTCAATCAACTTTACCTAGTTCAAATATATTTTTACAAGGAGCCAATTTTGTTGATATAAATAATGATGGTTGGACTGATATTTTTGCATGTCATGATGATGCTGAATCAAGGGCATACCAAAACAATCAAAATGGAGGGTTCACATTTAATCAGAATTTGATTAGAACTTTTACCAACCCTTCAAGTGATAATTCAGGTAATTATGCCAGCATGTGGATGGATTATGATAATGACGGCGATTTAGATCTTTATATTTCAAAATGTAGAGGTGGCGTTACCAGTAGTTCTGATCCAAGACGAATAAATATGTTGTGGCAGAATGACGGTAACAATAATTTTACTGAGGTAGCAGAACAAGCTAACCTTAAAATTGGAGCTCAAACTTGGTTGTCAGATTTTGGTGATATTGACAATGATGGTGATTTAGACGCCATTATTATAAACCATAATGAAGGTCCTAATTTAATGCGAAATAATGGTAACGGCACCTTTACAGAGATAACCGCAGGCAGTGGTTTATTACCAACTTTAGATCCTTCAGATTTTTACGGAATTCAAGGTTTCTTTAAAGATTTTAATAATGATGGGTACATTGATTTAATGGTATCGGGCGATAACCATTACATTTTTTATAATAATGGAGATGGAACCTTTCAAAATGCTCCCAATCCGTTTAATTCAAATCAAATTCAATCATTCTCTGTTGGTGATTTAAATCATGATGGATTTTTAGATATTTATGCAGGTTACGCAAGCGGATTAAATAGTCCGAGTTCAACCAAAGATCGTATTTGGTTAAATAATGGTAATGCAAATAATTACATCAATATACAGTTAACAGGAACCGACAGTAATATAAATGGTATTGGTGCAAGGGTTGAACTTTATGGTCCTTGGGGAAAACAGATAAGAGATGTACGTTCAGGAGAAGGTTACGGACTCGTAAATTCATTTACGCAGCACTTTGGAATTGGAGTGAGTACAACTGTTGACAAAGTAGTTGTTCGCTGGCCATCTGGTAATATTGATGAAATATTAAATCCTTCTATTAATCAGTTTTTAAAAATTACTGAAAATCAGGTAGCGCCACCCGTACCAACATGTGATGATGGTATTCAAAATGGAGATGAAACAGGCATTGATTGTGGTGGGTCATGTGCAAATGTTTGCCCATGTGAAGGTACCGATCTTATAACCATCGATTTTGAGAATGGTTCGGGTACTGATTGGGTAACTTCAGGAAATGCTTCTACTGGAACATTTGTAATTGCAGATCCTACACGACAAACTGCATCAGGAATTCAAACACAACTTGAAGATGATCATTCAAATACAGGTACAAATGCATTTTTCACTGCAACCAACACATCAGTTGGTGGTAATGATATAGATGGCGGCACTTCAATTGCTACGTCGCCAGTCTATTCTATTCAAGAAGAGTCTGAATTATCTATTTGGTATTTCTTCGGACAGCGTGATGCAGGTGATGATTCAGGAGATTTCTTTTTACTTGAATATTCATTAGACGGTGGTTCTAGTTATACAACTTTAGCTTCATATGGCGATGAAACCGTTGTCGCACAATGGACAGAAGCAACAGCTAGTATTCCAGCTAATTCTAGTTTAGTAATTCGAATTTCTGCAGCTGATGGTCCAACAACCGGAGATATTGTAGAAGCCGGTATTGATGATTTTGTTATAACATCTATTTGTATTGACCCTGTAGATGTAACAGGAGTTTCTCTGAATCAAGAAAATATTAATCTTGTAGAAAACGAAACGCAAACTTTATTAGCAACTGTAGCACCTACAAATGCAGATAACCAAAATGTAACTTGGTCTTCAAGCAACTCTAATATAGCAACAGTTGATGCTAACGGATTAATTACGGCTGTGGCTGAAGGTTCTGCAACAATAACAGTAACTACAAATGATGGTAATTTTATGGCTACTACAGGCGTTACAGTTCAGGCTGCTGCAATACCTGTTACAGGTGTAAATGTTAATCCAACCTCAGCAACATTAACTGAAGGAGAAACGCTACTTATTACGGCAACAGTTCTGCCGAATAATGCCGATAACCAAAGTGTAAGTTGGTCATCAAATGATACATCAATTGCAACAGTTGATACTAACGGATTAATTACGGCTGTGGCTGAAGGTTCTGCAACAATAACAGTAACTACAAATGATGGTAATTTTACGGCTACTACAGGCGTTACAGTTCAAGCTGCTGCAATACCTGTTACAGGTGTAAATGTTAATCCAACCTCAGCAACATTAACTGAAGGAGAAACGCTACTTATTACGGCAATAGTTCTGCCGAATAATGCCGATAATCAAAATGTAAGTTGGTCATCAAATGATACATCAATTGCGACAATTGATACTAACGGATTAATTACGGCTGTGGCTGAAGGTTCTGCAATTATAACGGCAACAACAAATGATGGCAGCTATACAGCTCAAACCAACATTATAGTTACTGCTGGTAATACAAATACATGTACCGCCAGTGGTTCTATTTTAATGGAACGCTATGATGGAATTGGAGGTACTGCAATTGAAAATTTATTAAACGCACCTAACTATCCAGATAATCCATCGGTAAGTGCTGAATTGTCATTATTTGAAATAGAACCTAATCAAGCAGATGATTACGGGGTTAGAGTAAGTGGTTACTTATGCGTACCGCAAACAGGTACCTACTACTTCTTTGTAGCGGGTAACAATGATGCTGAACTCAACTTGAGTACTACAGCTAATGAAGCTGATAAAGTTACTATTGCAAGTCACAGTGATTATGCCAGTAACAGACAATGGGATAAGTTTGCGTCGCAAAAATCACAAGCAATTACACTAATTCAAGGTAACGTCTATTATATAGAAGCCATGATGAAAGAAGCAGCTTTTGGTGATAACCTTTCTGTTGGTTGGCGTAAACCGGCTGATGGCAATGGTAGTGTTGCTGTAGAAGTGATTCCGGGCAACGTGCTTTCACCTGCCCAGAGAAATTCAGTAACGCCATTACGTGCAACCATTACCACTTTAGACATAAACTTAGTACCTAATCCTGCCACTGAATTTGTGACCATAACCGTAGATACTGTTCATTCAAACACAGTAATAAACTATACTTTTTACTCCTCTTCTGGGGTGCAAGTATTAGCCACTCAAGGCAGCTCGATAGAAACCGTAAATATTAGTGCGCTACCATCTGGTGTTTACACTGTTATTGCTCAGATTGGTGCTGATATGATTAGTACTAGTTTAATTGTAAGGTAAAAGTTTTGTAAACTATTTTCTAAAGGAAAGTTGATGCTGGCGCATCAACTTTCCTTTTTTTATATCCGTAAATCATTAAAAATAGAAAGCCTTATTTTTTAATTAAATAGTTTTGAAATACCTAAATTTAAACCTTCTAATTTTTACAAATAAAAATAATGAGAAAACTTACTCTTTTAATCTTAAGCTTTTTAAGTTTTAATTGTTTCGCTCAAAATGAAACCGAAATAAAATCTCAGGTTCGGCATTCTATTGATGAACTTCGAGAGTTTGTTAGAATTCCGAATGACGCTCTTGATCATGCAAATATTAATCGCAATCTAACATGGTTGACTAAAAAATTCAATCAAAGAGGTTTTAATTCTTCAATACTTCCTACCAGCGGTGAATCTTTATTTTTTGCTGCCTTGCCAATGGATGATGCAAAACCTACTATTCTTTTTTATATGCATTTAGATGGCCAATCAGTAGACCCATCAAAATGGGATCAATCGAATCCGTATGAAACTGTTTTGAAAGCTGAAGACGGTACAGAAAAATCTTTTGAAGATTTAAATGATGATATTAATTATGACTGGCGATTATTTGGCCGATCAACTTCTGATGATAAAGGTCCAATTGTCATGTTTTTAAACGCAATTGATTTACTTCAAAAAAAGAAGATTGAAGTTCCGTATAACATAAAAGTAATTATTGATAGTGAAGAAGAAAAAGGAAGTAAACCTTTACCCAAAGCAGTAAAAGATTATCGAGAATTATTAGAAGCTGAATTTTTAATCATCAATGATGGTCCGGTTCACGCATCTGACCTACCCACCGTTGTTTACGGCTGTCGGGGCATAACAACTTTAACATTAACCACTTACGGCCCAATAAAACCTCAACATAGTGGTCATTATGGCAATTATGCTCCAAACCCAGGTTTAAGATTAGCTGAAGTTCTAGCAAGCATGAAAGATACCAACGGTAAAGTTATTATTGACGGTTATTATGATGGCATCGTTATTGATAATACTGTTATGAACATATTAAAGAGTGTTCCTGATAACGCAGAAATGATAAATTCTAATCTAGCCATAAAAACCCCCGATCAAGTAGGAAGTTTTTACCAAGAAGCCCTGCAATATCCTTCTTTAAATATTAGAGGGTTGTCATCTGGGTGGGTTGGCGAAAAGGCTCGAACAATTGTGCCTGAAAGTGCCACTGCTGAATTAGATTTACGTTTGGTACCTGAAAGTGATGGTACTCGTTTAAAGTCATTGGTAAAAAAGCATATTCAAAATCAAGGGTACCATATTATTGATAGCATTCCTACGAAAGAAGAAAGAATGAAATATGACAAAATCATCACGATTACTGAACGACCCGTAACCGACGCTTTTAGAACAAATTTAGATAATGAATACGGTAAATTTATAGTGAACACCTTAAATTCAAGCATGAATCAAGAAGTTGTTCAAATCAGAATCATGGGTGGCACAGTACCCATTTCTCCTTTTATTAATGAATTAAAAATACCTGCTTTTATAGTACCTATGGTTAACCCAGACAACAATCAGCATAGCCCTAATGAAAATTTAAAAATCGGAAAAATTGCCTACGGTATTCAAGTTTTTTATTCATTACTAAGCACAAAAAAATAGACTTGTGAAACAAATTTTTATACTCTTCTTTATTTTGACCTTTAACCCTATCTGGTCGCAAATTGACTCCTTACCACAAGGGGCCTATATGAATATAGAAGAATTGGTTAGAAAAGAACCTTCATTAAACATTCGATTGAATATTGAAAAACAAACATTTAATTCATCTAAATGGTTCAATAGTTCTAATGACTACGAGCTAACGCATGCCACATTTTCTAAAAAAAATATAAAGAAAAAAATTCTTGCCTATGCAGTTAAAGAATCACTATTCATTAACTGCTATAGATATCATATTCAAGATGGTTATAGCAAGGTTTTAATGACGGGTAAGTACATGGTTTTTACGGCTGGCTTATCATCTGATTTAAGTTTAAAAACCTACCAGCTTCAAGAAAATAAAGATGAAAATTTTTGGAAATATTTTGGAATCAAAGATCAAGACATTAGTGAACTCAATCCAAATTCTCTTCGTTTCTTATATGTAGTTGACACGTTCACCAACAGGCTTTATATGATTGATGAAATAGGTATGAGAAAACTTCTTGTAAAAGCTGATTCAGAATTATTAGAAAATTATATGAATGAAATAGCCCAAACAAAAGACAAAGAAAAAACAGTTTTTAAGTACTTAGAACTTCTAAATAAAACTGAAAAATTGTAACGTATAATTGATTCGAAATATTAAAACTGTATCGATCAAAAGCTATTTATTATGAAAGCAATAAACTATTTTATAATTTTGTTTTTAGGGCTAAGTTCTCTGTCTTTTTACGGACAAAATACTTCATCAAATAATCAAGAGACAACCTCAATTATTGAATCATTACAAAACGGAGAAAACTATTCTATTGAAATTACTTCACTAGGATGCTTTCATGGTTCAAGACAAATGGTTATCATTTCTAAAGAAGTAGATATTATAACAGCCCAATTAGGCGAAACTTCAATAAACTTAACTTCTTCAGATATTGAAACCCTTAATAGATTTGAAATTGAGCTCAGAGCACTACAAATAGGCGGATGCACTACCATTGATACCTATGTATTAAGCTACCAAGGTCAAACTTTCAGAACCAGTGATGGAACCTGTAATTGGTTTGGTTATCGCAAAATCATTAAAATGTTTGCGTAACAAAGGCGAACATTTCTACATTTTAAGAACAACTTTCAGAAACTCTTTTACGTTGTTACTTTATGAGGTTGATAAATTATATATCGCTTTTTGTTTTTATAGTCGTTGCTAGTACTTCACTACACGCTCAAACTATAACTATTCTTGATAGTTTAAATAATGAACCCGTTTCTTTTGCTACCATCTCATTTGGTAACGGTTTAGGAAATTTTGCTGATGAAGACGCACAATTTTCTTTTTCAAAAGAAAAATATAGTGATGTTGACACCCTTTTTATATCTGCTATAGGCTACGCAGAAAAGTTTGTATTAACTAAAAAATTACCTGAAACTATTTTATTGAGACCCTCAGTTTCACAGTTAAATGAAGTTACAGTCTCTGCACCAAAAGATGGTAAATTCAAAATCAAAAAAAGTAAAGGCAAAACGCATGAAGATTTGTTTGCATCATGGCTACCAACGGTAGAAAGTGAAGTGGCTGTTTTAATAAATCGCTTTGAAAAAAAAACTACTCAAATATTAAAATTATTGATTCCTATAAATGCTGAATCGAAATACAAATCAAAAGGAAAAGGGCAATTTGCAACCATATTTCGTGTTAATTTTTACCAAAATCAAAATGGCGTGCCTGCAGAGCCTATGGGCTATGAAAATATTGTTTTCTCTGTGGATGAAAAAGAAGAGAAGTTTTTTGAATTAGATGTGCTATCAAAATTTATATATATACCAGAAGAAGGATTATTTGTCTCATTACAAGTTCTAGGATACGAAAACTCAAAAGGTGGTCTTGCGCAAACTAAACAATATAGAGAGATTAAAACCTCAAGAGGTATTCAGAAAATCTCAACTTCATTCAGACCTTTACTACCCTTCACCAATGAGTTGCCAGGCCAAAAAACGTTTGTGCGCAGTATCTTTTTGACTAAAAAGAAGTGGCAAATTTTTGACAAGAACTACAACAAGAGCTCAAAATTGATTCAAAGCGGACACCGAAACTTTGGTATGGGTGCCGAATTTAAAGTCTGGGAAAATTAATTCTATATACTAAGCAGAGTTCCTACTCGCATTAATATTTCCGTAAAGCGAACGCGTTACAATCTTCTCATATAACTCTTTGAATTCAGTTTCTTGACTAATTTTCTGAAGTGCATATTGTTGAATTACCAATAAGGGTAACACAATGTTCTCGCGAATTTTTATTGACTCACGAGAAACGGCTTCGCGTTCCATCAAAATATCCATCCCTGAAATTAGTAGTAACATCTTTTTAGACAATTGATATTCATCATGAAGAATTTTCCAGAATTCGCCATATTGCTCATCTTCTTTCATATAAGCAGTTAATTCAAAGTAGCATTTTGATAATGACATCATACTATTCAACATCAATGCTTTAAAAAACGGCACCTCGTTGAAAAGTTTTTTAATTTCTTTGAGTCTGCCTTTATCTTTCAATGTTTTGATAGCTGTACCAATGCCAAAATAACCCGGCACGTTTTGTTTTAACTGGCTCCAAGATCCAACAAAAGAAATAGCGCGTAAATCAGTAAGTTCTAATTTAGCTTTGTTACCCCGTTTACCAGGCCTACTACCAATGTTTGCATTCTTATAATATTTCAACGTACTCATATCTTCTAGATAAGACATGAAGTTTTCATGATGTTTAAGGGCATTATATTTTTCAAAACTTAATTCTGACAATTGTTCAATAAGCTTTCGATCTTTTGCTGAAATAACATTTTCTTTTCCGAATAAATTATTAGAAAGACCGGCGGTTAATAATTGCTCACAATTGTATCTAAATTGATCTTCAGTACCAAACGTACTTGTAATGGTCTGACCTTGAATAGTTAATTGAATTTCATTGTTGGCAATATCTTTAGTTTGCGCCGCGTAAAAACGATGTGTTTTACCACCACCTCGCGCTGGCGGCCCACCTCGACCGTCAAAAAATATGGCTTTAATTTTATTCTTTTTACAAACCTTAGATATTGTTTCTTTAGTCTTCAAAATATTCCAGTTCGCCTTCAAATACCCTCCATCTTTGGTTCCGTCAGAAAACCCAAGCATAATGGTATGCGTTTCATTTCTTCGCTGCAAATGCGCTCTGTATACTGGCATATCAAATAATCGCTGCATGGTATTCTCAGAGGTATCCATACCAATCATTGTTTCAAACAATGGCACGATATCAAAAGTTATTTCATCAGTTTTCCATCCACACCATCTAAAGAGTCCGAAGACAAAAAGAACAGAAAACACATCCTCAGAATTACTGATGATATAGCGATTGCAGCCATCTTCACCATTTTTATTTTGTATCGATTTTAATTGACGAATGTTCTTTATTGTATCTTTTACAACATCAATACTATAGTCAGATGCTACCGCCTTGATATCGCCTTTAATTAATAATGAGATTAACTGTTTCTCTGTTAGCTCGTCAATGCTCTCATTAATTTTTTTATTCTTTTTTAAGATGGCTTCGACTGTGAGTTTATGCTTACTATGATCTTGACGAATATCTAGGTTTGCAAAGTGGGTTTTGAAAATTTTCACTTTATCAATAAAATGCTCTAAATCTTTAAGATAAAGACCGTGATACTTTTCAATAAGTATTGTACGTATGTTTTCAAGCGGACCTAATATTTCTTTATATGACAAATACTCGTTAGCATCAAACATGGTATTATACAAAGCATCACGAAGCGCAAAAAGAGGCTCTTGTAATGCTTTGAAAGTTAGTTTTTGCTGAAGGTCTTTTAAATCATTGTAATAACATTTCATTAATGTTAACCTCAGTTCATCAGCAACCTCTTTTGTAATACTAGCCGTTACAAACGGATTACCATCACGATCCCCACCCGGCCAAAAGCCAAGTTTCATAATATTATGATTCTCAAAACCATCTTGACCTATATTCTCTTTAATGTATGAATAGAGATTTCCAATTGCATCATAATATACGTTTCTAAGAATGTGAATGATGTTTTTAGCTTCGACTTTTGGTGTTGGTTTCTTAGCATTAATTAATGATGTGAGCCCTAATTGCTGCAAGGTAACATCAATATCATCAATATTATTTTCAACAATCAAAGACCTTAAATTCTTCATTATATCAAGAACCTCAGGCGAATAAAATTGTGTTGGATGAGCTGTTAAAACTATTCTGGCACTGAAGGTTGATAACTTATCTGAGATGGCTTCCCAATTCTTGTTCTTGTCAACCAATTGCTTGTAATCTTTAATTGACATTGAATTACTATGCTGGTGTAATTCAGGAAAAGCGGCATCTTCAACACTATCATACAATACCACTTGGCGCTCAACATATTGAATGATTTTGAACATAAAATCTATACGGTCTTGTTCAGAGGCAATGTTGGCATAATTTTGAAAAAAAGATTCTAAAATCTCTTGCGGTTTCTGCCCAGATTTGAGTCCTTTTTTACATTGATCCCACATGATGGGTATGAGCATACCCACATTTTCAATATTGCGATATGGTAAATTTAAAAATAAGCTATTGTAGATATTAAATTTATTGTTGACCGCTTTATTAAAAACTTCAAGTCTATCAGTTTGATTCATGCTATTCATCTTTCAATATTTGTAAAATCTTTGTGAATAAGAAGGTGTTGAACCTTAAATTCTCAATTGTCTGGTCAAAGGTCGCTATAATTGAAAAAAAATCATGCTGGTATTCACAGTAAATAACAAAATTCATGGGCTTTACCACAAAACTAACATAGTTCACAACAATCATTTCATCAAAATGGGAGTTGGTTGTAGATTTACAGTATCAAATAAGAGTAAAATTTTTCATTTTCATATAGTGTTCTCGTAAAAAAGCTTAATCTACCAAGATTGAGCTTTTTTTGATTTAAGGCCTTTTAGCTTTTGAAAAACTCTTGATACTGCATGACCCTGAAATCGATAGTATTGAACCTAGGGTTTTCATTTTTCAATTTTTTATACAAAGGCATACTACCTATAGCCCTGTTGGCTGCCCCAGAAGGAGCTGTCAAAGAAACTGTTTTGATAATTCTATCAGATTCAGGCAAGGTAAATTGATGAATACGAGGCACCATATCAGAAACCACTTCTAATTTAATTTGATACTTTTTTAGGTGTTTTCTAAAAAAATATTCAGGACCATTTTTACTATTACCACCTGTGAACAAAAGCGTATCTACATTTTTATATTTTTTGATGTAGCCAACAAGGTCGCGCAGTATAATGTTTTGCATACCTAAATCAGACGCGTCTATTTTAATGCGCTCTGCACTTGCCACAATATCGCAAACCCCTATTTTATGTTTCAAAAGAAAATCTTTTCGTTCTTGTATAGCTACTTCGGTGGTTTTAAAGGTTAGCCGTAAATCGAAAATTTTGTCAAGAATGGGCCATAGTTGTCCGTTTTTACTTCCATAACAAAAGTCAACATCTTCAGCTTTCAATTCATTTAATGTAAACCTAGGAGGTGGCAATGTGCCCACAATTAGCTTTTTTGCCTCTTGAAAAAGAAATGGTTCGTATGGATGGGTATGGAGAAACAAATTTATGTGATTTATAGAATTACCTAAAAATAGGTTATTCAATTACAGCATCAGTCAAATATCTTATTTGTAATTCTATTTTATCAAAAAAGGAGATAAAAAATAACGCCCAGGTTAAATTTCGAAACGAGTTTTATGGCGCTATAAGATTTGTAAAACTAAAAAAAGAAGAGCAAATTAATCTTGAAGTAAGTCAACTTCAATTTCTTTGGTTTCGGTAATTTCTTTAATACTATAAGTGAAAAGATTCAATTGGGTTGAATCTGCAACAACCAAGGTATCGAGTACTATGGTTAAGTTCAAAGAATCAGCAAAAATTCGAACTCTTTTGGGTATGACCAAACTATCATATTGCTGATAAAAGCTTAGATCATTAGGCTGTAAATCTGCAAAAAGCAAAGTGTCAATAAGCACCTCATTAAAAGTGGTATTGGTAGTATTTTGTACTCGTATTTGAACGCCCTCAAGAGTATCATCTCTATCAGTACAAGAAATAGCAACAATTGATGCGAATAAAATGAAAGAGAAAAACAACTTCATAAGTACAATATTTAAATGAGTACTTATAAAACGGATGTATTAAAAAAATATTCTATCTAATGAAAACAGGCTCGTTTTCTTTTAAGGTATGCTCTTTGCTAAAAATATATTCATCTTTGTCAAAGCCTTTAATTTCTTCTAGCGTTTGTGCATTGGTATCAATGATGAAACGCACCATTGAACCACGAGCTTTTTTAGCAAAAAAACTAATAACTTTAAGTTTGTCATTTTTCCAATCTTTAAAAATAGGTGTTATAATTGGCACTTTTATGGCCTTTTTGTCAAGCGCACCAAAATATTCATTACTAGCCAGATTCACGAAAAGCTCGTCATCTTTGAGTTCAGAATTTAATTGTGCTGTTAATTCTTTTTTCCAAAACTCGTGTAAGTTTTTCTGGCGACCTACTTTCATTTGGGTACCCATTTCAAGCCTATAAGGCTGCATTAAATCTAAAGGCTTTAAAACACCATAAAGACCTGATAAAATTCGCAAGGTATTTTGTAATTGCTCAACTTTATGTTCTTCAATGGTATACGCATCAAGACCTTGATATACATCGCCATTAAAAGCATATACCGCAGGGCGTGCATTTTGCGTTGTAAAGGGAAGCGAAAAATTTTGAATACGCTGCCAATTCAGTTGCGCTAAATTATCAGAGATACTCATCAACTCAGATAGGCTTTTTGGTTTTTTTTTACGAAGTACTTTATTCAATTTCTCAGCCTGTTTCAAAAAAATAGGCTGTGAATTCTTATCTGTAGGTAATGCGGTTTCAAAATCAAGAGACTTTGCGGGCGAAATAACAATTTTCATAAAATGCAATTAGAGCGTAAAAATAACTTCAATTTTTATGAAAACCAATATCCATATCGGCGTACTTTAAAATAGTAGTATAAAAAAAATTTATTGGCTATGTTTTGAATACCCTCGCCATTTTTCAATACACTGCTGCATATCTTCGGGTAGTTCAGTATCAAAACGCATCATTTTTTTAGTGACCGGATGTATAAAACCAAGTGTTTTGGCATGTAAAGCCTGACGCGGTAAAATCTTAAAAGAATTTTCAACAAACTGTTTGTATTTTGTAAAAGTAGTACCCTTCAAAATCTTATCGCCGCCATAACGCTCATCATTAAATAAGGTATGGCCTTTGTATTTCATATGAACCCTAATCTGGTGCGTACGGCCCGTTTCTAATTTACATGACACTAAAGTCAAATAACCCAATCTTTCTATTACCTTATAATGTGTGACAGCTTCTTTACCTACATCGCCTTCAGGAAAAACGTGCATTTGCAATCTGTTCTTTGGATGACGCGCAACATGACCTTCAATAGTACCTTCATCTGCTACCATATTACCCCAAACTATGGCCACATACTCTCTTTCAGATGTCTTATTAAAAAACTGCTTCGCCAAATGGGTCATGGCTTTTTCAGTCTTGGCAACTAATAAAAGCCCTGAAGTGTCTTTATCAATTCTATGAACTAAGCCTGGTCTTTCATTACTATTTACTGGCAGGTTTTCAACGTGATATAAAAGTGCATTTATAAGCGTACCTGAGTAATTACCATGACCGGGGTGCACAACCATACCTGCTGGTTTATTAACCACCAAAAGGGCATCATCTTCATACACTATGTCAATAGGAATGTTTTCAGGTATCAACAAAAACTCATGAGGCGGATGTTCAAACATTACTTTAACAACATCGCCTGCCTTTACCTTGTAGTTCTGTTTGACTATTTTTTCGTTTACCCAAATGTTGCCATCTTTGGCAGATTTTTGAATCTTATTTCGGGTGGCATTCTCAATAAAGTTCATTAAGAATTTATCAACCCTTAGGGGTTCTTGACCTTTTGATGCTGTTATATGATGGTGTTCATAAAGGTCATTTTCTTGAAAGTCGGGGCCATTTTCAGATTCCATAATTATTCTGAATCTGCCTTAATTTTAGCTCTTGAGCTAATTCTACCATTACCACAGACCAACTCAACCTTTGAAGTTTTTGGTATTTTTTGACCTTCAGTAATGCGCTTTCCTTTGTACTTAACATAATAGACCATATTTTTTCCTATTTCGTCAACATAGGTAACACGCTCTACATCAAGACCTACCGCACGTAACATTGATTGTGCATTACGTTGGGTTACTTGAATAACGTTGGGCACGGTTACTTTTTTATATCCTGATGGGTTGACTGTAAAGTATATTTTTCTACCTTCTTTAACATTATTACCTGCTTTAGGGTTTTGTTCAATTATTGAAAATCTAGGGTATTCAGGATTGAAATTGGCTGAATCAAGAACTTCATAGCGCAAATCTGCATCTTCAATGGTCTTTCGCATATCTAAAACTGACATTTTTGAAAAATCAGGCACTTCAACCATTTCGCCATGATTGGTTGTACTTTTTAACCAAGTCAAAGTGCCAAGTATTAAAATTAGTAATACTACTAAAGCCACACCTATTTGAATCAAAAAGGATTTACTAAATAAAAATTTAAAGAAATTTTTCATTCTACTGATTTAACATAGCAAATATAGGAAATGACCTTGGCACTTATGATCGTGGGCTGTTTTTTTTCAAACAAGATGTCGCACAAAATAAAAATGCAAAGCTAGATATCTTATAAGCATAGTTTTTCTTTACTTTGAAGTATGAAAAAAAAGATAGCCATAATTATGGGAGGCTACTCAAGTGAAGTGAAGATTTCACTTAAAAGTGGCAATGTGGTTTATAAATACCTTAATACGGATAAATTCGAAGGGTACCGCGTACACATCTTAAAATCAAAATGGGTCTATGTTGATGACAATGCTAAAGAATATCCCATTAATAAGAATGATTTTTCTATTGAAGTTAATAATGAAATTATAAAATTTGATTGCGTGTTTAATGCAATTCATGGTACGCCCGGCGAAGATGGTTTAATGCAAGCCTATTTTGAATTATTAGGCATAAGGCAAACCTCATGCAATTACTATCAAGCCGCACTCACCTTTAATAAACGTGATTTGCTAAGTACACTTAAACCTTATGGTATAAATTCAGCAGCTTCTTATTATTTAAATTTTGGTGATGCAATTAATGAAGATGAAATTGTGGCTAAAGTTGGCCTACCCTGTTTTGTAAAAGCGAACAAATCAGGAAGCAGTTTTGGTATTTCAAAAGTATATGAAAAAGAAGCTTTAAACGCTGCAATTGAAAATGCCTATAAAGAAGATGACGAAATTATTATTGAATCATTTTTAAATGGCAAAGAAGTATCTGTTGGGGTTATTACATATAAAGGCCTGACAAAAGTGCTTCCTATTACAGAAATAGTTACTGAAAATGATTTCTTTGATTATGAAGCCAAATACGAAGGCAAATCAAGCGAAATCACACCCGCTAGATTATCCAAAGAACAAGAAGAAAAAGTGAATGAGATAGCTAAAAAGGCCTATCAAATATTAAAAATGAAGGGCTATTCAAGAAGTGAATTCATATTTGTTGATGATGAACCGTATATGCTTGAAATGAATACAACCCCTGGTTTAACTGAAGAGAGTATTTTACCGCAACAAGCTCAAGCAGCAGGTATATCACTAGCGTCACTTTTTGAGTCTGCCATTGAAGAAGCTTTAGCTTAAAAAGCCGTAACTTTAAGTCATGAAACGAGCAATTTTTCCGGGTTCATTTGATCCACTAACATTAGGGCATGAAGACATAATTAAAAGAGGCTTAACCCTATTTGATGAAATTATAATTGCCATTGGGGTAAATGCTGATAAAAAATATATGTTCTCTTTACAAGAGCGTGTTGATTTTGTTGAAGAAGCTTTTAAAAATGAAAATCAAATAAAAGTTCATACCTATAAAGGTCTAACTGTTGACTTTTGTAAAAAAGTTGAAGCAGATTTTATATTAAGAGGATTAAGAAATCCTGCTGATTTTGAATTCGAAAAAGCCATTGCACACACCAATAGACACTTGTCTGAAATTGAAACAGTATTTTTATTAACCTCATCAGGTAAGTCTTACATCAGCTCTTCAATAGTTAGAGATGTAATACGAAATGGTGGCGATTATTCAGGCCTAGTTCCCAATTCAGTACTACTTAATGAATAATTTTTCTTTTTAAAGTAAGAAAATACGTTATTTTTTCTCAATTTTGATATTGATTATGCTACTAACCTTAGTATAATGACCACTATTATTTGACATTTCACAACATTTTTTTCGTTCTGGATAATAATAATATCTTATTTGTAGGAAATTACGTTATTTTGATAAAGAAAAAACTTCTATATAATAATTATCTAATAAAGCAGTTACCACAAGCAACTGCATTTATTAATAAGAAGCATGAAATTATTTATGTTTCTGATAAATGGGTTGAAGACTTTGCAATAAATGGCAATTCAATTGGAAAGAAAATAGAAAATCTATTTTCAAATTTCAACAAAGCGTGGCAAAAAACCTTAAAAGACTGTCTTGAAGGCGAGCCGCACATTAAAAATACTACAAACTATACAGATATCAACAATACTGAAAAATGGTTCGAGTTAATTAAGAGTGCGTGGCACGATGAAAATGAAAATGTAATTGGTTGGATTCTTCAAGCTGAAAAAATAAGTAAAGATGCCCATAATGAATTTCAACTTGACAAGTTAAACATGATATCTGCTCAAATGTCAGATATAGCAAAAATTGGCCTCTGGGAATATCATGTAAATAAAGATGAGTTGAGTTGGTCAAACATGACTAAAACCATTCATGAGGTTGAAAATAAATACGAACCAAACTTTGAAACAGCGATCAATTTTTTTAAAGCTGGGTATAGCAGAAACACATTTTCAATGGCTATTGAAAGAGCCATTACCAATCAAACCTCTTTAAGTGAAAAACTACAAATTGTCACGCAAAAAGGCAATGAATTATGGGTGCTGGTATCAGGAAAACCTATATATCAAAAAGGCAAATTTGTTGGTTTAATAGGTACCATTCAAAACATTGATACGTTAACTCAATCTGAAATTAAATCAAAAGAAAACGAGTACCAATTAAAAACTTTAATTGACCACTTACCGCTCAATGTATACATCAAAGATTTAGAATCAAAAAAAGTTTTAATAAATAAATCTGAGATGAATTATTATAATATCACTAATGAAGAAGCTTTGCTTGGCTCAACTGATTATGATTTACTAACAAAAGAGTCAGCTGATATGAAAAGAGAAGATGATTTGAAAGTTATGCGAACTCTTGAACCAATTTTAGGTAAAGAAACAGAGAATATCAAACTTGACGGAACCAAAACATTCTTTCACTCTTCTAAAATACCTTTAATTAATGCCGATGGAAATGCATACGGCCTTGTTGGAATTAATATGGATATTACAGAGTTGAAAAAGAAAGAGGAAGATATGAAAGCTCTCATTAAGGTAACCACTTTACAAAATGAGAAACTTTTAAATTTTGCACATATTGTTTCTCATAACTTAAGGTCGCATACTGCCAATTTTTCAATGCTATTAGATTTTCTACAAACTGAAAAAGAAGAAACTGAGAAAGATAATCTTATAAAGATGCTCACAACAGCATCAGACAATTTACTTGAAACAATAAATAATCTGAATGAAGTTGTAGATATTAATACACAGAGCTCTTTAAAAAAAGTGTCAGTTAATCTAAATAAAAAAATAGAAATTGCACGGCAAAATCTTACCGCTATGCTTTCAAATAACAATGTGAAAATTGAAAATAATATTAGCGACACTACCCTTATTAAGGTTGTACCGGCTTATTTTGAAAGCATTTTAATCAACTTTTTTTCTAATGCTTTAAAATATCAATCACCAGATCGGCCATTAGTAATTAAACTCAATGCCCAACATGAAGATGGGTATACGGTTTTAAGTTTTGAAGACAATGGGCTTGGTATCGATTTAAAAAAACATGGCAGCAAGCTTTTTGGCATGTACAAAACTTTTCATGAAAATAAAGAAGCAAGAGGCATTGGCTTATACATTGTAAAAAATCAAGTAGAGGCTATGAAAGGTAAAATAAGCGTTGAAAGTACGGTTGATGTAGGAACAAAATTTAATATATTTTTCAATGAAAACAATTAATTCAATTTATATAGTTGATGATGACCCGATTACGGTGTTTGGCATTCACAAAATTCTGAAATTAAGCTTAAAATGTGAAAATATTGAAACATTTGGCCATGGTAAATCTGCAATTGACGCAATTCAAGCCCTCGTTAATGAAAAGCAAGAATTACCTGATGTTATATTTCTAGATATCAATATGCCTATTATGGATGGGTGGCAATTTTTAGAAGAATTTATTAAAATGACCATTCAAAAAAAAGTTAGGATAAACATTTTAACATCTTCGATTGACCCTATTGATCGAGAAAAATGGGAATATTATGAAAGCAACTCCCATCACATGATTACATTTAACAACAAACCATTGCGAAAAGATAATCTTATTGAAATCACTGAAGCAGCTTAGCGGTCTATTGACCAAATAAGATCTTTATATTTTTATATGAATTTTCGAGGGCCTCTTTAATTTTTTTAGGGTCTTTCCACTTTACCTTTTCAATACCCTCTTCTTTTTCACCAATTAATTTACCGTCATAAGAGGTATACATAGCATACCAATGCACCTCTTTAAGTTTATATTGACCTTTTCTTTTTATGATATGATAGGTTCTTTTCAAGAAGTTTTCAATTTCTAAGTTAGCGACTCCTGTTTCTTCTTCAACTTCTCTAACTGCACAAGTTTCAATACTTTCACCCTTATCTAATTTACCTTTTGGCAAATCCCATTTATCATTTCTATAAATGAACAAAACCTTACCTTGATTGTTGGTCACAACCCCACCTGCAGCAATTTCGAGCGGTACACTTTGAGTGAATTTTTTGATCATCCCATTCTTATTAGGATGGTAGATATACGCCTTTTCTAATTTGTTTTTTGACAATGCCGTTATCGCCTTTATGATGTCTTGCTTATTCATCATAAAACAATTAGACTTTCCTGTTTTTGATAATTTATTTGTAAGAATTAGCGGATGTTCATTAACAAAAACTTTATACATTTGCCGTATGATTTTAAATAAAGACACTGCCAAAAAAACGGCCGAGCTTCTCTTACAAATTAAAGCAATAAAACTGGAACCCGAAAATCATTTCACTTGGGCTTCTGGTTGGAAATCTCCTATTTATTGTGATAACAGAATCATACTTTCTTATCCTCAAATAAGAAACTACATCAGAGAAGAAATTGCCAAACAAGTTGAAGACATATATGGCAAACCTGATGTAATAGCCGGAGTGGCAACAGGGGCTATAGGTATTGGCATTTTGGTGGCTGAATATTTAGGTCTTCCTTTTATATACGTTAGACCAGAAGCTAAATCTCACGGCCGTCAAAATCAAATTGAAGGGCAGCTTGAACCAGGTCAAAGTGTGGTGGTTATTGAAGATTTAATTAGTACCGGAAAAAGCAGTTTAAATGCTGTTGATGCGCTTCAAGCAGGCGGAGCTAATATTAAAGGCATGCTCGCCATTTTTACCTATGGTTTTGATGTGGCTATTGAAAATTTCAAAAATCGAAATATTGAATTACATACGTTGAGTGATTATACAAATCTTGTTGATTTAGCATCAAATACAAGCTATATAAAAGAAGATCAGCTAAACACTTTACTCGAGTGGAGAAAAAGCCCGTCAATCTGGAAAAAATAAAAAAATGCATTTAGAAACAGAAGAAAAGTCAATTTTAAAAAGCACTAAAGAAGTATTTGAGTTTTTAAGTGATCTCAAAAATTTTGAACAACTAATGCCTGAAAATATTGATAAGTTTGAAATTTTAAGTGAGGATCGATTTTTGTTTGCATTAAAAGGGATGCCAGAAATTGTTTTAGAGCGTAAAAACCAAACAGAATATAGTCAATTGGTACTTGGTGCTGCGAGCGACAAATTACCCTTCACATTAACAGCTGATTTAGAAGAAGTCAATCAAACTGAAACTACGGTAAAATTGAATTTTGAAGGCGAATTCAATGCAATGATGGCCATGATGATAAAAGCACCTATCACAAAGTTTATTGACACCCTTTCTGAGAATTTACAGAAAATCTAGTTTAAAAATTTTATTTCTTTCAAGCCAAAAACTCGCTCTTGTCCATTTTTAAGGGCCACCAAAAGTTTTCCTTCTTGGGTTATGCCTTTTATCGAACCTTCAAATTTCAATTCTTTATCATCTCTAAAGTTTGATAAAACATCTTTTTGAAATAAAGACTGCTCATAAAGCTTTATAAGATCATCAAGCGGTAGTTTTAAATAGTTATTGAAAGTAAATTTCAATTGAGAAACCAATTGATGCAACAACACCTCTAAATCAAAAGATTGGCTTTTCAAAAGCTTTAATGAACTAACTTTATTCAAATTTGGAAACAAAATTTGGTTGACATTTAAACCAATACCTATAATAGAATCTTGAATAGTGTCACCTGAGATTGTATTTTCAATTAAAATTCCGCATATTTTTGAATTGCCTGACATAATGTCGTTAGGCCATTTAACGCATAGTTCTTGAATTGCATTTTGTTGTAAACAATCATAAACCGCTAATGACACACAACAATTTATTTTAAAATAATCCTTTACTGAAAGTGAAAGACCCTTCTTTAAGACACTGAACGTTAAGTTTTTACCCAGTTCAGACTGCCAAGAAGCACCTCTCTGCCCTCTACCTTTAAGCTGCTGATTAGTAACAACCACGGTATAATCATCGAGTATTTCAGAGCGCATCAAATTCTTTAAATACGCATTTGTTGAATCAGTGGCATCAAGTTTGATTATTTGCATTATCTACCTTAAAAATCAATGATAAATCTATTATTGAAAACAAGGGTTAAAAGAACAAAAAAATAATAACTTTGTATAAATTAATATTTTTGAATGCGAAAAGGAAAAGCGAGCGCTGACGAATTGATTACACTTATTTTAGAGGGGATCGAAAATGTTAAAGGACAGGAAATTATTTTACTTGATCTTAAAGAAATTGAGAACACAGTATGTGACTACTTCATCATTTGCAATGGTACTTCAAATACTCAAGTAAATGCCATTGTCGGATCTATTCAAAAAACAGTAAGCAAAGCAATACATGATAAACCTTGGCATGTTGAAGGGCAAGATAATGCTGAATGGGTTTTGATGGACTACGTGAACGTTGTGGTTCATGTATTTCAAAAACAAATTCGAGAGTTTTATGATATTGAAGGCCTTTGGGGAGACGCAAAGTTTACCAAAATAGGAAGTAATATGAATAGTGCCCTTGAAAATTAGTGGGTAAAAAAAAGTAAAATGGCTAAAGAAAAGAACAGCAATACAAAGAAACCTAAGTTTAATACTTGGTGGATTTACGGATTAATAATTGCAGTAATCATAGGATTCAATATTCTAGGAAGCGGTAATTTGTCTAATCAAGAGAAAACCACTGCTTCAGATTTACAAACCTATTTAACCAATGGCGATGTTGACAAAATCATGATTATCACTGATACACGTCAAGCCAAAGTTTTTCTAAATGAAGAAGCACTTAAAAAAGAGGTGCATAAAAAAGTTTCTCAAAAACCTATGTTTCCGTCTTCAGGCGAATATCCGCAGTATATTTTAGACTACGGCGATTTACAGAATTTTGAAAACGAAATAAAAAAGAACAAAATTGACAATAAACTAAGCACTATTATTGACTATGATAAAGATTCAAATCCTGTGTTAAGCTGGATTTTCAATCTATTACCTTTTGCCATTTTAGTTGGTGTTTGGATCTTCTTGATGAGAAGAATGTCTGGTGGTGGCGGTGGCGGCCCAGGTGGTCAAATCTTTAATATTGGTAAATCAAAAGCAAAATTATTTGATGAAAAAACAGACACCCGAACTTCTTTCAAAGATGTTGCAGGTTTAGAAGGAGCAAAAGAAGAAGTTGAAGAGATTGTTGAATTCTTAAGAAACCCAGATAAATATACCTCTCTTGGGGGTAAAATTCCAAAAGGCGCTCTTTTAGTAGGCCCTCCAGGTACGGGTAAAACCTTATTGGCGAAAGCCGTTGCCGGTGAAGCAAAAGTTCCTTTCTTCTCATTATCAGGTTCTGACTTTGTTGAAATGTTTGTTGGTGTTGGTGCATCTCGTGTTCGCGATTTATTCAAACAAGCGAAAGATAAATCGCCAGCGATTATTTTCATTGATGAAATCGATGCCATTGGTAGAGCAAGAGGTAAAAATAATTTCACAGGGTCAAACGATGAACGTGAAAACACGCTGAACCAATTATTAACTGAAATGGATGGTTTTGGAACCAACACCAACGTTATTGTTCTTGCAGCTACGAACCGTGCCGATGTTTTAGATAAAGCCCTTATGCGTGCGGGTCGTTTTGACAGACAAATTTATGTTGACCTTCCAGACATTAGAGAGCGTAAAGAAATTTTTGAAGTACACTTGCGCCCAATTAAGACATCTGAAACCTTAGATTTAGATTTTCTAGCTCGTCAAACACCTGGTTTTTCAGGTGCTGATATTGCGAATGTTTGTAATGAAGCTGCCCTAATCGCAGCCCGTAAAGAAAAGAAATCTGTTAACAAACAAGATTTTCTTGATGCAGTTGACCGTATTGTTGGCGGACTCGAAAAGAAAAATAAAATTATTACACCGGGTGAGAAAAAAACCATCGCTTATCATGAAGCAGGTCATGCAACCACAAGTTGGATGCTCGAACATGCTGCTCCTCTTGTAAAGGTTACAATTGTACCTAGAGGTCAGTCTTTAGGTGCCGCGTGGTACTTGCCAGAAGAAAGATTGATTGTTCGCCCAGAGCAAATGCTTGATGAGATGTGTGCTACCCTAGGTGGTAGAGCCGCTGAAAAAGTAATTTTTAATAAAATTTCAACAGGAGCTTTAAGTGATCTTGAAAAAGTGACCAAACAAGCACGAGCTATGGTTACTGTATATGGTTTGAATGATGAAATAGGCAACTTAACTTATTATGATTCTTCAGGGCAGCAAGATTATGGTTTCTCTAAACCCTACAGCGAAGAAACAGCTCGAAAAATTGATAGAGAAATTTCAAAAATAATTGAAGAACAATACCAAAGAGCTATAAAAGTTTTAACAGAACATAAAGATAAACTAACCACCTTAGCGGAACGTTTATTAGAAAAAGAGGTTATCTTTAAAGAAGATTTAGAAAAAATATTTGGTAAAAGACCTTTTGATGAAGAGCTTTTAGAAGAACCAAAAAAAGAAACAAAAGAAGTTAATTCAGCAAATGATTCAGCTGAAGAAAAGTCTTAAGTTTTAATAAACCTGAAGATTAATTTTTTAAACCTAATAGTAAATCAAAAAATTGGCAGTCAAAATATATGGGCATATTTGATAAACTATTTAGAGGCGGAAAAAAAAAGGTTTCTAAAGAAACCGTGGAAACTCGCGGGCTTCATATGCCAGATCTTAAAATTCCTATTGACGAAAAATTTACCATTCATTTCAAAAAAAATGGTGGTAAATTCTTGTATTGCGATTCACTAAAAGAAATCAAAGAAGCAATTGATAAAATTATTCAAGAAAATCAATGGCAAAAACAACCATTTTTTATTTTAGATGAACGCCTTGAAGAAAAATTCTCATCTGAGAAAATAAGGTTCGCTAAAAATGCAAGAAATAGTGAGGTGTTCTTCACAACTTGTGAGCATCTCATAGCCCAAAACGGATCTATTTTAGTTTGTTCAAATCAACTAAAAGAAAAGAAACTAAATGAATTACCCCCCAATATAATTGTGTTTGCAACCACTAGCCAGTTGGTTGAATCAATTGGCGAGGGTTTGAAAAAAATCAAAAAACTATACGTACCCAGCATACCAACTAACATTACTACGCTGAAACATTTTAAAGCTGAAAATGAAGATGAAAATGATTTTTTAACCTACGGTAGTAGTACCAAAAATTTATACCTCTTATTATTAGAGGACCTCTAGTATGAAGGAAATTTTAAGACGTTCAATTACAGGAGTAATTTATATTGTTCTTATACTTTCTGCAGTTTTTTTAAGCTCAGATGCGTTTGATTTTTTATTCATGATATTTGGCTTGGCCTGTTTGTATGAATACAAAAGGTTAACCGGGTTAAGAGGTTACTACATCTTTTTAACTTATTTGATTCTATGGTGGATATTCATTTATATTGTAAAAGAATATGACAAAATACCCATTAACACATTGATGACGATCACTATTGTGGTCAATCTGTTTTTGCTGTTTTTTCTTTTTACCAAGAAAAAAAGACCATTTACTAAAATCGAATTTTTTCTGATAGGACTTTTTTATATTGGGGGTGGTTGTATATTTTTGACCATGCTACCCTATAAGAATAATGATTTTGCAAAGTACCTGATCATTGGTATTTTTATTTTAACATGGGTCAATGATTCATTTGCCTATTTGGTTGGTAAGAGTTTTGGTCGAACAAAATTATTTCCGCAGGTTTCACCAAAAAAAACTTGGGAAGGAGCAATTGGCGGTTTGGTTTTTTCGTTGCTTACTGCTTATTTAATGGCTCGATATGAGCCTATAGTTAGCCCCAAACAATGGGTTATTCTTGCTGCTATTTTAGTAATTACTGGCAACCTTGGTGATTTAATTGAATCTAAAATAAAGCGCATGGCCGGTGTTAAAGACAGTGGTGCATTATTACCTGGTCATGGTGGTATGCTTGACCGTCTTGACAGCCTCATCTATGCTGCTCCTTTTGCTTACTTAACCTTGAATATTTTTGATTATGTTTCATAAAGAAGGCCAAAATATTATTCTAACAACCTTCATGATTGTT
This sequence comes from uncultured Flavobacteriaceae bacterium, assembly GCA_937929935.1. Taxonomy (GTDB): domain Bacteria; phylum Bacteroidota; class Bacteroidia; order Flavobacteriales; family Flavobacteriaceae; genus Maribacter_C. The sequence goes on along the minus strand of CALFUL010000007.1, from coordinate 28,140 downwards.
TTGGCATTGATCCTTATTGCCAATTACTATATAGATATACTATGGCTAAAATGGCTTGTGCAAATTGGAAGCTTGGTCATTCTCATTTTAATACTTCAATTTTTCAGAAACCCACGACGTAACTTCATTCAAAATTTTGACGAAATTTTAGCGCCTGTTGATGGTAAAGTAGTGGTCATTGAAGAAGTAGAAGAGTCTGAATATTTTAAGGGTAAAAGAAAGCAAGTATCCATTTTTATGTCACCCATTAATGTGCATGTTACACGTTATGCGGCCAGTGGTATTGTTACCTATTCAAAATATCATCCTGGAAAATATTTGGTTGCATGGCACCCAAAGTCAAGTACTGAGAATGAGCGCACAACCGTAGTCATTAAAACACCTAAATTTGGCGAAATTTTATACCGTCAAATCGCAGGTGCTTTAGCTCGAAGAATCATTAACTACGCTGAAGAAGGTACAAATGTGCAACAAGGTAGTGATGCTGGTTTTATAAAATTCGGCTCTAGAGTTGATTTGTTTTTACCGCTAGATGCAATTATTACAGTTAAATTAAATCAAAAAGTGGTTGGTGCCAAAACCTGTATTGCCGTTGCTAATGACACTTCAAAAGATGACTAATGAAACTCAGCTAAATTCAGAATTTTTAAAGGCAGTTGAATTTGTCAATTCATATTCAAAACCGCTACCTGCAGATTTGCTTCTTAAACTTTACGCCTATTTTAAAATAGCAAGTGAAAACCAAAAGCATCCTGGCAGTAAGGTTCCTTTAATCAATGCATTTAAAGCAAATGCCTTGATTCAAGCCAAAAATATTGATAGTACTGCGGCTATGAAAAATTATATTGAATTGGTAGAGAAAGAGCTTAAATCATAAGACTATCATTGTATCAATGATACATATCATTCAAATCTGCCTCACATACCTCATAAAAGAAGTCTCCCATTTTCTCGGTAACTGCTTTGAAAAAGCGTTGTCCTTTTTCTTTGGATGCTTTATGAGGATTACCAACCCCAGTATCTTGACTAATCTGAGACCACTTACGCTCTGCCCAAGCCCAACCTTCAGTAAAGGCTTTAATACGAAACTTTTTATCAGTACCATCGCCCCAAGTTTCTCGAGAAAGTACCAATTCAGGATGTAAATACAGCATCAAACTTGTTTCCATCTCATCAGCATGATCCCCAGGTTCTTCAAAATACTCTGTTTTATCTAAAACCTGCGGAAAAAAGCAAAAACCAATAAACATATCCGGAAACTTTAATCCTAATTCTCTAACTAGGGGTTTAAAATTATTACCCCCATGTCCATTAAAAATGAGTAATTTTTTTACGCCCTGCCTATTCAAAACCTCAGCAATATCAGTTAGAATAGCTAATTGAGTGCTTGGGTTCAAATTGATATCTAAATAAATATCTGATTGCCCGGTATTGACGCCAAACGGAATGGTGGGCATCACTATGAGATTGCCTCCTTTTTCATGCCCAATACGTGCTGCTTCAGCAACTAAATGGTCTGCCTGATAATTATCAGTGGCATAAGGCAAATGGTAATTGTGTGCTTCAGTAGCACCCCATGGTAAAATTGCTAATTCAAAGTCAGCATCTTTTAACTGTGACCAATTGGTTTCAGCTAGAATATAGGGTCTTATGCTCATGTATTAAGGGCTATATTTTTTGTTTGATTCTCTTCAAAGTACGTAAAATAAATGGCTGCTAACATGCTTATCACAAAATAAGCGACCACAAGGGTACTTCCTAATGCTACTAATTCATTGATGCCAAACCAATCTTGATTGACAAAAATGAAATACAATCCGGCTACACCTCTGATTAACTCAATCCAAATGGCATAACTAGTACGATCCATTATTGAAGTATATCCATATATCCCAACAAAAATAAAACCGCCAAAGAACATCAAACTTTGTCTATCTAAATTAGCAAAATTGTACAGCATAAAAAGTAAAAGCCCAAGTGTGGCTATCAACTGAAAAATAGCATAGGCATTCAATGCCTTTGAACTTCGAGAACTGTAACGCTCAAAAGTATATACATCTTCTATAATTTGAATTGGATGTTTTTCTTTGACGTCTTCTGGTCGCCAACCAGTTGGCATAAACCAAATTCTAAGTTTATCAACAAAACTGCGCGTACGCCAAGCATCTTTTAGTAAGCGCCATAGGTGTTGAAAATTGATCAATACTGGGTTCCAGGTAGCCGCGGGCTTTAAAACCCCGTACTGCGGTGGCACATCATCAAGTTCTTCTTGAAAAGTTCCAAATAAGCGATCCCACACGCAAAAAATTTGACCTAAGTTCTTATCAATATATTCAGAATTTATTGCATGGTGTACTCTGTGCTGCGATGGTGTTACAATGAGATATTCTAACCACCCAAGTTTACCTATATGCTGCGTGTGATACCAAAATTGAGCAAATAAATGAAGGGGCGCTAAAACTTCAATAATTTCATTAGGTACACCCAAAAGAGCTGCAGGAATTAATAATAAAGAAAAATACCCAATAAGATTTGATATGGGCTGTCTAAGCGCGCATGCCAAATTGAACTCTTCACTACTGTGATGAATTACATGTTGGTTCCAAAAAATATTTACTTTGTGACTTAAACGATGATTCCAATAACCCGCAAAATCAATGACAACAAAAGCAATTACCCAAACAAACCATGAGCTTTGTAATTCAAGTAGCGCTAGTTTTTCATTCAAGTACGGGTAGGTTACCAAAACCAGCACTAAGCTTAAAGAATCTTTGATTAAATTGGTGTAGCCAGAGCTTAGACTTGAAACCGTATCCATGACCTTATACTTCTGATTTTTCCTAAAATATCCGTATAAAATTTCTATGATTAAAAGTATCATAAAAAACGGAATCGCATATAATAGTGCTTGAGCGTAGGCTTCCATCAATGAACACTTTTATTAGGTTTTTTAACTCCGGCTAATATTTTAATAGGGAGGAAATTTTCTTCTGGCGGAATAGGACAAGAGTAATCAGAACTATACGCGCAATATGGGTTATACGATTTATTGAAATTGATTACTATAGTATCGCCTACAGGAACCTCTAAATCAATATAACGCCCCCCTGTATATGATTCTTCTCCGTTTGAAAGATCATTAAAAGGCAAGAATAAATAATTTTCAAACTCGTCTGTCAAGCTCAACCTTTCACTTTGAAAAATACTTAATTTCAATTTTTGACCATCAATGGTAAAATGTGCTTCACCGTACTTATTATAAATAGGCAATCTACTTGTAGACGTTTTCATTTGAAAAGGAATAGCATTTAGAGTGCGTACCAATTTAGCTTCAACTCTTAAAGAATCATCAACTATAAAAAAGTCATGACCCTTAAATTTTCTTGCCTTTTTCTTCAAAGGCGATTCCTTAGGGTTTTTAAACATCTTATTATGTTCTTTTTGAAATTCTTGCACCGTTTGTTCTTGTGCTTTTGCATTCAAACAAAAAATAAAAGCTAAAATTAAAAGAGAGCTATTTTTGAACATTGCTACCAAGTATTAAAATGTATAATTTTTAATTTGGCCCTACCATAATATGGGCGCGATGCGTACCAGGATCCATCAACCAAGGCATGCCTTTGGCATGTGGTTTTAAAGGTAAACCAGTAGTTTCTGTTGTTGCAAATGGTGTATAAATGACATATCTAAATTGACCGTCGGCCAAAGTGCCCTGCGTTTTGTCATAGTTTTCATCAGTACCGTAATAGATATACATCATACTAGGTGCACTAGGCATTTTTAAAGTGCCAGCTGCTACTTCTTCAGCACGTATTTTTCTGATTTCCATGGTTTCTTTACCTTCTTTTTTCAAAGCTCTACCCCTTTTCATAAAAGGATCTAATTCTTTAAAATAACAAGAAACACTAATTCCTTTATTGTTAGGGTTATCAGCCAAACAAACCAAGTCATTGGTACCTTCACGTAAGACCACCATTTCGCCTTCTTCATTATAGCCATAAATCATAGCACCATCTTTTTTATCGTCAGGTGCAGGTAAAAGAGCTGTTTTTATTTGAATTTCTTTAGATAATATTTGAGGTTTATCTTTCTGGGCACAAGCGGAAAAAATGGAAAGTATAATACTTACAAAAATTAGATTTTTCATAGTGTTCTTCTTTCTTTAAAGATAAGAAATTCATCTAACATTTAGGCTAAATCACCTATAATCAAGCTACTGCCACATATACTATATTCAGAATATTAGGACATAAAATCCGCTTTAAAAAGCGAAATTGAAACTAATACAAGGGCTGTAATTTGAGGGATCTTGTAAAGATTTTATAGAATGACCTACCTCATGAATTGAAAACCATGCAGCAAAATAAGAATGCTAAAAATTGTTTGATTTGACCTAAACTTATCTTAGTCACGAAACATACGGAAAAGTATTCTAGCAACAAACAAAATAATAATAATGACACCCCACGTTGAAACAGAACTTTTTTCTTCTTTTTCAACTTTGTAAGACTTGGCTTTTAGTTTTGACACTTCTATTGGGTCTACAACAAAATCTTTACAAGATCCTTCAAATTCTGGTTTTCTTAAGGTAAGAGAACATACAATACCAGAATTCATGTCAAATTTTCTTTTTTCACATTTTTTGCATGTTTCAAGACGTTGGGCTAATTGCATTGGTAGGGTTTAAAAAGGTTTGTATAACAACGAAAACCTTCTTCAAAAAGTGTATTCAACTATTAATTACAAACAAAAAATATATTTATTTATTCTTTAACCCCATTTTTTCGACTTTATTAATCCACTTTTCACGAAATTCTAGTTTAGACAAACGTAGTGGACCAATTGAAGTTATATTGACCTTTTTAATACCAATAAAATTCAACGTCAGCTTTTTCATTGCCCTATGACTTGGCATTTTATTAATCAAGCTGTAGTACCATGCTGGCTGATCCATGGTACAAATGATTCTTGATGTTTTACCTGTTAAGTATTTATCCCACCAAACAGAACCTTCTCTTTTTTTGAATGCGAAATCTGGCAATAAAATTCTGTCTAAAAAACCCTTCATTAGTGCAGGTACAGATCCCCACCAAACTGGATAAATCCAAACAATATGATCTGCCCATTTGATATTTTTTTGTGCTTGTATTAAATCAGGTTCAAGATCAGTACGCTTTCTGTAGCCATATTCTAGATTAGGATTAAACTTCAGTTCGCCAATATTGATTTCTCTAAGATCAGCACCTGAAGCCAAAGCCCCTTTTTTATAGGCTTCTTTCAAAGCATAGTTAAAGCTCTCTTTATCAGGATGACCGTTTATGATTAGTATTTTCATTGATTTATTATTTAAACATTAAGGTTGCCCCAGTAAATGAGTACAGCAATAACAAGCATCAATAGCCATTGCCACATTTTAATATAGATATTCTTAAATTTTTTAGAAATTATCAGGGCTAGTAAAAATGCAATGCCATAGCCCAAAAAATACAGTGCTAAAAGGTTGAGAAGTAGTGAGGTGTCTTTAAAATAATCAGTAAAATTAATTAAAGCTAAACCTACAGTTGCGAATAAAAAGTCAACCGAAACAATGTGAAAAGCACCGCGACCCATGGTCCAGAATACGCGAAATCTTTTTTCACTATCTGCTGATGGTTCAATCTTTTGATATTCTGCATCACCTGCAAAAGTGTGCATTATAAAAGTTAATAAAACGAGGGCATTGGCAACAATTAGTATGGTATTCATCTTCTATTTTTTTCAAAGGTAAGAGCGAAATAGAAGCTTTCATTTGATATAAATCAAATTCCGTTTTTCGGATTTCGAATACGACTAAGGGTTTCTTGGGTAATACCCAAATACGATGCGATATCACCTAAGGGTGCACGTAATTCTATTTGCGAAAATTTTTCAAGCAAACCATTATAACGTTCTTTAGATGATTTGAATTGCAAGCTAACAATACGTTGCTGAAGTTGAAGCATTGTTTTTGTAGTACTCATGCGCGCCAAACGTTCAAAATCATGATATTTATCACATAGTAATTCAATGTCTTTTAACTGAAGTACCATTAATTTAGAATCTTCTAAAATTTCAATATAATGCTGGCTGGGTACTGAAAGAAAAAAACTAACAATTGATGAAATAAAATCATTTTCAAAAGCAAACCAATCAGTGATTTTCTTGCCATCTTTTAAATAGAAAGCTCGAGCTCCTCCTTCAACTATATAAAACAATTCGTATGAGTATTCACCTTCTCGAACCAATATATCATCTTTTTTAACTTCTCTAATTTTAGCAACTTTTTTTAAGTCATTGATAGTCTCTTGAGAGAGTGTTCCATATTCAGCTGTGATAGAGGTTATTATTTCGTCCATAAGGTTAATTGTAAATTTGTCAATTTTGATTTTACCTGATACTTTTTTCCTACTTATCAACGAAATGTAGCAAAATTAATGCGCCGCAAACAGCTTAAAGGAATTTCATAGTAAGGCGCGCCTTTATTCTTTTTTACAGGAAATTTCAAGATGTCTTTTCTTTCAATAAACCCTAAAATCTCAATGTGATTAGGTTCTATGGTTTCATCATATTTAACACCAATATAAATGTCTTTAGGTTTGTTTTGAACATCATAAATCTTGGGCATCAAATACTTAAAATGATTTTTAGTGGCTGATTTAATTTCGACTTTCTTATCATTAATCATTAAATCAAATAAATCTACTTTCCCTGAATCATCTAGGCCCTTTGCCTCTTTGGTCACATTGTATTTCTCTTTCAACCATCTAGACGTTAAAAGCTCACAAACAATACCTCGCCAGGCCTCAACATTCTCATAGCGCCAACTACCTTCATCAATTTTTTCAAAAGCTTTTATCTGTCGCTTAGCCAATTCTTTATCTTTTAAAGCAACAGCAATGCGAATCATTTTAGTAGTTTTCATTCATTTGCAGAACAGCACGTGCAATAGCTTCTGCCATTAATGGCGGCACTGAATTACCCACTTGTTGTTGTTGCGCAATTCGACTTCCTTTAAAAACAAAATCATCAGGAAAAGATTGCAATTTTGCCAATTCTCGAACCGTCAAAGCTCTATTTTGTTCATAGTGAAAAATTTTGCGCATATCGCCTGTTACGCATACTGAAGGGGCATTACTTTTATAACGAATATATTTACGCACATCGCCTGAGGTAGGTCTTATTTCATACGGAATTTCATTTCGATCGCCACCATCAGCAATAAAACCCATTTTGGTCAGCATTTGATCTGAATGCGACATTGCTATATGATTAGGAATTTTAGTAGATGATGCCCCTGATACTAACTTCGGATATACAGCTAAGGCTTCTTTAACCGTCACATTATTTTCAATTTGTCTTTCAGGAAATAGGATGTCTTGCTTTTTTAATGAACCTATAAAAATAGCTCTCCATCGCATTTGAGGTACACCGTAATCGACGGCGTTTAATATTTTACATGAAACCGTATACCCCAATTTTTCAAAATCTTCAATGATTTCTTCACGGGTTTGCCCCTTTTTATGATTGTAAAGGCGCTTTACATTCTCCATCACAAAAAAGCGAGGTTTAACCACTTTTACCACTCTAACAAACTCTTTAAAAAGTTGGTTTCTTGGATCGTCAATAAATTTACGGCCTATACTACCGGCCATACTAAACCCCTGACATGGTGGGCCACCAATTACCACTGTCACATCATTATGCTCATTCAAATAAGCTATTTCAGCATCTTGAAGATCACAAATATTTTTTTCTATTAATTGATGATCAGGAAAATTTTGACGGTAGGTTTCACAAAAACTAGGTTGGTAGTCAACTGAAAAAACATTTTGAAAACCAGCCCTATCAAAGCCTAAAGAAAAACCACCAGCACCTGAAAAAAGATCAATATATTTTGGTGTGGCTGTCATGTATTAAATTACTGCTGCACTAATTAAAGTCAATAGGTATTAGGCGATTGAAGTTATTCGTCTGAACTTCCTAAATTTCTTATCAACCCCATTCCTGAGAAGAAAAAGATAGCTCCTAAAAGGCCATAAACTGATAAAATTTTGAATTCGCCTGTTCCGTTAACATATAAAATAGCAGCATAAATCAAGCCACCAATACCTAACAGCGTCAGTATTAAACCAAGTATTTTTTTAATATTCATAAGACTAAAATAAACAATTTTTTGGTTTTAAATAAAAATGACTTTTCCGAAGAAAACCTTTCATTCTAGTCCAAGAAGCTCTCTATATCTCTTATTTTTAGCGTCGGCATCTGGGTCAACAGGACCGTCATCCAATGGATATATTTTTATCCCGTAATCTATTTTAGTGAAATAATAATTTTTGCCACCATTTAGTTTAAAGAATAAACTATCACTTTTAGTAATACCAATAGTTTCAATTTTTCTATTTTCGACTTTATTCAAACCTAACAGTACTGTAAACTCTGGTTTATTCACAGATTTTCGAACTGTCCATTTATCTTTCGGCGTTCCAATAATTGTTTTATTTAATCTAAAGTAAGTTTCATTATTTGGATGAATAGTATCCCCAAATGAGTCTACTAGTCGACCTAATGAATAATTATCAAATGATAAATAAGTTTTTTCATATTGGTTTAATACTTCCCTTTTGGATATCAACTTTAAATATCTATATAGATCTCCTATTTCTTTTGGCACAATAGTATCATTAACCGCTGTTGAAAATCCTGAGTTACCATCAGTCATGGAAAGTGAAAACTTATAATAAGTGCTATAAAGATGTCTATAATAACTACTATCTACGTTTGATAAATTTACTTGATGTGCAAAATAATTTAATGAGTCTATTTCAAATTTTTTCAATTCTCTATATCTCCATTCCTTAAACATTCCATGATAAAGTCGATTATCTTGAATTAAAAAGTCAGTCAATGTTGAAAAGGGCACATTTCCTCTGACATCGGATAAAAAAAATTCGAGCTGATCTCCTTTTATGAAAGTTTTATTCTTTTTTGTTAATTCACCAATAGCCTCAAAAGACTTTACCCAAGCATCAGCCGCTCCCCTACCAGTATAATAAAAGAAAATACCACCTGTGAATATAGAAAGGACAACAAGAACTAAAAAAACTTTCAGAATATTTCTCTTAATTCTTTTCAAAATATAGTATTTAATTCTAAGACAAACTCGCCAAACTCTTTTCCAAAGTTTCAATTTTAGCCTCGGCATCAGCTTGCTTTTTGCGCTCAATTTCAATGACCTTATCGGGGGCATTATTCACAAAACGCTCATTTGAAAGTTTCTTTTGAACTGATATTAAGAAACCCTTTGTGTATTTCAACTCCTCCTGAATTTTAGCGATTTCAGCTTCTACATCAATGGCACCGCTAATAGGAATGAAATACTCATTTGATTTTACTCTAAATGATAAAGCACCATCAACAGCAACGTCAACATATGAGATTTCAGAAACGTTGGTTAATTTTTTAATAACCGCATCCCAATTTTTTGAAACTTTTCCTTTGTTTAAAACAGAAACCGCTAAGGCTTCTTTCATAGGAATATTCTTTTCTTTTCGAATTGTTCTTATGCCTGAAATAACGCCTTCAGCAAAATCGAATCCTGAAATTAATTCAGAATTTACAGTAGCTTCTTTTGGCCATTCAGCAATAATCAATGCTTGTTCAGGAGTTCTCTCTGCAATATGTTGCCACACCTCTTCAGTTAAAAACGGCATAAACGGATGCAATAATTTCAGATTACTTTCTAAAATACTAATGATTTGATTAAAGGTAGTTTTATCAATAGGCTTTTGATAGGCTGGCTTTATAATTTCAAGAAGTGATGAACTGTAATCATCCCAGACTAGTTTATAAATAGCCATCAATGCATCTGAAATACGGTATTTACTAAAATGGTCTTCAATTTCAACCAAGGTTTGATTAAACTTTGACTGGTACCATGCGATGCCTAATTTAGACGCTTCGGGCTGTGGTAGATCTGCTACCTGCCAACCTTTCACGAGTCTGAAGCCATTCCATATTTTATTCGCAAAATTCTTTCCTTGCTGACATAAATCTTCATCAAACATCAAATCATTACCTGCGGCTGAACTTAAAAGTAAGCCTACACGTACACCATCAGCGCCGTATTTTTCAATAAGTTTTAAGGCATCAGGCGAATTTCCGAGAGACTTCGACATTTTTCTACGTTGCTTATCACGCACTAAGCCTGTGAAATAAACATTTTCAAAAGGTCTTTTGTCTCGATATTCATATCCTGAAATAATCATACGTGCTACCCAAAAGAATAAAATATCCGGACCTGTAACCAAATCATTGGTTGGGTAATAATAATTTATTTCTTCATTTTCAGGATTGGTAATTCCGCCAAAAACACTGATTGGCCATAACCACGATGAGAACCAAGTATCAAGAACATCTTCATCTTGTCTTAAATCATCTATAGACAATGGCTTCTCGACTCCGCTCGAAGTGACAGAACGTTTTTCATTTGCCAAGCGTAAAGCTTCTTCAATTGTCTCGGCTACAACAAAATCATTTTGCCCGTCGCCGTAATAGTATGCTGGTATTTGTTGACCCCACCACAATTGTCGAGAAATATTCCAGTCGCGAATGTTCTCCATCCAATGGCGGTAGGTGTTTTCAAACTTTTTAGGAAAAAATTTGACATCATCAGTTTTCAAAACTCCATTAATGGCAGGTTTCACTAAATCTTCCATCTTTAAAAACCATTGATCTGAAAGTCGCGGTTCAATAACTGCTTTGGTACGTTCAGAAGTACCTACATTATTCATGTATTGCTCAGTCTTTACCAAAACACCTATTTCTTCTAACTCTTTAGAAATCTCTTTTCGAACAACAAAGCGATCTTTGCCCTCATAGTGCATTCCAAAAGAATTTAAGCTTGCATCAGCATTAAAAATATCAATTGTTTCAAGCTTGTGTTTTTCGCCTAGCGTTTTATCATTCAAATCATGAGCCGGTGTCACTTTTAAACATCCGGTACCAAATTCAATATCTACATACTCATCTTCAATTATTGGAATCACACGATTACATATAGGTACAATTGCCTTTTTACCTTTTAAATGCTTAAAACGTTCATCATTTGGGTTAATACAAATAGCGGTATCGCCCAAAATAGTTTCAGGGCGTGTGGTCGCAATGGTGAGCCCCCCAACCCCCGAAGGGGGAGTTTTTCCGTCGGCTTCAACAACTTTATATTCAAGATAATAAAGTAACCCTTGTTTTTCTTGGTAAATTACTTCTTCATCAGAAAGGGTTGTTTGGGCTTCTGGATCCCAATTTACCATTCTGTGTCCTCTATAAATCTGCCCCTTATTAAATAAATCAACAAATACCTTGATAACACTCGCATACCGCTCTTCATCCATAGTAAAGGCAGTACGATCCCAATCACATGAGCAACCCAATTTTTTAAGTTGTTCTAAAATCACTCCACCATACTTATCTGTCCACTCCCAAGCATGTTTCAAAAACTCATCTCTAGTAAGGTCTGATTTGTTGATGCCGTCTTCTTTCAATTTAGCCACTACTTTGGCCTCTGTAGCAATTGAAGCGTGATCCATACCAGGCACCCAACAGGCATTTTTACCCATCATACGAGCTCTTCGCGTCAATAAATCTTGTAAGGTATTGTTCAACATATGCCCCATATGCAGTATGCCTGTCACATTTGGTGGCGGAATAACTATGGTATAAGGCTCACGATCATCAGGTGTTGAATGAAAGTACTTATGATCCATCCAGTAGTCATACCAACGGTTTTCAGCTATTTGTGGATCATATTTTGACGGAATTTCCATTTTTTGGAACAGTTTTTGGTTTATCATGTTCAGGTGTCAAAAAGGCACCTAAATTTTAAATGTTAAAATTTCAATTTCGCCTCATATTTTAGGCTTTTTTGAATACGAAACAAAAATAAGTAACGTTAGTAGATAACAAAAGAATTTTGGAGGTTCATTAAAAACATTATACTTTTGAAATTCACCCAAAACAATATATTATGAAGAAAATAGTACTTGTATTATTTGTAGGCTTATTAAGTATGGGGGTAAAAGCTCAAGATATTGCCGCAAAAATTGAATTCAAAACTGAAACTATTGATTATGGTACCATAGAAAAAGGTGCTGATGGTGTGCGTACTTTTGAGTTTACCAATACGGGTAACGCTCCGTTGATTATCAGTAAAGCGAGCTCAACATGTGGCTGTACAGTACCCAAAAGACCTGAAGCGCCAATTATGCCCGGCAAAACAGGAGAGATTCAAGTTAAATATGACACAAACAGGGTTGGCCCAATTAGAAAGGCAATCACTATAATTTCAAATGCTGATACACCAACTAAGGTGTTAAAAATTAAAGGAGAAATAAAAGCTCCGGCAGTAAGTGGAAGTAAATAAGTTTTAAACAATATTTTAAGATGCCTCGATAGAAATATCGGGGCATTTTTTATTTTATCATATTTGGGCAATTAAGTAGTGAACAGTTCATTCAAATTAGATAATTTTGATGAAATTGACAATTTTTGTTTAAACCATTATTATGCCCAGTATTTCATTAAAAGGCTTGGCGATGCCCGAATCGCCTATTCGTAAATTGGTTCCTTTTGCTGAAGAGGCTAAAAGAAAAGGCGCTAAAGTTATTCATCTAAATATTGGTCAACCTGATATTAAAACTCCGAAAATAGCTTTAGAAGCTGTCAAGAATAATTCAATTGAAGTTCTTGCTTATAGCCGAACCGAAGGTTCTCTAGAATACAGACAAAAATTAGCGCAGTATTATATAAAAAATGATATTCATGTAACTGCTGAAGATATCATAGTTACTACAGGAGGTTCAGAAGCTTTATCTTTTGCCATGGGTAGTATTGCTGATGCCGGAGATGAAATCATTATACCTGAACCTTTTTATGCTAATTATAACGGATTTGCCACTGCCGCAGGAGTTAAAGTAGTTCCTGTTATATCTGATTTTGAAACTAATTTTGCCTTACCTCCTATTGCTGAATTTGAGAAGCTTATCACACCTAAAACAAAAGCAATAGTCATTTGCAACCCTGGAAACCCAACAGGATATCTTTACAGTAGTAAAGAAATTGAGGAATTAACCAAAATTGTCAAAGCACATGACCTCTATTTAATTGCTGATGAGGTATATCGTGAATTTGTTTATGATGGTGCAGAACACCATTCAATTTTACAAGAAGAAGGTATTGAAGATCATGCCATTATTATTGATTCAGTTTCTAAAATATATAGTATGTGTGGTGCTCGAATTGGGTGCTTGGTTTCAAAAAACAAAAAACTTATCAGTACTGCGCTCAAATTTGCACAAGCAAGATTATCGCCACCAACCTATGCGCAAATTGCAGCAGAGGCAGCTTTGGCCACACCTGATAGTTATTTTGAATCAGTAAAATCAGAATATGTTGAAAGACGAAATGTTCTCATTGAAGAACTTGAAAAAATTGAAGGTGTTCGGGTGGCAAAACCTCAAGGAGCTTTCTATTGCATTGCTGAATTACCGCTCAGAAACGCAGATGATTTTGCGCAATGGCTACTTGAAGATTTTAGAGTAAATAACGAAACAGTTATGGTAGCCCCAGCAGCCGGATTTTATGCAACCAAAGGATTGGGGCAAAATCAAATTCGTATCGCCTATGTTTTAGATGTAGAAAAATTAAAAAGAGCTGTTTTTATAATAAGAGAAGCGCTTAAAAGTTACATAGGTTAATGAATATTCAAGAATACAAATCACTTAAATCATATAATACTTTTGGTATAGAAGCAAAAGCGCGCTTTTTCTGTGAAGTCAATTCACTTGAAGATTTATCGAAAGCGCTACAACTCAATGAATACAAAGAGAAATTTATTCTTAGTGGGGGCAGTAATATTTTAATTACCAATGATATTAATGCGCTAGTCATTCATCTTAATTTGAAAGGTATTGAGGTGGTAAAAGAAACAGATGATGATGTCATCATAAAAGTCATGGCAGGCGAAAATTGGCATAAAATGGTACGATGGACGTTAGATCAAAATTACGGGGGATTAGAAAACATGTCACTCATACCCGGTAACACAGGCACAGCACCTATTCAAAATATTGGCGCTTATGGTGTTGAATTAAAAGACACTATGTTTAGCTGTGAGGCCATTGATAAAAAAACGCAAGAACTGAAAACCTTTACCAATGAAGATTGTCAGTTTGGTTATCGTGATTCATTTTTCAAAAATGAAGGCAAAGGAAAATATGTAATTACTTCAGTAAACTTTAAACTGAGTAAAAAGAACCACGTTTTGCGCACTACCTACGGTGCTATTGAAACAGAATTAAAAAATAGAAATATATTACAACCCACCATTCAGCATATTTCAGATGCAGTGATTGCGATTAGACAAAGTAAATTACCCGATCCCGCAGAATTAGGCAATAGTGGTAGTTTTTTTAAAAACCCTATTGTATCAAAGTCAGAATTTCTGAAATTTTCAAAAAATCATCCTGATGCACCATATTACAAATTAGAAGACGACACCTTCAAGATTCCGGCAGGTTGGTTGATTGAATCATGTGGCTTTAAAGGAAAAAGGTTTGGCGATGCTGGTATTCATGAAAAGCAAGCCTTGGTGCTCGTTAATTTTGGTAATGCCAGCGGCGATGAGATTAAAGATCTTGCGCATCAAATCATGGCAGAAGTAGAAAAAAGATTTCAAATCAACATCTATCCAGAAGTAAATATTATTGGTTAAGGTTATATATAAATAAATAATCCCCCCAAATAAATTTGAGGGGATTATACCAAACCAAACTAACCAAAAACTAAATATGACAGTTACCAGCTGTGCATATTTATCAAATTAAAAAAAATTGATTACGCTTCATTAAAATCAAATGTATAAATTAGCGTTAATCATATTATATACGAGGTAGCTAACTAAATTGGATGCCGAGGGCCTCATTTTTTTTCTATACCCTAAATCTCAAATGAGCACACTACTAGAAAAACATATTGTTGAATTGCTTCAAGAGCGAAATGAAAAAGCCATTTCACTTTTGTATGAGCATTATGGCGATACGCTCTTTGGAGTTGCAAATAAGGTGGTTCGAAATAATGAATTAGCACAAGATGTACTTCAAGAAAGTTTTGTAAAAATCTGGAAAAAATCAGACTCTTATGACCCTTCTAAAGCTAAATTATTTACTTGGCTTTTTAGAATTACGCGAAACACTGCAATTGATAAGTTGAGAAGTGTAAACACTAAAAAGGATAAAGAGATCCAAATAGATGTTTCTGACGTATATAACTTAGGTGTTGATCATATCAAACCCGAGCTTATTGATACGCATGAAAATCTAGAAAAAATAGAAGCCAAGTACCGAGTTGTTCTTGAAGCTCTATTTTTTATGGGGATGACCCAGCAAGAAGCAAGTGACGAATTAGACATTCCGTTAGGAACTATTAAGTCAAGGCTCAAAATTGGATTGCGTGAATTAAGAAAAATATATGGCCCTACAGCCATAATAGCCTCAATATTAAGTTTAGTATAATGAAAGAAAAAATAAAAAATTTCTTAGACAGTGATCTTATAGAAAAGTACCTGTTAGAAAACACAACGCAAGAAGAAACCTTACAGGTTGAGCGATATATAGCCATGTACCCTGAGGTTCAAAAGACCTATGATGAGTTGCAAAATAACTTAGAGTCATTTGCAAAGATGCATGCGGTTACTACCCCTGATGGAGTTAAAGAAAAAATAATAGCCCGTATAAGAGGCGAAAGAGCAGGTAGAAAAAAATTCTTTCAATATGCCATTGCAGCTAGTGTAACTGCGCTACTTTTTGCAGTAGCATCAGTATTCTTTTATCAGCAAAATCAAAATCTTCAAGAAGAAAACGTTGCTGTTACCAACAAAATTGAGACCTTAAAACAAGACATGAACAGTCAGTTAGAAGACATGAGAAGGCAGTTCATAGTACTTAACAACCCACAAACGAAAAAACTTAATGTTAACGGTAATAGAAAAGCAAAAGAATTAAAGGCGGTTGCCTATATTAATCCTGTTAAAAAACTTTCATATATCAATGTGAGTAAATTACCCAACTTACCTGAAAACCAATGTTATCAAATGTGGACCGAGGTAAATGGCAAAATGGTAAACCTTGGTATTATCAAAGAATCTAAAAATCAAGATGAATTATTCGCATTGCCTTATGGTAAACAAGCGGTTAGTTACATCACAATTGAACCTGAAGGCGGCAACAATGTTCCTACGGTTGAAAATATAGTTGCTAATTTTGCTTTCTAAGCTGAATTAAAGTATTCGCTTAAAGCCTTGAAAATCTATTTTCAGGGCTTTATTTTTTTGTACCTTTATCACATGAAATTAGTCTTATTAACCATTGTACTTCTTGCTATAGCCTTCGCTGGTATTGCGATTAAAATTTGGGCTAAAAAAGACGGCGAATTCGCTGGTACATGCGCAAGTCAAAGTCCGTTTTTAAACAAAGAAGGAGAAGCATGTGGTATGTGCGGTAAGTTACCCAATGAGCAAGAGTGTAGAAATGATGCAATTGCCCAATAATTTAATATAATCCTCAATAATTTTTTCAATTGACGAAAAGCGAAAACAATGTTCAAGCAATTATTAAAGATGCTATTAATGGCAACCAAATGGCCTTTAGCACCTTGCTTGATACGTATTGGAAAGATGTTTACGGTTTTCAATTAAAGCGCACTGAAAATGAAAATGATGCTGAAGATATTACCATTCAAACATTTTCAAAGGCCTTTGATAAAATAACCTCTTTTAACAATGAATATGAATTTAAAACTTGGTTAATTACCATTTCAAAAAATATTCATGTTGATTTAATTCGAAAAAGAAAACGCAGGCTTGACACTGCTCATAATAGCGAAGAAATAATTGAGGTTCTTGATGCTACGCCTAGTGCTGAAGATCAAATTATTACCAAACAAAATCTTGCCACCCTTTTAAGGCATATTAAAAAGCTAAAACCACACTATCAAAAGGTGATCAATTTGAGATACTTTAATGAAATGAGTTATGCTGATATTGCAACTGAACTTGCAGAACCTATGAGTAATGTCAAAGTAAAACTTTTAAGAGCAAAAAAGCTTTTGGCTCAAATGCTAGAAGCGAAATAAAACCTTCAAGTAAAAGCAATCACGGGCTTTAGCAAAGTGATTTTCAAACACCTTCGAATCTATTTGAGCCGTAATATTGTTTGTATATTTGCTTAAAATTTCGACTATGAGCTCAGATGCCTTGACGCACGTACAACCACCAAAAGGAAAACCAAAATGGCTTCGCGTAAAGCTTCCAACAGGCAAGAAATATACCCAGCTTAGAGGACTTGTTGAGAAATATGACCTTCATACCATATGTACCTCAGGTAGTTGCCCAAATATGGGTGAGTGCTGGGGCGAAGGCACTGCAACCTTTATGATTCTAGGCAATGTGTGTACAAGATCTTGTGGCTTTTGTGGCGTAAAAACAGGAAGACCGTCAGCTATTGATTGGGCAGAACCTGAAAAAGTTGCTCGTTCTATTAAAATAATGAGCATTAAACATGCCGTTATAACCTCTGTAGATCGAGATGACCTGAAAGATATGGGATCTATTATTTGGGCTGAAACAGTACAGGCAATTCGAAGAATGAATCCAGAAACTACCTTAGAAACTTTGATTCCTGATTTTCAAGGTATTGAAAGACATTTAGATAGAATTGTTGAAGTGGCTCCTGAAGTTGTATCGCATAATATGGAAACTGTTAAGCGACTAACCAGAGAAGTCCGTATTCAAGCTAAATATGACCGAAGTCTTGAAGTATTGCGCTACTTGAAGGAAAAAGGCGTTAACAGAACCAAATCAGGTATTATGTTAGGTTTAGGTGAGTTTGAAGAAGAAGTAATTCAAACCATGAAAGACTTAAGAAAAGCAGATGTTGATGTTGTAACCATAGGTCAATACCTTCAACCTTCAAAAAAACATTTACCCGTCAAAGAATTTATTCTTCCTGAACAATTTAAAAAATATGAAGAAATAGGTCTTGAAATGGGCTTTAGACATGTTGAAAGTGGTGCATTGGTAAGATCATCTTACAAAGCCCATAAACATATTAAATAGCACTTTAATTTTTTATCTGTTTATATAAATGACCCAGACAACTATTGGTATCAACGGTTTTGGCAGAATTGGTCGCAGCTTTCTTCGATTAGCACAAGGTCATGAACATTTAAAAATTGTAGCTATCAATGATTTAGCAGATGCTAAAACCTTGTCACATTTATTAAAATACGATAGTATTCATGGCCGTTTTGACGGACAAGTTTCTTATGAGAAAAATGAGATTCATGTCAACAATCAAAAAATAAAATTGGTCAATCATAGATCACCAAAACAAATTAATTGGGCCGCTTTAGGGGTTGATATTGTTTTGGAGGCCACTGGCAAATTCAAAGACAAAAAATCGTTAGAAGTACATTTAAAAAATGGAGCTAAAAAAGTAATTCTCTCAGCACCTCCTATAGACAATGCAATTAAAATGGTTGTTTATGGTATTAATCATGAAAGCATTGCTTCAAGCGACCATTTAATATCAAATGCTTCATGTACCACCAATAATGCGGCACCAATGATAAAGGTCATTAATGATCTTTGTGGCATTGAACAAGCCTATATAACCACTATTCATTCTTATACTTCAGACCAAAGTTTACATGACCAACCACATAGAGACTTAAGAAGAGCCCGTGCAGCAACACAGTCAATTGTACCCACCACAACAGGAGCTGCAAAAGCCTTAACCCGAATATTTCCTGATTTAGCTGAAGTAATAGGGGGTTGCGGTATACGGGTTCCGGTACCCAATGGTTCTTTGACTGATATTACCTTTAATGTAAAAAGCCCTACAAGTATTAAAGAAATTAATGATACATTTGAACGTGCTGCTAATAATGAGCTAAAAAACATACTCTGTTATACTACAGACCCAATCGTCTCGGTAGATATAAACAATAGTTATCATTCTTGTACGTTTGATTCTTTAATGACATCTGTTGTTGGAAAAATGGTCAAAATTATTGGCTGGTATGACAATGAAATAGGGTACAGCAGTAGACTCATTGATTTGATGAATTTTTTGATACATAAAAAATACATTTGAACCCAATATCAAAACATATAAATATATTTGCAGCACTGCTGATGCTCATTTTTCTTGCTAGTACTTCACCTTTGAAGGGTCAAGATAAAGCTTCTAAAAATCAGTTACTTGATTCTTTAGACAACACCGTTTCTTATTACTTTGACCAAGCTCGAATTCAAAAAAATCAAAACAATTTAGATCCTGCCTTACAATATTTAAACAAAGCTGCCGCTCTCGCAGAAAAAAATGATGATTTAAAATCACTAATTGATACCCATCATAGACTCGCACTTTTATTTCTCGATTTGAATCGTGAAAATGATGCTCTGTTCTATTTAGACAGAACCAAAAAAGCACTTGAAAATGTAGAATATCCTTACGGAGATGCCATTTACAAATATGTCGATGCCTGTATTCTATTTCAAAATGAAAAAAGCTTTCAAGCTTTGCAAATGCTCGAAGAAGCAAAGCAATTGAATAATGATCGAAACTTTTTCAATAACATCATTTTAGCTGAGGGCGATATTTTTGTTAGTCTTGAAAATTTTGATAAGGCTATTACAAAATATAATTCTCTTATTGTAAACACTGATATTCATGAAAAAGAATATTTAAGTACCCGGGCTTATCTGGGTCTTTCAAAATTAAACTACAATAAAAAAGCTTTTCAAGAGAGTGCTTTAAACGGAGAAAAAGCATATAAAATAGCTAAAGAAAACCGTTTTAATAGAGAGCTCTTAGAGGCAAACGAGCAACTAACCTTGACCTATGAAAAATTAGGCAATTTAAAACTTGTTAATGGCGCGCTCAAAGAAAAATTAATCTTCAATGATTCAATTAATAACCTTGAAAAAATTCTTCGTGAAGCAAAAACAGCTGATAAAATACAATTTGGCATTATGAGTGGCCAAATCAAACAACAAGATAAAGAAATTGCGGCATTAACTGAATCAGAAACACGCTCAGAAGTTGCAGTAATACTTACTTCTGCCTTCTTGATTATTATATCACTTTTGGCAGTATCACTATATCGTAACAATCAAATTAAATTTAAAACTAATGATTTGTTAAAAACCAAGAACAATGAATTACAGGCAGCAAGAGACGCCGCAGTTAGTGCTATGGAGTCTAAAACTAATTTTCTCTCAACGGTTAGTCATGAATTAAGAACGCCACTCTATGCTGTTACCGGACTTACACATTTATTACTAGAAGAGAATCCGAGTAAAAACCAAAAAGAACATCTCAAAGCCTTGAAATTCTCTGGCGATTATCTTTTAAATTTCATCAATGACATTCTTCAGATCAATAAAATTGATGCTGATAAATTAAAGACCTTGAATATTGACTTTAATTTAAAAAAGACAATTAAAGAAGTTATTGATTCTCTACAACAAAGTGCTAATGTAAATAAAACTCAAATCATTCTAGAATATGATGAAAATATTCCGAGTAACTTAATGAGTGATCCAATTAAACTATCTCAGATTTTCATGAACTTGGTTGGAAATGCCTTAAAATTTACTAAAGATGGCGAGGTAAAAGTTGTGGTTAAGTTGATCAAACAAGTTGAAGATCACGTAAACATATATTGCGAGGTTTCAGACAACGGCATAGGTATTTCTCAAGAAAAACAATCAAGTATTTTTGAAGATTTTGAACAAGGGTCTATTCAAATAAATAGAGAATATGGTGGCACAGGCCTAGGTTTAGCAATAGTTAAAAGTCTTTTGGGTCTTTTCGATAGTAAGATTCAATTAGAAAGTGAATTGGGCAAAGGAAGTATATTTTTCTTTGAACTCAACCTGAAGAGCAAAGACGGTGTGGTCGATGACATTCCTTTTGAAATCACTGATAAAGAATATGATTTTAAAGGACTTCACCTTATGATTGTAGAAGACAACAAAATTAATCAGGTCATTACCAAAAAGATGCTGACCAAAAAAGAAATTACCAGTGATATTGCTAGTAACGGAATGGAGGCTGTAGAATTAGCTAGTAATAATAAGTACGACGCTATTTTGATGGATATTCACATGCCAGGCATCAGTGGTGAAGAAGCCACCATTCGAATTCGAAAATTTGATAATAAAACTCCAATTATTGCCCTAACAGCAATATCTCTTGATGATAGTTTAGAAAGTTTTTATGCAGCAGGATGCAATGATGTGGTAACCAAGCCTTTTAAACCTGAAGTCTTTTATCAGAAAATAGGTGAAAACATTTTTGATCGAAAGGCTTAAATTTTACTTTAAACTTTGATCGATTTTTTCTTCAAGTAATTGAGCACCTTGAGCAATGAACTTGTGCTTTATACTCAGATAATACAAATTATCAACCTTCTTAACTAAGCGTACATAATCTTTTTCAGTAGTCAATTTTAACCCTAAACTTTTAAATGATTCAACTTCTTTAGCACTAAAATTATGGTGATCTTTGAATTTCAAATGCTTGAAATCACGATTCAAATTCATCAAATAAGCGACCATAGGTTCTGAATTTGCAATGCCCGTTATCAAAGTAAAGTCTTTATTCTTTATACTTGAGGTTAAAAAAGAATCATCTTTAGATATCAGTTCATCACTGTAAACCAAAGAAGAAAATAAAACCTGTTGCGTTTTATTCGGATTCAAATTTTGTATAATTTCTTGACGCTCAGCTTCTGAAATATTTGATGGGCATTTTGTCACAATAATAACATCTGCCCTTTGAGCTTGTGATTTATGATCTCTTAAATTTCCGGTGGGCAAGTACCAATCTTTTGAATATAAAGTATTGTATGATGTAAGCAGAATATTCATACTTGGCTTCACTTTTCTATGCTGAAAAGCGTCATCAAGAATAATAATATCAGGTTGAACGGTCTTTTCTAGTTGTGAAATTCCGTGACATCTATCTTCATCAACAGCCAGATTTATCTTCTTAAATTTTTGATATATCTGATATGGCTCATCACCTAAATCTTCAACCGAACTATTTGCCTGGGCTAAAACGTAACCTTTTGATTGACGCTTATACCCTCTACTTAAGACGGCCACCTTATAATTCTCAGCTAAAAGAGCAATGATATATTCTGTCATTGGGGTTTTACCTGTACCACCAGTGCTTAAATTACCAATACATAGTATGGGTGTTTCAAAACTGTATGATACCAAAACACCTATGTCATATAGGGTATTACGCAAATAAACTACCACTGCATAAACTAATGAAATAGGAAAAACTAATATTCTTATCAACCGCATGAGATCGAAAATATAATATTTTATCTTTGATAACTATATAATATACTCATGAAAGTAAAAGAAGTAACTGATATTTTAGAAACATTAGCACCTTTAGCTTATGCTGAAGATTTTGATAATGTGGGTCTTTTAGTGGGTAATTCAGAGGCAAATGTTACTGGCATTCTTGTTACCCTAGACACTCTAGAAGTAGTGGTTGACGAAGCGATAGCCAATAATTGTAACTTAATAGTCAGTTTTCATCCTATCATCTTTGTGGGCTTAAAAAAGCTAACAGGCAGCAATTATGTTGAAAAAACGGTCATGAAAGCCCTTCAAAATAATATTCATATTTACAGTATGCATACTGCTTTAGATAATTGTTCAAACGGAGTAAATGCAAAAATATGTGAGGTTTTAGGGTTGACCAACACTAAGATACTCATCCCTCAAAAAGGAACTATTAAGAAATTGACTACTTATGCCCCTACTGGAGATGTAAATGCCGTTAAAACCTCTCTTTTTGATGCAGGAGCAGGTAGTATTGGCAATTATAAAAATTGTAGTTTTATTTCTAACGGAATAGGAAGTTATTTGCCGCAAGAAAATGCAAATCCTAAAAATGGAAAAATAGGAGAATTACATCATGAAAATGAAACTCAAATAAACGTAACTTTTGCCAAGGCAAACCAAACAAAAATACTTCAAGCGCTTTATAAAAGCCACCCATATGAAGAAGTGGCCTATGAAATTACCACCCTAGAAAATACAAATCAAAACATTGGTATGGGTATGATAGGCGAAATACAGCAGCCAATGGCTGAAGAATTGTTTTTAAAGTCAGTAAAAACAAAGATGAATATTGAGCATATTAGGCACACTGAACTCTTAGGTAAAAAAGTGAAAAAAGTTGCAGTTTTAGGGGGCAGCGGTGCATTTGCCATAAAAATCGCTATTAGTTCTGGTGCCGATGTTTTTATAACATCAGACATTAAATACCATCAATTTTATGAAGCTGAAAGTAAACTTATAGTAGCTGACATTGGACATTATGAATCAGAGCAGTTTACAAAAAACCTAATAGTTGATTATCTTACGAAAAAAATTCCTAATTTTGCCATCCGATTATCGGAGAGTAAAACCAATCCCATCAAGTATTTATAGATATGGCAAAGGCAAAAAAAGCAGAAGCAACTGTAGAAGAAAAATTAAGAGCGCTTTATGATTTACAATTGATAGATTCAAGGGTAGATGAAATAAGAAATGTGCGCGGTGAACTCCCTCTTGAAGTTCAAGATCTTGAAGATGATGTACTTGGTCTTAAAACAAGAATTGACAAACTAAAAACCGACGTTGAAACTATAAACTTCGAAATTACAGCTAAGAAGAATTTGATTGATGAATCAAAAGCTCTCATCAAGAAATATACTGAGCAGCAAAAGAATGTTCGTAACAGTAGAGAATTTAACTCTATCACAAAAGAACTTGAATTTCAAGAATTAGAAATTCAATTGGCTGAAAAAAATATAAAAGAATTCAAAGTTCAGATTGAACAAAAGAAAGTGGTTATCTCAGAAACCAAAGAACGTTTAAGTGAAAGAGACACACACCTTAAACATAAGAAAAGTGAACTGAATGAAATTCTTGCTGAAACAGAAAAAGAAGAAAAAGCACTTTTAGGCAAGTCTGAAAAATATCAGAAACAAATTGAAGAGCGTTTGGTAAAAGCGTATGCTAGAATTCGTAAGAATGTTAAAAACGGCTTAGCAGTTGTACCTATTGAAAGAGGCGCATCAGGTGGCTCGTTTTTTACGATTCCACCTCAAGTACAGGTCGAAATTGCAGCTAGAAAAAAAATCATAACTGATGAACATAGTGGACGCATTTTAGTTGACAAAGTACTTGCAGAAGAGCAGCAAGCTAAAATGAAAAAGATGCTTGCCAAATTATAAAAACATTTTCTTGAAAATTAAAAACCATTCGTCTTTAGCGAATGGTTTTTTTGTGTTTTGACCTTTCACAATTACAAAATTTAATTCATTACCGCCATTTCATAAAGCCTATATTAGCCTATCTAATTATTCTATAGGAAGTACGCCTGCGACAAATGAATTAGAATAAAAAAATTAAACCAACATTTGTCTACCATTAACTGACAACCAACAACTAACTATGGTTTTACCCTTCGTAATTATTTTTTTAAGAATAAATAGTTAAAAC
The DNA here is from genome assembly GCA_937929935.1 of uncultured Flavobacteriaceae bacterium. Classification (GTDB taxonomy): domain Bacteria; phylum Bacteroidota; class Bacteroidia; order Flavobacteriales; family Flavobacteriaceae; genus Maribacter_C. Next base: position 3,491 of record CALFUL010000007.1, on the reverse strand, counting down.
AAAACTAGGAAAACCTTAAATCTGCCTTAACTTTTATCGTACAAAATATATCATTTTAACCCTTATTTTGGTACTTAATCTATAGGAGCTAAAATAATTTTCAAAAATTACATCTGATAAAATTTACCTTTCATCTAATTCTTTGTTTCCTACCCTAAAAACATGTTTTTTATCTAAAGATCTCTATTTTTTAATGAAATATTAGCTTTTTTTGCTATTGAAATATAATCCCAAATAAACCTAAACAAAATCCGATATTTTAAATAATTCAATTAAAATATAAACATCAAAATAGCAGGGTTAAAAACAATTAATTTTTATCAGCATGAAAAACATGAATAGTATGTCAAGAAAAAAGATCATAGGAAGATTGGTCAAATCTTTTTTACTGTTATTGGTAGTTTTATCTAGCAATAGTTCACTAGCCCAGTCACTGACCCCTTTTAAGTGTGACAATAAGCTATACCAAACTAGCGATATTTCTCCAGATGGTTCTAATAATTTTCATTTGTACGAAATAAATCAAGCTGATGCAACGCTAATTCCAGTATTTTCTTTACGCATTTTTAGTTACGTAAATGCAATAGCATTAAACCCTAAAGATGGTTTTATTTATGCAATAGGCGCATCGAAATTAGACGGACTTAAAGGTATTTTTAGAATTGGAAAAAATGGAAAAATAAAGTACATTAGTAGAGTGCCCTTACCTGCTGGTAGTAATATAGCAGCAACTATAGGTAAAGATGGTACTTATTATCTTGCCAATGGTACTAGTTCTGACATATATGCAATAGACCTTAACACGTTTACCTCTAGACTTATTGCAAGACCTAATGCTACTTTTGGAGATATTGCTATTGATCCAGAAACTGGATTTATTCATGGTTTTGATGTCGTCTCTAATCGCATGATACGTATAAACCCAAACAATGGCGTAGTAACACCTTATGGTGTTCGAAATTCAGATTTTGGTCTTGTAGGAGCTTTATATTTTGATTCCTCAGCAGGTATTGTTGGTTATGGAAACGATAAAAATGTTACTAACGACCTGCAAGAGTCATTAATTAAAATTAATAAGAATACTGGTGTCTTTACTACTTTAGGTATTGGGCCAAAAGCATCTTCTAATGATGGATGCTCTTGTACTTTTAATGTGTCTTTCACAAAAAAACAAAGTGGTACCGTTAACGTCTGTCCAAGTGGTAACTCTACTACTATTGAATATGAAATTAATAATACTACAGATGTTGCAATAAATAATATTAGTTTAGATGAAATACTTAGTAATAGAGTAGAATATTCTAGTAATGCTTATGATTTGTCATCAGGACTTCGTGTAGCTGCTAACTCTCTTAATGGAAACTCTAGTAGTACCTTAGTTTTCTCACGAATACCAATTGGTAAAAGCACCTTTAAGATAGATCTTTATTTCCCAAATAGCTATAATGGCGGTGCTACGTATTCTAATCCATCATTTTTAAATACAACTTCATCTAGTACGATTTCTTCTCTTTTACCAGACTTAATTAAATCTGATGATCCAGACACAAATAAATTAAATGATGATACAAAAATAGAGGTTAACGGTGGGGGCGGAAGCACTGCTACACCTGTTTCATTTAGTGTACAACCACAAAATAGAACTACTGCCGTTGGTGGTAGTGTGGTTTATAATGCAGTTACGTCTAGTAGTGGCACATACCAATGGCAAGAAAGCACTAATAACGGCGCAAGTTGGAACAATATATCTAATAGTGCAAACTACAATGGTGTTACAACTACTACATTGACAATCAATAATGCAAGACTTTCTCAAAATGGTTATGACTATAGATTATCTATTACAGATAGTGGTAGTGCTTGTTCTCCTAACTCGCAAAGTAATTCCGCAAATTTAACGGTAAGAAATAGTATTACTTTAGACTTAAGCAGTTCTAGGGTAAAAGAAGGAGAAAAACTACCTTTTAGGGTAACCCTATCCGAAGTAAACAATACAGGGCGAGATATTACCGTAAATCTTAATGATTTGTTAACCGGTAGTGCTACACAAAGACTAGATTATATACCAATTCCTAGAAACACGGTTATTACAATTCCCCAAGGTTCTAGTACTGGTTTTATAGAAGTGCAAACAGAAGGAGATAGAATATTTGAAGGGGATGAAACCTTAAATGCTCGAATAAGTAATGTTTCCAATGGCGGAATTACATTAAGAAATATAAATAGTACGGGTACAATTGAAAATGAATTTGAAACTCGACCTTCCGTTTCTCTTTCTGCTACTGATGCTACAGAAGGTGGTAATATTATTTTCACTGCAACGCTTTCTTTAGTTAATAATTCTCCTAGAGTTATTACTGTAGATTTTACAGATTTACGTACTGGTACAGCTACTTCTGGTAGTGATTATAATGCGGTACCTTCAAATGCTACAATTACAATACCTATAGGTAGTAGTTCTGGTAGAATTTCTATACCAACTACTAATGATAGTGATATAGAACCAAATGAAACTATTAATGGGCGAATTAGTAATGTTTCTGTTAGTTCTGTAAATATTGGAACAGGTAATGCTACTGCAAGAATTATTAATGATGACACATTAACATTTGAACCTGGACAAGGTGTATCAGTAGCTAATTTTACCGTTAATGAAAATAGTACAACTGCTACTTTTAATGTTTCTCTTAATGCAGAAGTACCAGGTGGATTTAGGGTAAATTATAGAATAAGAAATGGTTCTGCCATTTCTCCAAACGATTATACGGTTAGTGCTACTACTGGAACACTTAACTTTAGTGGAAACAACGGAGAAGTAAAGCGAGTAACTGTAAATATTATAGATGATAATTTAATTGAAGCAACTGAAAATCTTTTTATTGAACTAACTAGTGTATCAAACCCGTTAGTACCAATTGTTGACAATAGGGCAACTGGCAGAATAAATGATAATGATTCAGGTGCTGGTACAGGTATTGCTTTTGATAATGATAATATAACGGTTGATGAAGCTGCTGGTACTGCAACAATCGAAGTTGTTCTTGCAGGTAACGTTCCTGGCGGATTTACTTTAGACTTTACAACTAATGATGGGTCAGCGAATAATCCTGAAGATTATACAACAACATCAGGTACACTTACTTTTGACGGTAATGACGGAGAAATTCAAACCATTACAGTGCCTATCAATGATGATAGCTTAATTGAACTGAGTGAAAACTTTACAGTTGATTTATCTGATTTATCTACTGATTTAATCGAAATCAATGATGCACAAGCTACTGTAACCATTACTGATAATGATGGTGGCGATGGTACAGGTATCTCTTTTGATAACAACAACATTACTGTTAATGAAGCTGATGGTACAGTAACAATCGAAGTTGTTCTTGCAGGTAACGTTCCTGGCGGATTTACTTTAGACTTTACAACTAATGATGGGTCAGCGAATAATCCTGAAGATTATACAACAACATCAGGTACACTTACTT
>CALFUL010000006.1 GCA_937929935.1 uncultured Flavobacteriaceae bacterium | reverse complement strand
GTTCCATGCTTGGTTGAACATATTTGCCATGGTATACACATAAGCCATGGTTGATCCTGCATTGGTTTCCCAACTCGCTAAGGGTTCATTAAAAGCGGGTGCAATACCAAACACCCAGTTCATATTTATTGGATTGGTGTTGGTACCTCCAATTTTCCAATTGCTGAGTCCAGAAGTTAGCTGTTCATTTCCTGCATCAGCTTCAACTTTTCCATCTCCTGTAAATACGGTGGCTTGGTAAAACATTTGCGAAAAATCAGTAACCTTGGTAACATCCCAATTACTTAAATCTTGATTGAATACACTTGCTTGTCTAAACATGCGATGCATGTCTATCGTTTCGGTAGTAAGATTCGCTCCAATGTTCCAATTTTGTATCCCAATTCCAATTTCTCCGGCAGTGTCTCCATTATTGAAAGCTGCGGCTTGGTAAAACATTTGGTGAAAAGTTGTTACACGACCCACATTCCAAGTATTCAGTGGTTGATTAAAACTACCAGTACTGAAAAACATATTGATCATATTAGTAACATATGCCATAGTAGAACCGGGGTTGCTTTCCCAACCTTCTAAAGGGTTGTTAAATTGGTTGGCGTCATAAAACATACTCCTCATGTTAATAGGATTGGTATTACTACCCCCTATGATCCAACTATTTAATCCTGCGCCAGTAAATACATTGGTGTTAAAAAACATTTCGGAAAAATTGGTCACGTTTGATAGGTTCCAATTACTGGTATCTTGATTAAAGCTATCTGCCTCACGAAACATGCGATACATAGATATATTCTCTGTGGTCAGGTTGGCTCCAATAGTCCAGCTTTGCATGCCTGTGCCAATAACTCCAGCAGCATCTCCATTATTAAAAGGCGTATTACCTGTGGTTCTGTAAAACATGTCTTGAAAGTTGGTAACTCTACCCACATTCCAATTCCCGATATTTTGGTTAAAGGCTTGCGCGTTTTGGAACATACCCAACATATTAGCTACGTACTGCATTGAAGCACCTGTATTCGCTTCCCAACCGTTTAGAGGATGATTAAAAACACGACTATAATTAAACATGTAAGACATATTGATAAGAGAGGTACCCGTATTTTCGCCTATGTTCCATGAGTTTATGGTGACATCATTGAAAACATTAGTATCGCCGAACATATTTTGAAAGTTGGTCACATTGCCCACATCCCAGTTACCTAAATTCGTTGAGTTAAATGCATCAGCATTATAAAATGCTTCTTGCATGTTAACTACATTAGAAGTATCCCAAGTTTGAATATTATTACCCGCATCTACCATAGTGAGACAGCGTCTAAAAACTCTATATAAACTAGCGTCTGTATCAAATGTAGGAGCGTCAGTTGCTGTAATATCCATATTAATGGCGTAATAGAAATTTAAACTACTTAGGGTTGCTGTACCCCATTGGTCTATAGTTAGTAGTCTTGCGGCATAGCCAGTATTTGAAGAAGTACCAAAACTTGTTATATTGTTAGAGTAGCCTATTTGATAGGTGTCTGTAGTTGAACCTCCCCAATCGGCAGTATTTACAATTTGAGCAACACTTGTATTAGTGTACGTATGTATTGGAACAGTTCCGTTTACTGCGTAAACATTAATGGTTACCCCTGAGTTTGAAGTGCCACTAGCTTGATAATTATTTGTTACGGTTATTTTAAGCTCGTCTTGTGCGAATGATAGTCCACTAAAAAGTAGTGATAGCAATATTAATAGAAATTGTTTTGAAGCGGTGTTTTTGAAATTAGTTAGTTGGTATAACATATAATTTTTTATATTAATCGACATAATCATTCATGGTTAGAATTGTTACAAATATTCATAATAATAGTAAGTATATTCTTACTAATGTTGTAATCTAAAGTTAAATTGTTGTGTAGGTCTATTGTTTTGTGGTTGCTTCTATAGACGAATCGCTAATAAGCTGATAGTATATTGTTAGATTATTTGATTTTTGTTTGTTATTTGAGGCAAGGTTGAAGGTGCATGAGCCGTAATTTTATGTAGCCCTTTTGACTGATAAGGATCTTTAATATTATTTTGAAATAAAAACGCCGCACCTAAGTGCGACGTTTTACATGCCTAGGCATGATTACTGACCGCATACGTCCCTGAATACAGCCAGCATTTTAATGTTTTCAGCAATTCATTTTTCTTTGTTTAATAATTTATAAAGAGCCAACCAGTTTTTTTTATATTGATTTCAGTTAGATTTATAGTGAAATAATAAGGTCCAGGTGGCACTAATTCTGAGGTTGATATATCAATACCTGACCAATCATTCTCGTAACTAATTGATGTAAAAACTTCTTTACCTTTCTTATTAAAGACCTTTACCAAATTATTGGGGTGTTTCTCTATTTCATCAATAATCCAAAAATCATTAATACCATCGTTATTAGGAGTAAAGGCCTGTGCAATTGTGGTATTGTTAATTTGGTTTTCTTCTAATTCTTGCGGTACAGGTAAATTATCTTCTTCATCTTGTGATTCGTTTTCTACTTCTTCATTCTCGTTATCATTTTCTGATTGCTCTTCGTTTTCTGTAGTTTCTTCTTCACTTGCCTGATCTTCATCATTTCCTTCATCATTTTGTTCTTCTTCTTCAGCTTCACTATCATTAACATCTTCTTCTGCAGTATCATTATCTTTTTCGTCTTCAACTTCATCAGTTTCATCATCGTCATTATTAGCGACGGAGTCTGACAAATAAATCGAAAAATTTTTATCGTTTAAATCATAGAAAATATTATCAATTGCCACAATCTTGATACGGCATTCAGAACTTTCGATCTCGGGTATAAGAACGGTATGTTCGCCGTCATTAGGAGTATTAGGGGCAAGGGCTGACCAATTGTTTCCGCCATCATATGAAATTAAAATCGCCACCTCTTGAGTATTAACTTTGACATTGTTAGTATTCGCTACATTCCATTGAATAGTAAGTTCAGTTCCACTTTCTAATTCAATGAATTTATTAGGATGGGTAACTAAAAATGGTCCGGCTGAACCATCAACCTCTAGTTCAATTTGCTTGAAACTGGCCGCTCCAACTGGTAACTGGTTGTCGTGTACTAGTACACCAACTGAAATGTTTCGATTTGTTTGGGGAAGTATTGCATTATAGTCCGTTTTATTTTCTAATTGACTTTCTAAGCTTGGTATGTGTCTTATTTTCCCTTCTGAACTAGGTGTCTTATGCGCAAATAGTAATTTTGTTTGCTCAGTATTACCTCCTTGCATTTGCTGCCATGTATAGGTCAGTTTTGCATCAATATCTTGATCAGTTGCGTTGGCGGTCAATACAAAAGGAGTGTTTTTAGGAATTATTTTATCCTCAATATTAACTTCAATTTCAGGCGCTGAATTGTTTGTTTCAGTGACTACACCGCAATCATTAAGTTCATTTATAGTTTTTGAAATACCCTCAAAATTAAGGGCGTGTAAGTAGGTAGAATTATTACCTACCATACTTCTTTGTAGTGCACTTATTTCATTTGAACTGTCTAAATGATAGGTGTGTATACCACCTAAATGATGGCCTAGTTCATGTAGAATTAAGCCTATACAGGCACAGGATCCAACTGTTGCTCTAGAAGCGTTGCATGGTCTGCCACCACCACGACCAATATTTGAAGGATGTATTACTAAGCCCGTATGAAAAGAGCTCGATTCAAATAATTCAAAAATGTTAGTATTATTGATACCAATAATACTAATCATATCATTTACATTAACATCAGGATAAGGATCGTCTGAAGGGTCTAAATAAATAACTTTTTCATTATCAGGATGCAGTTGAAATTCAACTGCCAGTTCCCTCTTGTACACAGAATTAATGGTATTCACTAAAGAGTTCACATGAGCCAACCCTTGTTCTTTAGTAGTAAAACCCATGCTTTGACTTTGTCGCCCAGTAAGCGTTACTATTATAGTATAGGTGCGCAATTGGTTGCCTCTAGTGGTGCCGAGGGCACTTTTTGAAGTGCTACCTTGTTTTTTTTGTGCTACTTGTTTTTTAAAAGTACATACCTTCGATTTTTTTATAGGCCCATTAAGATGGTGTGCTGATCTTTTTTCGTCACTAAAATCATCTTCTTTTAATTCAATAATTTGATTCCCTCTTTTTATTACTCCGTAAAATTTATCTTTATGAAGCGTTAGGGTTAATTCGCCAGAGGAAGAAAAGCCAGTATAAGATTTTATATCCGGATACTTATCTTGTAAGCTTTTTGGTAACGCTGAGGCTGATTCAGTAATAGTGAATGCTTCTTCAGCTATTTGTGAAACAGGCAGCATGAGCTGTAACGAGGTTCCTTTTTGTAGCTCTAGAAGCTGGTCAAATTCAGATGTCAATCTACTCATTTCATTAGATGAGATTTGTGATCTACTTATGGTTGAGGTTAAGATAAAAAGTAACAGTATAGTAACCGTTTTTAGTTTCATGATTTGGGTTGATCATTATTACTATAGCTAAAGTATATAATATCGTAAGTATTTACTTACATATGTTGTAAGTTGATATAATGTTGTTGTGAAAATTCAAAATACTGTTGAAGCGCTTACCACAAAAGTTCAATTTCATTCGATTGACTTTCAATTGCAATGTCTATTTTTACTCAGCTAATAACAGTAATTATGATTTCAATGAATCGTTTGAGAAATACAGTACTTCTTTTAATTCTGTTTTTTGTGTTTTCATGTAAAGAGAAGGCTCAGAAAAGTAATTTTTCTTTTACCAATGATTTGGTTCATGAAACGAGTCCGTATTTATTACAACACGCGCACAACCCTGTTAATTGGAAAGCATGGAATGATGAGGTTTTAGAAGAAGCAGAAAAATCAGGTAAACTAATTCTCATAAGTATAGGATATTCATCTTGTCACTGGTGTCATGTCATGGAAAAGGAAACTTTTGAAGATGAGGCTATTGCAAAATTGATGAATGATAATTTTATAAATATTAAGGTTGATCGCGAAGAAAGACCTGATATTGATCAAGTATATCAAACCGCGGCGCAGTTAACAGGTAAAAATGGAGGTTGGCCTTTAAATGCCATAGCCTTGCCCAATGGCAAACCACTTTATTTGGGTACCTATCATACCAAAAAACAATGGCAAGAAGTATTGTCATCAGTTCATAAGAGTTATACTGAAGACCCAACTAAAGCTGAAGAATACGCTAATAGCTTGGCTGCAGGTATTGAAGAAACGAGTTTATATGAACCCTCTAGTGAATTTGAAAAATTATCTACAGAGGCTTTGAATTCAGCAGTAAATCAATGGAAACAAACTTGGGATCCTGAATTTGGGGGTACAAGAGGTCAGCAGAAATTTCCAGCAGCAAATGGCTTATCCTTCTTGTTAGATTATGCTGCTGTTGCTGAAGATGCTGAGGCCTTGTCACATGTTAAAAATACATTAGACAAGATGGTAGACGGTGGTCTAAACGATCATGTAGGAGGAGGTTTTTTTAGATATAGTACTGATCCAGAATGGAAAGTACCTCACTTTGAGAAGATGTTGTATGACAATGCGCAACTCATACAGTTGTATTCAAAAGCGTATAAAGTTTTTGGTACAGAAAATTATAAAGAAGCCGTTGAACAAACCACGGCCTTTTTAGAACGCGAAATGAAAAATGAGAATGGGGGTTACTTTGCGGCCTTAGATGCTGATAGTGAAAATGAAGAAGGTAAATTTTATATTTGGACAAAAGATGAATTGCAAACTATTTTAGAAAACGATTATGATTTATTCAGTACGTTGTACAGTATTAAAGAGGGGCGAGCTTGGGAAAATGACACCTATATTTTATATAAATCTGATGTAGAAAGCTTTTTAAAAAATCACAAATTAACTGCTGCTGATTTAAAACAGAAAAGAGCGACCTGGAATCAAAAATTAATGCTGGCGCGCCAAAAAAGAGTGCGCCCCAATATTGACGATAAAATCATTACCTCGTGGAACGCCTTACTTATCAATGGGTTTGTTGAGGCATATCAAGCTTTTGGCGATGAAAGTTATCTTAAAAAAGCGATTTCTATTTGTGATTTTATTCAAACCAATTCTTATAGTGAAAATGCGCTGGTTCATTCATTTAAAAAGGGCAGTACAAGAAATGAGGGTTTTTTAGAAGATTATGCTTTTTTGGCTGAAGCTTCTTTAAATTTATATAAGTCTACACTTGAACCCCAGTATTTGAATTTTTCGAACGACTTAATGAGCCAAGTGCAACATCATTTTTCTGATGCTGTTTCAGGTTTGTATAAATTCAATAAAGATGAAGGCCTAATTTCAAACCCAATTAAAACTGATGATGGCGATGTACCTTCAGCAAATTCTGTTATAGCGCACAATCTTTTTCAACTAGGGCATATCAATTACAATCCTGAATTCACGAAAAAGTCAAAGACCATGTTAACTACTTTATTGCCATACGTTACTGATTATTCGGGTAGTTATACGAACTGGAGTAAGTTACTGTTAAATGTTTCTCATCCGTATTATGAGATTGCTGTTGTGGGCCCCAATGCACCTCAAATGGTCAAAGAGTTACAAAAGAATAACATCGCTAATACCTTAATTGTGGGTTCGGCCAAAGAGAGTGAATTACCTCTTTTTGAAGATCGCTATTTTGATGATAACACCTACATTTTTGTATGTCAAGATCGGGTTTGTAAACTGCCTGTAACTACTGTTGAGCAAGCTATTAAGCAGCTTGAAGATTTCTAACTAAATTTAGGAACCTAAATAATGTTCTTATGAAATTCAGGAAATTGTTTTTTGGGGTATTTATAATTGGTCTTACTTTCTCTTCATGTAAAAATAAAAACATCATTGAAGAAAAGACAAAGAGCAGTAAACCCAATATTATTTATATACTGGCTGATGATTTAGGCTATGCAGAGCTTGGCGTTTACGGGCAAAACAAAATTGAAACACCTAACATCGATGGCTTGGCGAACTCGGGCATGCTTTTCACGCAACACTATAGTAGCGCTCCTGTTTGTGCTCCTGCTCGACATATGTTTTTGACCGGAAAGCATGCAGGGCACGCCTTTATAAGAGGTAATCATGAGTGGAAAGAGCGTGGCGATGTCTGGAATTATCGCGCCATGGCCTTAGATTCAACATTAGAAGGTCAAGGCCCAATGCCTGAAAACACGGTTACACTGGCCCATAAATTAAAAGAAGTTGGTTATACTACTGGTTTGGTAGGTAAATGGGGCTTGGGGGCTCCGCATACAAAATCAGTTCCTAATGAAATGGGTTTTGATTTTTTTTACGGATATAATTGTCAGCGCCAAGCACATACGTATTATCCGCTACATCTTTATAAAAATAAAAATAGAGTACATATTGCAAATGACACCGTTGCTCCAAGCACTAAATTAGCTGAAGGTTCTGATATATATAATCCTAAAAATTATGAACCGTACACTCTAAAACATTATGCACCAGATTTGATGTTTAATGAGTTGACCGGTTTTGTACATGAGAACCGTCAAAAGCCGTTTTTTTTATATTGGGCGACCCCTATACCGCATGTTGCTTTACAGGCACCCAAAAAATGGGTTGATTATTACATTGATAAGTTTGGCGATGAAGAACCCTATTTAGGTCAAATCAGCTATTTTCCGCACCAAAATCCTCGTGCGGCTTATGCAGCCATGGTATCTTATTTTGATGAGAATATTGGTAAGCTGATTCAGCAATTGAAAGATGAAGGACTTTACGAAAACACTTTAATTATATTCACTTCTGATAATGGGCCTAGTTATGCTGGGGGAGCAGATCCAGAATTTTTTAAAAGTGCCAATCCTTTTAAAAGCGAGTACGGACGTGGAAAAGGATTTTTATATGAAGGCGGAATTCGTGTGCCCATGATTGCCACATGGCCAAGTAAAATAAAAGCGAATAGCACAAGCAACCATCAGTCTGCCCATTATGATATGCGTGCTACATTTGCTGAGATAGCGGGTTATGAAGATGAAGAATCGACTGATGGCATAAGCATGCTACCCACTTTTCTTTCTAAAGAAAATCAAGAGCCACATGAATTTATGTATTGGGAGTTTCCGAGTTATGGGGGTCAGATTGCCATGAGAATGGGCGATTGGAAACTTGTTCGTCAAAATTTAAAGAATAAAAGTCAGCCAACAATTGAGCTTTATAACCTTAAAGAAGATTTACTAGAAACAAACAATGTTGCAGAAATGCATCCAGAAATTTTAGAGAAAGCAGCGCGCATATTCGAAAGAGAACGGCTTGAACCTGAAATGAAAGATTTTCAAATTCCATTAATCAATACAGGTCTGCTTAATGAGAAAGAGTAGCATTTTTTTTGGAGTCCTATTTGCCTGTATGGTACTGGTAGCCTGTCAGCAAAAAAAAGCTAAAGAATCAAGCAAAGTAGATACTAGCACTTCTAAAATTAAAAATGCAGAAAAGATACCTACTCAAAAACAAATAGAATCAAATATGCCTGAAGGCATGGTTTGGATTCCTGGAGGTACGTATTTAATGGGTGCCGTGGCGCAAGACAAGATGGCTATGAGCCATGAGAAACCCGCTCACATGGTAACTGTTGATGGGTTTTATATGGATGCGACTGAAGTTACCAATGCACAATTTAAAAAGTTTGTAGATGCTACCAATTACAAGACTTTAGCAGAGCGCGCCGTTGATTGGGAAGAATTAAAAAAGCAAGTACCGCCGGGTACTACTAAGCCTCATGATAGCATTTTGAAGCCAGGATCTTTAGTCTTTAAAAAAACGAAAAGTTCAGTTTCAAATTTATCTGACTTTTCACAATGGTGGAAATGGAAAATTGGTGCAAATTGGAAACATCCTTACGGACCAGAAAGTAGTATCACAGACAAAGAAAATCATCCAGTAGTACATATAGCTTATGAAGATGCCCTGGTGTATTGCGAATGGGCTAAACGTAGACTTCCTACAGAGGCGGAGTGGGAGCGAGCGGCACGAGGCACCAAAAAATCTACGTTTTGGTGGGGCGATGACCAAAGCAATGTTTTGGAAAATGTGAATTCTTGGGATGGCGAGTTTCCTGTGCAAAATGCTACAAAAGATGGTTTTGAAAAAACGGCGCCGGTTAAAACATATCCGCCTAATGAATTCGGACTCTTTGAAATTTCTGGAAATGTTTGGGAATGGACAAGCGATTGGTACAACACACGGCACTACCAATCAGTAGCACAATTAGCGCAACCTGAAATAAACCCAACGGGTGCAGCCAAAGCCTTTAATCAGAATAACCCGTTTGCAAAAGAAAAGGTAATAAAAGGAGGCTCTTTTCTTTGTCATACATCATACTGTGCGAGCTATCGAATTTCAGCACGTATGGGTACCACGCAAGATTCATCTCTTGAGCATTTAGGCTTTAGAACCGTAGTTACACCATCAATGTTGACAAATTAATTTTAAGAAAAAGGGTTAGTATGCCTTAAACACACACCTATTTCATGGTGCTAGTCAAGGCTTCTTCAAATAGCGCTTTTTTATGACGACTAAGCGGTATTTGTTTTCCACTTATTTCAACAAAACCACTACTAAACTGCTTGACTCGGTTTAAATTAACAATGTAAGATTTATGAATTCTTAGAAATTGATCTTCTGGTAATTTTTTAATGAAAGCTTTCATTGTTGAAAGTACTAGAACATTTGATTCATTAGTAACTACTTTTACATAATCGCCAAGACCTTCAATCCATTTTATATCATTAATTACAAGACGTACTTTTTTAAGACTACTACTCACAAAAATAAAGTCTTCTTCTTGTTGGTTCACTAAAGCACCTGAGGTAATTCTTTGTATTACCTTTTCAACTGAAGTATTGAATCTACTTAAAGTTATGGGTTTAAGAAGGTAATCAACCACATCATATTCAAATGCCTTCATGGCATATTCTGGCTTGCCAGTAATCAAAATAATTTTTGGAGGATTCTCCATGGTTTCAATAAAATCAAAACCATTGACAATTGGCATTTCTACGTCAAGAAATATGACATCAATATCATCACTCTTGATTTTTCTGTGTGCCTCATAACCATCTTTATATTCAGAAATCAATTCAAGATTAGGATGCTGTTTAATAAGTTTGCTAATCGCCATACGCTGAATAGCTGAATCATCAATAAGAATGGTTCGTAGTTTTTTTGGTTGCATTTTCTAAAGTGTTTAATTCAATTATTTAAATCGTCTTCAAATAAATTGATACTGTTTCATTTAGAGGCGCTGTAAACGATTGTAGTACAAAAATAAGGTTAAAGCAAAAGCAGAAATTGTTTTTTTTTCAACAATTGTAAGTTTTAACATATAAAGTGTACATAATATCAATTTAACAGACAGTTTCAATGTACCAAAATTCATGCCATAATTACAAATATATTGGTTTTCAGTTGGTTATGTTTTCTGTAAAATATGTTGATAACTTGAAAGTAAGTTTTTTATCAAAACACCTACTTTTGTCTTGTTACTAAATGAACCGAAATAATATGTCAGAAACTATTGAACGTGTTAAAACTTTAATCATTGGATCAGGCCCTGCTGGTTACACAGCTGCAATTTATGCTGCTAGAGCAGATTTAAAACCACTTTTATATACAGGTATGGAGCCTGGCGGACAATTAACAACCACTACTGAGGTTGACAATTTTCCTGGTTATCCTGAAGGTATTGATGGCCCAACAATGATGGTGCAATTGCAACAGCAAGCTGAACGTTTTGGTACTGAAGTGCGTATTGGAATGATAACTGCCGTTGAATTAAGTGATGAGGTAGGCGGTATACATAAAGTAACTGTTGACGACAACAAACAAATTGAAGCGCATACTATTATTATATCTACGGGTGCAACTGCCAAATATTTAGGCATACCCAGTGAGCAGAAATTGCGTGGAGGTGGTGTATCAGCATGTGCCGTTTGTGACGGATTCTTTTACAAAGGCCAAGATGTAGCCATTGTTGGTGCTGGCGATACTGCAGCTGAAGAAGCTTCATATTTAGCTAACATATGTAATAACGTAACTATGTTAGTGCGTAAAGATCACATGAGAGCCTCAAAAGCAATGCAGCACCGTGTCAATAGCATTAAGAATATTACCGTAAAATACAATACTGAGGTTGATGAGGTTTTAGGGGAGCAAGTGGTTGAAGGCCTAAGAATGGTCAACAATCAAACTAGCGAAAAAGAAGAGATTGAAATTACAGGTCTTTTTATCGCTATTGGTCATAAACCAAATACAGATATATTTAAGGGACAATTAGATATGGATGATACTGGCTATCTAATTACAGAAGGAAAATCAACAAAAACCAATAAGCCCGGCGTTTTTGCTAGCGGTGATGCACAAGATAAAGAGTACAGGCAAGCAGTAACTGCGGCAGGTACCGGATGCATGGCAGCTTTAGATGCTGAGCGTTATTTGGCTACTGTTGAAACCATGGCCGCTGAAGTATAGGTCACTTTTCAAGACTTTTAAAACCATTTATTTTAATCAGTGAAGTTATTTAAAACTTTCGCTAGTTCAAGTATGTCTTCTTGGGTATGATGTGCTGAAATAACAATTCTACTTTTTATTTCATCACTGTCAGATGGGTATTTAAAATTGGTACATAGTATGCCGTTTTCTTTTAAATAGGACACCATATTCGCATTTGAAAAATTAAAAGCAGGGTGCTCAGGTATTGAAGTGAATAAGGTGGTATTTTGGAGCTTATTTTTAAATAAGGCGATATTTTGTTTTAAGGTATTTCTTTTGGTTTTTAATAAATTTTCAGCATCAAGAAAAGTTGCGAGTCCCGCTGGTGCTGCCGGGCTAGCACCCCCAAAAAATTCTGTTTTTTTGAGTTGTTCAATTCTTTTTTTGTTTCCGAAAAGCGCGCCAGCTTGAATTCCAAAACCTTTTCCTAAAGAAGTTGAAATTAGCAATTCTTTGGGTGTTAACTTTTGAATTGCTTTAAAAGCTCCGCCACCTTCAAGACCCATTATGCCAATACCATGCGAGTCATCAACCACTAAGATCATATGTTTTAAAGGCAATGTCTGTAAAATTTTAAAATCAGGATATCCTTTTTCTGAAGCATCTGTAGCATCAAAAAATAGTACGGGAGTAATTTTTGGTTTTGTTTTTAAATGTTTTTCTAAGGCTTGTTGTAAACTGTCAAAACTTGCATAAACCTTGGCGGGTTGTTGATACAAGGCTGAATGGCTATGCGGAGCATAGAAAAATTCAAGAGCATTTTTTTTTAAAGCTTGTGAAATCAATTGTCCGGCTAAATAACCAGAAGAAAGGCTGATACATGTTTCACTGCCCACTAATTCAGCTAATTTTTTCTCTGCTTTTTCATACACCTCAAGTTGTACGTTGGCTTTTCTTGAGGCCCCATGATTTGTGCCGTATTTTTTGATATTTCGAATGAAAAGGTCTTGAAAAGCTGCGTTTGATTGTAACCCTAAATATGAGGTGCCGCCAAAGTATAAATAAGACTTCCCTTTTGTGGTTATGGTTCTATCAGGATGTTGATCAATAGTGTACATTACAATTCAATACGAATTCCGCTTCCACCCAAAGACGGAAAAATAATTTTTCCATCCGAAGCAATAACTACCCCTTCAGCAATATCATTTTTTAACAGCATAGCACCATCCATATCAACATAATCTAACTGCGGTAGTAATTGCGCAATAGCTGAAATACCCACTGATGATTCTGTCATACAGCCTACCATGACTTTTAAGCCCAAAGTTCTGGCCTTTTTTATCATTCGTCTTGCAGGGGTTAGGCCACCACATTTGGTTAATTTAATATTGATGCCAGAAAAATGTAAACCACATTTTTCAACATTGGCTTCAAGAATACAACTTTCATCAGCTACTATGGGTAGAACACTATGTTTCTGAACCTTTTTCATGCCCTGCCAATCATCAGCTTTCAACGGTTGTTCTAAGAATTCTACTCCTAATTCTTTTAAAAGAGGAGCATTTGAGATTGTTTCATCATCAGACCATGCACAATTCGCATCAATTCTGAAAATAGCATTTGAATGTTTTCTGAGTTCTCTGACGAGTTCAACATCATGATCAGTACCTAACTTGATTTTATAAATGGGCCAGGGTTTTTCTTTCATTTTTTCAACCATCTTTTCAACCGTATCTAAGCCTATAGTATAATTGGTAATAGGGTAGTGCTGTGTAGTGGTCTGCCAAATTTCATATAGCGGTTTTTCTAAAAGTTTGCCATAAAGATCGTTCGCCGCCAAGTCTAGCGCACAAATGGCAAAATTACTGAGCTTCTTAGTACACAAAAAGGAATGAAATTTTTCTGGTGTTTCAAAATTATAAACTGCGAGTTCATTTTCAATGGCTAGAATTTCAGCCATAATACTTTCAACACTTATTTTGTAGTATGGGTTTGAGGTAGCTTCGCCAAAACCCGTTTTTCCTTTTAAAGAAAGCCCCAAGATCAAAGTGTCTTGAAAATCATGCGATTCTCTTGATATGCTAAACGTGTGTTTTAGTTCTAGTGCAAACTTTTTAAGAATAACTTTCATGCTCAATCATTTGTTTTACTAAGATAGTAAATAACAGCAGGGCATATACATGACTAAATTGATCAATAGTAAACATTAGTTTCAACAAAAAACCTTAGAAATTTACCTAACAGAAATCAGGTCTAAAATAGCATTTATCAAGAAAAAGCCCCTAAAGGTTTGATACCATTAGGGACTTTAAGTTTCTGAACCATACTGAAATAAATTCAGCATAAAAGTTCAGAATGAATTTTAATATTGCGTTACACTGCCTGAAATAGATTTATTTTTGGTTACATCTGCATCGCCTGTGTATTGAATACTACCGCCACTACTGGCATCAGCGATTAAATTTTTTGAAACCTGAACTCTGATATTACCACCACTGCTAGCATCAGCTTTGCAATTTTTGGTTTGTAAATCTCTTGCATTGATTGTACCACCGCTACTGACATCAATATCAGCACGGTCAGCTGTACCATTAATATTCAAACTAGCGCCACTAGTGGCATCAATTTCGAGTTCGTTTGATATCATATCAATTTCTAATTGCCCACCGCTTGTGCCGGCTAAAGTTAAGTCATCAGCTGTAACGGTATTTTTTGTTTCAATGCGCGCACCACTTGAAACACTTAGTTTATGCACTTCAGGTAATGAAACATATATTTTCTTTGTGCCGCGACCTAGGTTGATATCAGAATGAACTTTTAAACGGCCGTTTTTGATGTCAGTTTTAATGTGGTCAATAATGTTTTCATCAGCTTCTACTTCAATTTTAAAAGTATCGTCTTGGGTCACATAAACAGCAAGGCCTTCTTGCGCTGAAATGTAATCAAAATCATCAGAAACATCACGGGTGTCTGTGATTACGTTTCCGTTACCTTTTTTACCTGATCCAAAATTTCCGAACTGCATATCCATTTGGCAAGAGGAGAAAAATAAACTAATAAGTAGGGCGATAATAATTCTTACTAAAGTTGTCATGACTGTTGTTTTTTTACCCTGAATTTATTTCAGGGTCTGATTAATTGATTGTTTCTAATTATGTTACTGAAACTAGTTCAGCACAGGTGTAAAGATGTCTTAGTTCAACGTGATTATATAATTCAATTAACTGAATTGTTGAATTTTACTACTGGACTGTAATTACTAGTTATGGTTGTCATCAGTTTTGATTTTAACACCCTCTTCATTGATCTTAATATCAACATTATCAGTGTTGTTACCATTTTCATCTTTTGTTTGTATATCAACCCCATCTTCGTTGATTTTTACTTTAAAAGATTCGCCATTATCATTTATATTAATGTCAATGCCGTTTTCATCAATATTGATTTTGTTATCGCCTTCTTCATCAGAATTTTCAACCTTTAGCTCAATTTCAGGGCAATCTTGACATTTTAATTCGCCATCACTGCCCATTTGCCAAGTGTACTCTTCAAAATCTCTTGAAGAACGATCAGTATCTGCCCTAATCGTCCAGAGGCGATCGCTTGAACCATCATATTTTATGACCGTACCAGCAGGAAGGTAAATGTATACACGAATGTCTTGATCGTTGAATTTACTGTTGTCATTTGCAGTTAAAAAGCTATCTAATATCAAGGTGTTACCACTAACCTCATATGAATAATTGATTTTCTCAGCAGTTGTACGCGCTTCATTATAGGCAGGTCCGTTTGCTTCTTTTCGAACGGTTACTTTAATATTAGAATCTTGTGATTTCTTAATATGAAATCTAACATCATCAGAGAGTAAAACTTCTTCACCATCATTGTCATATACCATAAGCATATCATCTAAGCGCATATGCTCTCTTTGATCAAATAATTCAGAAGTCAATAACTGAATGTTCAGCGTGTCAGTCTCATTCTCTAAGGCAAAAACCTCTTCAGTACTTACACTACCTGTAAAGGCATGTGAAGCGGCCTCTCTAGCGATTAATACAATGATTGAAATTAATGAAATTAACCATAAGCCTAAGAGCGAAAACTTGGCAATACTTCCGATTGATTTTAAATTGTTGACCAAGATTTTTAAACCTAGGTACAGTAAAAAGAAAAACGGAATACCAATAGCAAAAAAGAATAGCATTGATAAAAGCCACACAGGTACTTCAGTTACATTGTCAATTAAACCGTCGATACCAGGCATATTGATCCAGTCTAAAGTGCCTACGGTTAGCATACCAATGAACATACCAATGATCGACACCGCACCGATTAGAATGAGAATGATGCCAATGAACTTTCCAAAAATCTTGAAGAAAAACATAATGATATCGCCCAGGCTATCGAAAATGGTTTTGCTTCCTGTTTTAACTTTGTTGCCTACTTCAGAATAGTCGACGTTCTTTACTTTTTCTGCAACATCATCAAAGCCTTCCTTGACCTTGCGTTCTATATTGGTGATGTTGATATCCTCTCCCCGCATGTCTAATTTTTGCGAGGTTGATGTTGCTTCCGGAATTAAAATCCAAAGTAAACCATAGAGTAAAATAAATCCGCCACCAGATCCTATGGTTAAAATAATCCAAAGTATACGCACCCATAAAGGGTTAACACCTGCATAATGTGCAAGACCTGATGACACCCCAGCCACATACTTCATTTCAGTATCGCGGTATAATTTTTTGGAGTGTTTATTTTTTGAAGAGGCTGCTTTAGGCTCATCTTCAAAGATGTCTTCATCAACCATATAGTCTTCAGGTTGCCCCATAATAGTAATAACTTCATCAACTTCTTTTTGGGTAATTACCTGACGTTCATTGGCAAGCTTTTCTTGAAAAAGTTCGGCAATACGCGCTTCAATATCTGCCAGAATTTCATCACTGCCTGACGTATTTGCGAAAGAACGTTTTACTGATTCTAGATAAAGCCGCATGTTATTGTAAGCTCCTTCATCAATATGAAAAAGCACATTTGCTAGATTTATGTTGACTGTTTTGTTCATTTTTTTTGATTTTTATTCTCTTTGTTGTCTTCCTGAGCGGAGTCGAAGGGCAGAGTATATTTGATTGATGCTATTTTTTATTTTTAGTAACCAGATTTGTTGCACTTCGCAATTCATCCCAGGTGGTGTCTAATTCTTTAAGAAAAAGTTTGCCCGTCTCAGTAAGGGTATAGTATTTACGCGGGGGGCCTGAGGTTGATTCTTCCCAGCGGTAATTAAGGAGTCCGGCATTTTTTAATCGGGTTAACAAGGGGTAAATAGTACCCTCTACCACAAGCATTTTCGCGTCTTTAAGGGTGCTGAGGATCTCAGAGGCATACTTGTCATGACCGTTAAGAATAGACAGTATGCAGTACTCTAACACGCCCTTGCGCATTTGTGCTTTTGTGTTTTCTACATTCATAATTTCTTTTTGCTTTTTATGCTGAGCTTGTCTACCCTTGGGCAGGTCTCTTTCCTTTTTAACTTTTGATGTAAAGGTTTGCATAGATTAACTGTTCGTTTTTTCGCGCTGAACTCGTTTCAGCATCTTGTCTTGTGCTGAACTCGCTTCAATGGCTAACCTTGATTTGGTCAGATCCGGAAACGAGTTCAGGATTAATGATTGATAAATAAACTCTATTAGGTGTGATTAAGACCCAGATATTAACTACTATGAAGGCTAATAACTCTAGTTATTTGCCATGAATTCTTTGTTTTTTTCCAAACCGTAACAAATCTGCTTGGTTTTGATTCAGCATTTGGTTCTTGATTGTTATAGAACTTATGCATGCCAATTTGAACCGCACCATAATTAGGTATTGGGCTTACTTCAACGCTGCCTTTCACTAATTCTCGCCGTACTTTACCGCATATGTTATTTTTCAAACCATTCATCATATCTTCTTTTGAAGTACTTAAACCACCTTGGTCATGATAAAACTCTAAATCTTCTGATATTAAATCAGCTGCAGTTTTTAAATCACACGTATTGTAGGCGGTAAAAAAAGTACTGTCTAGTGCAACAATGGTTTTAAAAAGTTCTTTTTCTTCGGATGTTTGCTTCTCAACTTTCTTGAAGCTCGAAGCTAAAACAACTAGAGATGCTATGGCAACAGTAAACAATACGTATTTAATAGTTCTCATTATTTAATGAATTTTATAGTTAACGGATATTCAAAAGTTTGCCCCTCATTGGTTCTTAAAGTTGCTAAAATGGTATATACAATATTGACAACGAAAAGTGCACCTTGCGCTAAACCTGCAATGCCAACGGGCAATAACCACTTGCCAAATCGAAAATCATTTGAGTCAAAATTGATGTTAAAATTGTTGAGGTTTCTGAAGCCAAAAGGGTCAAATTCAAAAACATCAGGCAAAAAACCCACAAAAAAAGGAATGCTGATCATACCCAACACAATAGCGTAAAGAAGAATACTTATTTGAAAGTTAAGCGCTTGCTTACCATTATAATCAACAAATTCATGTTCATTCTTATTGGCCGTCCATAATACTAACGGAATAATAAAATTTCCGAAGGGTATAAAGAATTTAGAAAAGGTAGAAGCATGAATCGCCGCTGCTAAATTTCTTTCGTGTTTGCTTATTGTTTCGGTCATGAGTACATATTATTTTGAATGCTATTGAATGGCTGTGTTTAACTAAAATGTGAACTATTCAATAACTGTCTATACAAATATATGTCTTTTAAATAGTACTATGTTACGCATAGTACTAAAATTTAACATAATTTTAAGAAATTAAAACTCGTTTGATTTGTGTATTTTTGGATAAAATAATGGAACAATGGCAGCATCTATAGGTAAAATAAACACTTTTACATTTTTTAAATTACCCTCAGCATGGTGGAGTGGGGTGCGCTTAAAATATATGGATAAAACCAAAGCCATTGCTACCGTAAAGCATCGATGGTTCAATCAAAATCCGTTTAATTCTATGTTTTGGGCGGTACAAGGTATGGCTGCAGAATTTGTTACGGGTATTATGGTAACCACGCAAATTCAAGAAACAGGTAAACGAATTTCGATGCTGGTTCAAAACAACAATGCTAATTTTTCAAAAAAGGCAACCGGTCGCATTACGTTCACTTGTGAAGACGGTCACTTGATTAAAGATGCCCTTGAAAAAACCATTGCCACAGGTGAGGGGCAAACCATTTGGATGAAATCTGTGGGCGTAAATGAAGATGGAGTAGTGGTGTCAACCTTTAATTTTGAATGGACAGTCAGATTGAAGCGGTAAAGGTTTCTGGTTTATAGTTGTTGGTTGCTTGTTCTAGGTAATTTGTTTCTGCTTTTTCTTACTTAATACTCAGTACTTAATACTTTGTACTTACTGCTTAATATTTTTAACTTCAAAACCAAAACTTAACACATAAGTAACAATGAAAGACAAGCTTCTATTTCAAGAAAAACAAAAATTTACCCAATGGTGGCTGTGGCTGATTTTAATAGGTATGTCACTCATACCTGGCTATGGTATTTTTAAGCAACTTATTATGGATATCCCTTTCGGTGATAATCCAATGCCAAATAGTCTCATAATAGCTGTTGCAGTTTTTATAATTGCTTTACTTGGTCTGTTTTGGTTGATGGAATTAAGAACAGAAATTTCTTCACGTGAAATACGAATGCATTTTTATCCTTTTACAAGAAAAACCTTTAAGTTTGATGATATAGCATCAGCCGAAGTCATCAACTACGGATTTGTTGGCGGATGGGGAATCCGCCTTGGCACAGCCTACGGCACCGTTTATAACATCAAGGGTAATCAAGGACTCGCCATTACATTAAAGTCTGGTAAAAAATATGTGATAGGTACGCAAGTGCCTGAAGAATTGGCCAAAGCAATTGCGGGGTTTGATTTGCGGGCATAGGTTTTCACCATAAGGTGTGATTATTCTTTAAATACAAAGACCTTATCTAAATTGTCAATATATCTTTTTTTTAACTCCTTTTCATTTAAACTTCCGTGTATAGTGACTTCTTGAATTTTGTAAGGGGTTGATCCATAATAGTCATAGTATATCGAACCTTGTTGTTGTGGTAGTATTGCATTCCAAAAATTCATAACACTTTCTTCTTCTATTCTATTGCTTAACGGATGGTTTATTTTAACAGTAACCTTTTCAATGATGTAGTTTGACTGATTCGAAATTTGAAATTTCAACTTTCGAGGTTTAAAATCTGTAGGTACTATTCTATCACTAGAATTATAGTTTGATTTATCGATGACCACGTTTTTTGATTTAAAATTATTTTGAACGTGATAATCATAATCTTCAGTAATAGCAATTATTGACGTATATCCTTTCGTTTTAATTTTAATGGTCTGGTTAGGCTCCAAATTCTTTTTAAGCACATTTTTTTTAGTAACGGCGTTAAAAGTCAAATTTAAATTCGATTGCTCATCTTTATTTAAAATAGAAAGTGTTTTAATAGTTGAATCGGTTTTATTTATAACTGATAGTGAAGAAGAACATGAAGTTAGGGCAATAAAAAAGATAGCAAAAAGTAATGTTTTAATTTTCATATTTCTTGTTTTGAATTAGCGACCTTAAAAACCTTCCTGCAGGCAGATAAGCCAAAAAACTCATATTGTTCATGGGTTTAGTTGCGGGTAGTTTATTGTAGCATTGCGTTCAAAGCAATGGTTGCAAAAAACGGACATAGTATACCACCTGCGGCGGATTAAAGTGAACCACCCACGGCGGTTCAAATTGAGCATAGCACAGCGGATTAAAGTGAACCACTAAAAATCGATTCTATTTGAAGGTTAAGTCAATAGTCTTTT
>CALFUL010000005.1 GCA_937929935.1 uncultured Flavobacteriaceae bacterium | reverse complement strand
GATGCGATTATTGAAGCCGTTGAAGGAAGTCTAAAGCGCTTACAAACTGATTACATTGATTTGTATCAATTGCATTGGCCAGAGCGCAACACAAATTATTTTGGCAAACGGGGCTATGTTCATGCTGCTGATGATTATTGGGAAGATAATATTCATCAAGTTTTAGAAACACTTCGTGATTTGATACGTGAAGGTAAGATTCGTAAAATAGGTTTAAGTAATGAAAACCCTTGGGGAATCATGCGTTTTCTCGAAGAAAGTAAGGTGCATGCATCTTTGCCTAAAATGATTACTGTTCAAAACCCATATAGCTTATTGAATCGTCAGTTTGAAGTTGGCTCAGCTGAAATAGCAATGCGAGAAGAGATAAAGCTTTTGGCATATTCTCCTTTGGGTTTTGGTGCACTATCGGGCAAATATTTAGGAGACCGTTTGCCTGAAAATTCTCGTTTGGCAATGTTTCCTAATTACAATAGATATATAAAAGGTAATTCAGTTAAAGCAACACGAAAGTATTTTGATCTTGCTCAAGCCCATGGCATATCATTAACGCAAATGGCATTAGCTTATGTGAATACTAGGCCTTTTTTGAGCAGCAATATTATTGGGGCAACTTCTATAAAACAGTTAGCTGAAAACATTGCGAGTATTGATATTGAATTGAATCAAGAAGTTTTAGAGGGTATTGAAAGCATTCATAATGAAATACCTAATCCGGCACCTTAAAAAGAAAATCTATGTATTTACTAAGAATAGGTATTTGGCAATTTGCCTTGATTGTTTTGGTTATTCTATTGATAATGGTTTTTGCTAGAATTTTTAATTCTAAGAATTAGCCAAAAAGATAGCTTACCACTTGTTCAATTTTGGTAGCCATTACCACTTCAATTTTGGTATTTTTTACCCCTATTTTATTGTTTTTAGAGACATAAATGGTAGTGAAACCTAATTTTTCAGCTTCAAGAATACGCTGATCAATTCTTTGTACAGGTCTTATTTCGCCAGCTAAACCTACCTCTGCAGCAAAGCAGCATCCTTTTTCTATCGGAATGTCTTCATTACTTGATAAAATGGCTGCGATAACCGCAAGGTCAATAGCAGGATCATCAACTGAAATGCCTCCAGTTATATTTAAAAAGACATCTTTTGCTCCTAATTTGAAGCCGGCACGCTTTTCAAGCACAGCCAAAAGCATGTTTAGCCTTTTCGCATTGTAACCTGTTGTTGATCGTTGTGGGGTGCCGTAAACAGCTGTACTAACTAAAGCTTGTATTTCAATCATTAAGGGGCGCATACCTTCAACGGTTGAGGCAATGGCGGTGCCGCTTAATTGTTCAGTATTTTTTGAGATTAGAATTTCTGAAGGATTATTTACTTGTCTCAAGCCTTCTTTTTGCATTTCATAAATACCTAATTCAGCGGTTGATCCAAAACGATTTTTTAATGATCTCAAAATACGGTACATATAATTTCGATCACCTTCAAATTGAAGAACAGTATCAACCATGTGTTCTAAAATTTTCGGACCCGCAATTGATCCATCTTTTGTAATGTGACCTATTAAGATTACTGGGGTATTGGTTTCTTTAGCAAATTTGATGAGTTCTGTTGTGCATTCACGAATTTGTGAAATGCTGCCTGCAGCAGACTCAATATAATCAGAGTGTAATGTTTGTATTGAATCAATGACCACAATGTCAGGATCTGTATTTTCAATTTGTTTAAAGATATTCTGTGTTTTTGTTTCTGTTAAAATCAAACAGGTTTCACTGTTAGGATAAATGCGATCCGCACGCATTTTAATTTGTTTTTGACTTTCTTCTCCAGAAACATAAAGGGTTTTGTACGGCAGTTTCAAAGCAATTTGAAGCATCAAAGTACTTTTGCCTACTCCAGGCTCACCTCCTATAAGCACCAAGGCACCGGGTACTAGCCCGCCTCCTAACACACGATTGAATTCAATATCTTGTGTGTCAAGACGAATCTCTTTTTCAGTAGAGATTTGATTTATTTTTAGCGGTTGCGCTATTTTTCGATTTGCAGCAGTAGGCGTTTTCCAGCTTGATTTCTCTTCCTTTTGAATAACCTCTTCAGTTATGGTATTCCATTCTTTACATGCGGTACATTGACCAACCCATTTCGCGTATTGGGTGCCACAATTTTGACAGAAAAATGCTGTTTTAGTTTTTGCCACGTTTGATTTTCAATTTCAAACGAAGATAGAAATTTATATACGTACCTAAACTAAAAAAGACCCTTATGGGCCTTTTTTAATCGAATTGAAGTTTTGTTTTTTAATACCCAAAATCTGCCTTAAGCGCATCAATTTTTTCTAAGGCCATTTCTTTGGTTAAGAAATCAATCTCATCCATACCAAAAGCTTTCTCAAAAGTTCTTAGCGCTTTTTGTGGATCACCTGTTTGTTCATAATATTCAGCTTCAAAATAAAAGCCTAACATGGTTGTTGGAAATTCTTTTTTACAAAGATCAGACAGCGGTTTTAAAGAATCAAAATCTTCTTTTTTACGAATACCTGCATATACCGCCATTAGGTCATTTAGCTCTACACGTCTTGAAATTCTGAACAGCTCTTGAATGTTATCGTATTTGTTTTGCAAATATTCAAAAACACCACCATCATACGTGAGTAAGTTATTTTTATATTCTTTTGGGCTTATAGGTTTAAACATTCCAAAAATGTTGTCAAAGGCTTTACCCATACCATAAGTTGCAATAGAAACGTGATCAGCACCATCATATTCATCAAAATAATAATGTAGTGATTCTTTGTCAATAGCCTTAATAGCCTTGTCCATTTCTAAGATTCTGTCTGTGTATTTGCTTTTGTCTTTTTCTACAATTAGCTGATAAAAAATTTCTTTATCAAAAGCGCCTAATCTTGAAGGCACTCGGTTTTCCATTTCAGGAGCCAAGGTTGGCGAGATATTTATATAGGCGTTAAAAAGTGAATTTTCTTTAAATAACCAATAGTTTTGAAAGTTAGCTGTAATGTCATAACCTACTACCATTTTGAACGGTACAGTGCTATAATTAAGGTCTAAATACGGAATCAATTCCATACCTAAAAATTCAAAGAATTTTTTAGCTTTAGGAGCAGGCAGGCCATCTTCTTCATATTCGCAATCATCAAGCCTAATACTTTTCTCGCTTTGATGAATACCTACCACAATACTTTTAGGCATGCCATGAAATTCACTGTAAAATTTTGAAGTAGCAACTACTTGGTCAAATAAATATTCTCCGTCTAAAACAATAATTAGCGGATACTTATTCTCTGCGTCATAATCTTCAGGAAAATAGTAACTGACATCACGTCTTTCTTGAAGTTTAAAAGATTCAAAAATTTCTTGAGTGACTTGCGCTTTTAAAGCAAAACTAAATAAGAGAAAAACAATGGTTAATAAACGTAACATAGTTTGTTTTTTAATTGTATTAAGACGTTTTATTTCTGTTAAATAACGGTAATAAAATAAAAGATATTGCCCCAAAAACAATGACCATCAGGGTCTGGGCAATCCACATTATCCATCCAAAAGCCTGAGCATTGTTAAAATCAAGTCCGAAAAGCTGTAATGAAGTACCCACAAATAAAGGGTAGGCGATAAAGCCGCCATTTGTGGTAGTCATTGCAATGGCTCCTCCAACAAAGGCAACAAGAAGTGCAGCCATCGAGATATCAACAGTTGCGGGCAAAGTAAATTTTATGACCCAAAACATAGTAACATAAGCAACCCAAATGAATAGCGTATGAAAGATAAACAGCCATTTTTGCTTCATTTTAAAAATACTCATGATGCCATCAAGCATATTGCTTAAGAACAACTTTATTTTTTGTGCAATGGTTGAGCTTGAATTTTTTACGATTCTGATGGCTACCACTAGTCCAACAATACCTGTAAGCAACATGAGTAAGCCTCCATAAATACCAATACCACTTTCATTCATAAAGCCCATAATTAAATCAGCTTGAAATAAAAAGGCAACAAAAATAATAGCCAGCAACATAATTACGTCTATAATTCTTTCAGAAACAATGGTGCCAAAGCCTTTTTCAAAAGGTACATTTTCGTAAGTCGCTAATTCAGTTGCACGCAAAAACTCTCCGGATCTAGGAATGCCTAAATTGGCTAAATAAGAAGTGAGTACAATAAACATATTGTTGTGAATCTTAGGTTTGTAGCCCAAAGGCTCAAGTAAATAATTCCATCGAATAGCTCTTGAAAGGTGGCTCAATAAACCTATTACTATTGAAATTCCCATCCAAAATAGGTTAGCACTTTTGATATGATCTACTATTTCTGTTCGTTGTTCAGGGGTGGTAGAAAAGTATAGGTAGCAAACCAAAAAAACTCCCAATGCAATTGGGAGAATTATTTTAAATATTTTTTTCAGGGATTCGCTCAAAACTATTTTAATAAATTGTTTTCTTCATTAGGAAATACCAAAGAAGGATTGAATTTTTTTGCTTCTTCAATAGCCATACGAGCGTAGGTAATCAATATAAGAACATCGCCAACAGCAACTTTTCGAGAAGCTGCGCCATTTAAAGTAATTTCTCCACTTTTTCGCGGTCCAGGTATGGCATATGTTTCAAGCCTTTCGCCGTTATTGTTATTTACAATTTGCACTTTTTCGCCTCGTACAATATTTGCAGCGTCCATTAAATCTTCATCAATGGTTATGCTTCCTATATAATTAAGATCTGCACCGGTTACTTTAACGCGATGTATTTTAGATTTTACTACTTCAATTTGCATGTGTCTAGATTAGTTAAGAGCTACATTGTCAATTAGACGAATATCATTTGCATAAACGGCAATGAAGGCTCTATATTTTACGTTAGGTTGTTTTCTCTTTATTTCTTTTAAATTATCTGAATTTGCAATGGCAAAATATTCTAATTTAAATAGCGGGTGTTTTTCAAATTGTTGGCGCACCCAATCACTAACTACAGTAGCACTTTTCATGCCAAATTTCTTTTTTGCTTTTTGCAAGATATTATAAATAAATGCTGCTTCATGCCTCACTTTTTTTGGCAATCTTTCATTTCTTGAACTCATTGCTAGTCCGTGTTCTTCACGCACAATAGGGCAACCAACAATTTGTAATGAAATATTTTTTGACTGAACCACTTTTCGAATGATTTGTAATTGCTGAAAATCTTTTTCGCCAAAATAGGCTTTTGTGGGTTCTACTAATCTGAACAAAGTTTCTACAATGGTAGCAACACCTTCAAAGTGGCCGTCTCTATAGGTGCCTTCCATCACTTGGTCTAAGCCATCAAAATCATAAGAAGCAGATTTCACTTCATTACTATACACTTCAGAAGCGGTGGGTGCAAAAACAATAATATTTTCAGAGATTGATTTTAGTAATGATATATCATCATCAAGAGTGTTTGGATATTTTTTTAAATCGTCTTGATTATCGAACTGTGTAGGGTTTACAAAAATGGTTGCAACCACTGATTTATTCTCAACCACTGCTTTCGAAACTAAAGAAGCATGCCCTTCATGCAGGGCCCCCATGGTAGGCACCAAGCCCAAACTTTTTTCTGTCTTCAAAGACGAAATAGCTGCACGTAACTCTGTTTTTGTTTTTGTAATTAACATTATTTAACTATTTAAACCGAGCAAACTTACTATAAATACTGCTAATCTCTATAATTTTCGTAGTTTTGCAGCTACGCTAAATTTTAAACACAAAAGCAGCTATATGAACGGTAAAAAGATATTGTTTGTTTCTTCAGAACTAGTGCCTTATCTACCAGAGAATGAAGTTTCTTTAATGTCATACGAAACACCTAAAATGGTCAACGGAAACGGGGGTCAAATTAGAATTTTTATGCCGCGATATGGAAACATAAATGAACGAAGACATCAATTACATGAGGTTATTCGATTATCAGGGATGAACCTTGTCATAAATGATATGGATATGCCTTTGATTATTAAGGTTGCATCAATACCTAAAGAGCGTATTCAGGTATACTTTATTGATAATGATGAATACTTTAAAAGAAAGGCAACGTTTAATGATGCTGACGGAAATCTTTTTGCTGATAATGATGAAAGAGCTATTTTCTTCGCAAAAGGTGTAGTTGAAACAGTTAAGAAACTTAATTGGTCACCTGATATAATTCATGTTCATGGTTGGTTAGCATCTTTACTACCAGTATATCTTAAAAAGTTATATGCTGATGAGCCTTTATTTGGCGACAGTAAAATTGTTACTTCAGTGTACAAAAAAGGATTTGAGGGCGCACTCAGTAAAAAAATGATTGATAAAGTTGTTTTTGATGGTATAGACGCGGCGCAAGTTGAGCCTTTAAAAACCCCAGACTATAATAATTTGTTAAAAGTTGCTGTAGATTTTTCAGATGCGGTTATTTTAGCATCGGAAGAAATTCCAGAAGAATTAGTAAGCCATATTTCCAACCTTAAAAAACCAGTGTTGCCATTTGTTTCTATTCAAGAATTTGAAGAAGCATATGCAAATTTTTATAGCAACGAAGTTTTAAATTAATCGGAATGAACTTTTTTAAAAGGATAAATATTTCTGCTTGTGCAGGATTCTTCATAGCTGCCGCTTTTATCTCATGCGAGCAAGATTTAACCACAATCGGGTCAGGCGTTATTGGCGAAGAGCCTTTTGTTACAAGCAAGGCTGAGTTTGATGTTTTTGTTTCTAATAAAAACATTGAAGCAGTTCAGACCAATCAACTACCAATTTATCAAGTGGGCACCTTTGTAGACCCTATTTATGGTAATACTGAAGCGATTATTACCTCGCAGGTACAACTTTCAGTGCAAAATCCAACTTTTGGTGCGTTTTCGCAAAGCATAGAAGATAATTCAGCTACAGATGATAGTAATTCAACTATTGTTGAAAACGAAACAATTAAAGAAGTATTTTTATATATACCCTATTTAACTAAAGGAGATGGCCAAACTGACCGTGACCGTGATGGCGTCGATGATATTTTTGATACGGATCCAGATGATCCAAATAATGATAATGACGGTGATGGTCTTACCAACAGTCAAGAAACTGCGGCGGGTACTGATCCGTTAAAGGCAGATACTGATGATGATGGCGAAAATGATGATGTTGATACTGACACTGACGTGAGTATGGTAGCTAAAAGAATTGACATTGATAGTATATATGGTAATCGAGATACATCTTTTACGTTGAAAGTTGAAACTTCAACATATTTCTTGAGAAATTCAGACCCTACTACACAGTTTATAGATAATCAACCTTATTTTTCAAATCAAGACATACCCAATTTTACTTCTGAAGTTTTATATGAAGATGAAGTAATGATTAGTGATTTTGAAGTTATAGTTGCATCAACAACAGATGAAGATCCTGACGCTGACCCAGATGAGGATGATGAAGCAGCCGTGATAAAGCTTAATCCGGGTATTCGTGTTCAATTAAATTCAGACTTTTTTCAAGAAAATATCTTGAATCAAGAAGGTTCTTCAAATCTTTTAAACCAAGGAAATTTCAATGAATTTTTAAGAGGATTACATATATCAATTGTGCCAAAAGAAGGAGATAATCATTATTTATTACTTGATTTAACACAAGCGTCAATTACTATAAATTACGATTATGATTCAATTGATACAAACGGTACAGCTGATGATACATCTGATGACATTGAAGAAACTATTGATCAAGTTTTCACATTGAATTTATTGACAAGAAGTCCAACTACAGGTGTTTATTCTGGAAACGCAGTGAATACATTTATTAATGATGCATTGCCAACTGAAATAACAGATGCGCATGCATCAACTGAAAATGCTTCAAGAATTTATTTAAAAGGGGGGGCGGGCACCTATGCAGAAATACGGCTTTTTGATAATGATAGTGATGATACTGCAGAACAAATTAGTCAAATAAAAGCTAATAATTGGATCATAAATGAAGCCAACCTGGTTTTTTATGTAGACAGAGATAAACTTGATGTTGCCGGAGATATTATTGAGCCATCAAGATTATATATGTATAATGCTGAATCAAATGAAGCCTTATTTTCAGGTTCATTAGATCAGGTCAATAATGCTAGTTCGTTGGCAAGTTACCCATTGTATGACGGTATCTTAGAAGAAGAAAATGATAAAGGTATAAAGTATACAGTGCGTATAACAACACATATTAACAATCTAATTGTTCGTGATTCTGTTAATGCAACCCTAGGTTTAATGATCACACCAGATATCAGGGCCACAGGTGCTCTTGACACCAAAGTCGAAAATGGACAAACAATAGAGTTGCCTGTTGGGGCTACTATAAGTCCGTTAAGCACCGTTCTTTACGGAAGCAATGTACCTGATGGTCAAATTGACAAAAAATTGAAATTAGAGATATTTTATACTGAAGCGCAGTAATTTTTTCTTCAAAGTTTAGTGCCAATTTTATCTCACTTCATTTATACCAGTT
The DNA here is from genome assembly GCA_937929935.1 of uncultured Flavobacteriaceae bacterium. Taxonomy (GTDB): domain Bacteria; phylum Bacteroidota; class Bacteroidia; order Flavobacteriales; family Flavobacteriaceae; genus Maribacter_C. The sequence continues at coordinate 149,908 of CALFUL010000005.1, read as the reverse complement.
AACCTTTTTTTACGTTAATAAACAAAAGTAATTAATCTTATTTTTTTGATGCTGAATAATTATGCATCAATGAATAGACCAACTGGAAAATTTTATATATGTGCGGAATAGTAGGATACATAGGCCATAGAGATGCCTATCCAATAATTATTAAAGGTCTTCAAAGACTTGAATATAGAGGATATGATAGTGCAGGTGTTGCCATTTATGATGGTAAAGGAATCAACCTAGCAAAAACAAAAGGTAAAGTTGAAGACCTCAAGAAAAAATCAAAAGAGACCATTTCAGTTGAAGGAAATTTAGGTATTGGTCATACGCGTTGGGCAACACATGGTGTACCTAATGATGTTAATTCACACCCACATTATTCAAATTCAGGCGACTTAGTAATTATTCATAACGGAATCATTGAAAATTATGAATCAATTAAAAAGGAATTAATCAAAAGAGGATATACCTTTCATTCAGATACGGATACTGAAGTTTTGGTAAATCTTATTGAAGAAGTACAGAAAACAGAAAACGTAAAATTAGGCAAGGCTGTTCAAATAGCATTGAATCAAGTTGTTGGTGCGTATGCTATTGCAGTTTTTGATAAAAAGAAGCCAGATGAGTTAGTCGTAGCTAAACTGGGTAGTCCCTTGGCTATTGGGGTAGGCGAAAATGAATTTTTCATTGCTTCTGACGCCTCGCCATTTATAGAATTCACAAACAATGCTATTTATCTTGAAGATGAGGAGATGGCTATTGTTCGTTTAGGAAAAGAAATTAAGCTTCGCAAAATAAAAGATGATTCTGTAGCCTATCCTAATATTTTGGAACTTCAAATGAATATTGAAGAAATTGAAAAAGGAGGTTATGATCATTTCATGTTAAAAGAAATTTATGAGCAACCGAGAGCTATAAAAGATACGTATAGAGGTAGACTTAGAGCTGATTTAGGTGTTATAAAAATGGCTGGTATTGATGACCATCTTGATAAATTCTTAAATGCAAACCGTATTATAATTGTGGCTTGTGGCACATCGTGGCATGCTGGTTTGGTTGCTGAATACATTTTTGAAGATTTAGCTAGAATTCCGGTTGAAGTTGAATATGCTTCAGAGTTTAGGTATAGAAACCCGGTTATACATAAAGATGATGTTATAATCGCTATTTCTCAATCAGGAGAAACGGCTGATACTTTGGCTGCAATAAAATTAGCCAAAGAAAACGGAGCTTTTGTTTTTGGTGTTTGTAATGTAGTGGGTTCATCTATTTCAAGAGAAACTCATGCGGGTGCTTACACGCATGCTGGTCCTGAAATTGGGGTGGCATCAACCAAAGCATTCACTACACAAATAACAGTACTCACCTTAATAGCCCTTAAGCTAGCTAAAGAAAAAGGAAAAATAAATGATTCAGAATTTGCTGAATATTTAGAAGAATTAGAATCTGTACCTGGAAAAGTAGAGAAGGCTTTAGAATCAAATCCGCTTATTGAAATAATTTCTGAAGTGTATAAAGACTCTACCAATTGCCTATACTTAGGAAGAGGGTATAATTTTCCTGTTGCTTTAGAAGGTGCCTTAAAACTTAAAGAAATTAGTTACATTCATGCTGAAGGTTATCCTGCTGCTGAAATGAAGCATGGTCCAATTGCTTTAATTGATGAGCAAATGCCTGTTTTTGTAATCGCCACAAAAAAGGGGCATTATGAAAAAGTAGTGAGTAATATTCAAGAAATTAAATCAAGAAAAGGTAAAATCATTGCTATAGTTACAGAAGGTGATGTTCAAGTAAAAGAATTGGCAGATCATGTTATTGAAGTGCCTGAGACCTTTGAAAGTTTAACTCCGTTATTAACTACAATACCATTACAACTTTTGTCTTATCATATTGCTGTAATGCGTGAATGTAATGTTGATCAGCCAAGAAATCTGGCAAAATCAGTTACTGTTGAGTAGAATTTAAAACCTATAAAGACATAAAAAAAGTCGCGAATTATTTCGCGGCTTTTTTTATGTCTTTTTGTCAAAATCGTAATAGAGGAGCGTTATTGATATTAAATATATATTATGCATGCATAATTTTTTAAATTTTATTAATTTCAATCTGAAAAAATCGGTATATTGCTGGCAACTGAAAATTAACTTAACACAAATTTAACATGAAAACGATTCTATCTGTAGCAATGATGATGTTTGCATTCATAGCGAATTCGCAAACTACCGTCAGTGGAAAAGTTGTAGATCAAAACAACGAGCCCATACCAGGGGCCAATGTTGTAATTGTAGGTAAAGCGATTGGTACAACATCTGATTTCGACGGCTTGTTTAAATTAGAAACATCTGAAGTGCCTCCATTTCAAATTCGAATCTCAACGCTCGGGTACTCAAATGCTGATCAAGACGTAACTGAAAATAATCAAACGTTTACCATAGTTCTTAATGAATCGCAAACTTTTCTAGATGAGGTTGTAATTTCTGCGTCAAGAACACCAGAACGTATTTTTGAATCTCCAGTTTCAGTTGAGCGTTTTGGATTAAAAGAAATAAAAAACACTACCGCTGAATCCTTTTATGGGGGTTTACAAAACCTAAAAGGGGTTGATATAAATACGAGTAGTTTAACATTTCAATCTATTAATACTAGAGGTTTTGCAACTTTTGCGAACACAAGATTTATGCAGTTAGTTGACGGAATGGATAATTCTGCTCCAGGTCTAAATTTTGTTCTAGGAAACTTAGTGGGTATGTCAGAGTTAGATGTACAGAGTGTAGAAATACTACCAGGGGCATCATCGGCTTTATATGGTGCTGGTGCTTTTAACGGAATGTTATTCATGAGAAGTAAAAACCCTTTTGATTTTCAAGGCATAAGTTCTTATGTAAAAACCGGAATTACCTCACAAGAAGCGGCTGGCAATAACAATTACTATGATGTAGGAATAAGAGGTGCTCACGCTTTTAGTGATAAGTTTGCTGTAAAAGTTAATTTTTCATATTTGAATGGAGAAGATTGGCATGCGGTTAACGAAGCTGATTTTGATAATCCTGGTTTTGACAGAACTAATCCCGCTTATAACGGCATCAATGTTTACGGTGATGAAGTGGGTACTACTTTGAACTTTGATCAACTTTCAGGTTTGCCAGTTGCACCAGGAACCTTAGGTTCAGCTAGGGTAACTAGAACAGGTTATAATGAAAGAGATTTAGTTAATTATGATGCTGAAAGTCTTAAGGCTGACTGGTCATTAAACTACAGACCTTTTGGTGATGATTTAGAGGTAATTTATAATGGTAGAATAGGTAGAGGTACTACGATCTATCAAGGAGCAAACAGATATTATGTTGACGGGTTCAAAATGCAGCAGCATAAACTAGAAATTAAAAACGACAATTTCTTTTTACGAGGTTATGTTGTTGCAGAAAATTCGGGTAATGCTTATGATAGCCGATTTGCAGCGATTAACGTGAATAGACAATGGAAATCAGATTTAGCATGGTTTGGAGATTATGCAGCCACATTCATTGGAGCAAAATTAGGAGTTGGGTCAGGTGTTTTGGCCGATGATGCTAGTGCCCATGCTGCTGCAAGAGCAGTAGCTGACACTGGTCGTTTAATCCCAGGAACCCCTGCTTTTCAAAGTGCCTTTAATAAAGTAATCAATGACGGAGACCTTACCACAGGTGCTAAGTTCATTGATAGAACCAAATTTCGCCATGTCAATGGTAATTATAATCTTGCTCATTTAATTGATGATTGGGCTGATGTTCAAGTAGGTGGTTCATTCAGAGAATACGAATTGAATTCAGCGGGTACAATTTTTACTGATTTTGATGGTCCAATTAAGTATAGCGAATACGGAGCATATACTCAAGTTCAAAAGAAATTTTTAGACGAAAGATTGAAATTTACAGGGTCAATTCGTTATGATAAAAATGAATTTTTTGATGGCTTTTTCTCGCCTAGAGTAACCTTTGGTTATACGGCTGGGGCTAATCGAAATCACAACTTTAGAGTTTCTGCGCAGCAAGGTTTCAGAAACCCAACAACACAAGATTTATTTATCGGACTTGATGTTGGAGCTGCCATTTTGGTCGGTTCTGCACCAAATAACTTAGATAGAGATGTAAGAACCTACACGCTTGACCCTAATAATAGTGGCGCATTGTTGTCTGGTTCACCAACGGCAACTATTTCTGGGCGTGATGTATACGAAAATTCATTTGTTGCAAGTTCAGTGATACAATTTGCACAAACTGGTAATCCGGCTGATTTAAAAGTTGCGAGTCCTGATATTATTAAGCCAGAAGAGATTACAGCTATTGAGGCAGGATACAGATCAAAAATTGGAAAGTTTACAATTGATTTAAGCGCATATTATAATAGTTATACAAATTTCATAGCTCAAGTAAATACAATAGTTCCTTTTTATGGTGATGTAGAGCTTACTCAAACTATTCCGTCAGCATTTGATCCGAATCAAACACCATTAGCGATTGCTGCATTAGCAAATAATGATAGTAAAGTGTATCAAGCCTATACAAATTCAACTGAAGAAGTTGGTTCATTTGGGGGTACTGTTGGGGTAGACACCAAAATATTTGGAAATTTTGATTTAGGAGCTAACTATACATATTCTAAACTAGATGTAAATCAATCAGCAATTGACGCATCGGGTTTACGTCTGAATTTTAACACACCTGAGCATAAGGTTAAAGTTTCTTTCGGAAATACTGAGTTGTTTAAAAACTTTGGTTTTGGCTTAAACTGGCGTTGGAACGACAGCTTTTTCTGGGAAGCCTCTTTTGCTGATGGCGACGTACCTTCTTATAGTGTGCTTGACGCGCAAGTTAATTATACGATTCCAAAGATTAAATCTGTCTTTAAGGCAGGTGGTTCAAACATGCTAGGAGATGAATATTTTACAGGAGTTGGTAGTGCCTTTGTAGGATCTATTTACTACTTAAGCTGGACAATTAATCCATAATAAATTTGATTACAATAGAAAAAAAGGAGGTTATTTTTAACCTCCTTTTTTTATGGCAAAAAAGAGGCTAAAGTAGTTTTCAATTAAAGAGTAATACCATATCTTTGCAGCCTGAAAATAGCTCATATTTTAGGGCTATTCTCTTTAAATCAAAATCATAAAATTTAAATACTAAAGTAATGTCAAAAGTTACAGGTAAAGTTTCTCAGATTATCGGACCAGTTGTTGATGTTGAATTTCAATCTGGTGATGAGCTTCCAAAAATCTATGATTCGCTAGAAATAGCAAAACAAGACGGATCAAAACTAGTTTTAGAAGTACAATCTCACGTGGGTGAAAATACGGTAAGAACCATTTCTATGGATTCTACTGATGGTCTTAGTAGAGGAACAGATGTTGTAGCAACCGGTGCAGCTATTCAAATGCCAATTGGCGATAACGTTTATGGTCGCTTATTTAATGTAATTGGAGATGCGATTGACGGATTAGGAGATTTACCAAAATCTGGCAAAGACGGATTACCTATTCACCGTGATGCACCTAGATTTGAAGACCTTACAACTTCTACCGAAGTATTATTTACTGGTATTAAAGTAATTGATTTGATTGAGCCCTATGCAAAAGGTGGTAAGATTGGATTATTTGGTGGTGCAGGTGTAGGTAAAACAGTTCTTATTCAAGAATTAATTAATAATATCGCTAAAGGTCACGGTGGACTTTCAGTTTTCGCAGGAGTAGGAGAAAGAACTCGTGAAGGAAATGATTTGCTTCGTGAGATGTTAGAATCTGGTATTATCAAGTACGGAGATGATTTCTTGCACTCTATGGAAGAAGGCGGATGGGATTTATCTAAAGTAGATAAGTCAGCGATGAAAGAATCAAAAGCAACTTTTGTATTTGGTCAAATGAATGAGCCACCAGGAGCACGTGCTCGTGTAGCACTTTCAGGATTAACAATAGCAGAATACTTCCGTGATGGAGCAGGTGAAGGGCAAGGTAAAGATGTACTTTTCTTCGTTGATAATATATTCCGTTTTACACAAGCAGGTTCAGAGGTATCGGCACTTTTAGGTCGTATGCCATCAGCCGTAGGTTATCAACCAACTTTGGCAACAGAGATGGGTGCCATGCAAGAACGTATTACATCAACCAAAAGAGGGTCAATTACATCTGTACAAGCAGTTTACGTGCCTGCAGATGATTTAACAGATCCAGCTCCAGCGACTACTTTTGCGCATTTAGATGCAACAACAGTATTATCGCGTAAGATAGCAGAGCTAGGTATTTACCCAGCGGTAGATCCATTAGATTCAACTTCTCGTATTCTTTCAGCAGATATTTTAGGTGATGACCACTATAACTGTGCACAACGTGTAAAAGAATTGTTACAACGTTATAAAGAGCTACAAGATATTATTGCTATTCTTGGTATGGAAGAATTATCTGAAGAAGATAAACTAGCCGTTGGTAGAGCTAGACGTGTACAACGTTTCTTATCTCAGCCTTTCCACGTAGCAGAACAGTTTACTGGTTTAAAAGGAGTATTGGTTGATATTAAAGAAACAATCAAAGGTTTCAATATGATTATGGATGGCGAGTTAGACCACCTTCCAGAATCTGCCTTTAACTTAAAAGGTACCATTGAAGAAGCAATTGAAGCCGGTGAGAAAATGTTGGCTGAGGTGTAGCCGAAGATAATGCTGAACTTGTTTCAGTATTTTTCCAATTATAATGAGAATCAGTTAGACCCTGAAACTAGTTCAGGGTAGTTAAACAAGTTTAACTATGTACTTAGAAATTGTATCACCAGAAGCCACATTATTTGCAGGAGAAGTAATCTCGGTAACTGTTCCTGGCATTAACGGAGAGTTTCAGATGTTGAAAGATCACGCACCTATTGTTTCATTGCTTCAAGAAGGTAATGTGCAAATAGAAGGCACTATTTCAATTGATGAGGCTTATGAAAGCAAATTTTCAAAGAATGAAGAAGGTAAAACAGTTTTACCAATCTCTAGTGGCACTATTGAAATGAAAGAGAATAAAGTGATTGTATTGGCTGATTAAGCTTTTAAATCATAAAAATATAAAGCCGTGTTTTATAAACACGGCTTTTTTTATGTTCTATATTCAAGTATATTCCCTGGTTGACATTCTAGAACTTCACAAATCGCCTCTAAGGTTGAAAAGCGAACAGCCTTAGCCTTGCCTGATTTCAGAATAGAAAGGTTGGCTGTAGTAATGCCAATAGCTTCTGCCAAGTCTTTACTTCTCATTTTGCGTTTGGCTAGCATTACATCTAAATTCACTATGATTGCCATATTAAATAGTTAAGTCGTTGAGGTTTTTTTCTTCACGTGCACTATCAAAGACTTCGCTGACTAGCATCATAAAAAGACCTATTGCAATAAAGAAAAGATATAGAAAAGTCTTTTCACTAACGCCTATAGTTATTGAATCATTAAAGTGAATAGAACCTAAGCTATCAAAAAGCCACCAAAATACCCCGCAAATAACAAAACATTTTCCTGAGATATTGACATTTTTGCTAAGCTTTTCATCATATATTTTTTTGTTCAATAATAATTCTGCAACTTTTTTAAATTTTATTATTCCATAAATAAAGACTGTGTATACCATTAAATTAAGGATAATGAAAAAATAAATATCTGGCGTATGTTTTGAAAATTTAGATATAGATTCAGAAGAAATGAAACTCATATACGTACCTGTTAAAGCTAACGCTGTAAAAACGAAGCCAATAAGAATAGACAAAATAATCAAATAGATAATAATATTGAGAATGTTGTTTAATAGTTTTGGTGCATCCATAATAATAAATTATTGTTTAACAATAACAAATATAAATAAATTATCGATAAACAATAATAAATAATTATCAAACAATGATTTTAGATTTGTCCTTAATGTGAAAATTTCACTATTCCTTCCCCTAAATATTAAAGGTTTTGAAACATAATTTTAGATCTTATTAAAATCAAAAAAGCATATTATTTATATCCAGATAGATATAAAACTATCTTTTTTTTCTTCGGATGCCTTACCTTTAGCACATGTCAAAACTGGCCAAGAAACTTGTACATAAGCTAGAAAATCGAAAAGATAATAACGCTTTAAGAAGTCTGTCGTCTTCAAATAATTTGATAGATTTTGCTAGTAATGATTATTTAGGTCTTGCAAATAATGAAACGCTTTACGCAAATACCTTTCAATATTTATTAAATAAAGGGGTCACTCAAAACGGAGCCACAGCTTCTCGATTATTGGCCGGAAATCATCAGGTTTATCAAGAATTAGAAGAAAAATTGGCAACGCTACATCAAAGTGAATCCGCTTTAGTTTTTAATTCAGGTTATGATGCGAATATTGGTTTTTTTGGTGCCGTGCCTCAAAGAAATGATATCATCTTTTATGATGAATTAATTCATGCAAGTATTCGTGATGGCATTAAAATGTGTAATGCAAAAAGCGTTAAGTTTAAGCATAACAACCTTGATGATTTAAAAAATAAATTTGAACAATCAGTTCGAGCGGAGTCGAGAACGGCCGACACTGAAATTTACCTAGTTACCGAATCTGTTTTTTCTATGGATGGCGATTCGCCAGACCTTAAAAGGTTAGCAGATTTTTGTACAAAAAACAACATCTATTTAATTGTCGATGAAGCCCATGCTGTTGGGGTGTTTGGAAAAAACGGATTGGGACTTGTTCATGAATTAGGACTTGAAAAACAGATTTTTGCTCGTGTTGTTACCTTCGGAAAGGCATTAGGAGCTCATGGAGCTGCTATTTTAGGCAGTCACGATTTAAAAAATTATTTAATCAATTTTGCTCGTAGCTTTATTTACACTACAGGTTTGGCTCCGCACTCGGTCGCTACAGCCTTGAATGCATATCTGCTTCTAATAAGTGAAGAAGGTTTACAACAGCAAAGCCTTCTAAAAGAGAATATTACTTTTTTTAGAGGTAAGGTTGAATCTCTTGAACTTAAAGGGTTCTTTATTGAGAGTAATTCTGCCATACAGTCATGTTTGATTAATGAGAATAATAAGGTTAAGTCAATCTCAAAAAAATTGAATGATAAAGGCTTTAATGTTAAAGCAATATTAGCGCCTACCGTACCTGAAGGACAAGAGCGTTTACGCATTTGTTTGCATAGTTTTAATTCTAAAGAAGAAATAGGCCTAGTTTTGCAGTTAATAAAAAAATATTTGAATTAGATATGAAGGACACCTTCGTTACCATAGCATCTTTTGAATATGTTGCTGATGTTCAGATTTTAAAAGGAAAATTAGAATCAGAAGGCATCACGGTGTTTTTAAGAGATGAAAATACTTTGAATTCTGATCCATTGATTAGTAATGCCATTGGCGGCGTGAAATTGCAAGTATATTCAAATGAAAAAGAAAGAGCACTTAAAATTTATAATGCTATTAGATCGTATGCCGTTGATAATCATGGCAACCAAATAGTTTGCCCCAATTGTAAAGCAAAAAAGTCAGAAGCATATTATGAAAGGAAAAGTATCTTTCATAAACTTTTTCCCTTCTTTGAAAAAAGAAAGTATAAGTGCTTAGAATGCGGCATCATTACAAAACCTGAATAGCATGCAACAAATTTTTGTAACCGGAATATCAACAGAAGTAGGTAAAACAATTGCTTCAGCAATAATAACTGAAGCCTTAGAGGCTGATTATTGGAAACCTATTCAAGCTGGCGATTTAGAAAATTCAGATAGTCATAAGGTGGCTAAATTGATTTCAAACAAAAAAACAAAAATTCATCAAAGTAGCTATGAACTTCAAACCCCAATGAGTCCGCATGCAGCTGCTGCTATTGATGGTGTTCTTATCGAAACCAAAAAGATAGTCGCACCTAATACTGATAATGATTTGGTTATTGAGGGTGCAGGAGGGTTGTTGGTGCCCTTGAATGAAGATGATACCATATTAGATATTATCATGCCAAATTACAAGGTTATCGTAGTTTCAAGGCATTATTTGGGCAGTATAAATCACTCTCTTTTAACCATCAATTGGTTGAAACAAAAGGGTTATGATGTTCATGTGTTATTTAGTGGTGATGCGCACCCAACTACTGAGGCAATTATACTTAGTAAAACGGGGGTACAGTGTATTGGTCGTATTAATGAGGAGCCATCTTTTAATAAAGCGGTTATTTCTAAATATGCCAAGCAATTCAGAAGATCTTTAAAAGACTTATAGTCGAGTTAGAATTTCTGCTTGGTCAACGGTAATTGGCGCTGCATAATGTTTTGCTAGGTATGTTTTTATATATTCATTTTCTTCAAGTAGCAATTTGTCAAAAACAGATCTATTTTTTCTAACAACAACGGTTTGAGGTTGAATAACTTCCATGATATGTTTTAGCTCTTCTAAGTTTGTTGTTCGGTCAGAATTCAAATAAGGAAAAATTTCACTTCTACAAATATTACTTGGGTGGGTAGAAGCTTTGGTTGGAGGTTTAGTGTCAAGCATCCAATAGCCAATATGGTATTCTAAAAAGAGGATATTTTTAGTAGAGATGTTGTTTTTGGTAATGTATTGAGGTACTGTAAAACCTTCCCCATTATAAAAAGTTCCTCGTTCAATTTTATTTTTAACAATATTGAAATATTCAAGGTAACTTTCCGCAGGGAGCAAAAGAAGTAAGAATACTAAAATCGGTTTAAATTTTATCCTTTTAATAAAAGTTAAACTAGAAATAAAAACACCTACTAGAATGACAAAAACGGGGTGTAATTGAATTAAATAATGTCCGTTTAAACGACCTCCTTTCAGAAATGAAAAAACTACTGCGATTGCTACTAAACTCAATATTTGAATGGTTTTATCTTTGAAATTCAACAACTTTTTTTGGTAAGCAAAATAGAAAAAGATGCTAAAAAAAAGTGCCATTGGTAAAAATTGTAAGATTGAATCTTTACTAGAACCGGCGTATTTTAATGATGCCAAGACAACTGACTGCCACCAAATTGAAACCATGCCTAGTTGATAATAGGGTAGTATGGTAATTGTGATGATACTCAATATTCCTAACCCAAAAAGAACGCTTTTGCCCAATGTTTGCCAGAGGACATTCTTTTTAAAATCATTCAGCAGTATAAAACAGAAAAGCGCTACGGCAACATACGCCAAATTTAATTTTGTCATTAAAGCGAGGCCAATTAGTAGTCCGGCTAAAACATAAGAAGTAGTACTTTTTCTAGCGATGATTACATACAGGGCTGGCATAAAAAAGAACATACTTAAATGTTCTGACATCACGCCTTGTAAACTGCCAAACATACTCAAAAGTCCTACGCAGGCTAAAGCTGCCCAGAAGCTCACTTTTTTTGTGGTAGTTTGAAGCCCTATTTTATAAGAGTACAATGCAGTTACGGCAACCATTATCGCTCCTATGAGGCGAATTACTACAAAGCTCTTTCCAAAGAGATAAATAAGCAATGTAAAAAAGGCAAAAGTAACCGGCGGTTTTAAATCCCACAGTTCAGTATATGGTAAATGGCCATCAACCCATGATTGACCCATTAAAATAAAAGTACTCTCATCGCGATCAATATAGTCTCTAAAGAAAAACGGTAATCGAACAAATAATGAAACGGCCGTCAAAATCATGAGAACGGTACGGCCTCTTAAACTTTGATAATGCGGAGTAAGTTTTTGAATAACCGAAGTGAGCATGAGTAGTTTTAAGATGAAATACCGACCTTTGCAAGATAGAAAAATAGCGTGCTTCATAAACAAATTGAACTTGAAAAAACTCATAAATCGCGATAAAAAGCATTTATGGCACCCGTTGACGCAACACCAAACGGCCGCCGATCCTCTAGCTATTGTGAAAGCCGAAGGAGCCTTGCTTTATGATGAAGAAGGCAATGAATATATTGATGGTATAGCCTCGTGGTATACCACAATGTACGGGCATTCAAATGATGCTATTGTAGCTGCGATGACCAAACAAATGCAGCAACTTGATTTTGTTATGTTTAGTGGTTTAACCCATCAGCCAGCGATAGAATTATCAGAGGCTTTGATGACTATTTTACCTGAAAATCAAGCTAAGATTTTCTTTAATGATAATGGTTCAACAGCTGTTGAAGCTGCCATTAAAATGGCATTGCAGTATCATCATAACAAAGGAGAAAAACGTGATACCCTAATTGCTCTTGAAGGTGGTTTTCACGGTGATACTTTTGGTGCTATGAGCGCTTCAGGTTTGTCATCTTATAACGGTCCGTTTGAAGATTTTTTAATAAACGTTGAGCGAATACCACTGCCTACTGAAGCGAATGTTGAGCAGGTTATTGAACATCTTACAACCATCATTACTGACAATTCTTGTGCAGCCTTTGTTTTTGAACCTTTAGTTCAAGGTGCAGCAGGAATGAAATTTCATTCTGAAAAAGCGCTCGATGCATTAATTGAATTATGTAATCAGCATGAAGTGATTTGCATTGCTGATGAGATTATGACAGGTTTTGGAAAAACAGGCAAAAACTTTGCATCAGATTATTTAGAAAACAGGCCTGATATTATGTGTTTGGGCAAAGCCTTGACAGCGGGTATGTTTCCATTGAGTATTACTAGTTGTACACAAACTATTTTTGACGCTTTTTTGAGTCATGAAGTTACCAAAGGCTTTTTTCATGCGCATACTTTTAGTGCACACCCTTTAGGATGTGCTGCGGCCATAGCCGGTATTGAGTTACTCAATTCACCTGAAATTTTGCAAAGACGAGAAGCTATTGAAAAGGCCCATGAGCAATTCGCTATGAAAGTCAAAAATCATCCCAAAGTCAAAGAAGTACGCTGTAAAGGAGTCATTTTAGCCCTTGATTTAGACTTGCAAATGGAACGCTACGGAAATCTTAGAGACCAATTATATCAGTTTTTTCTGAATCAAGGAGTTTTGTTGCGGCCATTAGGAAATACCATCTATGTATTGCCACCCTATGTAATTACTGATGAGCAGTTGCAAAAGGTTTATGATAGTATTCTTCAATCGCTGAAAATGGTTTAATGTTATGCTAAAAGAACCCATTTCAATAACGGCGATTGCCTCCATTTCTTCATTAGGATTTTCCACCGAAGAAATTTGGAAAAACTATTTAAATGACCAGCATTTTTTTAAAGAAATGACTTTTGGTCAAAATAAAGAATGGGGTGCTGCCCTTTCTGAGGAAGCAAAATTCGAAATTGAAAAATTGAGAAACTCAGATTCAAACTATCAACGGTTAGATAATACGGTGCTCTTTGCCATTTATGCTTCGCGAAAAGCGATGGCGTTCGCGAAATGGAAAGCTGAAGACAATTTTGGTATCAACATAGGTTCTTCGCGAGGGGCGACTGCATTATTTGAGAAATACCATCGAGAATTTATAGCATCTCAAAAGTCATCAACACTGTCTTCACCCACCACAACTTTAGGAAATATTTCTTCATGGGTGGCCAATGATTTACAAACAAAAGGTCCTGAAATATCGCATTCTATTACTTGCTCTACGGCTTTACATTCATTACTCAACGGAGTAGCATGGATCAATTCAGGAATGACCACTAAATTCTTAGTAGGGGGTAGTGAAGCTCCTTTGACCCCATTTACAATTGCTCAGATGAAAGCAATGAAAATTTATGCAAAACATAAACGGTCACTTCGAGCGGAGTCGAGAAGCAATGAATCTGAAAAATATCCTTGTCAAGCCCTCAACCTTGACAAAAAACAGAACACTATGATTTTGGGTGAAGGTGCTGCTGTGGCTTGTTTAGAAAAAGGTAATTCTTCAAAAGCACTGGCAATTATTGAAGGGGTTGGTTATGCCACTGAAATCTTAGAACACAATACATCAATTTCTACTGATGCAAAGTGTTTTCAACGTTCAATGAAAATGGCTTTGGGCGATTTAAGCCCTGATGAAATTGATTGTATTGTCATGCATGCGCCGGGTACGGTTAAAGGTGATAATTCAGAATTCGAAGCCATAAAAAAAGTTTTCAAAAACGCTTTACCTGCGTTAACATCAAACAAGTGGAAAGTGGGTCATACCTTTGCTACATCAGGTGCGTTGAGCATTGAATTAGCCGTATTGATGCTACAAAACCAAAAATTTATTGAGGTACCTTTTATTAACAACAATTCACCTCAGAAGAAAATGAATAGGATATTGGTTAATTCTGTCGGTTTTGGGGGTAATGCGGTTAGCATCTTATTAAAACTACCTAATTAAAATCAGTTTGAGTTTTTCATTAATTGGCTTTTGACTTTGAATAGCGTATTTTTGATTCAAGATTTTAGATTAAATGAGCGTCACAAAACACAACTACACCAAACAAGAAATACTCGATATCTATAATAAACCCTTGATGGAGTTATTATATGAAGCCGCAACTATTCACAGAGAAAATCATGACCCAAATACGGTTCAGGTATCTACTTTGTTATCGATTAAAACAGGTGGTTGCCCAGAAGATTGTGGGTATTGTCCGCAAGCAGCTAGATACCATACTGATATTGAAGGTAATGATCTAATGAAAGTTTCGCATGTTAAGGCGCAAGCCTTGAGAGCAAAAGCTTCAGGTAGTTCAAGAGTTTGTATGGGCGCCGCTTGGCGAAATGTAAAAGACGGACCTGAATTTGATCAAGTTCTCGAAATGGTACGTACCATTAATAAATTAGACATGGAGGTTTGCTGTACACTAGGTATGATAACTGAAAATCAGGCCAACCGTTTGGCAGAAGCAGGTTTGTATGCGTATAATCACAATTTAGATACCTCTGAAGATTATTATAAAGATGTTATATCTACGCGTGCTTTTAAAGACCGCTTAGACACCATTGACAATGTTCGTAAAAGTAATGTTACAGTTTGTAGCGGCGGAATAATAGGCATGGGTGAAGCAGTTGAAGACCGCGCTGGTATGTTGGTGGCACTCACCTCTTTGAACCCGCAACCTGAATCAGTTCCTATCAATGCTTTGGTGGCTGTTGAAGGCACACCTATGGAAGAAATGGAACCTGTTTCAATTTGGGATATGATTCGCATGGTAGCGACAACCAGAATTGTAATGCCAGAAACTCAAGTTCGTTTATCAGCCGGAAGAACAGAAATGAGCCGTGAAGGTCAAGCGATGTGCTTTTTTGCTGGGGCTAATTCTATTTTCGCTGGCGATAAGTTATTGACTACGCCTAACCCTGATGTGAGTGAGGATATGGAAATGTTCAAAATGTTGGGTTTAAATCCGCAGAAACCATTTACCAAAGTTTCACAACCTAAAACGGTAGAGGCAGAAGATTCTCAAATACAACCTTTAGGAGAAAAACCTAAATGGAGCAGGCCAGGACATAAAATTGAGCGAAATGAAATAGCAAAAGCTGTGTCTAAAGTTTCAGAAAAAAATATAGCTTTATAATTCTTTTAAGAAAGAATTTTCTGAAGGATTATTACATTTACTTTTCATATTCAAGATAACTTACCATTGAATTTAATTGAAATTCCGCGTATAAAGTCCATTTCAAAAAGCGACTTCAAGAGGCTTTACATAAAGCCTCAAAAGCCTGTTGTTATTGAAGATTTTGATGAAAATTGGAAAGCGCATTCAAAATGGAGCTTAGCCTATATGAAGCAAGTGGCAGGCGAAAAAATAGTACCCTTGTATGATGACCGCCCGGTACATCATGATGATGGTTTTAATGAGCCTCATGAAACTATGAAAATGGCTGATTACATTGATTTGCTTAAAAGTGAACCCACTAAGTTTCGTATTTTTTTATGGAATGTTCTTAAAGAAGTACCTGCCTTACAAGAAGATTTTAGTTATCCTGATTTTGGTATTCGTTTGTTGAAAAAAGTTCCTATGTTGTTTTTTGGCGGAAAAAATTCTCATACGTTCATGCACTATGACATCGATTATGCGAATATTTTTCATTTTCATTTTGAAGGTGAAAAAGAATGTATTTTGTTTCCGCAGTCATCAACTAAATATCTCTATAAAGTTCCATATTCTTTAATAACTCATGAGGCAATTGATTTTTCAAATCCTGATTTTGAAAAATGGCCAGCTTTAAAAAAAGCAACAGGTTATAAAACAAAATTGAAGCATGGCGAAGTATTGTATATGCCTGAAGGTTATTGGCATTACATGAAATATTTAACACCAGGTTTTTCAATGAGTTTGAGAGCTTTGGCAAGAAATCCTTTAAATTTTAGTAAGGCAGCTTATAATATATTTATAATGCGTCATTTTGATGTGTTAATGCGAAAATTAAGAGGCCAACAGTGGATAGATGAAAAGAATGAAAGAGCAATTCTTAGAACAAATAGAATCCTTTAGATTCCTCAATCCATACGGTATAACAAAACAAGACTCACAGGGTTTTTGTCCTCCCGACGTAGGAGGGAACTATACGGTGTTGAATTTGGTTTATTTGTTTGATGAACTTTCGATTGTTGATTCTGCCATTTTGTTTAATCACACTTTAGTTAGATTACTCATCTTATTCAGAATGACAAAACAAGACTCCTAAGCAATCAATTCCTTTAATTTTTCATACACCAAATGAGACTCCCAACCACGGTAAAGTAAATAATCAGCTAATTTTTTTCTGCGTTTTTGGATATTAGTTTCAGTAATCTGACCTAATCTTTTTTTGGACAAAGCATCAAGCGTACTATGATAAAGATCTGAATCAATTTCTTTTAAGGCGGTTTTGATGTTGTATTTTGTAATGCCTCGAAACTTTAGCTCTGAAACAATTCTATTGCGGCCCCATTTTTTGATGGTAAACTTTCCACGCGCATAGCTTTGAGCAAAGCGTTCTTCGTTGAGAAAATTGTGTTGAATTAAATGTGAAACAATTTGATCAATTGCTTCTTGAATCATATTCATATCATGAAGCTTTTGATTTACTTCTTTATGGCAGCGTTCTTGGTAAGCGCAATAGCCTTCAAGCTTGCGAGTAGCCTCTTTTAAGGTGTAGGTTTCAATTTTCTTAAACGGCATGCCCAAAAGTACTAAATTCAAAAATGATAATTTCTTTGAAACGCTTTGCTTTTTGATATGGTAAAAAAAAGCATAAAAAAAGCGACATCAATGAAGAATGTCGCTTTCAATAGTTGAGCTTTATAAGCTTAATAAACAGTTTTACCGTCTTTATTTTTAAAACGATATTCAAGATACGTATACGCATCTCGAGCTTGAATGTTGATCCATTTTCTATGTTCTAAAAACCATTTAGTACGTATAGATGGAAAACCTTTTGTGAGATAGGCTGCAATGAACGGATGTATGTTCAATGTAACCTTATCCTTGCCCTTAGGGCCATTTAAAAGTTTTTGCAAATCGGCATTTATAGTATCAATTAAAACAATTGGTGCTTCTACTTCTTTGCCAGAACCATTTGGGTTCTCTTCAGTTGTTTTAATGTTCATTTCGGGCCGTACCCGCTGTCTAGTAATTTGTATCAAACCAAACTTACTTGGAGGTAAGATTTTATGTTTGGCTCGATCATCTTTCATTTCATCACGAAGATGATCAAAAAGTTTTCTGCGATGCGGTGCTTTTACCATATCGATAAAGTCAACCACAATAATACCTCCCATATCGCGCAATCTTAATTGTCTCGCGATTTCTGAAGCTGCTAATAGATTTACTTCTAGAGCAGTATCTTCTTGGTTTTTTGCCTTATTTGAACGGTTACCGCTATTGACGTCGATTACGTGTAACGCCTCAGTATGTTCAATAACTAGGTACGCACCTTTACTCATAGATGCTGTACGGCCAAAAGAGGTTTTAATTTGTCTTTCGATTCCGAATTTCTCATAAATTGGAACAGAGGAACTATATTGTTTGACTATTGATTCTTTCGCTGGTGCAATTTCCAGCACATAGTCTTTAATTTGATTATAAAGCGTTTCATTGTCAACATGAATTCCTGTATATGAATCATTGAAGACATCCCTTAAAATACTTGAAGCTCTATTGAGTTCAACCAGTACTTTTGATGGGGTAGGTGCTTTATATAATTTCTTGCACATTGTTGTCCATTTAGACAACAAGTTTTCTAGATCTTTATCGAGTTCGGCAACTTTCTTGCCTTCTGCTACGGTTCGAATTATGACTCCGAATCCTTTAGGTTTAATGCTCTTAACGAGTCTTTTTAACCTATCTTTTTCTTCTTTACTTCCGATTTTTTGTGATACGGAAACGCGATCTGAAAAAGGGACCATCACTAAATAGCGCCCTGCTATTGAAAGCTCAGAGCTAATTCTTGGTCCTTTTGTTGAGATGGGTTCTTTGACAATTTGAACGAGTAAACTTTGATTTGATTTAATCACATCAATGATACCACCGTGTTTGTCAATATCTTTTTGTTTTGGAAAATTTTTCAAAGAATAATCTTTTAATTTTCCTGAACTCACTTGCTTTATAAAAGTTAGCATAGTAGCTAATTGCGGCCCTAGGTCATGATAATGCAAAAAAGCATCTTTTTCATAACCAACATTTACAAAGGCTGCATTCAGACCAGTAACTGGTTTTCTTACTTTGGCAATAAAAATATCACCAACAGAAAAGTCATTATTGTCTTCTTCTTTATGCAATTCAGCAAGTTTTCCATCTTTCAAAATAGCAAAATCAACTGCGTCAGAACTAGTTCTTACGATTAATTCTCTATTCACCTGAATTTATATTTACACTTATTCGCCAGCTGGCGAATAAATAGATTAAACATTTTGCCTTAAACAGATTGTACCAACCTGCCGAAATTCTCTATCGGAATCTCTATTTCAAAGAACATAATAAAAAGAAAAAGTAGTTTTTAAAACTACTTTTTCTTGTGTCGGTTAGCTCTCCTACGCTTCTTGCGCTTATGGGTTGCTACCTTGTGTCTCTTTCTTTTTTTACCACTCGGCATATAGCTCTAAATTTTTATTTATTATTTAACTTTAACGTTACTCTTTACGCCTTCAATAAAAACCTTTGCAGGTTTGAATGCAGGAATATTGTGTGCTGGTATCTTAATGGTGGTATTCTTAGAAATGTTTCTTCCAGTTTTTTCAGCTCGTGTTTTGATAATAAAACTACCAAAACCTCTTAGGTAAACGTTATCTCCATTTTCTAATGAAGACTTAACTTCTTCCATAAAAGTTTCAACGGTTGCTTGAATGTCACCTTTTTCAATTCCTAGTTTGTCTGAAATTTTTGATACAATTTCTGCTTTTGTCATTTTTTAAATTTGGGTTTACTTGGTTTTTTTCGGCTTGCAAATATATAAATTTAATTCATTCTTTTGATTGTAAATCATTATTTTTCGTTGATTGTATGCAGTAAAAATCAGTAACGACGAGTTTTTAGGCCTTTTTCAAGATTTAATACTTTACTTTTGAGCGGCGGTAATTGTAATAATGATATTTTCTAAAAAAATTCTGAATTGGTATTCAATAAATAAACGCAGCTTACCATGGCGTAGTTCTAAGGATCCTTACAAAATTTGGCTTTCAGAAATTATTCTTCAACAAACCCGTGTAGCGCAGGGTACCCCTTACTATTTGAAGTTTGTTGAACACTTTTCAACAGTTTTTGATTTAGCGCAAGCCTCTGAAGAAGAGGTGCTTAAACTTTGGCAGGGCTTAGGGTATTATTCAAGAGCAAGAAATTTGCATCAAACCGCAAAAACAATTGCTAATGAGTATGAAGGTGTTTTTCCAAAAACATATCATGAACTCTTAAAATTAAAAGGTGTGGGCGATTATACCGCAAGTGCTATCGCTTCAATTTGTTTTAACGAACCCAAAGCGGTTGTTGACGGAAATGTTTATCGCGTTCTCTCACGATTTTACGGAGTCGATTTACCCATTAATAGTTCAAAGGGGGTTAAATATTTTAAAAAATTGGCTGAAAATGTAATGGATATTAGCGCCATTCAAGATTATAATCAAGGTATTATGGAGTTTGGAGCCATGCAATGTGTGCCAAGAAATCCTAGTTGTGATGCATGTCCGTTAAATGAGAGTTGCGTGGCTTTGCAGAAAAATAAAGTTGATGTACTACCCGTAAAATTGAAGAAATTAAAGGTTAAAAAACGCTATTTCAATTACGTAGTTCCGCTTTTTCAGAATGAAGAAAAACAATTTAAAACAATTATTGAGCAGCGCACTGAAAAAGGGATATGGCAAAACCTGTGGCAGTTTCCGCTTATCGAGTCAGAAAAAGAACTAACCCTAAAGAGTTTAAAAAAGCGGTTGCCTGAAGTGCTTTCACATAAACAAGTTTCAGATGTATTTAGTTTTCATCAACAGCAAATAGTTCATAAACTTTCACATCAACATTTGTACTGTAATTTTTGGGTTGTGCATTGTAATGATACTTATGAAAATGCTATTTTATTAGAAAATGTTGAAAATTATGCGATGCCTATTTTGATTGCCACATTTATTGAACAGTTTAAAAAGCGTATTTTTGAAGGCTAATTTAAATGTCTTTAGAAGATTAATTTTGAAATAAATTGATTTGATTGAAACCACAAAAATGACGTTGATTTAGTAATTTAGTATAAAGAAAGATTATGAGCGGCACATTGAATAAAGTTATGTTAATTGGTCATTTAGGTGATGAAGTGAAAATGCACTATTTTGAAGGGGGCAATTGTATAGGCCGTTTTCCGATAGCAACAAATGAATCTTATACCAATAAGCAAACTGGTGAGCGCGTGACCAATACTGATTGGCACAATATAGTAGTACGTAATAAAGCTGCTGAAATATGTGAAAAGTACTTGAGTAAAGGCGATAAAATTTATGTTGAGGGGCGATTGAAAAATAGGCAATGGCAGGGCGAAGATGGTAATACTAGGTATTCAACTGAAGTTCATGTACAAGAATTTACCTTTTTGTCAACCAAAAAAGAGAGTATGGCTAATGCCAATTCTAATGCTCAAAACACCCCAGCTCAAACACCAGCAAAAACTACAAATCAGCCTGTTCAGAATACAGCACCGCAACATCAACCTGATCATGTTAGTGAGGCACAACAAAATGATGATTTACCCTTTTAAACTGAAATAGAATACTATTGGATCCTGACCCGCATAGTTTAATTTTTAGCCTTTTTGTTTTTGACAGTTTTGTCATCATTAAAGTTGTCTTCTTATTTTTTTTACTAATTGGTTCTGCTTTAGTTTCTGGCGCTGAAGTTGCTTTTTTTGGGCTCTCGCCAACTAATATTAATGAAATAGAAGAAGAGAAAACCGCAAGAGGAACTATTGTGGTTGAATTACTGAAAAAACCTAAAAAGCTTTTAGCTACTATATTGATAGCGAACAATACCATTAATATTGGTACTGTTTTGTTATTTAATAGTCTTGGAGATTTAATGTTCAGAGATATTGAAAATGATTGGGTGCGCTTTACTATTGAAGTGGGTGTAATAACCTTTTTAATCTTGATGTTTGGCGAAATACTTCCTAAAGTATATGCTAACCGAAATAAAATTATTTTCAGCAAGTTCATGGCATATCCGTTGAAATTTCTTGATTTTATTTTTTCTCCATTAAGTCTTCCCATGAAATCAAGCTCTAATTTTCTTTATGAAAAACTAGGCAAAGAGAAATCTAATTTGAGTGTAGATCACTTATCACAAGCCCTTGAATTAACTTCTGAAGGTGATACTACCAAAGAAGAGCAAAAAATTCTAGAAGGTATTGTATCTTTTGGTAATACCGATACCAAACAAGTCATGCGACCTCGAATAGATATTTTTTCGCTCAGCGAAGAAATGAAATTTCGTGAGGTTTTAGATGAAATTAAAAAACATGGGTACTCAAGAATTCCGGTTTTTTCTGAGAGTATTGACAATGTTTTGGGCGTGCTTTATGTAAAAGATCTTTTGCCACATATTGAACGTAAAAATTTTGATTGGTTGACCTTAATTAGAGAACCATACTTTGTGCCTGAAAATAAAAAGTTAGATGATTTATTACTTGAGTTTCAAGAAATGAAAAATCATTTAGCGGTTGTTGTTGATGAATATGGGGGTACTTCAGGTATTGTAACCCTAGAAGATATTATTGAAGAAATAGTGGGCGATATCAGTGATGAATTTGATGATGAAGATTTAGTGTATTCAAAACTAGATGATTTAAATTATGTTTTTGACGGAAAAACAACATTGAAAGATTTTTATAGAGTTGTGAAAATTGATGAGGAAGAGCCGTTTGAAGAACATAAAGGTGAATCAGAAACTATAGCTGGTTTTGTTCTTGAGATTTCAGGAAGTTTTCCTAAAAAAGGAGAAAAAATTACGTTTAAAAATTATCAGTTTAAAGTTGAAAGCTTAGATAAAAAAAGATTGAAACAAATAAAAGTAACCCTGCCCAATGAAAATTAAACAGATATTTGTTTTACTAGCATGTAGCTTATTTTTCTTTAGCTGCAATGAAGAAAATGTTTTGCCCAAACCCAAGGCAATGCTGAGATTAGAGTATACAAGGCCAGCAGGTGCTGATTTTGAAACTGATTATTATTCTTTTAATTACAATAAAAGCTCAAGTATTAAAAAGAATAAAGAAGGGTCTATGACTTTAGATTACCCTGATATGAATGCGGCAATTTTCATAACCTACAAAAAAATAAATAACAATTTAGAAGGGCTAATTAATGATGCAGAAAGACTCAGTTATGAACATGCTGCCCTAGCTGACGGTATTCGCCCGCGTGTTTATGAAAACCCATCAGAGAAAGTATATGGTGCTTTTTTTGAAGTAAGTGGTAATGCTGCTTCGCAGGCTCAATTCTATGTAACTGATAGCGTACAACATTTTGTTTCTGGTTCTTTATATTTTTCGACAAAACCAAACTATGATTCCATATATCCGGCAGCGGTATATTTGCAACAAGATATCGCCCATATTATGGAATCAATGCGCTGGAAATAACCCAAAACACTAAATTGTAAAATGACAAAAAATGCGCTTTTAGAATGTCATGAACGGATAAAACCTTTTATCCATAAAACTGTAGTACTTTCTTCAAGCTTAATCAATGAAGTAGTTGGAGCTCAGATATTTTTTAAGTGCGAAAATTTTCAACGTGGCGGAGCCTATAAAATGCGAGGTGCAACCAATGCGATTTTAAAACTAACTGATCAACAGCGCTTAAAAGGCGTGGTCACTCATTCTTCAGGTAATTTTGCCCAAGCAGTTTCTTTAGGGGCTAAAAGTTTAGAGGTAACTGCACATATTGTAATGCCAACATCTGCACCTGAAGTGAAAAAAACGGGTGTGAAGCAATATCAAGGTATAATTTATGAATGTGAGCCAACTTTAAAAGCACGAGAGCAAACGGCAAATGAAATAGCAGCTAAAACCGGCGCTACTTTGTTGCACCCATCAAATGATGTTGATGTCATTATTGGTCAGGGTACAGCAGCTATTGAATTATTAGAAGAACAGCCTGAATTAAATGCGATTTTTTGCCCTGTTGGTGGCGGAGGCCTCATTGCTGGCTCGGCTTTAGCGGCAACTTATTTTGGTAAAGCGTGTAAAGTGTTTGGCGGAGAGCCTTTTGAAGCTGATGATGCCTACCGTTCTTTACAAAGTGGTAAAATTGAAGGCAATGTCACTACCAATACTGTAGCAGACGGACTCAAAACTACTTTAGGAGACAATAATTTTCCTATAATAAAGGAGCATGTTTCAGCAATTATAAGAGTTACTGAAGAAGAAATAATTTCAGCAATGCGCCTAATTTGGGAACGTATGAAGATTATTGTTGAACCTTCAAGCGCCGTAGCTTTAGCAGCGCTTATCAGTGATAAAGAAAAATTCAAGAATCAAAAAGTAGGCATCATCATTTCAGGTGGCAATGTTGATTTAGGTAAATTGCCATTTTAATTCTCAGCTAGTATTTCTTCTGCTTTTGAAATACTTGTTTCTATTTTTTCTTTTACTTCAATGATTTTTTGTTCTTCTTGATCTAAAAGTAGCTGTTTTTCATCAGAAAGTGCTTTTCCATTCATGATTTCATCAGAGTCAAAAGTAGTACCAAAATTTTGCATCCATTCCATCATCGCTGCGTTCGCTTCCTGTAAATCTTCCATAACATTCTTTTCAATCATGCTACCTTGATCAGCATCAATTTTTTTTCTCAATTGCCCCACAAGACGTCCTACTTTGCCCATTTTAGGCATGACCTCATCATGTATGGCGATTACTTTTTCCATTTGATTTTCAGTTGTAACCGCTACTTTTTGTTTATCCTCTTTACAAGAAAAATTAATCATGAAAGAAAGCGTGAGCAGCATTAAAAGCAATTTTTTCATAGTATTGATATTTATTAAACGAAAGTAAAATTAAGAATTTAAAACGCTTGATTTGAAATTAAAAGTTTCACTTTTGTCTAAAATTTATTCGTGAGCGATTATTTTAAAAAATGGTTTTATCTCATCTTACTTTCTTTAGTTTGGGGGTCTTCCTTCATTTTAATGAAAAGGGCTTTGTTGGGCTTAACTGCCATTGAAGTTGGTGGTTTACGTATTATTATTGCATCACTAACCTTATTTATTCTGGGCTTTAAAAGCATTAGAAATTTAAGTTCACGAGATTGGAAATGGATCTTTATTGGGGGTTTATTAAGTTCATTTTTTCCACCTTTTTTATTCGCATTAGCACAAACTCAGTTAGATAGTGGGGTTACCGCAATTTTTAACTCTACAGTACCTTTACTAACTTCAATAGTAGGCGTGGGTATGTTTGGCGCATTTTTAAATAAAAGACAATTAGTTGGGGTATTTATTGGTCTTTTTGGCACAGTAGCTTTAATTGTTTCAGGGATGGAGTTGGTGCCTGACCAGAATTATTGGTATTCCATTTATGTATTATTATCAGCCTTAGGATACGCTGTCAATATCAATATCATAAAAAATAAACTTCCGCATCTTAGTGCATTAGCTGTAACAACAGGAAGCTTTGCAGTGGCTTTTTTACCAGCCTTAATACTTGTTGGTTATTCTGGATTTTTTACTGAGATTTCAAATAGCCTACCCATGCAAAATGCCATGTGGTATGTTTTGGCTTTAGCCATTTTAGGTACAGCAATTGCGAATATGTATTTCAATAAATTGATACATGTTTCGAGCCCAGTTTTTGCGGCATCAGTAACGTACCTAATTCCTTTAGTAGCCATTTTTTGGGGCGTTTGGGATGGCGAAAAAGTAACCGCTTACCAATTAATTGGCGCATCAATTATTCTTTTAGGAGTTTGGTTAGTGAATAAAAAAAAGAAATAATTAAAAAATTGTAACAATTTACTTTCACTCTGGTCTTTAGAATAACTAAAACAAACGATAATGAAAAATAGTAGCGCATCAGCAATTGTTATGGCCGTAGTATTCATAGTTTCTCAATGGAGCTCGGCGCAAATAACACAAGTAAAATCTTTCGAAAAAGTAATTGTAAGTCCTCATATTGAAGTTATTCTCGTAGAAGGGAATGAAGAATCTGTGAAAATCGAAAATGCTAAAGTATCTAACGATAAAATTAATATAGTTGTAGAAGGTAAAACGCTACGATTATATTTAGATGGAGCTAAAACGGTTACAAAATCAGAAAAGGTGGATAATGACAAATGGAAAGGAAAGCGTTCGATTTACAATGGAACGATGGCTACGGCGACAATTACCTATAAAAAGTTGAACACATTGTCAGTTAGGGGTGAAGAAGTTGTAAAATGCGAAAGTCCAATTGAACAAAAAAGTCTAAAATTGACTATTTATGGTGAATCAAAAATTTATTTTGATGCTATAACTACTGAGGAATTAACGGTAGCAATATATGGTGAAAGCTATTTAGAAATTAAGTCAGGCGATGTGGGTAGACAAGTTTATCGTGCATACGGAGAGAGTGAGGTAAATACCTTAGGCATGAAAAATACTACAACAAAAATTACAGCGTACGGTGAAAGTAATTTTAGAGTAAATGTGTCAGAACGATTGAAGGTTACGTGTTACGGAGAAACCACCATAAATTATAAAGGATCAGCAAATATTGAAAAAGGCATTATGATTGGCGAAGCCGAAATTCGAAAAATCGGATAGTAGTTTTTAGTGTTTTTATAAAAAAAACCCTGATGCTAACTAGCATCAGGGTTTCTTATTCTATGAAAGTGATTTTATTCAAAATCAGCGTCTGAAACGCCTTCATTGATTTTTATTTCACTTACAATAAAATCTATTGATTGAGGCCCCATTGATTGACTAAGGGTAAAGGGAAAAAGAATTCCGTTTACCTCTTTGTAATCACCAAAATTAAAGGTGCTCACAACTTCTTGCCCCATGGCTTCTACCTTAGTAACCTCTTGAATTTTTAAACCAGTTTCGATACTGTAAAATGCAGACTTTTCATCAGAGATTTTAATTTTATAGGCTTTTTGACCGTTTACATCTTCAATACCTTCTAACATAATAGTATCAACGCTGTAGTTTAATTCAGGAAAAGGATCCGCTTCAACACTTACTTTTTCAAGTTCAGAGGCATCCATGTCTTTTCGTTGCCCTTGCATTACTACATAACCTGAATCGCCATTTAAAACCTGCTTGCTCATTGAATTGCCCATAACCTTAACATCTTGCATAAACTGTTTTTTATCAGTTTTTTTCATTTCAAGATTTAATTTCATGCCTTGCATTTCAGCTTCAGCATTCATGACATATGCGTTTACTCCAGCTAATTTATCTTTACCGCCAATAGCGTCAATATATTTTGTGAGAATTGAACCTACTGTTACGTCTGAAGGCACAGCCATTTTGTAATTAGGTTTGTCAACTTCTGCTGCGAACTTGTCAAAATATTTAACCGGAACCGGCTTGTCATTTAAGGTGATTTTTTCAAGATTCTCAAGAACTTCACTCCCCTTACCGGCAACAACAATTCTCAATTTATCAGCACTGAAATATTTTTGTGCGGCGTTTTTAATATCAGTAACACTAATCGCACTAATATTTTCTAAATAGCTTTTATAAAAATCTTTGTCAAGACCTTCAGTTTGAATGTTGAAAGCATATCTAGCTATTGTTTCAGGGTCTTCTAGAGCCATTACAAATCGACCCAAATACTTAGCTTTAGCATTTGCTAATTCTTCTTCTGATACATCAGTATTTCTAATAAGGTCAATTTCTTTAAGAATTTCTACTACAGAACTATCGGTTACTGCATTTCTAACAGCTGCAACAGCTCTAAAACGAGAAGGACCATTTTTATCATTTCCAATACCAGAATAGGAGCCATAAGTAAACCCTTTATCTTCTCTAAGGTTTGAATACAATCTTCCTGCACCACCACCACCTAATATTTCATTTGTCATTAGAACTGACAAATAATCAGGATCTTTCATTTTTAAATTAACCAAATTTTGTACTGATATTTCTGATTGTACAGCATTGGGAACATCAACAAAATTTAATTGAGTGTAAAGTGCATCTGCCGGATTAGTATAAGAAAATGATGGCGGAGTTGCTTTTGTCCAAGGTGTAAAATGTTTCTTAACCAACGCTTTTGTTTCTTTCAAATTAACATCACCAATGATAATTAAATAGGCATTTGCTGGCACAAAATTGTTTTGGTAATGGTTTTTCACATCGCCCAGCGTGACATTATTTATTGTTTCTTCAGTAGTAAATTCCCCGAAAGGGTGATCCGTACCATAGGCCAATGCAGTTTGAACTCTACTTGCGATAGCCTTAACGTCTTTTTCTTCTGTTTTTAGTCCTGTAATGAGTTTGTTCTTTTCTTTGTCAAATTCTTCTTGCGTAAAGTTCGGGTTGATGCTGGCATCAGCCATTAACTCAAGAATTCTTGGAAAATATTTAGATAAAGAACTAGCAAAGGCACTTTGAGAACCAAAGAACATTCTAGCACCTAAGAAATCTACCTCTTCATTAAAATCATCTTTTGAGATAGATTTTGAACCCATACCAAGCAAATTACCTGTTAGGGAAGAAACTCCTGATTTATCGCCTTCTGCTAAAGGCGGATTATCAATACGTAATTGAATAGAAACTCTTGGTAGTTTATGATTTTCAACCACTAAAACTTTGAGTCCGTTTTTTAATTCAAAACTTTGTGGGTCTTCTAAATTTATTTCTGGTGCCGGACCCGGTTTAGGCATTACAGACCGATCTACTTGCGCACTAACAGTGGCTGTAAAAAGAATGAATAATAGGATATATAGCTTTTTCATTATGTTCTAGTTTTCTGTTTTTTCTTTAGGTAAATAGTCAAGAACCAATCTTTGGTTCGGGTTTAAAAATCGATTAGCAACTTCTTTGATTTCTTCACGACTAATAGATCTGTAAATTTCAATTTCTTTATTGATTAGTTCAGTGTCGCCATATAACATATAGTTTCTTGCTAATGAATTCGCTATACCCTCAACACTTGAATTAGAGTTTACAAATTGATTTTCAAACTTATTCAAAAGTTTCTGATAGTCTTTTTCAGAAATCAATTCTGACCTTACTTTGGCGAATTCTTCTTCCATTTCAGTTTTTAAAACATCAAGGCCAGTTTCACCTACAGGTAATGCAAAAGCAACGTACATGCTGTAATCTTCTTGCCCAATGTTAAAGGCACCAACTTGTAATGCTTGTTTTTGATCATCAACCATTTTCTTGTATAGTTTTGAACTATTTCCGTCACTTAAATAGGTTGATAACATATCAAGAACATAAGCTTCTCGTTCTTTAAAACCTGGCGTTCTATAGGCAATCATTGTAGCAGGAATCTGAATATTTGGATCAAAAAATTGAGCATCAATTTGTTTGGTAATTGGCTCTTCTTTCGGATAGTTTCTTGTGATTGCTTCTCCTTTAGGTATTTCAGAAAAATAGTCTGAAACCATTTTTTTAGCAGCCGCTGTTTCAAAATCGCCGGCTACTACCAAAACGGCATTGTTTGGCACATAGTATTTCTTATTATATGCCTTAACGTCTTCTAAAGTTGCAGCATCAAGATCTTTCATGTACCCAATATTTGGGTCTTTGTAGGGGTGCACTTTAAATAGGTTGCTTCCGATAGCATATAAAAATTGGCCATACGGACTATTATCGTAACGTAATCTTTTTTCTTCCTTTACAACTTCTTGTTGTGTATCAATTCCATCTTGATTAATAATAGGATGCAACATGCGTTCAGATTCTAACCACAACCCTAATTCTAAATTGTTAGACGGGAAAACTTCATAATAATAGGTACGGTCTTGAGAAGTATTGGCATTATTTCTACCACCGTTAGCAGAAACAATCTTCATAAAATCTCCTTTTTCAATGTTTGCAGTACCTTCAAAAAGTAGGTGTTCAAAAAAGTGGGCGAAACCTGTTCTGCCTTCGGTACGATCTTTTCCACCTACGTGATACATCACAGAAGTTGTTACAATGGGTGCTGAATTGTCTTGATGCAAAATTACATGTAATCCGTTATCAAGTTTGTACTCTTCATAATTAACTTCTTGGGCTGTAAGTGTTAGCCCAAAAATGAATGCGACGAGGCAATGTAGTAGTTTTGGTTTCATTTAATTTATCATTTTAATGAGTAAATACAGTGTATCTTGACACTGTATTTGAATTAGTTAATAGTCTGACAATATACAGGTCTTTCTAAGAAAAATAAAGAATTTAACTACAATTTAAGGATCTTTAAAATAAAAATAAGAATTCAAAAATTACTACTATTAATTTCTAAGCAAAATCTCTTGTAGATTGGCAATTATCGCTTATATTTGCATCCGCTTAAATAAAATTTTAAGTGTTAATAAATCATATACACGCTATGTACGCAATTGTAGAGATGGCAGGGCAGCAATTCAAAGTTGCAAAAGACCAAAAAGTATATGTTCACCGTTTACAAACGGAAGAAGGTAAAAAGGTAACTTTTAACAATGTACTTCTTTTAGATGACGGTAAGAACATAACTATTGGCGCCCCGGCTATAGACGGAGCCGCTGTTGAGGCTAAAGTCATTAAGCACCTTAAAGGTGATAAAGTAATTGTCTTTCACAAGAAAAGACGTAAAGGATACCGTAAGAAAAACGGTCATCGTCAATCATTAACTGAAATTGTTATTGAGAGTATTGTTGCCAAAGGCGCTAAGAAAGCCAAAGCAGCAGAGCCAAAGAAAGCTGCCCCTAAAAAAGAGGCTGCACCAAAGGCTGCTCCTGTTGCAAAAGCAACTCCTAAAGCTGCGCCAAAGAAGGCTGCTGCACCAAAGGCTTCTGCTAAACCAGATGATTTGAAAAAAGTTGAAGGTATCGGTCCAAAAATCGCTTCTACCTTAAATGATGCGGGTATTGTAACTTTTGCTGATTTAGCAACATCAAAACCAGCAAAAATTTCTGAAATCATCGCAGATGTTCGTGGTAATCACGTTACTGATACTTGGCCAGCTCAAGCAAAACTTGCTGCTGATGGTAAGTGGGATGAGTTAAAGAAATGGCAAGACGAATTAGACGGAGGTAAAGCGTAAAACTCCGCCCAGAATTTCTTTAAAGAAATTCTGACCTTTTCAAAAAAGAGGTAAAATAAAACTAGTAATCTGTATTGTTAGGCTTAGTCAGTCATAGAGCAATACTTTTAAATATTATATCATGGCACATAAAAAAGGTGTAGGTAGTTCAAAAAACGGTAGAGAGTCAGAATCGAAACGATTAGGCGTAAAAATTTTCGGTGGTCAAGCTGCAATTGCAGGAAATATCATCGTGAGGCAACGTGGCACTAAGCACAACCCTGGTGAAAATGTATATTTAGGTAAAGATCATACCCTACACGCTCGTGTTGATGGTATTGTTCAATTTGCTAAGAAAGCTGGCGGAAAGTCTTACGTTTCAATTGAGCCTTTTGAAGCTTAAGAAACTGTTTCTTTAAAAATAAAAACCCTCTCGTTTAAACGAGAGGGTTTTTTTATGCTTAAAATTCAGTGTTTTTTTTAATCACTCAGTTCTACAAAATTATGTGACTTAAAAATGGCCAAAATAAGGTCTTCATTTTTAGGGTCATACGTATACAATCTATTTTGCCGTCCTGTTTGCCCTTCATCTAAGTAAACAGATAACCGAATGTCACGGTCAATTTCTTCATTTGATGTTTTTTCTTTTTCTATAATAGCAGGAACGCCGTTTATATTCAATTTTTGAAACGATATAGTGCGTTCACTTGCTTCAACATCTTCAAGGTATCCAAAGCTTAAATAACCTTGATCAAAGTATATGACTTCTTCACTGTTAAATATTTTCCCTATAAAGGTGTCTATACCTTGATCTTGTTCCCATTGCCAATCATCAGGTGTTTGAATGGTAAAACTTGATATAAACAATTCTTGTTGTAATTCTATATTTTTAGAAGTATTGTTAGTGCAGCTCTCAAAAAGAAGAAAGACTATTGAAAATATGAACAAGAAATAGACTTTTTTCATGACAACTCTTTTTTTAAAGATACATTTTTAAATAAATGGTTGTTTAGTAAGGTACAATTGCTAATAGATTGTGGTAATGAGTAAGAAATCAATATACCCAATTCATTCATGCGCTCTACTACTTCTATGCCATAATCTGAAATTCCGGCATTTGTTCTTTCAGTGCAGCCATCACCAACTAGGTTACGATGGTTGTATGTGAGTTGCATCCATCGTGTGGCAGCTTGATACAAAATATCCATATTATCAATAGACATTTCAAGCGGCGTGGTATTTTGAAAACCCATCATAACGGCTGTTTTTCCTTCTTTTTTTGCCCTTATGAAATCATCAGCGCTGGTTGCGGTGATAAACTGGGGTTATTCTTAATACGCATATGCCAATCAGACAATGAATCGAGGGCTTTTTTGAGACTACCAGAATCTAAAGAAGCATTAAAACCAGTATAGCCTGATTTCGCGAGTGCTTCATCAGCTACCTCATTCCAATTTCGTGTGATAATAATGCCATCAATCACAATGGCACTATTATAAAGAGCATCAATTTTGTCAGTAGAAAAACTATTGACAAAAGGGCTTAAACTTTCTGAAGTTAGTTGACTTAATGCTTGTTGGGGCAGTAATGCTGCCGCGGGTAGGCACTTCACAAAATTCCGTCGGCCAGTATTCATAAGATATTTTGCTAGTTAAATTACTGCTAAATCATAGGATTTCAATAGTTAGACAGCATATTTTAAGGGTTTTTAAAATGTAAAGCCCTAATCATTAACAAAATGCACAAGACTCCAAATAAACAAAAGTGACCAAATTGAGGTTCTTAACCAGTTGAGGTTTGTCAGTTTCTGAAGGAGTGCATTTGAAGATTCTCCTTTAGCAATTTTTGAATGCATAGGCATAAACTGAGAAAAGGTAATTGCCCAGACAAGTACAATTAAAATAATGCTGATCACTGTAAATGTATTTTGCTCTTTGAAGAGTTGTATGGTCGTCAAAATGAGCTGTCCGAACATTAAAGGTATAACTACTATTGAAATACCAAAAGTGTATTTCTGATGCCACTTTAAAAGATTTTCTTTTTGATAAAATTGAAACGCAGGATAAATGGTTAATTGTACCAGCCAAATAAGTACTACTAAGCCAAAGTCAAAAAGTATTCGAAGTAGTTCTACATTCATTTTAATTCAATAGGTTTAAAAAAGCTTCTCCGTTTTGTAAATGCTTTTGCTTTTTCTCATCGCTCATTTTATCAAAAGTTCGAATCAACATTCCTAATCGTGGGTTCGACAAAAAGAAATCTCGGTGCGTATGCATAAAGCGCCAAAATAGTCCATCCCAAGTAGCTTGCCAATCGCCTTTTTTATAATTGCTCATTTTCATTAGGTAATTGCTACCACTAATATAGGGTTTGGTAGACATGAGTCCGCCATCAGCAAATTGACTCATGCCGTATACATTAGGCACCATAACCCAATCATAAGCATCAATAAAAAGCTCCATAAACCATTGATAAACCTCATCAGGATCAAACTCGCAAAGCACCATAAAATTACCTAGCACCATCAAGCGCTCAATATGATGGCAATAGCCTGTTTTCAAGACTTTTTTGATTGTGATATCAATAGGCGGTATGCCGGTAGTACCGTTGTAAAAAGATTTAGGTATTTTTTTATGGAATTTCCAAAAATGCTTGGTTCGCTCGTAGCTTCCTTTTGAAATATACACCCCGCGAATAAATTCACGCCACCCTATAATTTGACGAATAAAACCCTCAGTTGAATTGATCGGAATATCATTTTTTGCGGCAAAATCAAGACTTTGGTCAACAATCTCTTGTGGGGTAATTAAACCAACATTCAACATAGGCGTTAAAACACTGTGATTTAAGATAGAATTTTCGGCCACTATGGCATCTTCATAAACGCCGAACTCCATAAACCTAGTCTCTAGAAAATTAGAAAACCAAGTCTGTGTTTTTTTAAAGGTATTTGGGTATAACAATTGAACGGTTAGGGTACCGTAATTTGATTTAAAGTTAGCCTCTACATAGGTTTTGGCTTCTTCATAATACCCGTCATTATCAGGATATTGAATAGACGGTGGCACCTTTTTAGCAGGGTACTTTTTTCTATTTTCAACATCATAGGTCCATTTACCACCAACAGGTTTGCCATCAGCCTCTAATAAAATATTTCTTGCTTTACGTTGATTTGTATAAAATTTTGTTTGATAAAACTTCTTCTTGTCAGCCTTAAAGAAATCTTGTAAATCTTCTTTACTGTTCAAATACATTGGGGTGGCATGCACCGTATTTTTGATGCCTTCGGTTGCACAAGCTTTTGCAATTCGCTTTTCTAACCAATCATCAGCGGGGTCGAGATAGTGAATTTCTGCAATTCCTTTTTGTGCTAAATCGGGAAGCAATTTTAGAATATCTGAAGTTTCAGCCGTGGCGTCAATATACGTAACGGTTTTTCCTTTATCCTTTAGAAAATCCATATAAAATTTCATGGTAGCCCTGTGAAAAGCAAGTTTTTGTTTGTGAAAAGGATATTGCTTGAAAAAGAGATATTCTTCAATGAGATAAAATTCAAATCCGTTTTCAAAAAGCGGATTCTCTTTAAATAATTGATGCGGAAATATGAGGTTTACAGTTTTCATCTCGTACGTCTACATTTTTCACTACAGTATTTAACGTCATTCCAATTTTTCTCCCATTTTTTGCGCCATGAAAATGAGCGCTGGCAAACCACACATATTTTTTCAGGAAGGTGTTGTTTTTTCATTTTTTAAAATCAGGAATTTCATTGGGTCTTGCATAAGGGAAACGATTTATTTTTTTCAGACTATAATAGGTGTTTAAACCTGAAATACAGGCGACATTAACTTTACTTAAGTCAATATCTTCATCTTTTGTCACAGCTGCATCTGGAATAATTAAATGTTGAATTTCGCCAATAACCAGAATAGTACCGTTGAGTTCAATATCAATAGCTTGTTTAAATTGCATGCCCATTTTTATAGCGCTTTCTCGAACAAAAGGAGCTTTAAAATCTGCTATATATTCTTCTGTTAAGCCACAAGCTTTAAATTCAGATTGATTGCTATCTAATTTTGCTGAGGTATAATGAGCCTGTTTTACAAAAGATGAACTAACATGATTTATGGTGTAGGCTTTAGTTTCTTTGATATTTTCGAGTGTGTGTCGCGGAACTTCGCCTGTTGGTCGGGTAATAAAACCTAACAAGGCGGGATCGCTGCCCAAATGAAAAACAGAGCTAAAAATGGCAAGATTTGTTTGCCCAGTATTCGAATTAGTTCCAATTAAATTCGCAGGTTTAATTCCTGATACCGAATTCATAAATTTAATTTTTTGAATTCGGTCCATTTCTTCAATGGCTTTTTTGGTGTAGTGCATTTAAAAATTTAACGTTTGCTGATTTTATTGTTCGTAATTTGGCGTTGACGTGAACATTTGAAACGGTCAATTTCGGGGTTTCTTTTTTTTAAATGTTTTTGACTAACACCACTATTCACTCTTTTTCGCCAACGGTTAAAACTGCTGCGCTTTAAAGTGCCACGCATTACTTTAATCACTTCTTTTTCAGCTAAGCCAAATTGAAATTTAATAGCCTCAAAGGGCGTGCGATCTTCCCAAGCCATTTCAATAATTCGATCAAGTTCTCTTTCTGTGAAGTCGTTTGTCATCCTACGCTTTAATTTGTTCCCACATTTTATCAGCGTTCAATTTGAAGGTGCCCAAAAAATCAAAATTACACTCGTGAGGTGCTATTACAGATAAAAAGGCTTCCTGATTTTTATTGCGATATAAATGATAAGTATAGCCAATTACAGGCTCAAAATTGAATTTAGCACTATAGACAAGATTGTTGTATTCAAACTCATTCATAAGCGCATCATACTCAGCTTTCAACTCTAAATATTTCGCATTAATTTGCTTATTGACAGCGTGAATATTTCTGTTTTTCCAGGCGACAGTATCGGTTGTAGTAATCGCCGGAGCGCCAACATCAGTAGCATAGGGTTTCAATGAGGCATTATACTGTTGTGTATCTTCATCAAAAACTACATTGTCAGGTTTTTTCTTTGTACTCATAATTTATTTTGCGAAAAGATTTGAGTTTAGAGCAAAAAATAAGTCTTCTATTTAAACACTCTTAACGAATGAAATAAATAGAAGACTTATTAATTTAGATTCCTATTGAATCTTAATTCATAGGATTTCCTTTTAATCGCTTTTCTATTTTTTTCTTCTTGACTGTGAGTCTTTTCATGATATCCATTAACTCAACATCTTTTGTCTCTTTATATATTTCGTTAATTTCTAATATTAAAGCTTTTACTTCTCTTGAAGTGGAAACTCTATCACTCGTTGTCATTCCCGACATTTTTCTTGCTTCGAATTCAGCAACACGTTCCATTAAATCCATAAACTGTTTTTCTAAAATTTAAATACTCCCTAAATAAAACTAAAAAATATGAAAAATCATGCGATTTTGTCTAATTGTTTTAAAACTTCATTCGCTTCATACACTTTTTGGTCGCTTAGTTTTCGATTAAAAGATGATAAACCATGCGCTTCTTTCATTAGTTTATGATATTTTTTGTTGAGAATATCAGCTTCAGGCTTCTTTTTAAATATATTAAACATAACTATTATTTATACGATGATTCTTTATAAGACCTTTAATTTTAATGCAAGAATACAAAATGTCTATCTTTTTTTATAATAACTTAAACAAAATAACATGAATTTAACGCTTTATCACAAAATAAAGGTGTTTGAAAAGGCGCAATATTAAAAAACCTCCTTCATGGTTGAAGGAGGTTTTTTATGTATTAGCGGTATATTAATACCTGTAGTACTCAGGTTTAAAAGGACCCTCAACAGTAACACCAATGTATGACGCTTGGTCTTCACGTAATTCAGTAAGCTCAGCTCCTAAACGCGATAAGTGAAGTTTCGCCACTTTTTCATCTAAGTGCTTTGGCAGCATGTAAACTTCATTTTTATAGTTGGCACTATTTTTCCAAAGTTCAATTTGCGCTAAAGTTTGGTTGGTAAATGAATTACTCATTACAAAACTTGGGTGGCCCGTAGCACAACCTAAATTTACTAACCTACCTTCAGCCAAAACAATGATATCTTTACCATCAATAGTGTACTTATCAACTTGAGGCTTGATTTCATCTTTGGTGTTGCCATGGTTTTCATTTAACCATGCCATATCAATTTCATTGTCAAAATGACCAATATTACAAACGATGACTTTATCGCGCATCGCTTTAAAGTGCTTTCCTTGAATAATATCTTTATTTCCGGTAGTGGTAATTACAATATCAGCTTTACCAACTACATTCTCTAATTTTTTCACTTCAAAACCATCCATACAAGCCTGAAGGGCACAAATAGGATCAATTTCAGTAACGGTAACAATGGCACCTGCACCTTTAAATGAGGCAGCGGTTCCTTTACCAACATCGCCATAACCAGCTACAACAACTTTTTTTCCGGCAAGCATGGTGTCAGTTGCTCTACGTATTGCATCTACAGCACTTTCACGACATCCGTATTTATTATCAAATTTTGATTTAGTTACAGAATCGTTCACATTTATTGCTGGCATTGGTAGCGTTCCGTTTTTTACCCTTTCGTATAAACGGTGAACCCCAGTTGTAGTTTCTTCTGACAACCCTTTAATGGCATCAGTAAGTTGAGGGTATCGGTCTATCACCATATTGGTTAAATCTCCACCATCATCTAAAATCATATTTAAAGGCTCGCGTGATTCGCCAAAAAATAAGGTTTGTTCAATACACCAATCAAATTCTTCTTCATTCATACCTTTCCAAGCGTAAACAGGAATTCCTGCTGCTGCAATTGCTGCTGCCGCGTGGTCTTGAGTAGAAAATATGTTACAAGAACTCCAAGTAACATCAGCGCCCAAGGCAACTAAGGTTTCTATAAGAACTGCTGTTTGAATGGTCATGTGAAGACATCCTGCAATTCGCGAACCTTTTAAAGGTTGTTCTTCGCCATATTCATCGCGAAGCGCCATTAAACCTGGCATTTCAGCTTCAGCTAAATTAATTTCTTTCCGCCCCCAATCAGCAAGTGAAATATCCTTTACTTTATAAGGAACAAATGGAATTGTTTCTGTGCTCATATTCTTTTTTATTATTTACTTTCGTCTTGTAGTAATTACATACTATTTTGCGGTGCCAAAGGTACAAAATACATAACAATAGCATGCCTATTTATAATACATTAACTGTCAGTTCATCGATCAAAGTCTACATTTGGAAGATTGAAGAATCTGAAGATGAGCTTGCTAAAGATATTCAGTTGACCCAGCACTGTCAAAACAGAATGAATGCCATGAAATCTGAAATGCATAGAAAGGGGTTTTTAAGCATCAGACATTTGATGGCAGTGGCAGGTTATGTTGATGCCGATTTGTTTTACGATGAAAATGGCAAACCACATTTAAAAGACGGCACTAAAATTTCAATTACCCATTCTGGTCAATTTACAGGAATCATCATTAGCCAAGATCAAGAAGTAGGCATTGATATAGAGCTGCAGCGTGATAAAATTTTGAGAATTGCGCATAAATTCACGCCTATTGCCGAGTATAGAACCATTGCCAATTCAGATGCCTTAATTAGAAAATTAACGGTTGTTTGGGGATGCAAAGAGTCTTTGTATAAAATTTATGCTGAAAAAGGATTAAGCTTTTTACATCATATTGATATTAAAGATTTCTCGCTTTCAGATGATGCCACTACCGGAGAAATTCTTTACCACGGAAAACAAACACACTTTGATATTAAATTTCTAGAATTCGAAGGCTTTACCTGTGTCTATGCCATGCGTAAAGATGCTTAGTTTGTATTATTTTTATCATCAATGATTAACAAATGAATATATCTGTAGAACTTACTTTTTCGCCTTTACAAAATGATTTTGAAGCGCACATCATCAACTTTATTAAAAAATTGCGCGCTTCTGGTTTAACAATATTAGAAAACCCCTTAAGTACGCAAGTCTTTGGTAACTATGATGAGGTAATGAAGGTACTTCAATCTGAAATTAAAATAGCTTTTGAATTGATGGATAAAGGCTTACTTTATATGAAAATTGTTAAATCAGATCGAAGCGAATATGAACCAACTTTTTGATTTTTTCTTAGATGGGTATCGAGAAAAAGAGACCTATATTATTATTCTTGAAGCTATTGCTTTAGTTGCGGGTATTGTTGGAGTTTGGTATGCGAAAAAGGCAAATGTACTTGCCTACCCAGTGGGCATGATTGCTACGATAATCTCTTTTTATCTCTTTCTGAAAGATGGACTTCTAGGCGATATGATGATGAATTTTTACTGGTCAGCCATGAGCGTTTATGGCTGGTGGAATTGGTCTCGAAAAAAGGATAACAAAGCTGTTGTTCAAATTTCTAGAACAACAAGCAAAGAGGAGGTAATAGGTGTGGTACTTTTTTTAGCAACTATGGCATTTAACTATGGCGTTTATAAAGTGTTTGGCAATGAAATTGAACCTTCAAACTACATTGATATTTTTACCTCAGGTATTTTCTTCACTGCCATGTGGTATATGGCCATGAAAAAATTAGAAAACTGGACGCTTTGGATCATCGCTAATTTAATTACCATACCCTTATATGCCTATCGTGGTTGGGGTATGCTGTCATTTCAATATATTATCTTTACAATACTCGCAATACAGGCATACCTCGAATGGAAAAAAAGTATAGACAAGAGTCCTCAAACATTATAAAAGTTGTTTTATTTGGTCCTGAATCCACAGGAAAAACAACCCTATCTGAACAATTAGCACGACATTATAACACCGTTTGGGTGCCTGAATATGCCAGAGCATACCTTCAAAATAAATGGAATAATGAGCGAAAAACATGTGAACCTCATGACTTGCCTTTTATTGCAGAAGGTCAAATGCGTTTAGAAAATGAATTGGCTAGAAAGGCAACTGAAATTTTAATTTGTGATACTGATTTATTGGAGACTAAAGTATACTCAGAAGCATATTATCTAGGCGAATGTGACCCAGTTTTAGAGCAGTATGCACTTCTAAATCAATATGACCTTTATTTACTGACCAATATCGATATTCCTTGGGAAAAAGATGACCTCAGAGACAAACCTAATGATCGTGAACGAATGTTTGGGTATTTCAAAGAGACCTTAGAAAGGTACAATCGAAATTTTATTACATTGAGTGGCGATAAGCGTACAAGGTTACAACACGCTATCGAAAATATTGATAAACTACGCACTAAAAAAGCATGATTTCAACCGCAGAATTACAAAATTTAGCTGATAAAGGTATTTCAGCTGAAAAAGTAGAACAACAACTAACAACTTTCAAAGAAGGCATTCCTTTTGTGAACCTTAAAAATGCCGCTGTTATAGGTAACGGTATTTTAAAGTTTTCAGAAGATGAAATAGCAAGTTATTTAGCAATTTTCAAAAACTCAAAAGAAGGTTTAAGTCTTTTGAAATTTGTACCTG
Organism: uncultured Flavobacteriaceae bacterium; assembly: GCA_937929935.1. Lineage (GTDB taxonomy): Bacteria > Bacteroidota > Bacteroidia > Flavobacteriales > Flavobacteriaceae > Maribacter_C. The sequence continues at coordinate 109,876 of CALFUL010000005.1, read as the reverse complement.
CCTCTGGGGCCGCTTCAAGAATGTTTAAAGCGTTATTCAATTTTTTAGAGGAATATGATTTCAACAAAGAAAGTTTAGAAGGGTATCTGAATAGAACAGATAACTCGGCTATTAAACAATTTTCTGAGGGGCTGACTAGCTTTCCTTTTTATGAAATGGTTCAATCAAGAATTGCAGGTAACTTTTCTTCAAAAGGAGAAGAAGTATATCTCTTTGTAAAAGAATTATTGCATAAAGATGGTTTGAATTATGGCTTTTTTCCGAAAGGTCTTTTGCCATTTCATAACTATAAAGAACATACTGAAACACCTTTTGAAGAACACCTTAAAGAGGGTGCAAATTATGCAAAATCAAAAGGCACATCAAAACTACATTTTACCATATCAGAACAGCACGCTGAAATGTTTGAACTTGAATTTGAAAAGGCAAACAAACGGGTGGCTGCCGCAACGAACACCAATTTTGAAATAAAATATTCGAATCAAAAACCATCTACTGATACCATTGCAGTAAATATAGATAATACACCATTTAGAAATGCTGATGGGTCTTTACTATTTAGACCAGGGGGTCATGGTGCGTTAATCGAAAACTTAAATGAACAAGATGCAGATATCGTGTTTATTAAGAATATTGATAATGTAGTTGTACCTGCGCAAGCAAAGCATGTTACCCAAAGTAAAAAGTTGTTGGCAGGGGTTTTACTAAAACTGCAAAAACAAACTTTCGCTTATGCCAAAGCTCTAGAAAATGAAGAAGTAAGTGAAAATTTGCTCGATGAAATTGAGCGCTTCTTAGTGAATAAATTGAATGTTCGATTTTCTCAAGATTATGAAAGTTCATCTGACGTAGAAAAGATAACTAGTTTAAAAGAAAAAATAAATAGCCCCATTCGTGTTTGCGGAATGGTCAAAAACGAGGGCGAACCAGGCGGTGGGCCGTTTTGGATCACTGATACAAGAGGCACTACTTCATTGCAAATAATAGAATCCGCACAAATAGATAAATCAATTGAAACGCAGCTGAATATTTTAAAAGAAGCTACACATTTCAATCCCGTTGATTTGGTATGCGGCATTCGAAATTATAAAGGCGAGAAGTATAATCTCATTGATTTTGTTGACCACAAACAAGGCTTTATTACTGAAAAAACTAAAGATGGTAACGCTCTTAAGGCTTTAGAATTGCCCGGACTTTGGAATGGGGCAATGGCTTTTTGGAATACCATTTTTGTTGAGGTGCCTCTTGAAACTTTCAATCCGGTTAAAACAGTCAATGATTTATTAAAATCGACGCATCAAGTAAGCTAACTTTTTAGATTATTTCTTAGGATGTAATTGTTTTCCAATCGTATATTTGTGCCATCTCAAGGGGTGCTAAGTTTTGAAACTGGAGTAAGAATTCTTGAATTAAGTTCAAGATAGGTTCTAAAACAAGTTCAGAATGAAGCTGAGATTATACCCAATGAACCTGAGCAGGTAATGCTGCTAAGGGACGGCTCATTTCAAAAGGTCTTGCAGACCTTTAAAAATGAGCGCGAGATGTAGCGCTGGCAAATAAAATAATTGGTGCTTTTCATCTTCATTGAATATAATGTGAGTAGGCTCACAAAATCAATTTAAATTTAGAATAACCGCCCCTTTTATTCGTCACTATTATAACTAGTACGAATGAAAAAGTATGTATTTACTGTATTAACCTTAATCGGATTAATTAAAGGACTTATTGCTCAAGAACAGCAAATCGATTCTTTAAAAGGAAAAAAAGTTGAGGTTCTTGATGAGGTTTTTGTTTCTGCTATTCGGGTTACCAATCAAACACCCGTTACCTTTTCCAATTTAACAAAAGAGCAAATCAAACCTCGAAATCTAGGTCAAGACATTCCTATTTTAATGAACTTTTTACCATCAGTAGTGACAACTTCAGATGCTGGTGCAGGAGTAGGTTACACAGGCATTCGCGTTCGCGGTAGCGATGCAACTAGAGTAAATGTTACTATAAACGGTATACCCTATAATGATTCTGAATCGCATGGTACATTTTGGGTAAATATGCCAGATTTCGCTTCTTCTACTGAAAGTTTACAATTGCAAAGAGGAGTAGGTACATCTACGAATGGCGCTGGAGCTTTTGGTGCTAGTTTAAATATGTTGACTGATGCTTTTTCTGAGGAGGCCTATGGTCAAATTTCTTCATCAATAGGAAGTTACAATACACTTAGAAATAATTTGAAATTCAGTACAGGTCTTTTGAGGGGTCATGTTGAGGTTTCAGGGCGATTGTCAAGAATTTCTTCTGATGGTTATATTGACAGAGCATCTTCAGATTTAGATTCTTATTTTCTACAAGGAGCTTATAAAGATGAAAATACATTGATAAAAGCGATTTTGTTTGGCGGTCATGAAATTACCTATCAATCGTGGTTTGGTATAGACCGTGCTACTTTAGAATCTGATCGAACTTTTAATCCGGCAGGTTTTTACATTGATGAAAATAATAACACTCAATTTTATGATAAAGAAGAAGACAATTATAAACAAGATCACGCCCAGTTATTATGGAATGAAAAGTTGAATGATAATTGGAGCACCAATGTGGCATTTCATTATACCAAAGGGCGAGGCTATTTCGAGCAGTTTAAAGAAGAAGATGATTTTAGCACCTATGGCTTTACACCAATAAATGTTGACGGTCAAGAAGTAAATACTACTGATGTAATACGGCGTCGTTGGCTTGATAATGACTTTTATGGTGCAGTGTTTTCAGCTAATTATTCAAAAGACAAAATCAACCTAATCATCGGTGGTGGTTACAATAAATATGAGGGCGCTCATTTTGGCGAAGTAATCTGGACCCGATTTGCAGGTACAAGCAATATTCGTGATCGCTATTATGATGACAATTCTGTAAAAACCGATTTTAATCTGTATTCTAAAGTAAATTATAAATTAGATGACCAATGGAGTCTCTATGGCGATTTGCAGCTAAGAAACGTTGGGTATCAAGCTAACGGAGAAGACACTGGTTTGGTAGATGATTCTTTTAATTTCTTCAACCCCAAAGCAGGTGTTACCTATGATTTAAATAAAAACAATAATTTTTATTTCTCATGGGCGGTGGCGAACAGAGAGCCTAACAGAAACGATTATGAAGACGGTACTCCCAAACCTGAAAAACTAATTGATTTTGAGTTGGGCTGGCGTTACGTTTCGCAGAATGTTCAGGTTAATACCAATTTATATTTTATGGACTATAAAGACCAATTGGTCTTAACTGGCGAGCTGAATGATGTTGGCGGCCCTTTACGTGCGAATGTGAAGGATAGCCATCGTTTCGGACTTGAGATAGACGCTAATGTAAGATTGGGAGATAAAGTACTTTTAAGTCCTAACTTGGTGTTTAGTTCAAATAAAATTCAAAACTTATCTATTGAACGAGATGGGATAAGACAAAATCTAGGAGACACAAATATTGCTTTTTCGCCACAAGTAATCGTGGGTAATAGAATTGCATACCAAGCAAGTGATTCTTTTCATCTTGCGTTATTATCAAAATATGTGGGAGAACAATTTTTGAGTAATACTGATACCGAAGCTTCGATGTTGGATGCTTATTTTACCACAGATTTGAATTTGACGTATGAAATTAAGCCAAAATCTATTGTTCAATCAATCATTTTTTCTGGGCTTCTAAATAATATATTCAATGAGTTGTATGTATCAAACGGCTATACTTATCTCGACAGTTGGAGTGGTCCATCTACTATAGAAGTTCAAGGTTATTACCCGCAAGCGGGGACTAATTTCTTGTTAGGAGCAACAATTCGTTTTTAATTTGAAATGATAACCGTGTTGCCACTAAAAGTGGCGCGGTATTCAAGCATGTCATAATATTGAATGCCATCTTCTGGTCTGTCAAACATTTGGCCAGTAAAAATACTGTAGCTGTAGTCTTCACAAGAACAGCTGGCTACTTGCCCATTAAAACTCATAGTAGAACATGTGTTGGGGGCGTGGTTGGGGCAACTTGCTTCAAAAACGCGATACTGATCAAAACCTGATTTAATCACAAAAGCACCTCGTGTACCAACTTGGGCATTGCCAATATAAACCACATTGCCAATTGTTGTCAACGGACTATATAATGGTAAATTAAGATTGATTTCAAAAGCAAAACCTACCTCTTGCAAAAACGGATTTCTATTGGTATTTTGCTTATCACAAGCCAATAAACTAACTAATAAAATAATGCCCCAAATCTTTTTCATAGTGTATTTTCAAAACTAATTTCTAAAACAAAATTGATCAAAATTTCTTTATATTTGTCTTAATCCTCTCTTAAAAGCCAAGATTATATGGCATGTGTAGAGGATTTTCCTATTTATTAAACGATTAGATTATGAGCAAAGTATCTTATTACACCGCAGAAGGGCTGAAAAATCTAAAAGATGAATTAAATCATCTTCGTGATATCGAGCGCCCAAAAGCTTCGCAAGATATTGCTGAGGCTAGAGATAAAGGCGATTTATCAGAAAACGCTGAATATGATGCCGCTAAAGAAGCACAAGGTCTTCTTGAAATGCGAATTTCTAAAATGGAAGAAACACTTGCCAATGCACGTTTAATTGATGAGTCTCAATTAGATAATTCAAAGGTTTTAGTGCTTTCAACTGTTAAATTGAAGAATCAGTCTAACGGAATGAAGATGAGTTATACCCTAGTAGCTGAAAGTGAAGCAGATATAAAAACCGGAAAAATATCAGTTAATTCTCCTATCGGGAAGGGTCTTTTAGGCAAAGAAGTTGGCGATGTAGCAGAAATCACAGTACCTAATGGCACCTTAAAATTTGAAATTCTAGAGATAGGACGTTCTTAATAGAAAACTTCATTTCAAGCAATCTATGTCAAGTATATTTTCTAAAATCATAAAAGGCGAAATTCCCTGCTACAAAATAGCAGAGAACGATAACTTTTTTGCGTTTTTAGATATTAATCCAAACGCTGTTGGGCATACCTTGTGTATCCCGAAAGAAGAAGTAGATAAGATTACTGATTTAGATGATGCAACTTATACGGGTTTAATGGCTTTTTCAAGAAATGTTGGTAAAGCTATTGAATCGACTATTGACTGTAAAAGAGTAGCATTTACAGTAATAGGGCTTGAAGTTCCGCATGTACATGTACATTTGATTCCTCTTAACACAATGCAAGATGCTACCTTTTTAAACAAGGTGTCTTTAACTAAAGAAGAGTTTGAGGCTACAGCCAAAAAAATTCGTGCTAAAATTGAATAATGCCTTCTAATTGAAGATAATATAGTCCGCCAGCTATTAAACCTATCAGCACTAAAATGAGAATATAAAATAGGCCAGTAAATTTTAAAGAACTCTTTTCTGGCACTACCATTTTTTGATAATAGTTGTATAAGCGCTCTATATCATCCGTCCATCTAGCCGGATAAATATTTGAATTACAGGTATTGCAGGTTAATTGATTAGTTACCTCGTTGGTTATTTTGTTATATAATTTGCCATTTACATGCTTTTGATAAAAAGCAAGGCGTAATGATTTATTATAACACTCTGGGCAATTCGCTGCCAATTCAGCGTCTTTAAGCACCACTAATTTTTCAGTTGCCATGATTAAGCATTTACTTTTAAAGATATTTGCATAATTGTACCTTCTTTACTAGACGAAAGTACTTTTATTTTTCCTTGATGATATTCTTCAACAATTCTTTTGACTAATGAAAGACCTAGACCCCAACCTCTTTTTTTAGAGGTAACACCAGGGTTAAATATGTTTTTATAATCACTTTTTGAAATTCCGCTTCCGGTATCAGCAATTAAAATATTGACATAATTACCATCAGGTAAAATTTGAATTCCAATATTTCCTCTTCCTTTCATGGCGTCAATTCCGTTTTTAACCAGATTTTCAATAGTCCAATGATACAGTGAATGATTCAGCATCACATTCATACTTTCTACTTTAGAATCGAATGAAAAATTAATCAATTTTGAACTTCTTAATTTCAAATAATCATACGCCTCTTTGGTTTCACTCACAATGTCATGTTCATCTAATTTAGGTAAGGATCCAATTTTAGAAAAACGTTCAGTTATGGTTTCTAATCTATTGATGTCTTTCTCTATTTCAAGTGTAATTTCAGGGTTTATATTTTCTGTTTTTAGCAATTCATTCCATCCTAAAAGTGATGACAAAGGTGTGCCTATTTGGTGGGCGGTTTCTTTGGCCATACCCGCCCATAATTTATTTTGTTCAGAGGCTTTATTGGTTTTAAAGAAAAAGAAAATTACTGCACCAAAAAGCAAAATGATAAGCAGTAAAGCAATAGGGTAATATTTGAGCTTATTTAATACTTCTGAATTGCCATAATAAAGCGTTGCTAAATGTTCACCTTGTTGGTCAAGTTCAATGGGGATGTTTTCATTTTTAAATTTTGCAATTTGCTTTTGAATGTAAATAGAGTCTTTAGATTTTTCTTTATCTATGTTATTGGTCTTTACGGTACCGTTTTTATTGACCAAAATCATTGGTGTTGAGGCATTGTTTTGAAAAACCTTGGTGGGTAACAAACCTATTTCTTCGTCAAGTGAAGCACTCAATAAAACTTTATGGGCAGTGGCCCATATTTCCATTTTAAATCGCTCTTCTTCCTTGAATTTCCTGAAGAAACTGTTTGTATTCCATAGTATTAAGCTGACAATCACAAATGCTGATACCAGTAAAACTATGTTAGTAATCTTGTTTTTAGGATTAAAATTCATCTGTAGATTCAAATATAAAGCAATTTGTAGTACAATGTTAAAACAGTTTTGCAATAGGCGTTCTAAACCTTTCTTATCGGCATCAATTTTTTTTCATAAACTTTAATAACTTGTTCATTTTATGTTAGGCGATTTACTACTTTACCACTACATTTATTTCTTAATAATTAGTTCACATATAATTCATAATCATGGAAATTGAAGGAAAAATCAAAATGATAGGAGAAACCCAAACTTTTGGAAGTAATGGGTTCAGAAAAAGAGAGCTTGTAGTCACTACTGAAGAGCAATACCCGCAGCATTTAATGGTTGAGTTTGTACAAGATAAATCTGATTTACTTAACAGTTATGCAGTAGGTCAAGATGTAAAAGTTAGCATAAACCTTAGAGGTCGGGAATGGACAAACCCTCAAGGCGAAGTAAAATATTTCAACTCAATTCAAGGTTGGCGTATTGAAAACTTACAAGCTGCGGCACCAGCTGATGCAGGTATTCCGCCAGCGCCACCAGCTGAAGCTTTTGAGCCTGTTGATACCTTAAATGAGAAAGATCATGATGATCTACCTTTTTAAGGTTTAAAACGTATTATTTTGAAGGCTCTATTGTTAAAATAGAGCCTTTTTTATTGGGTTGTATTCTTGAGTAATGCTTAATTTTATTGGCAATTATTTTGGGGTAATCCTAAAAGAAATTCAAAAGTAAAACCACAAATTTCGATTATAGAAGAAAAACATTGAAACCAGAAAAACAACAAAATACACTACACTTTTTAGATGACCGGATACATTTTCCTGAGGTAGAAAATGCCAATGAAGAAGGTCTTCTTGCGGCAGGAGGCGACTTGTCTTCTGAACGTTTATTACTGGCATATCAAAACGGTATTTTTCCGTGGTTTAATGAAGATTCATTGATTTTATGGTGGAGTCCTGATCCCAGAATGGTTTTGTATCCCAAGGAAATCAAAATTTCAAAAAGCATGCGAAAAGTGTTGAATAGTAATCAGTTCACGTTAAGCAAGAATACATGTTTTGAACAGGTACTTCAAGCATGCGCTGGTGTTAAAAGAGATGGGCAACAAGGCACATGGATTACCGCTGACATGCAACAGGCCTATTTGCATTTGCATGAAAAAGGCTTTGCTACCTCATATGAAGTGTGGCAAGAAGACGAACTTGTTGGGGGTTTATATGGTATTGATTTAGGACATGTATTTTGTGGCGAAAGCATGTTTAGCAAAGTGAGTAATGCGTCTAAGTTTGCATTTATTCATTTAGCAAAAGAACTGGAAGAAAAGAAGTATACGCTTATTGATTGTCAATTGCACACTAATCATTTAGCAAGTTTAGGGGCTGAAGAGATACCTCGAGATGACTTTATTGCATTATTGAAGAAAGACAATTAGAATGCTCTAATAAAGCACGCGGTCATGATTTTTTGGCAAGGTTTTTTGTAGCTTGATGAAATTTCCATCGGCATTAAAAAACACTTCATATTTCTTGTATTTTTTATTCTTTTTACCTGTGACAAGTAGTTTGTAATTTAAACTGGGCAATAGTATATTTTGAAAGGCATTCTCTAAGGTTTTTTCAGTATTGTTGTCTACTAAATTATATTGTTGAAACCTTCTTCTAATATGATATTTAGTAAATTGTTTTTGCAAATACGTGTTTAAACTTTTGTAACTATCTTCAGGAAAATCGACTTCTTTAATTCTTATTTCTATGAACAGCGGTTTGCCTTTTGCATTAAAAGCGAGACCATAATGTAACCGGTCTTTTTTAAATTTTGTTTTATACGTAGTTGCACCACTATCTACTTCTTTATAATAGCGATACCGCCTTGCGTCATTTACCTTATTTTGAACGTAAGTATGTGCTTCATCTGGAAATTGAATTTTTCGAATTCGGTGTTCTGATTCTAATTCGCTTTGACCTGAACAAACGAAACTTACTAAGAGAATATAAATTAATCTAAACTTCTTCATAGCGAAAACAACTGATTTCATGATCATTTACCATTCCTGTAGCTTGCATAAATGCATATATAACTGTGCTTCCTACAAATTTAAAGCCTCTTTTCTTGAGGTCTTTGCTAATGGTATCAGAAAGGGGCGTATTTGCAGGTCCGTCTTTATAATTTTTGATTTTGTTCTTAATGGGTTTGCCATCTACAAAGGCCCAAATGTATGCACTGAAACTACCAAACTCTTTTTGAATTTCTATGAAGAGTTGAGCATTAGTAATAGTAGCATTTACTTTAAGCTTGTTTCTGACAATTCCAGCATCTTGCAAAAGAATATCCTTCTTTTCCTGAGTGTATTTTGCAATTTTTTTATAATCAAAATTGTCGAACGCCTTTCTGAAATTCTTGCGTTTTTTCAAAATGGTAATCCAACTCAAACCTGCTTGAAAAGTTTCAAGAATTAAAAACTCAAATAATTCATGATCGTCTTTAACGGGTGTACCCCATTCAAGATCATGATATGCTTCATATAGATTATCGCCTATACACCAGCCGCATTTATGTTTTTTCATAGCTTTTATTGTAGAATAAAGATAGTAGAAAATTAAGAAGCGATTTCAAATCTTCGAATGGCTTTGACAAGTATTTTATTCTGTGAACACCAGTCATATGTGTTTTTGGCTGCGAAGTTTCATCAAAGAATGACTGGCGTTTCACAAAATTTTAAATAAACTAACTCAGTTCAAAATAAATTCTATCATTCAAAAGCAAAACTTTTTAATAGCTTAGCGGTAAATCTAAAGAATTTATAAGGCATATGAGTGAACTTAAAACTAAAGATTCAAGTAGATTCAAAAAGAAAGTACTGTTGCGTGACAGTATGTTTATACTCTTAGGTATTGGTTCTGCGGCATTTGGTTTAGAAAGTTTCTTGCTCCCTAACCGTTTCATTGATGGTGGTGCCACGGGTATTTCACTATTAATTGCAGAGACTTGGTCAGTGCCGTTGTCACTGCTCATAGTTTTGGTTAATATACCTTTTGTGATATTAGGTTTTAAAGTAATCGGAAGAGCATTCGCTATTAAAACCACAATAGGCATCTTAGGCTTAGCCCTTGTGCTTGCTACTGTCAATTTTCCTGAAGTTACTCAAGATAAATTGTTGGTTGCTGTGTTTGGTGGGTTTTTTTTGGGTGCTGGAATTGGTCTTTCGATACGAGGGGGTAGTGTACTCGATGGCACTGAAGTGCTAGCCATTTTCTTGAGTAGAAAACTCGGAACTACTATTGGAGATATAATTATCCTTATAAATATCTTAGTCTTTCTTGCTGCGGCCTATTTTTTATCAATAGAAACTGCTTTGTATTCTATGTTGACCTATTTGGCCGCCTCTAAAACATTAGATTTTGTAGCTGAGGGTATAGAAGAATATACAGGTGTAACTATCATTTCAGACTATAGTGAAGAGCTTCGTGAGATGATTATTGAAAAGTTGGGTCGAGGTCTTACAATTTATAAAGCCACAGGGGGCTTTGGTAAAAAAGGACGTCATACAGAGTATGATGTTATTTATACCGTAATAACCAGACTAGAGATTCGTAAACTTAATGTGGAGATTACTAAAATTGACCCTAAAGCTTTTGTTATTATGCATAAAGTCAATGATACTCGAGGGGGCATGATTAAAAAACGAATGCTATAATTGTTTGAGTTGATTTATAGGATAAGCTTCCTGATGTAAGTTTTACAACTTTAATACTACAAAGGGTATTCAAATTAAAAATTATGGAAAAATCCACAGGAAAGCTTATTCAAGAGGCTTTGCTCAAAGCGATTTCATATGAAACCTATCGCAGCCTGGTTTCACAGTTAGCTAAAGAGGGTAAATCTACCGGACCTCATCAAACAGAAGCTTTAACAAACTATACCCAGTTGAATGATCGCCGAATGAAACGTTGGGATAAAACGCTAAAGTTTAGTGAAGAAGCAGTAGCAAAAATTAAAACTGTAAACAATAAAATTACTTGGTTGGTTCTTACAGAGAGCTGGTGTGGCGATGCTTCGCCATCTTTACCTGTAATGAATAAAATAGCAGAATTAAACCCTAATATAACATTGAAAATTGTGCTGCGCGATGAGCATGAAGCTTTAATGAATCAGTTTTTAACCAATGACGCAATGTCAATACCTAAACTAATAGCTATTGATGGTAACACATCTCAAGTACTGGGTGATTGGGGCCCACGTTCAAAAGCCGCAACCAAATTGGTTGAAGATTATAAAGCAGAACATGACACATTAGATGCGCAATTCAAAGAAGATCTTCAGGTTTGGTATAATAAAGACAAAGGACTAAGTGTTCTTGCGGATCTTTTAGAAACGCTGTAAATTTCTGTACGCAATAGTATATATTTTTTGGAATTTGGGTTTTGTTTTTTTGAAATTTTACTTTAACGTGCCTTTTGTTGAAACAGATAGGTAATGGTGCCTTTTTGAGCGTTTAAATTTGAAGAATTAAATTCAGCTCTACGGGCATACGTTATTGCATTGTCAATCAAACACCAATTGGTAGTGCTAGAGCTTTTTTGATTTAAGTTGGCTTCAGTTACATAGCCATTTGAATCAACAGTGATATTGATAACCACTTTGCCACCTTCTAGACAGGTATAAATAGGCGGAGGCAAATTATAATGCTTGCGATTTACTAAAGAATATGAAATTGAGGTTTTTCGATCTGATAACTCATTAGTGAACGCTTCTTTCTCCTTTTCTTTTTCAGTTAATAGTTGTTTTTTATTGGCTCTCTTTTGTGCAAGTTCCTTCACTTTAGAGGTGTATTCTTCATTGCCAAACTCATCTGAAGAACTATTGTTTTCAGCTGATAATACTTCTTGCCTAAGCTCTTCTAAGGTTTTGAGAGGTTCAGGCTCTTGAACGCTTGATTTTAATTTTTCATTTATCGCCGTATGACTTTTGATTGGTTCAACTTCTTGCATCTTTTCGAGCATTTCTTTCTCTTTTAAAAGAGTCTCAATATCTTCTTCAGCAAGCATCATTTCAACAATGTATTCATCATCAACGCTTCCTACCTTACCTAATTGAATGTTGAATAGCACCAACACCACAATTGCAAGTGAAAAAAAAGTAATCAAAAACGATAATTGTTTACGATTAAAGCTCATAGTGCTATAACTGGCAATTGGTATAAAAATTTAAATTTTTCGATAAACGGAAAATGCAACTTCGTTTTTTGTTGTCAAATGTCATTATTGTCTAGTAATGCACGTTCAAATTCTAAAGGGTCTATCGCATTATTTACGTTGTAATCTCCTATTTTGGTTCTTCTTAATGCTGTTAAATGTGCGCCAGCATTCAAGGCTTTTCCAAAATCATGCGCCAAAGAACGTATATAGGTTCCTTTGCTGCACACAACTCTAAATTCAATTACGGGCATTTTTATGGCTACAATTTCAAATTCTGTAATGGTAATTTGTCTTTTCTTGATTTCAACTGTTACCCCGTCACGCGCGTATTCATAGAGTCGTTTTCCGTCTTTTTTCAGGGCCGAAAATATAGGCGGTATTTGTTCAATTTGACCTATAAATTGTTGGGTGGTTTCTTGAATCTTTTGTTCAGTAATATGATTTATAGAAAAAGTAGCGTCAATTTCAGTTTCTAGATCATATGAAGGCGTAGTGCCACCGAGCGTAATTTCGCCTGTATATTCTTTTATTTGACCTTGAAGATTGTTAATGGTTTTGGTAAACTTTCCGGTGCAAATCAATAGTAAACCTGTGGCAAGTGGATCTAAAGTACCAGCATGTCCTATTTTGATTTTCTTTAGATTGAATTTTTTTCTAATGGCCCATTTCAATTTATTTACCGCTTGAAAAGAGGACCAACTTAGCGGTTTGTCAATAAGTAGTAATTGTCCGTTTAGAAAGTCGTCTTTAGTTCTTACATCCATATAAATATAGGATTAAGAGGCATAAAACCCATAGCCAATTGCAATTAAGCCAACAATGAGACAGTAGATTGAGAAGTATGAAAGTTTACTCTTTTTAACCAATTGAATCATCCAGGTACAGGCAGCTAAACCAGCTAAGAAAGCGGCAATAAACCCTGCACCCATGGCCACATTATTCTCGCCTGTAAATGTCAAATCGCCACTCATCAAATCTTTTCCAATTTTACCAAAAATCAAGGGTACCACCATTAAAAAAGAAAAACGTGCCGCCTTTGTTTTATCAACCCCTAATAATACAGAGGTTGAAATAGTAGCGCCACTTCTTGAAATACCAGGTAACATGGCAATGGCTTGTGAAATACCTATTAAAAAGGCGTTTTTAAAACTTACTTTTTTATCAGTGTCTTTGGCTTTGTCAGCAAAATAAAGTAGCGCCGCCGTTATGAGTAGCATAAAACCTACAAAACGAATATTACCACCGAAAAAAGCTTCTAATTGTTCTTCAAAAAATAAGCCTAACAAAACTGCAGGTAGCATTGAAATAATAATTTTAACAGAGAACTTAGTTTCTTCATTCCATTTAAAACTAAAGAGTCCGCGAAGAATTTCCCATACATCTTTTCTAAATACAACCAGCGTACTTAAGGCTGTTGCAAAGTGAAGCACTACGGTAAATAATAAACTTTCTTCGGGTACAGAATTGTCTCCTAATATAGCTTTGCCCAATTCTAAATGACCACTTGATGAAACGGGTAAAAATTCTGTAAGGCCTTGAATTATGCCAAGTATAATAGCGTCTAGTATGTCCAAATTATTTTTTCTTCTTATGCGGATTCAACAAAATGGCGTACACTTCAATGCCGAGTCCTATTAAAACTAAAGTAGGTGCCAATCGAATTCTTCTGAAGCTATAAATTTCAGGGTTAAAAACGTTGGGGTCATCACTGCCACCACCACTCATTAGAATAAAGCCTAAAACTATAAAAGCGATACCAATAAACATGAATAGATAATTCTTTTTTTGGAATATGAATTCCTTTTTTGGCAAGTGTTCAGAATGTTGCGTTTGCTTTTTGCTCATAGCACAAAGTTAATAATATAATTCGTCAGATCTTAAATTCAAGAACCGCTGTGTGGCAAAAAAGGTGCTTAGCAACGAAATTAAAATACCTAAGCCGAAAACAGCAAGAAATAAAAAGATAAAAATAGAAGCGTCTTTGAAAATTTCTAAACTCGGAAATAATGAATTCACGTAAAATAACACCCCAATAATGGCAATGATTGCAATAAGGGCTCCGATCATGCCCAGCTTAATATTGGTCCAGATAAAAGGCTTGCGTATAAACATTTTAGTTGCCCCAACCATTTGCATAGTTTTGATAATAAAACGTTTAGAGTAGATTGATAATCGAATAGAACTATTAATCAGTAATACCGCTATGAAGGTAAAAATACCGCTAGCTACTAAAATCCAGAATCCTATTTTTTTGACGTTTTCAGCAAGCAACCCCACCAAAGGTTTATCATAACTGACTTCTTGAACATAGTCTTTCGCGGCGAGATCAGTAGCGATTTCTTTTATTTTTTCGGGCAATACAAAGTCGGCATTAAGGTTGACATCAATTGAATTTTTTAGCGGATTATAACCTAAAAAATCAACAAAGTCTTCGCCAATTTCTTCACTATATTTTTCAGCGGCTTTTTCTTTTGAAATGTACGTGGCGGTTTTGGTGTATTCAGCCATGGTCAAATTTTGCTTCAGCTGACTAATTTCAATTTCTTTAGCATTCTCTTTTAGAAAAACAGAAATGGTAATCTGTTCTTTAAAATGATCGGCCATTTTTTTGGTGTTCAATAATAGCAAACCCAATGAACCCAATAAAAAAAGAACCAAGGCAATGCTCAATACTACTGAAAAGTAGGATGAGACCAGCTTGCGTTTTTGATATTGTTCAAATGATTTACCCATAGCGGTGTTTGAAAGGTAAAGTTAGGAAAGTAATATGATTAATTCTTAATCTATCGTTTTAAAGCAAAATGCCCTTTGTATTCTTGATTTTCAGTTTGAATATGATACCAGTAATCAGAAGATGGTAAAAGGGTACTGTTAAAACGACCATCCCAAGAAAAAGCAGTGCTGTTTGATTGCGTAATTAGTTTGCCATAACGGTCGAAAATGCGAATCTCTACCGCATTAAAAAATTCTAGGCCTTGTATGGTAAAAACATCATTCACAAAATCGCCGTTCGGAGTAAAAAACTTCGGAATCACAAAATGAATAAATTCTTGAGTAACTTCAGCACAATTATTGATGCCTCGAATTCTTACTGTATATAAACCGCCTTCAACCAATTCAAAAACAGGACTATCTTGAAAGGGGCCATTGTCAAGTGCATATTCAAATAAACCTTCATTTGTTGTGGTTATCATGATATCTTCATCATCAGAAATAATAGCTTCAAATTCAGGTTGTTCAATTTCAATTACAGTAAATGTTTTTGAGGCTGAACAGCCATTCATATTAGTAACTTCAAGACTGTATGTGCCTGGCGTGTCAACTTGAATTGCATTGGTGGTTTCTCCGGTGCTCCATTCAAAGGTTACATTAATCATATTTGATGAAAGCGTGAGCAAAGTATTTTCGCATAAAAATTGTTCTTCATCAGTAAGCTCTGGCAAATCAAAAAGGGTGTAGGTAATAGGAGTTCTAGTTAGCGAAAAGCAGTCAACTAATGTTGAACTCGCCGCAGCATAATAGGTGCCAGAGGTAATTGGAAAAAACGAAGCACTATTTTCTTGTAACAAATTGCCGCCTACTGGGGCATCATACCAATTTATAAATTCATCAACAGGCACATTGGCAATTAAGGGTTTGGGTAAATTAGCACAGGTTGAAACGTCACCGTTACTTATAGGTGCATTCGCAAAAGGCAATAGTATGGCGCCAAAAGGTTCAGAAACCACATTGCACAAAGCGTTAGAAACATTAATAAAATCTTCAGCAACTTTTACTCTAAAAAAGCGTGCATCTAAAATGGTGGGTGTGGTATAAGAGTTGGTTGTTTCTCCGGCAATATCCGTCCAATTAGTGCCATCAGCGCTTTCTTGCCATTGATAAAAATGCGAATTAAAAATAGAGTTATCGGGTGTCGCCGTAATGGTAGTGCTTACAATTACCCCTTCATCTTCACATTGAGCAATACTGTTTTCACCTGATGTATTGGTTAATTCAATAAAATCGCCACATGATTTAAAGGCAATATCATCAATGGCTAAATCATTACCACAGCCGCCACTACCATTATTAATCATTTTTAAAATAACAGATGTTTGACCGGGTTCAGTTTTAAAGACGAGTCCGTATGGGGTCCATGTAGGTGATTGGGTAAATAACAGATCACCAGTATCACCTGTTGCTAAAAGGTTTGTATCAGTATCATCCCAAATTTGAAATTTTACATTTACCGGAATTAAATTTGAACCACATCCGCTTACAGAAGTGGCAAAATTTAATAAAAAAGCTGAAAATTCATAAGATGTATTTTCACATAATCCGGTAATTGATGTTTTATAAAATTCACCAGGATTGAAACTAGCATTGACAATTAACATTTTACCGTTAGTGTCACCAGGGGTATGGTCATTTGTATTATGCCAATCAAAAAAATTAGTATTACTTGAAATGGTATAACTACCATCATTAGGTTGGCCTGTAGTAAAGCTATAGGTTGTAGTACCTGGGGCAAGTGCCGGACCGGGAGTTGTACCTGAGCCAAAATCTTCTGTAAAGATTGGATCACCAGAATTACCGCTACAAAACCCAAGTTGCGCGTTCAAGTTTTGAAAAGCGAACCAAAAGCATAAAAAGACAAAAAGTAGTTTTTGGGTTTGAAACATTCTAGTTAGTTGAGAACCTTAAGTTCATAATTTCTTTTGCCTTAGATTTAATGCACTTATTTTTATAAAAAATTCGGTTGGAAAGATATTAAACGCCTAGCACTTTTAATCACATTCTCAGTTAAAGAACTAAAAGAAAGGCTAAAATGACATTTAGAATGTTGCCTATGAAGAAACTGCTTTTAGATTTGAAAATTTCAAGACCCGGATTGTGGTTTCCTACCATATGGATTTATCTGGTGCCTTTCGGAAATCAAGAAAGTTTCTGGACGTCTTGTTTGTTTTGGCTTGGCCTTTTCTTTGTCACCTTTCCTTTAAATTATTTGGTCTACGGCTTAAATGATTTTAATGATGAAGAGGCTGATGCAGTTAATGATAGAAAGGGTAACTTTTTGTTCGGTGCCAAAGCCCCAAGAAAACATTTAGATGGCTTGTTAAAGAAAATAACCCTAATCATACTGCCATTTGTATTGGTTTTCACTTATCTCTCTGGGGTCAATATGTTTTTGCTTTTGGTATTTATGATACTTGTAAACATTCTTTATAATTTCAAACCTTTTCGAGTTAAAGAACGTCCACCTTTTGAAATATTGATTCAAGTAGGTTATGTGACCACTGCTTTTTTTGCCACAGAATTGAACAATCTTGAAATGTTACCCTGGCAAACGCTAGTGTATTTATCACTTTTTGCTTTTCAGGCACATATTGCCGGAGAGATCATGGATATCGAACCTGATTTAGCATCAGGAAAACGAACTACTGCAACCCTTTTGAAGCGAAAAAATTCAAAGTTTCTTATGCTTGTAATTTTGCTTTTAGAATCATTTTTAGTTTGGTATTGGTTTCAAGATATTGTTTTAGCTTCCTTTTTAGGGGTATTCGCTCTTTGGCTAGTTTTGGATGTGTTTGTCTTTTTTAAAGACAAACCTTATACGTTGCCACAAATGAAACTGTTTGGTTATGCTATTAACCTTTCTGCATTAGCCTCTATGGCGTGGGTTCTTTATAGTGGCAATTTGCTTATTACGTAAGCCATTTATCAAAGCTCCATTGCTTTCGCCTTTCCGAGATTAAACCTATTTTTGCTCTTTACCGAAAAGAAGCGAAGATCATGCATTACAATTTCAACGAAATTGAAGCCAAATGGCAAAAATATTGGGCTGACAACCAAACGTTTAAAGCAGAGAATAATTCTGACAAAGAAAAATTCTATGTCTTAGATATGTTTCCTTATCCTTCGGGTGCGGGTTTGCACGTAGGCCACCCATTAGGGTACATCGCAAGTGATATTTATGCGCGTTATAAAAGACACAAAGGCTTTAATGTAATGCATCCGCAGGGCTATGATTCTTTCGGATTGCCCGCAGAACAATATGCGATTCAAACTGGGCAACATCCAGCAATTACTACTGCTGAGAATATAAAAACGTATCGTCGACAGCTTGACCAAATCGGATTTTCGTTCGATTGGAGTCGTGAAGTGCGTACCTCTGACCCAAAATATTATAAATGGACACAGTGGATTTTCATTCAACTATTCAATTCTTGGTACAATAAAGATTCGGATAAAGCAGAAGACATAGAAACGCTGATTGCTACATTTTCTTCGGATGGAAATGCGAATATCAATGCCGTTTGTGATGACGATATTGAGTCGTTTTCAGCAGCAGATTGGAATGCTTTTTCAAATAAAGAACAACAGGAAATCTTATTAAAATATAGATTGACGTATTTGGCGGATACTGAGGTAAATTGGTGTCCGTCATTAGGTACGGTATTGGCAAATGATGAAATTGTCAACGGAGTTTCAGAACGTGGTGGACATCCTGTCATCAGAAAAAAGATGACCCAATGGAGTATGCGTATTAGCGCCTATGCACAGCGTTTACTCGACGGATTAAACACCATCGATTGGCCACAGCCGTTAAAAGACTCACAAACCAATTGGATTGGCAGAAGTCAGGGGGCTAGTGTTACTTTTAAAGTTCTTACTCAAACGGACCTCCCCCTAACCCCCTCCCAAGGAGGGGGGACTGAGCGTAATCCAAGTGGTCAGGTAATTTCAGACAACAATCAAGCTCCCTCTCAAGGAAAGGGGACTGAGCGTAACCAAAGTAACCAATCAGATTCGGATGTAACCGTAAACCCCTCCCAAGGAGGAGGGGCTGCGCCTCACTATGTAACGGGCGATGCAGATTTATATGCTATGTTATTAGATCGTGCAAAAGAAATGCGCAAGAACCCAACTGCGGCTGAGGCTAAACTTTGGGAAGTGCTTAGAGATAAAAAATTGGAATCAAAGTTTAGAAGACAACATCCGGTTTATAAATATATTCCTGATTTTGTGTGCATTGAAAAAAATCTCATTATCGAAGTTGACGGAGATATTCATGATTATCAAGTCGATGAAGATGCTCAAAGACAATTGGTTTTAGAAGAAAAGAAAGGCTTTAAAGTAATTCGATTTACTAATAATGAGGTCTTGAACGATATTGAAAGTGTTAAACAAAAAATTGAAACAACGCTCAACTCCCCCTCCTTGGGTGGGGGTCGGGGGGAGGTCCCTTCGGATGCTAGAGAGATAGAAGTATTCACAACCCGCCCAGACACCATCTTCGGAGCAAGTTTTATGACTTTAGCGCCAGAACATGAATTGGTAGCTGAAATCACAACAGCTGAACAAAAGGCTGATGTTGAAGCTTATATTCAAGCAACAGCAAAGCGTTCAGAGCGTGATCGTATGGCAGATGTAAAAACTATTTCAGGTGCTTTTACAGGTGCGTATGCAGAACATCCATTTTCTAAAGAGCCAATTCCGATTTGGATTGGCGATTATGTTTTGGCAGGTTATGGTACAGGGGCAGTAATGTCTGTGCCTTGCGGAGATCAACGAGATTATGATTTTGCGAAACATTTTGATATTCCTATTCCGAATATTTTTGAGGGAGTAGATATTTCTGAAGAAGCGTTCGCAGATAAAGACAATACTGTGATTGCGAATTCTGATTTCTTAAACGGATTAAAGTATAAGAAAGCAGTAAAATTAGCGATCTACGAATTAGAAAAATTAGGTCAAGGAAAAGGGAAAATCAATTACCGTTTGCGCGATGCGGTGTTTAGTAGACAACGCTATTGGGGAGAACCTTTTCCGGTGTATTATGATGAAAGCGGCATGCCGCAAATGTTGAACAAAAAATTCTTGCCTTTAGCATTGCCAGAAGTAGATAAATATTTGCCAACCGAGACCGGAGAGCCGCCCTTAGGAAATGCCAAAAAGTGGTATTGGTTGCAATATGGCGAGGAAGGAAAAGTAGTTTCTAAAGAAGAATTTGAAAATTCCTCCCCTTCGGGGAGGCTAGGTGGGGACTTAGAACTCAACACCATGCCAGGTTGGGCAGGTAGCTCACAGTACTTCAACCGCTATATGGACCCCCATAATGAGGATGCCATCTTTTCAGAAGAAGCCATCAACTATTGGCAAGATGTAGATTTATATATAGGCGGTAGCGAACATGCCACAGGGCATTTATTATACAGTCGTTTTTTGCAGAAATTTATGTTTGATAGAGGCTATGTGCCTAAAGATGAGTTCGCGAAAAAACTCATTAATCAAGGCATGATTACTGGGACGAGTGCTTTTGTTTTTAGGTTAGATCTTAAAGACTATACCGATTCTCTCGACAAATTGGTGCAAGGCAGAAAATACTCTAAAGAAGAGGAAGAAGAAATTAAGAAGTTTGTTCAAAAAAACAACAACAAGATATTGGTTTCAAAAAACTTACTTAATTCTGAAATATATCCAAATTCAGATTTTGGTAGTGGGCAATTACAGGTATTCTCAAACTTTCCAAAATTAGAGAATGTTTTAAAATTGAGATTTCCGGAATTAAAAAATCTACTTGATGGTATTTTAATTTCAGTGGTTAAGCTTCACGCAAATGTATCTTTTATAAATGCATCCAACGAATTAGATATAGAGGCATTTAAAAACTGGCTTCCAGAATATAAAGACGCAGTTTTCATATTAAATAACGGAGAAAAATACGATGCGAGCTCCCTCCCCTTGGGGGAGGGCCGGGGTGGGGTCTACACAGTTGGCCGCGAAGTCGAAAAAATGTCCAAATCCAAATACAATGTCGTCAACCCTGATGATATTGTAGCAGAGTATGGCGCAGATAGTCTTCGTTTATACGAAATGTTTTTAGGGCCGCTTGAACAATCAAAACCGTGGAATACGGCAGGTATTACAGGCGTGCATGGTTTCTTAAAAAAACTTTGGAAATTGTACCATAGTGGAGAAAACGGAGCTTTTCACGTATCTGACTCCCCTCCTTCGGAGGGGTCGGGGGAGGATCTAAAGACCCTTCATAAAACTATAAAAAAAGTCGAAGAAGATATAGAGAACTTTAGTTTCAACACCTCTGTTTCTACATTCATGATTTGTGTCAATGAACTAACGGCTCAAAAATGTACGAGTAGAGCCATACTTGAACCTTTAGCAATTTTGGTTTCACCGTATGCCCCGCATATCGCTGAGTACTTGTGGGCTTGTTTGAAACTTGGAGCTGATTTCAATATGGACAATTTGCCGGCAGATTACAAAGGAATAAGTCAAGTAGATTTTCCAGTTTTCGAACCGAAACATTTAGTAGAAAGTTCTAAAGAATACCCAATTTCATTTAACGGTAAAATGCGTTTTACTATGGAACTTCCTTTAGATTTATCCAAAGAAGAAATTGAAGCAGCCGTTATGGCGCATGAAAAAACACAACAACAATTGCAAGGACGAACGCCGAAGAAAGTAATTGTAGTGCCGGGTAAGATTGTGAATATAGTGGGGTAAAAACATCCAAGTTCAAATTCAAGTATCAAGTTCAAGCGCAAACACAAATTGAAAAAAAGTTAAACAATACGAGATACGAAGATGAAGGTTCAAAATAGCTTTCTACTTGCTCAAAAAAGCAAACTTGTCATTCCGAGGAACGAGGAATCGAACGAGAAAGCGAACCAATAAGATTGTTGAAATCATTATTCACAATTTTAATATCACTTAAGAGTAATTTCCCTCCGTTGTCGGGAAGACAAATAAAAAGTATAATATGCCAGAAATAGAAATCATAGGTTTGATTGCCGCTTCACTAACAACGGCATGTTTTATACCTCAAGTGTATAAAGTGTACAAAGAAAAGTCTACCAAAGACATTTCTTTGGTCATGTATATTGTTTTTATGATTGGACTCGCTCTTTGGCTCTACTATGGTATTCAGAAGGAGAGCATTAGTATGATTTTGGCCAATTCAGGAACCTTATTTTTAGCATTCTTAATACTTATTGCTAAACTCAAGTACAAGTAGTTTGATAGACATTTTGGCAGCTTGCAATTTTGGCTAGATTTTTGCCGTTCTATAAGTAGGTATTCTTAATTAACAAGAATCTAGTTAACTTTATAAACAGAACTAAAACAAAATAATATGTTAGGAATGGATCCAATTTACCTTGCAATAGCCGGAGTCTTTGGGCTTTTAAGTATGCTGGTAAGTAATCGATTAAAAAGTAAATTTAAAAAATATTCAAAAGTTCAACTGCGAAACGGATTGAGCGGTGCTGAAATCGCAGAAAAAATGTTGGCAGATCATGGCATCACTGATGTCAAGGTTATTTCTACCCCGGGTATGTTGACAGATCATTATAACCCCAAAAATAAAACAGTGAATCTTAGCGAGGGTGTTTATGCACAACGAAACGCTTCAGCAGCGGCCGTAGCAGCGCACGAAGTTGGTCATGCCGTACAACATGCAACGGCCTATGAGTGGTTAGGTATGCGATCTAAATTAGTGCCTGTTTTGAATTTAACCTCAAGGTTTTCAATGATGGTAATTTTTGGCGGTTTAGCCTTAATGCAAACTACCGCTATAGGGGGTGCCGTTGCGTGGGTAGGTATTGGTTTATACGGTATCGGAACATTATTTAGCTTTGTTACCTTGCCTGTAGAATATGACGCCAGTAACCGTGCACTTGCTTGGTTAAAGAATAAGAATATGGTTAACCAAGAAGAATATGCCGGGGCAGAAGATGCTTTAAAATGGGCTGCCAGAACGTATTTGGTTGCTGCTATTGGTGCCTTAGCTACCTTATTGTATTTCGCGATGCGAGTGGCTAGTAGAGATTAAAAATTAGTAAACAGTATGCAGTGGGCAGTTTTCAGTCCACTGCTTACTTTAAACTATATCGAAATCTGACGATCAATCTGCTGGTCTAAAGAAATGAAAGTTTCTGTTCTTGAAACACCTTCAATTTGCTGAATATCTTTATTTAAAACGTGCATCAAATGCTCATTATCTCTACATAGTACTTTAATTAAAATAGACCAATTACCTGTGGTATAATGGCATTCTAAGACTTCCGGAATCTTTTCTAATTGCTTAACGGCAACGGGGTTGCTCATAGCTTTATCTAGATAAATGCCAATATAGGCCATGGTGGTATAGCCCATGACTTTAGGGTTGATTACAAACTTAGAGCCAGCTAGAAGTCCTGATGCTTCTAGTTTTCGTAAACGTTGATGAATAGCGGCTCCTGAAATTCCTATATTTCTAGCTATTTCAAGAACAGGCTTTCGGGCATCGGTCATTAAAAATCTTAGAATCTTTTTGTCGATTCCGTCAATTTTGACACTTTTTGAATTAGATTTCATCTATACAGTTTCATATTCATAGTAAAAGTATAGAAATTAGATGAGATGGTAAGTTGAATGTATAGCAACCTGAGTACCTGATTCTTACTCAAATAACAACTTCATTGGCTACTTTGAAAACCTAAAAATTTATTTATCGTAAATGGACTCTGGATTATATCCAAGGTAGGGCACATCATATTCTTTAAAAATGATGCCGTAGTTCTTTAACTCTTCAAGAATGGGTTCATAAATTTCTTTTTGAATAGGAATTTGAACTCCGGGTGTGGTAATCTTCTTATTAAGAATTGCTAATGTGGCAATTGCAACGGGTAGCCCTACGGTTTTGGCCATTGCTGTATGTGTTCTGCTTTCGCCTTTAACAACAGTGTTTGAGTCAATTTGAAATTTTTGTCCATTTAGCTCATATCCAAACTTATGGTACATGACAATCATATCTTTATCATCATCATCTAAAGACCAACTGTCTTCTAAAATATACTGAAGAATCTGAGCAGGAGTGGCTTTTTTTAAAGGAACCTTCTTTTGGTTATCAAACAAGTTTAACTCTTGTAATTTGAGCCATTTGATATCATCTTGCGCGATTTTAAGATAATGACGCAATTTAAGTTCAACTGAATCTGTGGGTGAATACGGCAGAAAAAGATTGACAAATTCGCGATAACTCATTCCGTTAGAGTTTTCAATGGTGTAACTATCATCTGTCATGCCTAGTTGCACAAAAATATCCCAAGCTCTAGAGAATCCTATTCTGCGCATGGTACCCCGAAATAAGGTAAGCACATCTTGTAACCCATATGCTTCTCTATATTTTAATGAATCACGATTAGCATATCCTTCAAAATGACCATATCCTTCAATTTGAAAAAACTCTGTACGTCTAAATAATTTATGATAAGGAATATATTTATAAGTGCCTTCTTGAATGAATTTCGCAGTTCCGCCTTGACCAGCCACAACAACGTTTCGTGGGTTCCAAGTGAATTTATAATTCCAAAGGTTGTCATCACTTTCAGGGGCGACTAATCCCCCAGTAAAAGATTCAAAAAGTAACATTTTGCCCCCTTTTTCACGAATGCGGTCAATGACCTGCATTGCACTCATGTGGTCTACCCCAGGGTCTAAGCCAATTTCATTCATGAAAACCAGCCCTTTATCTTTGGCTTGCTGATCTAAGGTTTTGATTTCTTCGCTTACGTAAGAAGCAGTTACCAAATGTTTTGAATAGCGAATACAATCTTCAGCTACTTTCATATGCATTCTTGCAGGCAACATTGAAACAACTATATCACTTTCTTGAATTAGTTTTTGCCTTTCTTGATCTTGAAAAATATCTAGGGCTAAAACAGCACAATTTTCATGCGTTTTGAATTTAGATGCTATTGTTTCTGGCTTCAAATCACCAATAGTTAAAAAGAGCTTTTCTTCAACTGATTTTTCTAAAAAATAATCGAGTAAATAGGAAGTTGATTTACCGGCACCGACTACTAATATTTTACGCATCTTCTTAATTGATTAGTTACATTAGTAACGCAGTACTAAGGTATCAAATTGTTACATTTATAAAAAAACATGCCCAATAAGTTATGAACAAAACAATATTTTTAACAGGAATTATTTTTGGAATACTCGCTATTGGCTTAGGAGCATTTGGGGCTCATGGTTTAGAAGGTCTTATAACCGTAAAATCTTTATCTACTTTTGAAACTGGCGTAAAATACCAAATGTACCATGCCTTATTCTTATTGATTTTAGGAAATTTGAAAAATGTACCTGAGAAAAGTAAGAAAATAGTTTACTATTTTATCGTAGCCGGAATTCTTCTATTTTCCTTTTCGATTTATGGTTTAGCAACAAATAGTATAACCAGTTATGATTTTAAAGCAATAGCGTTTTTGACTCCGATAGGAGGGCTGCTTTTACTACTAGGATGGGTTATTACGGGTTTAAAAGCCGTTAAGCCCCTTAACCCTTAATTATTTTTTGTTGACTACTTGAATATACTTTTGAAGTGCCATTGTCATTGATGGTGTTTCTGGCGATGGTGCTTTGATATCGCATCTTAAACCAGCGTCAGTAGCAGCTTTTACAGTTGAATTTCCGAATACCGCTATACGCGTATCATTCTGTTCAAAATCAGGAAAATTCTTTAGAAGCGACTCAATACCTGAAGGACTAAAAAAGACCAAAATGTCATAAAAAACATCTTTTAAATCAGATAAATCACTTATTACGGTTTTATAAAAGATACCTCTTGTCCAGTTAATTTCTAATTTATCAAGAGTTTCAGGTACAATTACTTTTAATGAATCTGAAGAAGGAAGCAGAAATTTTTCGTTCTTATATTTTTTAAACAAATTTGATAAATCAATAAAATTCATTTTACCAACGTATATCTTGCGTTTACGATACACTACATATTTTTGAAGGTAGTATGCGACTGCTTCAGACTGACAAAAATATTTCATGGCATCAGGCACTTTAAAACGCATTTCTTCAGCAATTCTAAAGAAATGATCAACAGCATTTCTACTTGTCAAAATGATGGCTGTGTAGTTTTTAAGGTCTATCTTTTGCTGTCTAACATCTTTGGCCTCTACACCTTCAACATGTATGAACGGTCTAAAGTCAATTTTCACTTTTTCTTTTTCAATTAACCTAGCGTAAGGAGAATTCTCCATTTTAGGTTCTGGTTGTGACACCAAAATTGTCTTTACTTTCATACTTGTTCTACTTGTTTAGGTAGGTACCTATTAGTATAAAGGGGGCGATTTCAAGTGCGCAAAGGTACAAAATAAAATAGAAAATGTTGTTCGCAAGAAATTTTTGATGATTTCGTAAAAGTAAAATCCATCCAATAAAATTAACCACTAAAATTAATAATAGTGCCAAGTAAACCACTGGTTTTGAATTAGGTGTGACATACGTTAAAATGATGTTGGCAAAAAACATGATGAGCGCACTGTAGTTCAAGTAAGAAAGTTTTTTGTAAATAAATTCAGTAATAAGCTTATTGTTGTTAAATATGAATCCGTTAGTTAATTGAATAGCTACTTTGCCCACCGCAAAAAGAATTAAACATGCCAGAATTAATGGATAAAAATAAAGCTGATCTAATTCAGTAAACTCACCTTGAGGTAGAAGAGCTTTGGTTACCAAATAAATAAAAAGTGAAAGATTGATAAGTTGAAAAACAGTAAGGAACAACTGAAACCAATGAAACAACTTCTCCTTTTTATTGTACATGAAAATGTACTTATTATTAAAGGGTAGAATGATGAAATTTAAAAAACGGTTGTAAAAAGACTTTTTAGCGAGTACCAGAATGCCCAAACTGGCCACTAATAAAAAGGTAACCCAATCTAAACTTTCTATGTTTCTTATAACCGGTTCCACCTACTTAATTTTAATATTTTCGCCATTGAGTCCGTGTCGCAAGCCATTCTCAGAAATACCAATTCTAAAATACTTTGGGTTATCAACTTTAGTTTTTCTGAGTTTAAAACTAAATGCGATAGTGTCTCTCGCCTTCAAAACAGTATCAGTTTTAACAAGAGGTACAGTTGGTATGGGCTTTAGTTCAACTACTTTTCTACTTTCATTTAAATAAGCCATTGCAAATTTTAACTTATTTAAAGAAATATCACGGTCATAAGGGTTGTAAACCTTCATGGTATGTTCAATTGTACGATCAAATTCAACTTCATTCACATCTATAATGCATTTTAAATTGCGAAACGATTCGAATTTTTTGATGTACTTGCCATAGTAAATACTGTTTTCACTTTTCTTAAAAGCGATTGTATTTTTTTTGTCTAAGTATTTTGAAATATACAATACCATTCCGTTTTGAACGCTAGCCTCTGAATCATTAATTGAATATTGATTTCTGCGATAACTTATGTTGTTTAATGATATAGCTTTTCGCCCTGAATAAAATTCATACATGGGGGCATTGCGATATGAATTTTCAAAAACAACCGGAATGGCCCAGGCTTCGTATTCAATATCATCAATCCATTTTTTGTTTCCATGCGTTTCAAACTCGACAGGAAATAGCGGTTCATAAAAAAGGCCAACTCTTAGCACCAATAACACAGCAATGGTAGTTAATCCGGTGTAAGTCATCCATTTTCTCGTTTTTTGATTTTCTAAAATGTAATTAAAAACGATGATGACAAGTGGTATAGAAATAACAATTAGCCATTGGGTCTGAATTCTTCTATTAAAACTAGAAATAAAGAAGAAAATAATAACCCCGTAGGTCAAATAAAGCAATGCTTTTGTAAACAAATCAGCAGCTTTGGTTTTAAATAATGACCAATACACAAGAGGAAAAGTGAACCCGAATAGTGCTAAAAGGTTTAAGAAAAATCCGCCCGTAAACTTTACAGCATCATAGCTGTCATTGGGGCGGTCAAAAAGATGATATCTGAATGAAACAAAATCGTTGTCATAAAGCCAATTAAAGTGTGGGTAATAGCACATCAAGGCTACTGCAATAGCCAACCATGCGTAGGTATTTGCCACTAATTTAAAATTAGAAAGAATCACGCAAACAATAACCAAAACAGCGTGATATTTACTGTACATCAAACAGGCAATTACAACACCTAAGAATAAGGCGATAGATATGGTTGGTTTGGTTATAAATTTCTTGTATACAAATAAAAAGAGTGCCGTAAAGAAAAGTAAGGGGGTGTCAGGCAGGGTTAAAAACCCGTAGGCGTTTAAAAGGGTCATTGAAAAAGCAACCACAAAGAAATGTGGAATAAAATCATATTTTTTCTTGTTGTCAATGCATAGCCATAGTAAAATTGAAGTGCCGCTTGATAATAGGCAACTCATAAAACGCACCCCTAATTCACCATCAAAAATGAAATCACTTATTTTGATGAGCCATGCCACCATAGGCGGGTGGTCAAAATACCCCCAAGCAAGCTGCTTAGAATAATACCAATAATAAGCCTCATCATATAGTAAATCAGTAACGGTAGCTTGAAATAAATTTAAGACTAAGATGGCGCCTAAAAAATATAGAAAAGTTAGCGGTAGTTTAGATAGCATTTATAAAGGTTAATTCAAGTCAAAATTACAAATTCTCTTAGTTATTAAAGTATTTAAATAAATGATAAAATTATTGATGTCATTTTTCAAGCTATATTAAAACACTTATTTTTGCTCGAATACACTTGAAACAAATGTCTGATAGCTTAGTCATAATTCCTACTTACAATGAAATTGAGAACATCGAGGCTATTACTAGAGCTGTTTTTAATCTAAAAACCAATTTTCATTTACTGATAGTTGATGACAACTCACCCGACGGAACAGCTGCAAAAGTACGTGAGTTACAAAAAGAATTTCAAGACAATTTATTTTTAGAAGTGCGATCAGAAAAGGCAGGTTTGGGCACCGCTTATATTCATGGTTTTAAATGGGCACTACATAGAAATTATGAATATATTTTTGAGATGGATGCTGATTTCTCTCATAACCCAACAGACTTACTACGCCTTCATACTTCATGTAAAAACGGAGCTGATCTTGCTGTTGGTTCACGTTATAAAAAAGGGGTAAATGTGGTTGATTGGCCTTTGCATAGGATACTTTTGTCATACGGAGCTTCGTTTTATGTGAAGATGATTACCGGCATGCGTATTCAAGATCCTACTGCAGGTTTTGTATGCTACAGAAAACGTGTATTAGAAAATATAAATCTAGATTCAATTCGTTTTGTGGGATATGCTTTCCAAATTGAAATGAAGTTTAGAGCGTACCTAAGCAATTATAAAATTGAAGAAATATCAATAATCTTTAGAGATCGAGTGAGAGGAAAGTCTAAAATGAGTTCCTCTATTGTTAATGAAGCCATTTTTGGAGTGTTAAAAATGAAAATACGCAGTTTGATTCAAAAAAATAGATTTTAATAATGAGTAAGTTTCTGATAAAAAATGCGCGATTGATTAATGAGGGGCAAATTATTGAGCGTGATGTTCTGATTGAAAATGAGGTCATCAAAAGAATTGATACTGATATTTCAGATATGAATGCCCAAGTTATTGATGCAAACGGCAATTATCTTTTGCCAGGTATAATTGATGATCAAGTGCATTTTCGTGAACCAGGACTCACCCATAAAGGAACCATAGCAACTGAGAGCCGTGCTGCGGTAGCTGGGGGTATTACCACCTTTATGGAACAACCAAATACAAAACCGCAAACCACTACCATTGAGAAACTTGAAGAAAAATTTGAAATGGGCAGGCAATCTTCGTTTGCGAACTATTCTTTTCTTTTTGGAGGTACAAATGATAATCTTGAAGAATTAAAAAAATTAGATAAGAATGCCTGTTCTGGTGTGAAACTATTTTTAGGGTCTTCAACCGGAAATATGTTGGTCGATAATGAAAAAGTTATTGAGCAGATTTTTTTAAACACTGAAATGGTCATTAGTACGCATTGCGAAGATGAAAGCACCATTAAGGCGAACTTAAAAAAATATCAATCAGAATACGGCGATGACATTCCTGCTAAATATCATCCTTTAATTCGAAGTGAAGAAGCATGCTATTTATCAAGTTCTAAAGCAATTGCTTTAGCAAAAAAAACAGGTGCTAGATTACATGTGTTTCATTTGTCAACGGCCAAAGAAATGGACTTGTTTCGAAATGACATTCCTTTAAAAGAGAAAAAAATAACCGCTGAGGTGTGCATACATCATTTATGGTTTTCTGATAAAGATTATGATACTAAGGGTACATTTATTAAATGGAATCCGGCCGTTAAAAAGGCATCAGATCGATCGGCATTGTGGAAAGCGCTTTTAGATGACCGCATTGATGTTATTGCCACAGATCATGCACCACATTTGAAAGAAGAAAAAAATAATGTATATACCAAAGCACCTTCAGGTGGGCCATTGGTACAACACGCTTTACCTGCTATTTTAGATAAGTATCATGAAGGTGTGATTAGTTTAGAAAGGATTGTTGAGAAAATGTGCCATAATCCGGCCATACTATTTCAAATTGAGAAAAGAGGCTATTTGCGTGAAGGCTATTATGCTGATATGGTTTTGGTTGATTTGAATAATTCTTGGAAGGTAACTGCTTCAAATAATTTCTATAAATGTAAATGGTCGCCTTTTGATGGCCATACCTTTAAATCAGGTGTTACACATACTTTTGTAAATGGTCATTTAGCGTATGAAAATGGCAATTTTTCAAAAGAGCGCAACGCAAAAAGATTAACTTTTAATCGTTAAAATGAAAAAAGCACTTTGTATTCTTTGTGTGTTATTTTTTTCATGTGCTGAAAAGTTACTTGAAAAACCCGAAAATTTAATCAACAAAGATAAAATGATTGATATTGTTGAAGATCTAACCCTTCTAAAGGCAGCGAATTCAACCAATGGTTCGGTCTTAGAACGTTATGATATAGAGGCAATGAATTACATCTATGAAAAGTATTCTATTGATAGTGTAGGTTTGGCTGAGAGCAATATGTATTATGCGTCACTGCCTGATGAGTATACTGAGATTTATACAGTAGTTGAAGAAAGAATAAAAACAGAAAGAGATCGTCTAAAAGAGTAAAGGCAAGCTCAGGATAGTATAAAAAAAGCCCAAAGACAAATAAAACAAAGACCTAGAACTACGACGGATACTCCTCAATAAATTTTTCGCAAGAAAAAGTGAGTACCGCTTCAATGGGTTCAAAGCTAAAATTCAGCTCTTTTATAATTTTTGAATTATCATACGCATCACGATGTTTTAAAGAATAAATTGAACTTTTTGTGATGCTTCTTTTTGACCCAGTCACTTTATTTCTTAAAATATCAACCAAACGTGCTAGCCCTAACTGCCAATATTTAAGCTTTTTACTGGGTGGTTTTTTATTGAATTTTTTAGTCATTTGACTGAGAATTTCAAGAAATGATAAATTTTCAGCTATCATGATATATCGTTCTTTGTTTTGCGGGCCCGTCATAAGGCTTACCATTGCTTTGATAACATCATGTACACTAACAAAGCCTGTGCCCCCTGGCGGATAGTAGCGAAACGCTTTATAAGCCGTTCTGAATAATTTTCCAGTTCCGGTTTTCCAAAAACCAGGACCAATTATAACCCCTGGGTTAACCATAACTGCCGGCAACCCCTCTTGGGTGCCACGCCAAACTTCCATTTCTGCTACATATTTTGATTTAGCATAAACATTGATATGTTGGTTGTGCCATTCACTTTCTTCGGTGGTTGGCTTGTTATCAATGTTTTTTCCAATGGTGCCAATGGTACTCACATAGCACAATTTCTTGACCTTATTAGCGATTGATAAATTGACAATATTGGCTGTGCCTTCTGCATTGATTTTCATCAATTGATCAAAATCGTTAGGGTCAAAAGAAATGAATGCCGCAGCATGATAAACAAAAGTAACATCTTGAAAAGCCTTTTCAAGAGCCGGAATGTTATTTAGGTCAGCTTCAATCCAATCTATTTTTTGAAAGAGTTGAGCAGCATTTTCAGTGTAATAGGCAAATATTTTTTCAACATTTTTCAAGCTGCTTGAAGCTCTATGGGTAGCCCTAACTTGGTAGCCATTTTGAACTAAATGAAATAATAAGTGAGCCCCAACAAGACCAGTACCTCCTGTAACTAAAATCATTTTATAAAGTTAGCGATTCGGCAGCAATAATTTCATTTGATAATCACTCGAATAGCCCCAATATTCGTTTTATATTTGTGAAAAATTTTTAGAATGCCCACAAACTTTGTAGAAGAATTAAAATGGCGCGGAATGTTACATGACGCCATGCCAGGCACTGAAGAACATTTGATGTCAAGTATGCAGTCAGCTTATTTAGGTATTGACCCTACCGCTGATTCTTTACATATTGGTCATTTAGTTGGGGTCATGATGTTGCGTCATTTTCAATTAGCGGGTCATAAACCTTTTGCTTTAATTGGCGGTGCAACGGGTATGATTGGCGATCCTTCAGGTAAAAGTGCAGAACGTAACTTACTTGATGAAGAAACTTTACGTCATAATCAAGAGGCATTAAAAGAACAACTTTCTAGATTTTTAGACTTTAAAAGTGACGCTAAAAACGCTGCAATTCTGGTCAATAATTATGATTGGATGAAAAATTTCTCGTTTCTTGATTTCATTCGCGATGTTGGCAAGCATATTACTGTCAACTATATGATGGCTAAAGATTCAGTCAAGAAAAGACTTTCAGCTGAGGCAAAAGAAGGCATGTCTTTTACTGAATTTACCTATCAAATGGTTCAAGGCTATGACTTTCTTTACTTGTATCAAAATCACGGGTGCACCCTTCAAATGGGAGGTAGCGATCAATGGGGTAATATTACCACGGGTACAGAATTAATACGCAGAATAGGTGGTGGCAAGGGCTATGCCTTAACATGCCCATTAATAACAAAAGCAGACGGTACCAAATTTGGAAAAACTGAAAGCGGTAATGTATGGCTTGATTCTGAAAGAACATCGCCTTATAAATTCTATCAGTATTGGCTAAATACATCAGATACTGATGCTGAAAAATATATTAAAATATTCACATTCTTATCTAAAGATGAAATCGATTCATTAGTAGTAGAACATAATGAAGCACCGCATCAACGTACACTTCAAAAGAAGTTAGCAGAAGAAATTACCACTGCAGTGCATTCAAAAGATGATTTAAATAATGCCGTTGTTGCAAGTTCAATTCTATTTGGAAAAGCTACTTCTGAAGCATTAAAAAATCTTGATGAAAAAACCTTTTTAGATGTTTTTGACGGCGTACCTCAAGCGAAAATATCAAAGTCAGAACTAGAAGGAGAAGGCTTAGATATGATTGCAGCTTTGGCTGCTCAAACTGGCTTTTTAGGATCAAATGGTGAGGCAAGAAGAGAATTAAAACAAAATTCAATTTCAGTAAACAAAGAAAAGGTCAAAGAAGATTATAAAATCACTACTGCTGATTTGATCAACAATACTTATGTGCTATTGCAAAGAGGAAAGAAGAACTATTTTATTTTAAAAATATCATAACTTCATATTCGAATTAGGGTTTTGTACGTCTAAGTTGTTTCATAATAAAGTTTTATGAAAAGTTATTTTATCCTAATTGCAAGTATTTTTCTTTTCAACTCTTGTGATGAACTTGAAGAGGTAAAACCAATTCAAAATGGCTTAAATGGCCAATGGGAACTTCAAAGTGTTAGTTGTTTTTGCTTTTTTGAAGACGATTTTGATTTTACAACAAGTAGTGTTGTTTTTAGTGCTACTGAAAATACAGCATCTTTTGAACACACTGAAGAAGCCTTTGTTATTGCGACGGGGGTTTATGGTTATACAATTAATAATAACCAAATTTCATTTGGTGATGATCGTTGGTTTGTATTTTCAATTGAAGATACAAACCTCACACTTTCTTATGTTGATGAGCCAGAGATTGCAGATGATGAAATCACATACGTTTTTAAGAAAATTTAACCACTTATTTAAGAGCAATGCACTCATTTTAGGCTGAAGCTAGAGCAGCATTAAATTGCATCCGCGTATATCTGAGTGGTCGAACCTGCCTAAAACTTCAAAACTATTATTTTCATAAGTTTTGCCTAAATCTTGAGTAGCAATAAATGAACAAGAATTCATATTGGCTAAGTCAATAACATTGATTCCTCCTGTTTTTTGATGCGTTTTGAGTGTTAGAGGATCCTCAGTATCGCGAATAAGAATTTTCATCCAAGGGGGAGTTTTAAATAGGCCATCTCCTTTTGAATAAGCTTGAGAAAGTAGTTCAGTCATTCCGTATTCAGAATGAATTTTTGATACTCCAAATCCTTCTTTTAAAGTTGCATGTAGTTCAGATCTAATGAGTTCTTTTCGTCTACCTTTCATACCGCCGGTTTCCATGACAATGGTTTGATTAAGTTTAATAGGATGCGCTTCTATAAAATCTAATAAGGCGAAAGAAACCCCTAGCAGTATAACTTTAGTCTTTTTGGCATCTAATTTTAGAAGTTTGTCTTTCAACAAATCAAACTCATTTAAATAAAATCCGCTATCGGGATGCTTACTCTTTTTAATAAGGTCATCAACCATGGCAATTAAAGAAGACCCTTTTCGCTCTAAATACGATGGCAAAAGAGCTAAAACACAATATTCTTCAATAGCATCATAAAAATGTGTAAACCCTGACAAGTAACTTTCTTGATAGCGGGTTATATCAGTGATATAGTGTTTGCTGGTTTGACTTCCGGTGGTTCCGCTACTGGTAAAAATAGCATCTATGTTTTGATGGTCTACAACCACCTTTTTATTCTTAAAAAATTCAATAGGTAAAAAAGGTATTTCTTCAATTGAAGAAATAGTATCAGGATGTTTTCCAAGTAAAGAACAAAATTTTTGATAAACAGAATTTTTATGAAATTGAAATTTGAAAATTTTCAACGTCATTTCTTCAAATTCTTCTGAAGTTTTTATCCTAAAAATAGATTGATAGTTCATAGGTATGAATCACAATGTAAAAGTAAGTATCCATAACTTAAACCAAAATAAAATTTCTTTGAAGCTGCATCAAAGAATAAAAGTTAGATGTGAAGTTGTTTTTATTTAACGATAAGCTTTCTTGAAATGGCTACTCCGTTTTGAGTGGCCTGAAGTACATA
Source organism: uncultured Flavobacteriaceae bacterium (assembly GCA_937929935.1). GTDB lineage: Bacteria > Bacteroidota > Bacteroidia > Flavobacteriales > Flavobacteriaceae > Maribacter_C. The sequence goes on along the minus strand of CALFUL010000005.1, from coordinate 74,885 downwards.
CACCCCAGCAACCAATTTTGAGATATCTAATGATCCAGATGAAATTCTTTCAGTTAAAACAATTTCTCCAAAAACATCATATATAACTATGTCTTCAGCAATATTTTCAGTGCTTGTGAAATAGATTACCCCTTGTGTTGCAGGGTTCGGATAAAATTGAAATGATGATGTTTGACCTGAAGACGCTTTTTCACTTGAATCAATTTCTTGACCAAAGCTAAAAAAGCAAGCAAACAATAAAAGGCCAAAAAAGCATTTTTTCATAGGTCATTGATTTGGGGTCAACGTTGTAAATATATGTAAGCTGTTCACCATCACATCATTTATGTTGTGAAATTCGAAAATATGTAGGTCAATAAAAATAAGGGTGCATTTCGTCGAAGAATTGATGAAACATCTTGAGAAGAAAAGAAGGTGTTTATTTGATGATTAGCTTACGTGTCACCACTTTTTCTCTTTCAAAAACGCGAAGAACATAAACACCGGCATCTAAATCAGAAAGATTTAATTCTTTGCCAAAAAGTGTAGTTTCTAATACTTTAGTGCCCAGAACATCAAAGATTAATATTTTCTTAGGAGCATTTTCAATTGTGCTAATAAAGACTTTACCATTTGTTACCGGATTTGGGTAAAGTTTGAACCCATCAATTGTTCCGCTGGTATTAGTCTCTTGACTAAAACCTACAGAAACAACAAAAAAGAGAATGAGTACGTAAAGTTTCTTCATATAGCTTTTACTACAAATAGTATACCACAAATATAGTTATTCTTCAAATGTAATGCCATCTAAGTCTCGCTAGAATGGTAAAAGATCGACGAAATACATATATTTTTAGAGAAAGCGCTTCAGCCTTGATAATTATCTATTAAACACAAATGCATCCATACTCTTACAAAGAAGTATGAAATAAAAAATTTTAAGATACCGCCATTTAAAACAATTATCTATTTTTGACAATATACTGGCTGTTATTCAATGAAAAAAGAAGAGATTAAGATCCTTTTGGTAGATGATGAACCTGATATTTTAGAAATATTAAGCTACAATCTTTCTAATGAAGGCTATAAGGTTTATACGGCCGCAAATGGAGCAGAGGGCGTTAAAAAAGCAAAGAAAAAGCTACCGCATTTAATTGTACTTGATGTGATGATGCCTGAAATGGACGGTATTGAAGCTTGCGAAATTATTAGAAATTCTTCGGGTCTAAAAAACACAATAATCACTTTTTTAACCGCAAGGGGTGAAGACTACTCTCAATTGGCTGGTTTTGATGCAGGTGCTGATGATTACATTACCAAGCCTATAAAACCTAAAGTATTTTTAAGTAAAGTCAAAGCGCTGTTGCGCCGAGTAAAAGAAGATGAATCAACCAATGAAGATATTGTTACAGTGGGTAAGCTTGTAATTAATCGCGAAGAGTACAAAATTGTGAATAATGGTATTGAATTGATGCTACCAAGAAAAGAATTTGAGCTGTTATCACTACTCACGTCTAAACCAGGTAAGGTTTATAAACGTGACGTTATTTTGGATCGCGTTTGGGGCAATGAAGTTGTTGTTGGCGGTCGAACCATTGATGTTCATATCAGAAAACTTCGTGAAAAAATAGGAGAAGAACATTTTAAAACAATTAAAGGGGTTGGATACAAATTTGTTCTGTAACACCTCAATTATTGCTAAATTTATGCAATGGCCATTCTATTAAAGAAATCATATAAGTTTGCCTTTCGCTCTGCATTTTTTATAGCCTTTGCACTTGCCTTTATTTTATCAATTTTTTCAAAAATTTCTGGCTATGAAAATTGGCTCTTCTTAATAGTCACTGTTCTTGTTTCGTTTATCGTTTCGTTTTTCATTGTGCAAATACGCATTGAAAAATTTATATATCGCCGTATTAAGCGTATATATGATGATGTTTCATTATTAGAATCAAGTTCATTAGACTCGAGAACGGTGTCTACCAATATGAATAGTTTGACTGAAGAAATTGAAAAATTCGCGAAAGACAAGAAAATAGAAATCGATACTTTAAAGATTCGTGAAGAGTATCGAAAAGATTTTTTAGGAAACGTGGCACACGAATTAAAAACACCTCTTTTCACGGTTCAAGGGTACTTAGAAACCTTGCTTGATGGCGCTAAGGATGACCCAAATATTCTTGACAAATATTTAGAAAGAGCGAATAAAGGGGTTGATAGATTGATATATATTGTTAAAGACCTCGATTTGATTACTAAATTAGAAGCCGGTGAACTCAATGTAAATTGGAATGAATTTGACATTATAGAATTAATTCGAAATGTTTTTGAATTATTAGAAATGAAAGCTGCAAAAAAGAAAATAGTATTAACCTTTGATACGATCTATGAAAAGCCTGTTATGGTGCAAGGCGATAGTGAAAAAATAAGACAAGTAGTATCCAATCTTTTGGTCAATTCTATTAAATATGGTCAAGAAAATGGCACTACTGAAGTAAGTGTTGAAAATTTGGTTCAGAACAAGGTCATTGTAAGAGTTACTGATAATGGCGAAGGAATTCCTGAACAACACATACCTAGACTTTTTGAACGTTTTTATCGTGTTGATAAAAGTGGTAGCAGAAATGAGGGTGGGTCTGGTCTAGGGCTTGCTATTGTTAAGCATATTATTGAAGCCCATAAAGAGCGAATTTATTTAGAAAGTGAAGTGGGCGTTGGTTCTGAATTTTCCTTTACCTTGGAAAAAACAGGATCAAATATTCATAGGATAAATGAACGTGTTGAATCAGCATAGTTTTAATTAGCTTTGTCAAAAATTAAAACGCCTTTTTCTTTTGGGAAGCAAAAACAAACTTCGAAGATTTAAAGATAACGAAACCTTTAAAAACGTCATTCAACCAGAAAGAGATGACATTGACAAGGGTACATTTGCGTTAAGAGGCAAATGGGCTGAACATTTTAAAAACAATAATCCTATTGTTTTAGAATTGGGCTGTGGTAAGGGTGAATATACAGTTGGTTTAGCACGAAAAAATCCAAATAAAAATTACATCGGCATTGATATCAAAGGAGCTCGATTTTGGCGTGGCGCCAAAACTGCCCTTGAAGAGAATCTCGAGAATGTAGCCTTTATAAGAACACAAATTGAACTTGTTGATTTAATCTTTGATCAAAGTGAAATTTCAGAAATCTGGATAACTTTTCCAGACCCACAAATTAAATATAAGCGTACTAAGCATCGCATGACTAATCAAAGTTTTCTTGATAAATACAAACGTATTTTAAAGCCTGATGGGGTTGTTCATTTAAAAACTGATAGTGAGTTTATGCACGGTTATACATTGGGCTTATTACATGGTCTAGGTTTAGAAGTTATTTATGCAAATCACAATGTATATAAAAATGAAGGTAGTCCTGAAGAGGTGCTAAAAATTCAGACTTTCTATGAAAATCAGTACCTTGAAAAAGAAAAGCCAATTACCTATATTCAATTTCGCTTGAACTAGCTCAAAATTTAATCAATGCTGCAACTAGCCCTTTTGTGTTTGTCAACATTTGCCGCAGCATTTTTAGCTTCATTGCCCCCTGGTTTATTAAATATGAATGCTGCTAAAACCAGTGTTGAAAAAGGCAAAAAAAACGGCATAACCTTCGCGTTAGGTATAAGCGCTACCGTTGTTTTACAGGCATTTTTGGCGGTTCGCATAGCAAAATTACTTTCTAAGAGTCCAGAAATAATTGACATTTTATTAAAAGTTGCTTTGGTAATTTTTGGTTCACTTGCTGTATTTTTTTTAATAAAAGGAAAAAAACAAAAAGAAGAAACCTTTGAACTTATTGATGAAAAGAAACGCGGCAGTTTTACAAAAGGAGCATTACTTGCGGCTTTGAATCTTTTGACCATTCCGTTTTATGCAGGTTTAAATACCTTTTTTCACTCGCAAGGGTTTATGAATTATAATGTACTTGATGAAATTATTTTTATTTTTTCTGCAGGTCTCGGCACTTTTTTGGTCATGTATATATATGTTTTCTATTTTGATAGGATGGAGCAAAATACAAGTCGTTTTTCAAAAAATGCGAATTACATTTTAAGCGGATTAATGGTGGTACTTTTTGTAATAACCCTATTTAAAATACTGAACAATTCGTGAAACCTGAGAACCAGAACTTTTTTAGTAGAGTATATGAAGTAGCTGCTTTGATACCTTATGGGCGTGTAACTTCATACGGTGCTATTGCAAAGTATTTGGGTGCAGCTAGAAGTGCCCGAATGGTGGGCTGGGCCATGAATGCTTCACATACTATGGAAAATATACCAGCGCATCGTGTAGTGAATAAAGCAGGATTACTAACCGGAAAACATCACTTTGATGGAACCAACCTAATGCAACAGTTATTAGAAAATGAGGGCGTTGAAGTAATTGATAATCAAATTCAAAACTTAGATAAACTCTTCTGGGATCCTTTTATAGAACTAGCTTAAAGGAACAAACTACGCACGATATTTCAATACAAACTCTTTAGTTTCTTGACCTTATGGCATATCTTTGTTGTTTAGAATGATTTTATATAATGAAGATAGATAAGAAGGAAGTTCTCAAAGCACTAGAGCATATTACCGTACCAGGCGAAGGCCAGAATATGGTAGAAAGCGGTGCTGTAAAAAACGTGATGATTTTTGGTGATGAGGTTGAAATTGATATTACCATTAATAACCCTAGTTTACAAGCTCGTAAAAAAACAGAGGTTGAAATACTGAAAATCATTCATAAAGAAGTTTACGAGAAGGCAAAAATAAAAGTCAATATTAAAGTTGAGGCCGTTGCGGCAAAACCAAAAGCAAATGTAATCAAAGGAAAACCTATTCCTGGAATCAAAAATATTATTGCAGTTGCATCGGGTAAAGGTGGAGTTGGAAAATCAACGGTAACCGCAAACCTTGCTGTGACTTTAGCAAAAATGGGTTTTAAAGTTGGCTTGCTAGATGCAGATATCTATGGCCCTTCAATGCCAATTATGTTTGATGTAGCTCAAGAAAAACCTTTGGCAGTCAATGTAAACGGAAAATCTAAAATGAAACCTGTTGAGAGTTACGGCGTAAAGCTTCTTTCTATTGGGTTTTTTACACAACCTAGTCAAGCAGTTATTTGGAGAGGCCCTATGGCCTCTAAAGCACTAAATCAAATGATTTTCGATGCCCATTGGGGTGAGCTTGATTTTATGTTATTAGATTTACCACCAGGTACTGGAGATATTCACTTAAGTATTATGCAAGCCATGCCAGTTACAGGCGCGGTAATTGTCAGTACGCCTCAAGAAGTGGCTTTGGCTGATGCTAAGAAAGGGGTTGCAATGTTTCAGCAAGATTCTATCAATGTACCAGTACTGGGTATTGTAGAGAATATGGCGTATTTTACTCCTGAAGAACTTCCTGAAAATAAATACTATATTTTCGGAAAAGAAGGTGCAAGGCGTTTGTCTGAAGATTTAAAAGTTCCTTTTTTAGGAGAAATTCCGTTAGTTCAAAGTATTCGAGAAGCAGGTGATGTAGGTAGGCCAGCGGCAATGCAAACTGCTAGCCCAATTGAAGCTGCTTTTGAAGAATTAACTAAGAATGTTGTACAAGAAGTGGTAGCAAGAAATAAAAGCTTACCACCTACTGAAGCAATACAAATAACAACAATGGCAGGATGTGCGCCAGTTAATAAGAAGCAATTATGACAGCAATGACTTCCGAAGAATTAAAAATGAATGTAGAAAAGGCACTTGAAGAAATTCGCCCTTTTTTACAAAGTGATGGGGGCGATATTACATTGGTATCCATAGATAATAAAACTTCAGTTAAAGTTCGGTTAGAAGGCGCATGTGTTGGCTGTACAGTTAATCAAATGACTTTAAAAAGCGGGGTAGAAATGACCATCAAAAAATATGCGCCGCAAATTGAAGAGGTTATAAATCTTTCCTAATTCACCAACGCTAGTTCAATGATTAAGACTGATATACTAATAATAGGTGCAGGACCTACGGGCCTTTTTACAGTTTTTGAAGCTGGCTTATTAAAGTTGAAATGCCATTTAATAGATGCATTGCCTCAGGCTGGCGGACAGTGTTCTGAAATTTATCCGAAGAAACCCATTTATGATATTCCAGGATTTCCTGAAGTTTTGGCTGGTGAATTAGTTGCTAATTTAATGGAACAAATCAAACCCTTTCAACCCGGTTTTACTCTTGGTGAAAGAGCTGAAACCATTGAAAAATTAGAAGACAATACTTTTGTAGTTACTACGAATAAAGGCACCAAGCACAATGCTCCAATTGTTGCTATTGCGGGTGGTTTAGGTAGTTTTGAGCCTAGAAAACCGTTGCTTGAAAACTTAACTAATTTTGAAGATAAAGGTGTTGCTTATATCATTAAAGATCCCGAGGTGTATCGTGACAAAAAAGTTGTTATTGCAGGGGGCGGAGATTCTGCTTTAGACTGGAGTATCTTCTTAGCAGATGTTGCCTCTGAAGTGACTTTAGTACACAGAAGAAATGAGTTTCGTGGCGCATTAGATTCAGTAGAAAAAGTACAGCATTTAAAAAATGAAGAAAAAATTAAACTCATAACTCCTGCTGAAATTGTTGCTCTAAAAGGTACAAATGCATTAGAAGCTGTGGTAATCAAAAAGGCTGGTGATAATGAAGAGGAAATTATACTAGAAGTAGATAGTTTTATTCCCCTTTTCGGTCTTTCTCCTAAACTTGGCCCGATTGCTGATTGGGGATTAGACATAGAAAAGAACGCCATCAAAGTAGATAACACCTTAGACTATCAAACCAACATACCTGGTATATATGCCATTGGTGACGTGAATACCTACCCCGGAAAATTAAAGCTAATTCTTTGCGGATTTCATGAGGCAACTTTAATGTGTCAAAGTGCGTATCAAAGAATATTTCCTGATAAGAGATATGTGATGAAATATACTACAGTTGGGGGAGTAACAGGTTTTGACGGAAGCAAAAAGGAAGCGCCTAAAGCGGTGGTAAAAAAGATAGAATAATTAATGTCAGATATTAGCATTAAGATAATAGATAGAGATGGTGTGCAACACGAAGTTGATGCCCCAACAGACATGAATATGAACCTCATGGAAGTTATTCGTTCTTACGAACTAGCTCCAGAAGGTACTATTGGTATTTGTGGTGGAATGGCGATGTGTGCTTCTTGTCAATGCTATGTAAAATCTGATCACGAACTTCCTGAAAAATCAGACGATGAAGATGCGATGCTTGCAGAAGCATTTAACGTAGAAGATAATTCCCGACTTGGCTGCCAAATTCATATTACCGTAGACCTAAACGGACTAGAGGTTGAACTAGCCCCAGAGGAATAGTTGTACTTTTAAATACATGACAAGTCCAATAGCAGAAAAATTACTTCCCTTACTAAAAATCCATTTTGGGTATGATAATTTTAAGCCCAATCAGTTAGCGGTCATCACTGATGTTATGGCTAAAAAAGATGTGTTGGCCATAATGCCTACCGGCGGAGGTAAGTCTTTGTGTTACCAACTTACCGCGTTAGCATTAGAAGGAACAGCAATTGTTATTTCACCGCTTATCGCTTTAATGAAAGACCAGGTAGATGTGCTCAAGGCAAACGGAATTGCGGCGGCTTATTACAACAGTTCACAATCGCAAGAGACCCAAGAAGCAATTTTTAAGCAACTAGAGCAGGGTCAATTAAAACTGTTTTATGTTGCCCCAGAAAGTCTAGGTTTCTTAGATACAGTTTTAGAGAAGATTACCGTAAGTATTTTTGCGGTAGATGAAGCGCATTGTATTTCTTCATGGGGGCATGATTTTAGACCAGCTTATACGAGACTGGGAAGCTTAAAACGCAAGTTTCCCGAAATTCCTATCATCGCATTAACAGCTACTGCAGATAAAACAACGCAAGAAGATATTGTAAGTCAGCTCAGTATTTCTAATGCAGAGCAACATTTAGCCTCTTTCAACCGGCCTAATTTATTTTTAGATGTAAAACCAGCTCAGGATCGAATTAACCGTATTCTAGATTTTTTAGATGACCGCCCCAATGAAAGTGGAATAATCTATTGTTTAAGCAGAAAAAGTACTGAAAGTATAGCAGATAAACTCAATACAGCTGGGTATAAAGCACAGGCCTATCACGCAGGTATGTCGCCCGATGAACGTAATAAAGCGCAAGAGGGCTTTATTACAGATAATATTCCTATTGTGGTCGCTACCATTGCTTTCGGAATGGGTATAGACAAGAGTAATGTGCGATGGGTAATACATTACAATTTACCAAAGAATATTGAGGGGTATTATCAAGAAATAGGACGTGGGGGTCGTGATGGATTACCAGCACATGCCTTGCTGTTTTACAGTTTTGCTGATGTTGCCCAGCTACGCAGATTTATTTCAAGTAGTGATAATGCCACGGTAGAATACGCCAAATTAGAACGTATGCAGCAATTTGCCGAGGCGCTTAGTTGCCGAAGAATAGCTCTACTCAATTATTTTGGAGAGCATGCGACCAAAAGTTGCGGTAATTGTGATATCTGTAAATATCCTCCTGCCTATTTTGATGGAACAATGCTGGCGCAAAAAATATGTTCGGCCGTAGCTCGAGTAAGAGAAAGTGAGCCTATGGGAATGATTATTGATGTGCTGCGTGGAGCACAGAATGCGCAAGTTTTAGAAAAAGGCTATCAAAGCGTAAAAACCTATGGCGCTGTAAAAGATGTTTCTTGGCAAGATTTGCAGCAATATGTAATTCAGTTATTAAACCAAGGCGTGTTGAGTGTCAATTTTAAGGAAGGCGCACGCTTGGGCTTAACGCCATTGGCTAAAGAAGTTTTGTTTGATGGTAAAGACTTGAAGTTTGCTACCATTAAAAAAGTAGTTGCAGCGCCAAAAACTGCCGCTAAGAAGAAGGCTGCCAAAACAGGATTATTTGAAAAACTACGTGCATTACGACATCGCATTGCAACTGAAGAAGGCGTTCCTGCCTACATTATTTTTGGCGACGCTAGTTTAAAAGACATGGAACAAAAACTGCCTAAGGATAAATCTGAATTCATGACAATTTCAGGTGTAGGTAATACTAAGTTAGAAAGGTACGCAGATGTCTTTCTTGAAGAAATAGCGGAATATACATCGGTAAAAAAATCTAAAAGTAACACGCATATAAAATCCTATAGTCTTTTTAAAAGTGGTATTTCTATTAAAGAAATAGCGGAGCAAAGAGATCTTACTGAAAATACAATTCATAGTCATTTATTAAAAGCAGCATTTGAAGGCAAGAATATTGATTTGCATCAATTTTTAACTGGGGAAGAATTAGATAGTCTTGCAGATGCAAAAGAAGAATTGCCTGGTACTGAAGGTCTTAAAGTGTTTTTTGAGTATTTTGAAGAGCAAATGCCTTACTGGAAAATAAAAATTGGTCTGTATTTGTTGGATGAATAGACTATTATTTAGTGTAAAACTGATAGTGCAATGAGGTTTTTAAGACGAAACCGAAATCGAATTTGAAAAAATGAGCGCTATGTTCAGCTTGTCGAAGCGCTATTCTTTTCGCAGAAATGCCAATTGAAAAACAAATGTTAAGCGGAGCTTGTTGACACGCCGCTGCTTATTTTCAATTGATTATAAAGTTCCTCGAAAGACCTATTTTGACGGGGTAAATAATTATTTTAACACTTAACTCATATCCTCGCCTGGTACGTAAATAGATTATGATACCTGCCTTCTTTAGCAATCAATTCATCATGCGTGCCTTGTTCGGCAATGCGGCCATCTTCTATCACTAAAATCTGATTCGCTTTTCGAATAGTACTTAAACGGTGTGCAATAACAAAGGTGGTTCTTCCTTCCGTTAATGTGGCCAAACTCTTTTGAATCAAAGCTTCACTCTCTGTATCTAAATTAGAAGTAGCTTCATCTAATATTAGAATTTTCGGATCAGCCAAAACTGCTCTGGCAATAGCAATACGTTGTCGCTGGCCTCCCGAAAGTTTTACACCACGTTCGCCAATCAGAGTATCTAAGCCATCCTCAAAACGGTCTGTAAATTCATCTACATAGGCCGCTTTAACTGCAGCTTTTAATTCATCTTCAGTAGCATTCGGTCTCGGAAATAATATGTTATCACGAATGGTGCCTTCAAACAAAAACTCATCCTGTAAAACAACGCCAAGATTTTTTCTGAAACTATTTAAATTCACTTTTGAAACATCTTTTCCGTCAATCGAAATCACACCTGATTGCGGATTCAAAAACGTAGCTGCTAAACCTGCAATGGTAGATTTTCCGGAGCCAGAGCTTCCTACCAAGGCAATAACATCTCCTGAATTAGCTTCAAAACTGATATTGTGTAGAACCTCTTTATTTTCTTCATAAGCAAAAGAAACATCCTTAAAAATAATATCCCCTTTAATATTCTCTAAAACAATTGTCCTGTTTTTTTCATCAGATTCAGGAGTCATATTCATAAGTTCTTCAGTCCTGTCTAAACCAGCAAGCGCTTCTGTTAATTGACTACCAATATTACTCATCTGAACAATGGGTGCAATCATAAGACCAAGAATTACTGTAAATTCAATGAATTCTCCAATGGTCAATTCACCCTCAATAATCTTTGTGCCACCAAAATACATAACACCAGTAGTCGCAACCCCAATTAAAAAGGTTGCTGAACTTGTCATGGCTGCCGTGGCAGTTAGACTCTTTTTAACGTTTTGATATAAGCGCTCTACGCCTTTTTCAAAAATTGTGTTTTCTTGCTTTTCAGCATTAAAGCCTTTAATAACTCGAACACCACCTAAAGTTTCAGTTAATCTGCCTTTAACTTCGGCATTTATTTTTCCGCGATTTCTAAAAATAGGACGTATTACTTTAAATGCTTTTAAGGCAATAAATGCGAAAACTAAGAGCGGAGCAAGTGTAAACAAAGTCATTGTCCAGCTGATATCAATCAATAAAACAAAAGATACAATGGCCGTTACTGTGCCTCCAACCAATTGAACAAGACCGGTGCCGATAAGATTTCGAACCCCTTCAACATCACTCATAATTCTGCTAACCAAAGCGCCTGATTTTGTATTATCAAAAAAACTTATGGGTAGTGATAAGACCTTTTTTTGAACCTGAGCTCGCAGTTCTGAAATCAAAAATTGAGCCTGAACACTCAAAATATAAGTTAACAAGAAAGAGGTTGCAGCTTGTACGGTAATGGCTATCATTATAATACCCACAATTTTTTGAAGCAAAGGCAAATCATTATTTGCAAAGGCATCATCAATAAGATATTTAGTAGCGATAGGAGTTACAAAACTAGCGGCCTTACTTATTGCTATAAGAATTAAGCCAATAAAAACGAGTTTTCGTCTGGGCCAAATAATGCTCTTAAATGCGGAGAGAATAGTGACTTTTTTTTCAGCCATGGTTTAATTTTTAGAATAAGACAACTTGATGCAAGTTACCCATTTGCTGTAAGGCATTCAATGTTTTTTGGTTTATAAATTAGCATTTTCAGCCCAAGTCTATTAATTTAACAAACACTAAATGATATACCCATGAGAATTCTATTTCTTGCTTTACTTCTAGTTATTTCTTCTTGTAAAACAGATGCTATTTCTGATATAAACTACGATAAGCTAAGCCTTTTTGAAAAGGCGGAAAGAGTAACCATTATTCGTGATGATTTCGGGGTGCCGCATATCTATGGAAAAACAGATGCTGACGCTGTATTCGGATTACTCTACGCGCAGTGCGAAGATGATTTTAATCGCGTAGAGCAAAATTATATTTGGGCTACTGGCCGTTTAGCAGAAGTTGAAGGAGAAGAAGCTATATATAGTGATTTAAGAGCGAAACTTTTTATGACAGAAGATGAGGCAAAGGCGAATTATGAAAAGAGTCCTGATTGGTTGAAAGCGCTTTGTGATGCATTTGCTGATGGAATCAATTACTATTTAGAAACTCATCCTCAGGTAAAGCCAAAATTGCTCACTCATTTTGAACCTTGGATGCCTATGTATTTCAGCGAAGGGTCTATTGGCGGAGATATCGAACGAATCAGAACCAGTAAAATAAAAGCTTTTTATGAGGGAAATATGGAAGTGCCAGTAATGAAAGATTTAGAATATAAAAAGAAGGAAGAAATGGCCGAACCTCAAGGTTCTAACGGAATAGCTATTTCTGGTAAGTTGACCGAATCTGGTAATGCAATGCTTTTGATAAACCCGCATACATCATTTTATTTTAGAGGTGAAGTGCATGTGGTTTCTGAAGAAGGACTAAATGCATACGGTGCCGTTACTTGGGGACAGTTTTTTGTCTATCAAGGTTTCAATGAAAAAACAGGCTGGATGCATACCTCAGGAGATACTGATGTAATTGACGAATTCAAAGAAAATGTGGTAAATACAGAGGGAATATTATTATATCAATACGGAGAGGAATTACGACCAGTAATTACCAAAGAAGTTACACTGAAATATAAGAGTGAAACTGGAATGAAAGAAAAGACTTTTTCAATGTATCGAACTCATCACGGCCCAATTACCCATATGGTAGATGGTGCCTGGACGGCATCTGCTATGATGTGGGAGCCAGTAGATGCTTTAGAGCAATCTTTTACACGAACTAAAAAAGAAGGTTACAAAGGTTTTCGAGAGATGATGGATATTCGTGCTAATTCCTCTAATAATACGGTTTACGCAGATGCCGAAGGTAATATCGCTTATTTTCATGGTAATTACGTTCCTAAGAGAGATGTGTCTTTCGATTATAAAAAACCAGTAGATGGTAGTAACCCGAAAACAGATTGGCAAGGCCTTCATCTGCAAGATGAAAATATTCAATTGCTGAACCCAGATAATGGATGGTTACAGAATTGTAATTCTACTCCGTTTACTTCGGCATTAGAATTTAGTCCTAAGAAAGAAAATTATCCAAACTACATGTCTATCGATAGAGAGAATTTTCGGGGTGTTCATGCTATTAGCTTATTATCTGATAAGAAAGGCTATAATTTGGATGGATTGATTGAATTGGCGCACGACTCTTATTTGCCTGCTTTTGAAGCCTTGATTCCTGGTTTGATAGAAGCGTATGATAAAGTAGATAGAAAAAAAGCGATGGGTGCGCCTATTGAAGTATTACGAAATTGGAATTTTAAAACCTCTAAAGAAGCTGTAGCGATGACCCTTGCTCATTTCTATGGTACTCAATATTACAAAGAAGGCAAATACCCCGAAGGAATGATTCCTATGGAACGCGTAAAATTTTGGGGAAGCAAATCTCCGGACCAAGAAAAATTGAGAATTTTTGAAAAAATAATTGACCAATTAACCGCTGATTTTGGAACATGGCGTATGCCTTGGGGAGAAGTAAACCGTTACCAACGTTTGAATGGTGGTGTACGTCAAGATTTTGATGACCGTAAACCCAGTATTCCTATTGGTTTTGCATCTGGCCGTTGGGGTGCATTGGCAGCATACGGAGCAAGATATACCTCAGAAAACGCCAAGAAAATATATGGAACAAGAGGTAATAGTTTTGTAGCAGCCGTAGAGTTTGGAGAGAAAGTGAAAGCAAAAAGTATTCTTGCAGGTGGGCAAAGTGGCGATTTAAATTCTCCTCATTTTGATGATCAAATACAGCACTATGCTGATGTAAAATGGAAAGATGTGCCGTTTTATAAGGCCGATGTTTTGAAGCGGGCGAAAGAAACTTACAGCCCAGGAGAAAGAGCTAATAATTAGCCTTAATTTTTCTGCACTCGGTAACTGCGCGATAACTTACTGTAGTGTTAATGCCATTTCACGAACTATATCTTAGTCATTACTGTACAACCGGTTTATAAAATAAGAACCTTTAAATTACTCTTTGGTAATAACCAAAGTAGCTTTAGAACCAGTTGAAAGCAACCATTTATTAGAATATATCAATTGACCTTGGTCATCATAAACATCTATTTGAGCTGTATTTGGTGAAGATGAACCTTCGTTTAAAGCCACAAAATCAATTTGATTAAATCCTTTTTTAAGGTCTAAATTAACCCCTTTAAATGCACCTGTTAAAAGTATGTTAGGATCAGCTACTTCATTATTTAAGAAGATTTTTACACGATCGCCATCAACATATTCATGATCACGACAAACAACACCAACAAATTTTCCGTTGCTTTTAATTTCTCCTAGATTTTGATTCGGAAAAAAATCTTTTGAACCTTCTTTAGCGTTTCTGGTTTTTATTTTAGGATCAATTTTCATATTGTGTCCTGCTTGTACCAACTTTTTGTCTGGTAACATTTTTACAGGCGCACGCGAATCTTTCATGTTAATTTCAGGCTGCTCTTTTATTACCGAAGGAATTTTTAAAGCCGTACCTGTTTCTTTTTTACCAGATTCATCAACCTTATTTGCTACCTCAATTTTTAAGGGTTTTGAAGTAGGTACATCTCCTTGTGACCACCCTGTAAAAGAGAGTAGAACAAAAAGAATAAAAATAATAGTTGTTTTCATAGTAAAAGGGTAGTTGTCTTATAACCCTAAAAGTAACAAATACCCTGCCATCTCTTCTTAAAAGGGGGTTAAATTCGACTAAATGACGCTACTCTCATCTTTCAGGAAGATTTTTTCGAAGAAATTCAATGAAATTAACATGCATAATATTTTCTATATCTTTTTGCGAATACCCTCTGCTTTTTAATATATCAGGCACTTTTTGTAAATCAGCAATAGTATCAATGTCAGCCGGGCATTGTTCTTTACCAAACCCGCCATCTAAATCAGTGCCAATACCAACATGAAAAGAGTTGCCGGCCATTTGACAAATATGGTCAATGTTATCAGCCATATGTTGTAAAGTGACCCCCATGCTTTTAGGTGTAGATTTACCGCGCACCCAATTTGGCACCATCATCCAAGCATCTAATGCCATACCAATTACGGCTTTTCTCGAAATCAATTCTTTGATTTGTTCATCTGAAAATTGACGATTGTGGTCTACTAGTGCTCTACAATTATTGTGACTTGCCCAAACTGAACCGTTATAACTACCCATAGTTTCCCAAAAACTTTGATCGCATAAATGAGTTGCATCTAAAATGAGACCTAGGCGTTCAATTTCTTTGAGAAGTGCTTTTCCTTTTGCACCAATACCGCCAATTGAATTGGTGCCATGTGCATAGGTACCTGGGCCATAATGCGCTGGGCCAATGGCTCGTAAACCTTGCTCATAACTTCTTGCTAAATACTCAATAGAAACTATTGAATCTGCGCCTTCTAAACTCAAAACATAACCAATAGCCTTTTTTTCTTCGGATGTTTTCCAGAATTCTAAATGAGCATTAAGTTCTTTTTTGGTACTGATTTGTTTTAGTTCACCCGCCTCTTCCATGGTTTTATACCATGCCAATTGTGCTTGGGTTTGCGCCCATGCCTGTTGTGGCGAATTCCATCCTGGCAGGGTACTGTTTTTATGCACGTAACGCGCAATTTGCGTTGCCATACAAAGGCCAATATTTCCTTTTCGCATTGCCTCAAAAGAAACCGTATTCAGGCCTCGGTCAGGTTTATCAGTCATGTCTTTTTCGCTTTCGCGGATGTCTTTAATAGACCATGATAAATCGCGATTCCATTCCATAGCATTCATAGAAAGGTCAAGATGTGCGTCGAAAATGAACATGATTAAATTGTTATTTTTTGATTTCTAGCGGCAACGCGCCATGAACCAGTTATGGCTTGGTCAGAAACGGTTAATACCTCTTCATACTTGGCAACGGTTGGGCATATGTGAATGGGTAGTGCATAAAAACCATCGCCCACATTAAATTCATTAGCACGCTGGGTTTTTACCACTAGATGTTCTTCGCTCTGACCAATTTGTTCAGAATCTTCTAATCCAAAAATTTGAACTCTTGGAAAACTCATTTCAGGTGCTACTGATTTATGACCCAAATCAAAACAGATGATATTTTCTGCAGGCTTACTAATAATACGAATAAACAAAACGGCAGCATGTAGAAATGGCATATCTGGGAAAAGTTTTGAGTAACGGGCATCCCAAAGTAAGGTGGTGCCTGGGCTTGTATCAACGCTCTTTCTTTTTGCATGTATCGGAAAAGACGGAGAGCCACCTGCAATTATATCAGGAACTGTAATCCCTTCCTTTTTAATAGCGCCTTTTAAATTCAGTACCTTTTGAAACGCTGAATCACACGCTTCCGTACGTTCTTTAAGATCTGAGGTATGGATATGTCCGTCATAGGCATGAAAGCCACGTGCAGCAATATTTTGATTGTTTTCCATAGCTCTATATAAAGCAACAGCTTTTTCATCAGGAATACATCCGGTGCGATTCATACCTGAATTTAGATCTAAATAAAGTGACGCCACCGTGTTTTTTTCAATAGCTATTTCTGCTATTTGCGAAAGGGTAGTTTGATTATCTACTAAGGTTGAAAAATGAGAATTCGGAAAAGTATCCGTTAGGTTAAAAAACCGCTTGATATTAGCCCCAACAGGTTGTATTGCCAATAGAATATCTTGGGCGCCGCATTGACCAAGCAATTCTGCTTCGGCGATGGTGGCGCATTTAAATTTTTGAATTCCGTGGCGTTGTTGCATCTGAACAATCTCAACCATTTTATGTGTCTTGATATGCGGACGCAAATTTGAAACACTACCAGCAATAGAAACCATGGTTCGAATATTCTCCTCTATCCGTTCAGGATACACCAATAATGAAGGGGAATTTAGATTTGAAGTATCTGCAACTTTGTACCAAAAGTCTTTTTTCATGGGATTTTCATTTGATAAAGTTTAAATCTTTTACGCTGTCAGTTCGATCAGAGTCGAGAACTATTGGCATAATGACTGAATGCATCTCGACTCCGCTTGATGTGACAGAAGAAATAGAAGATTATTTATGAAGTTCAAACATAGCTTCTATTTCAACCGCAATGCCGCCAGGAAGCACCATACCTACTGCACTGCGAACACCTACGCCATGATCTGGCCCAAAAACTTCTGACATTAATTCACTATACCCATTGATGACCAAGGGTTGGTCTCCAAAATCAGGAGCACTGTTGACCATGCCTAAAGTTTTTACGAGTCTTTTTATACGATCTATATCGCCAAAATGAGTGGTAATAGTTGATAACATGGTTAGCGCTGTTTGTCGAGCTGCAGCCTTACCTTCTTCTAAACTTAAATCGTAGCCTAAACGACCTTTTATAAGCGTACCATCAGTACGCATGCAACCTTGCCCTGAAACGTATAGAAAATTATCAATCACTAAAATGGGTTTGTATACACCTGCAGGAGGCGGGGCAGGAGGTAAAACCAAACCTAGTTCTTTTATTCTTTTTGAAGCTGTACTCATAGTTCTTGAATTTGTGTTTGTTTATTGTGTTTGAGTTTTAAACAAATAGGTCTAAAACCAAAACGCCTAATAAGCCCATAACACCAACCGTGGTTTCCATGACAGTCCATGATTTTAGGGTGTCTTTAATTGAGAGATTAAAATACTCTTTATAAAGCCAGAAACCGGTGTCATTTACATGCGATAACATTAAACTACCTGAGCCAATGGCAAGTACCATTAATTCTGGACTCACATCAGCACCTGATACTAAAGGCAGTACAATGCCCGCAGCGGTTAAACCTGCTACTGTTGCTGAGCCAACACAAACTCGAATTACCGTTGCAATTAACCAAGCTAGTATCAAAGGTGAAATTGAAGAGCCTTGAAGTAAATCGCCAGTAAAGCCACTTACACCACTATCAATCATCACTTGTTTTAACGCCCCAGATCCTGCAATTATTAGAAGAACCATAGTGATGCCTGTTACTGCACTTTTAATTGTTTCTGATATTTCAATCATTTTTTTACCTCTGGCTAGACCCAAAGTATAGATGGCAACCAACACTGATATGAGCATTGCCATAACCGGATTACCCATAAACACCAGTGTCTTTTTTAGCATAGAATCGCCAGAAATTAAGAGCTCAGCCAAAGCAGCAATACCCATTAATATCACTGGAGATAAAGCAGTTAAAATGCTGATAGCAGTACTTGGCATTTCTTCATCACTTAAAACCTTAGTATTTACAAACCCTTCAATAGGTGTTGCTTTTATACCTTTCATTGTTCTAGACAAAAGTGGCCCCGCAACAATAATGGCGGGTATGGCTACTATGATACCATAAAAAAGCGTCTTACCAATATCAGCATTAAATGTGGCAGCAATCGCCGTTGGTGCCGGGTGGGGTGGTAAATAACCATGTGTAACAGATAAAGAGGCTAGCATAGGTAACCCAATATAAATTAGAGGTAACCCAGTGGCTGCACCAATAGTAAAAACCAAAGGAATTAGAATTACAAAACCAACAGAATAAAACATGGGTATACCTACAATAAAACCTGTGAGTACTACCGCCCATTGAATGTTCTTTTTTCCAAATTTTTCAACGAGCTTAGTTGTTATTCGTTGTGCTGCACCACTATCAGCTACTAGTTTGCCTAACATTGCACCTAAACCTAAAATGAGTACTAAGAAGCCTAGAATATTTCCTATTCCAAGCTGTATTGATTTAACAACTGCGACGGGATCCATACCTTGAGCGATACCCACAAATAGCGATACAAGAATAAAAGCGATAAAAGCGTTGAGTTTAAATCTTGCAATAAGAAGAAGTAAAATTAAAATTCCGATAGTAACAATAACAATTGGCATAGGTTGGTTTTGAAGAGTATGGTTTAAATATAGCAAATAAAAAATGCACGCTAACAGAAGCTAGCGTGCATTTTCAAAAATTCTTTATAAACTTAATCGTTTGTTTCTGGCGATAAGTTTTTATAAACTAAACCAGCGATTATAGCACCTACAATTGGGGCCACCCAAAACAACCAAAGTTGACCCATAGCCCAACCACCTTCAGCGAAAATAGCTTGACTTGTACTTCTTGCTGGGTTAACAGAAGTGTTGGTAACCGGAATACTAATTAGGTGTATTAAAGTCAAACAAAGACCAATTGCCAAACCTGCTAAATATTTAGGTGCTTTTGAATGCGTTGTGCCCAAAATCACAAAAAGGAAAATAAAGGTCATTACAATTTCAGTAATCAAGGCTGCCGTCATATTAAAACCGCCTGGCGAGTGTTCACCAAAACCATTGGCAGCGAAACCACCAACACCAGTGAAGTCTGCTTTACCAGATACTATAAGGTATAAAATACCCGCACCAACTATACCACCCAAAACTTGGGCTACAATATAGCCGGGTAAATCTTTGGCATCAAAACGACCACCCATCCATAAACCGATGGAAACTGCCGGATTCAGATGACAACCAGAAATGTGACCTATGGCATAAGCCATGGTAACTACTGTAAGGCCAAAGGCGAGTGAAACTCCTACGAAACCTATTCCTAGTTCAGGAAACCCTGCAGCTAAGACTGCACTACCGCAACCTCCAAGTACTAACCAGAGTGTTCCAATAAATTCTGCTACTAATTTTTTCATTTTTAAAGTTTAATTGGTTAATAGTCATCAATTTACTGAAAAAAACAATGTGTTTAACAGTTTTGCGATTGTAATTAACAGATTAGGAGCTTGATATTTAAGTAAATAGGGCTGATTCTGGTCTCGCAATTGTATATGGATGCCAAGAAAACGTATAAGCATGATAACGTTAAGCACTCACTTAATATCTATGTTGAGGGTCAAGTACACACCAACACTATAGAGAACTTTTGGAGTGTTTTAAAGCGTGGTTTATATGGTGTTTACCATCAAGTAACTGAAAAGCATTTAAGCCGTTATTTGGACGAGTATGCAGCTAGGTTTAATAATCGCAGCTTAACTTCTAATGAGCGTTTTAATCAGTTTTCAGAGGGGTCGGAGAGTTTATTAGGCAAAATCGCTTATTGTAAAAAATTAACAATAATTTTCTATATAGTCTTTAAAAAAGGATTCTACCCTGTTTAAAGTAAGTTTTGTGTTCAATTTACTTTTAATAAGGTATCCACTTGATGTTTCTAATTGTATATGTTGAAATTGTTCTGGAGAGAAATAACGACTTACATAGATTCCATAAGTATTAAACCGTTTAGTGTTTGCAACAGTGCCATCAGGATTTATATTAGCTAGGTTGACGCTTTTGTTTAATTCAGCTTTAGTTGGTGCTCCAATAAAGCCGAAAGAGGAATTTTTATTAACCGAGTATATGTTAATGATAATATCAATTATAGTGTTTAATATTATTAGGAAATTCTTAGTTCCATTACTGTTACGTTGTTTTAAAAACTTAGAGGTGTTTAAAAGTGTGTATCTTTTTTTAGAGTCTCTGTGGTTTTTTTGAAAAAACTTGATTATGAATATATCAAAATCATGATGTTCAACTTCCAGTATATAGGAAACATTAAAAGTGCACTTGAAACTATATAAGTCTGTTTTGACTATGGAATTTCTATCTTTGCCTACAGATCTATAAGGCAAAATTATTCCGGTCAAGGTTATTTATTTTAAAGAGCTAAAAATGAATATGCTTGACTTCTGTTAGCCTTAACATCATCTGAAGAAAGTACTTTTGCCTTGTGAACAATAATGGATTTCTTAGAAACACTGGCAGTTTTGCTACTAGTTTTCTTAGAATGCTTTTTAGTCTTTATAAAATTCCCCACAATTGTTGTTGTTTGCGTTATTTATTTAACGGTGCAAATGTAATTGTATTGTTAATAACATTGTAACTATTAACAATAGATATTAATTATGTTAAATGCACTTAAGTATAATAAAAATCTATTAAATAATAATATTTTTTCAATATACATAATAGTCGTTAGAATTTAAGAAAAGTTTCGACAAACTGCGTTAAATTTCAGTTAAAACTTCTCGCCCACATTGTATATAGATGCCGATGCTTTAAAGCATATTAAGATTGAATAAATAATAAGTTCTGTTATCACCTTTTTCTAATTCAAAATATTTTATTTGTGCCACAGTTTTTGAATAAGAAAACCAATTTCTATAAATCGTGACTTTTAGCTTTAAGTCATTCTGATTATCAAATTCTTGGGTCAAATTAAAAACCCATTCACCTTTTAGGGTGTCATCTAGAAAAAATTCCTGTATTCTATCATTTTTTTGGAAAGCACTCCCAAAATTTTCAGTATACGATTGTAGATTAGGATTCAGTACCTCGATAGATAAGTTATGTCCAGGATTGCACCACTCAATTACAATTCTAGTGGTGTTTTTTTGAGAGTTAGAAAAATCGGACTTAATTTCAAATTTATCATTTACCTTATTCTCTAGGTTTTCCGTAACATATAAACGTTCCATTTCATTGAAGATAATTTTATAAATATTTGCTTCCTGGAATTCACCATTATTTTCCTTTAAAGCAATCATGTAACTATTCCATGCTTTTTGGGTGCGTCCACTTATTGCCCAGGTATGCGCTAAATCCCTCATAGAATTAATTTTATCCTCAGAATTTGAAAGTATCATCCTATAAATTTTGGCAGCTGCTAGTTGTTCTCCTATTGATTGAGAGTAATACGCAAGACCCCTAAGACCATTAAAATCTTGGCTTAAATATTTTGCTGTTTCAATAATTTGTTTCTCATTCCTTAGATTATCGAATTTATGTTTTTTACTTGTTTGTGAGTATGAAATTCCCTTTTGACCCAATTCATCATTGCTGGAGTTTTTTACTTTCGAATTCAATCTTTTTCCTAGTGTTGTTTTAACTACAATTACCCCTCCACGACCTCTGGTGCCATACAAGGCAGTTCCCCCCAAACCTTTAACAACATTCACATATTCTACGGTATTTAAATCAACATGAGGAGGGAAGCCATCAAATGTTTGACCATCAATTTCCCATAACGCATATGACGTGGTATTAATAGATCCCGAGCCACGAAGCACAACACCGCCCAAACCTACTTGATATGAAGAGACTTTACCCTCTAATGCGAAGACAATTGCAGGAATTAATCCTCTATCACGACCAACAGAATTAACGATATCTTTGCCTAGAACTTGATTTATTGAATACCCCGATTTCTTAATATCTACTTCTCCGAAACTATTTTCAAAAGTCTTTACTTTTTCCCTGCTATACTTAGAAGGCTTTTTTGAACCCACAACTGTCGCGCCATCAAGAGCATTATAATCGGATTCCATATTTATAATTAGTTCTTCATAATTAATTATTTTTCTTTTAATGGTTTTCATTCCTACAAACGAAACAATAATAGAATCTCCTAAAGTAACAGGAAGTTTGAATTTACCTCTACTATTGGAAGATGTTCCTGAAAGAGTAGCCGCGTTAATAATATTGACTCCCTCGAGAGGTCTATTCTCATAAAAAACTTTTCCTCTGATTTCTTGGCTTAATAGAAGCGAAGGATAAATAATTAATAGAAGTATGAATACATCTTTTTTCATTAAAGACAATAATTTCTTATGATAAGTATATTAATTATACTACGGTTTGTATCACATAATTTAAGTATTCTTCGTAAGAAAAAAAATAAAAATATCATTTTAGTATTATTAAAAATTCTCGAACAAACACTTAATTTGTGTTAAATTAAAATTTTATAAAATTTTAATAATCAATAATATATCTATTTTTAAACGTTTGTAAACGAAAGTAATTATTTCTCAACCGAATCAAAGTGAAGTGCGGTTCTATGTTTGCAGTGTCGAAGTACTACTGATTTGTTTTCAGTATTTATGCTGAACTTGATTCAGTATTCATGCTAGACTTGTTTCAGTATTTATGCTGAACTTGATTCAGTAACATAAGAACTCGACAAAACAAATTATTAAACCTGTCTGCATACTATGGCAGATGCAAAAATTAAAATTATGAACGCACTTAAAAATTCAGTACAGTTGATTGGCCATTTAGGACAAGATCCAGAAATTGTAAACTTAGAAAGCGGCAGCAAGCTGGCAAAATTTTCTTTAGCAACTAGCGATAGTTATAAGAATGCTAAAGGCGAAAAAGTAGAAGACACCCAATGGCACAATATAGTTGCTTGGGGTAAAACGGCTGAAATTGTAGAAAACTATTTGGCGAAAGGAAAACAAGTCGCTGTTGAAGGTAAATTAACACATCGCTCTTATGAAAATAAAGAAGGCGAGAAAAGATATATCACTGAGATCAAATGCAACGAGCTTTTGATGTTGGGTAAGTAGTAGTTTGATTTAAAAAGGAGATTGGAGGAGCTGATTGGTTTCTCCAATTTTTTTTTGGCGCTATTATTTTACTGCCAAAGATTTACGGTTTATGCGTTTTGAAAGGGCAAGTCCTAAATTACCATATACTGAACGTATTCTCTCTAGTTCATCTGCAACTGCACCGCCTCGAATTTTGGTTTTTACTCTACAAAGAATTATTTCTGGTTTAGCAGTCTCATAAAAAAGAACATCAAATTCTATCTTACCAGCCTGAACATAAAAGATGTTGGCATAACCCGGATTGATATCATTGGTTTTAACAAGCATGGTGTATTTTGCTGAAGCAAAATTTCTAGAAGTGGTTACCTGAGAATCATCTAAATTAAAACTATTGAATTGCTGAATTAAAGTAGGTTCATATTGGCCTGTTCTATTCTTATACCAAAGTTGTATGAATTCAACCCCTGAACCTTTTTCTATTTTCTCCTTTTTATCAGCTCGTTGCTTAATATACGTTTCTTCACTTTTATTGTTGACTTTTAAATCAGATGCATATTCAAATTCAACATTGAATTTTTTAGCATCGCTAACGGTAATTAAATCGCCTGTAAGTACTTCAAACTTTTGGGCATTTAAAATGCCAAAAGATAATATTAGAATTAAAGAAATAGTTAAGCTTTTCATAGGGCGTATTTGAGAGGGTGAAAATAGAAAAAAGCTTGACATTTGTCATTCTTTTTTAAGTTTTTTATGAAGAATTGGGCTACATAGATTAATTGAAATCATTTAGAATGTGATTATCGCTTTCTAGACATACTGTATATTACCATTAATTTTTTATACTTTTCATCACTTCTAATTGCACTCAAATGACAGAAAAAGAGAAAATGATTCAAGGATTATTTTACGATCCTAGCGATAAAGAATTAGATCAAGATAGAAAAAAAGCCAGGGGTTTAATTCGAAGGCTGAATGAAATACCTGATGATAAAGAGCGGCAACGCAAACATGTTTTTAGAGAACTTTTTAGAGAAACAGGAAAACGCTTTTTAATTGAGAGTCCGTTTATTTGTGATTATGGGTACAATATTTCATGGGGTGAAAATGCGTATGCCAATTTTGGCTGTGTGATTTTAGATTCTGCACCTGTGCGTATTGGCAAAAATGTAATGCTAGCCCCATCAGTACAAATTTTAACAGCAACACATCCGCTTGAGGCTAAAGCTAGAAATTCAGGAATAGAACTCGCCAAACCCATAACCATATGTGATAATGTTTGGATTGGTGGCGGAGCCATCATCAACCCTGGTGTTACCATCGGTAAAAATTCTGTTATCGGATCAGGCAGTGTGGTCACTAAAGATATTCCTGAAAATGTTTTGGCAGTAGGAAACCCATGTAGAGTGATAAAGAAAATTGATAATTCGTAAACTCGGCATGCTTATTCAGTAAGGCGCTTATGTTTTTTTATGCAACCCCAGCTGAATTCGCTTTCTAGGTATATCTACAGATAAAACCTTAACAATAATTTGCTCTTGTAAACTCACATGAGCATTCACATCTTTTACAAAAGTATCAGATAGATTTGACACATGTATTAATCCACTTTCTTTAATGCCAATATCTACAAAACAACCAAAGTTGGTAATGTTGTTTACAATACCTGGCAACAGTTGTCCTTCTCGTAAATCGGCCATGCTACGCACATTCTGGTCAAAGGTAAATACCTTAGCCTTTTCGCGACGGTCTAGAGCTGGTTTTTCAAGCTCTTCTATAATGTCTTGAAGGGTGGGTAAACCAATTGAATCTGTACAATACAGATTTAAATCAATGTTTTGAAGTTCAGTTTTGTTTCCTATTAATACTGAGATAGGTGTTTTTTTGTCCTTAGCCATTTTTTGAACCACGCTATAACTTTCTGGGTGTACTGCAGAATCATCTAGAGGATTCTTCGCTTCTTTTATCCGAAGAAAAGCGACGCCTTGTTCATAGGCTTTTCCGCCTAACCTCGGAACATTTTTTATTGTTTTTCGGTCTAAAAAAGGACCATTTTCATTTCGATAATTAACTATGTTTTCAGCCAATTTAGGGCCAATGCCTGACACATAACTCAGCAAAGAAACACTGGCGGTATTGATATTGACGCCTACAGAGTTTACACAACTTTCTACCACGGCATCAAGAGAGGTTTGCAATTTACTCTGGTCTACATCATGTTGATATTGCCCAACGCCAATTGATTTGGCGTCAATTTTAACCAATTCAGCTAAAGGGTCGGCTAAGCGTCGACCAATAGAAACGGAGCCTCGAACGGTCACATCATAATTAGGAAATTCATCACGCGCAATTTTAGAAGCCGAATAGATTGACGCACCAGCTTCACTCACCACAAAAACCTCTGGCGGATTTTTAAAAGCAATGCGTTTAATTAAGTGTTCAGTCTCACGTGAAGCAGTACCATTGCCAATGGCAATAGCCTCAATTTTATAGGCATCAACTAAAGAACTAATTTTTTTTATGGCCTCAGTACTTTTATTTTGAGGTGCATGTGGGTAAATTGTTTCATTATGTTTCAATTCACCTTGTGCATTCAAGCAAACTACCTTACACCCTGTTCTAAAGCCGGGGTCTAGGGCAAGAATACGTTTTTCGCCCAAAGGTGCCCCTAATAAAAGTTGCTTTAAATTTTTCGCAAAAACTTTGATGGCTTCATCATCTGCTTTTTCTTTCGCTAGTTTTAGAATTTCATTTGATAAAGATGGAAAGAGTAATCGTTTGTACGCATCTTCTAAAGCTAATTGAACATGGGGTGTACACGAACTATTAGATTTGATAATTCTATCTGCTATTTTTGATAGGATGTAGTCATTATCTAATTCAATTTTGACTCGAATAAAACCTTCGTTTTCTGCTCTTAAAATAGCTAAAAAGCGGTGTGATGGGCAGCGTTTTAAGGCTTCGCTCCAATCAAAATAGTCTCTAAATTTTTGCGCTTTTTCTTCTTCTTTTTTAGTCTTAACCACCTTAGTAATAAGCATGGCAGAACGCTCAAGTTGATTTCGAATTTGATTTCTTATTGAGATACGCTCATTTAACCATTCAGCAATAATGTGACGTGCGCCTTCTAAAGCTTCATCTTCGTTTTGAACCTGGTCATTTAAATATTGAGAAGCTATGTAATCAATTTCATCATGGTTTTGCGCCATGATAATTTTAGCAAGCGGTTCTAAGCCGTTTTTACGTGCGGTCTCAGCTTTTGTTTTTCGCTTTTTCTTAAAGGGGAGATAGATATCTTCAAGTGTAATCAAATCTTCAGCTTGATTCACTTTGTTACGTAATTCATCGGTTAACGTATCTTGCTCTTCAATTGCTTTTATAATGGCTTTTTTTCTCTTTTCTAAAGCTTCAAATTGAGTTTTGAATTGAACAATTGCACCAATTTGTACTTCGTCTAAGTTACCTGTTTTCTCTTTTCTGTAACGTGATATAAAAGGAATCGTGCAGTCTTGGTTAAGAAGTTCAACCGTATTTTGAATTCCTTTTTCTGGTAATTGAGTGTGTTTTATTAAATAGGCGCTGAGGTTCATTAGGAAAAACTTGAGGGTAACTATATTAGAACTTAACTAATCGATACTCTTGATCAGTTAAATAACCATAAATAAAATGGTCATTATATTTAAAGATGTTTTCGTAAGAAGGGGCAATGTCTTTTATTTCTCGACCCTTATACACAGCTATTAAATCAAAAACATTTATTACTGCATAGCCTTTTTTATGCTCAAAATTGGTGGGGTTAAAAAGATATCGCGTGTACACTGATTTAGATTTTGAGTAGGAGTAAAATGAGCCAATTATTGGAGTAATAGAAATGTTAATGGGACCAAAAGTTGCGATTGGGATTCCACCTATTGTTTCTTCAAATAAGGGATCACCCTTCATTTCAAAAAAGGGTTTATCCTTCATTGGTACACCAGTAAAATTATTTGTTCTTATTCCGTTAGCACCAACCGTTGTTATAATGCTACCATTCTTTTCTAGTGCGGCAATGGCTACTTTTGTACTAGACAATTTTTTTAAAAAGGTTTTTGTGTCGTGAATCACTTCATTATCAACTGATACAACCGCAGTACCTTCAAATATTGGAGTATTTTGAGAGTATAAATTATCATTTTCATCTAAATGAAATTCATTGATTAGCTTTTTTTCTTTTCTATCAAAAAATTGAATAATTAGCTGGTGGTTATCACAGAGTATTTGATAGATAACATTATTGTAGATAAAAGAATTTGATTTGTGATATTCTTTATTTTCTATTCTATGCTCAGGAATTAATAGATAATCAATTTCGTTTTTTTGACTAGTTAGGTTTAAAGTGATGATTCTTGTCAGGTTTTTTCTGTGGTTTAGCGTAATGGTCACTTCATCTAATCCTGGATAAATTTTAATAGGTTCAGCACTAAGTACAATAGAGGTTGGAATGTCATCTTCAAAAACTTCAATAGATTTCCTTTTCAGAATATTCCATAATGTTGTTTTTTCGTTTTTTTGAGAGAGAAAAGTTTCTTCTGAGAAATCATGAAAAAAGGTATCGTAGCCAGAATTCTTGAAATTATATATTTTCAGAATAGATGATTTTTTAACACTTGTTAGAATGTAAAAATTATTATGAGCATTGATTTTTTGAATGACAACCTCTTTTCCTTTTTCAAATTCAAAGTTTGATAATTCAAATTTTTCATCATGCTCGAGGGTAAAGAGATGAAATTTATTGAGTTTATTATTTGAAAAATAAATATTGATTTTGTCTTGATTAAAATAATACCCTTGCACAAGATTAACTTCTCCTAAAGTTACTTCATATCGATTTTCTTTTAGAAGATTAAATGATGAATCATACATCAAATGACCAATTTTGTTGCTGCTTGTTAAAAAAATATGAATGTTATTTTCATGGTCAGTCATTGAAAAAGTTTCAGTAAATTCTCCAGCATGAAAATTAGTTTTTGTTGCATTCAAAACGGGTTGCGCATGTGTAACAGAAGAAGCCAAAACTGTAAAAACTGTTATAAGAAGTAGAAAAGTTTTTTGAATCATATATTACCTTTTTAGGATTGCCTGTACGCCTATAAACTAGGTTGATGTTTACAAGCTTTAATGTAGAAATTAAAATTCATATGATGATTATGGGTTTTTGAATCCAATCTGAGTTTCGAAAAAGGAGAAAATTTGTATCGAGAAGCTTTGAATAGGATTCAATATTTTTTCAAATTTGGGTTCTTGACACACTTTTCTGGTCGAGCGCAGTCGAGACCTCTTGATACAAATAGGTCTCGACTAGACAAATTATTTAACTTATTCCTTCCCCATTACCAACACCTTCCTCATCAGGGTTGACAAAAACTAATTTACCCTCGGCATTTTCCGTCATCAGGATCATACCCTCACTATCAACGCCACGTAATGCTCTCGGCGCAAGGTTGATAAGTACCGTAACTTTTTTACCCAGAATTTCTTCAGGGGTAAAACTCTCAGCAATACCTGAAACAATAGTTCTGGTGTCTAAACCAGTATCTACTTTCAGGATCATTAATTTCTTAGTCTTGGCCATTTTTTCAGCTTCGACAATAGTACCAACACGCATGTCTATTTTTGTAAAATCATCAAAGTTAATGGTGTTTTTTTGTGGCATAAGTTCTTTGTTAGCGTTTTCGTTTGCTTTTTTAGTTGCTTCTAATTTGTCGAGTTGTGCTTGTATTTCTTTGTCTTCTATTTTTCTAAATAGGAGTTCGGCTTTGTTGATTTGGTGACCTGCGGGAAGCAAAGTTTCTTCTGTTGCAACATCACTCCAGCGGTGGCTTCGACTCCGCTCAGCCTCCGAATTTTGGTCACTGAGCGTAGCCGAAGTGACATTCAGTATATTTTTAAGTTTTGTACTTGTAAACGGCAAAAAGGGCTCACTTAAAACTGCAAGTGCTGTTGCGATTTGCAATGCAACAAACATGATGGTCTGCACACGAGCTTCATCTTCTTTGATAACTTTCCAGGGTTCTTCATCAGCCAAGTATTTGTTTCCTAGGCGTGCAAGGTTCATTAATTCTTGCCCAGCTTCTCTAAAACGGTAGCGCTTTAAAGAACTTTCAATTGTTGCCGGAAATTCTTTTAAAGCTGCTAAAGTTTCTTCATCAACTTTAGAGAAAGCATTTGCTGCTGGCACCTGACCTTCGTAATATTTATTGGTCAACACCACCACGCGGTTGATGAAGTTGCCAAAGATGGCAACAAGTTCATTATTATTTCTCGCTTGAAAATCTTTCCAAGTAAAATCATTGTCTTTTGTTTCAGGTGCGTTTGCCGTAAGTGCATATCTGAGCGAATCTTGCATATCAGGAAATTCCTGTAAATACTCATGCAACCAAACTGCCCAATTTTTAGAGGTAGATAATTTGTTGCCTTCTAAATTCAGGAATTCATTGGCAGGTACATTATCTGGTAAAATATAGTCACCATGTGCTTTGAGTATGGCAGGGAAAATAATACAGTGAAAAACAATATTATCCTTGCCAATAAAATGCACTAGCTTGGTGTCTTCAGATTTCCAATACGGCTCCCAATCTTTTCCTTCACGTTCTGCCCATTCTTTAGTTGATGAAATGTATCCTATTGGGGCATCAAACCAAACATATAGTACTTTGCCTTCGCCACCTTCTACGGGCACAGGAATTCCCCAGTCTAAATCACGTGTTACCGCACGAGGGGCCAAGCCACCATCGATCCATGATTTACATTGACCATATACATTTGGTTTCCAATCTGATTTATGTCCCTCTAAAATCCATTTTCGAAGAAAATCTTCATAGCGATCTAAAGGTAAAAACCAGTGTTTGGTTTCTTTCATTGTGGGTACTGCACCTGAAACTGTTGATTTCGGATTAATTAAATCCGTAGCATTTAAAGTAGAGCCACAATTTTCACATTGATCGCCATAAGCCTCTTCATGTTGACATTTAGGGCAGGTACCAATCACATAACGGTCAGCCAAAAACTGATCTGCTTCCGCATCATATAATTGTTCCTTTGTCTCCTCTATAAAATCGCCTTGTTTATGCAATTTTTTGAAAAAATTTCCAGCAGTTTTATGATGTATTTCGCGAGATGTACGTGAATAATTGTCAAAGGTAATTCCGAAGTCTTGAAACGACTGACGAATAATACCATCATATTTATCGATTACTTCTTTAGGAGTGATACCTTCTTTTTTGGCTTTCATTGAAATAGCAACCCCATGTTCATCACTGCCACAAATAAAAGCGACGTCTTTGCCAATACCTCTTAAATATCTAGCATAGATATCAGCAGGCACATAAACACCAGCTAAATGCCCAATATGTATGGGGCCATTGGTATACGGCAAGGCCGCTGTGATGGTATATCTTTTTGGAATTTTTTTGTTCTGAGACATGACTTAATTTAAGCCTCAAAAATAAAGATTTTTATGGGGTGGTACTTGAAATAGATAAAAAAGAAAGCCTTCGCTTGCTTATTGGGGCTAAAGTGCGAAGGCTTTTCAAAAATTAGTGGGGTATGTGTTCTGATTTTTTCATCAGCCAACCATTACTGATTTGGCCATTTTTTTATTTTGAACATTAATGCGATAAATATATTTACCTGCTGATAAGTGCTGTGGCATGCGTTCACGAATATTAATTTCAACTGAACCTTCTAGCATCATTTCATTATATACGGTGCCTACTTGCTGCCCAAGAATATTAAATAACTTAATATCAACATGCGCACTAAAAGGCATTTCTAGATAGATATGCGGATTCTCATCAATAGGATAAAAAGGCCTATGTACAATACTGTCTAAAAGTGACGGTTCATACGGGGTAGGTTCTTCAGGTTCAGAGGTGTTAGGTACAGTTGCTTCGCCATCGCTATAGGCAATGTCAGGAAAATCAAAGCCACTACAATTAAACCCTAAATTTATTGGGTTGTATCTTTTTTGATCTAAATAAATATGCTGTTCTACTAAAGGAATATCTACACATAGCCATTCTGCCAGAACAGTAGCGTATAGATCTCTGAAATCAGTAGTGTAATCTAAATTGTCTTGACCTTCTAACGTTGGATGTTCGCCTACAAAAGCACTACCATTGAGTCCTGAACCAAAGAATAAAGTAGGTGCAGCTTTACCGTGATCGGTACCATTTGAACCATTTTCAAAAACACGTCTTCCGAATTCAGAAAAAGTCATGCTTAATACCTTATCATCTTGCTCTGCAACTGCTAAATCATCATAAAAATTATCAATTGCAATTGAAAGGTCAGTCATTAAGCGCTCATGTCTTAATGGTTGATTACCATGCGTATCAAAACCACCTAATGAAATCATATATACTTTAGTGCCCAAGTTGCCTTTTATCAATCTTGCTAAAAGAGCAAGCTGCTTTGCAATATTGTTATCTTGATATTCTATATCATTTTTTCCATTTTCATGCGCAGCATGAATGACTTCTGAATATTCATAAGTAGTGTTTGCAACGCCTCTTAAAAATTTAAGTTGGTCGCCGTACATACAATTATCAAAAAGATTATCATCTAACCCATACACTAAACCAGAATCAGCTATTTCGGCTAATTGGTCAATATTTGAAGTAACAAAAGCATAGTTGGTTTCATCACCTTGAAAAACAAGATTGCCAAATTGACCTACTTGAATAGCTGCTGGCGAAGCTGGCGGATTAATTAAATAATCAGAATATGTATTTTCAAAATATCTTCCCATCCAACCTGTATTCAATCCGCTAAATCCTGTGGTTTCTAAGTCAGTATTTGCAAAAATATCAGAACCTGTAAAATGCGATAAACTTTGACCTTCATAACCAACACCATGCACGGCTTTGAATTGACCTTCATTCCACATAGGTTGTAATGCCTTCATGTATGAGGGTACTCCAAATTCATCAGTTAACTTCAATACTTTACTTTCTGGTATATAGATATTTGGTCTTGCATTCGCGTAAGTATCATATTGTTCAATGGGTATGACAGTGCTCAAACCATCATTACCACCTGATAAACGTATTAAGATTAAAATTTTATCAGTTTCAGCATTTGCAATTGCCGCTGTTAAAGGCGAGGGAGCAGAGGCTGATAAAAAATTACTGCCCATCATCATTGATCCAGAACCTGCTATGCCTAATGCTTGAAGAAATGATCTTCGGCTCCAAGATGTATGCTCTTGATCGTGGCCATCATGTTCAATGCCTTTATGGGGGGTAGTATCGTGAGTATCGCACATAATAGTAGGTTTATTTTAATTGAAATTCTGGTTGTTTTACTAAATACTGCATCAACAATTGCACTTGTTGCGTTGCTTGAGGCCAAATGGCCAGGGTCCATGAAGCGGTTTCGCCACCTTCATAATAAGTCTCATCAATGTCAAATCTGAAAATTGAAAAAGCCTTTGAATACTCTGATTCATTCAATAAGCCTTTCGGTAAGATGAAATCAATAATGGGTCTGGCGATTTCATCAGGGTTGTTATTAGTTAGACCATCATCACCAACAACGCTCATGGCAAAGGCCCGAAACTGTTCTTCATCTTCAACGTACAGGTCTTCTAACAATGATTTAATGGTCAACCATCTGCCTATCATAAAATTTGTATTGATCCAAGAGCGGTCACGTTGCCACCCTGCTACATCAAAAGGATCGAACATGCGTTGACTTAAAAGTCCGGCATAATTAATTAAGGTTGCAACCGTGGTATCGTTGTAGCTAAAACTGGCTTCTTTGAAAATATTGAAGTAAAAATCAAACGGACTCTTAATAATTACGCCAATTGCTTGGGTATCAAAAAAGTGTTGACTTTTAAATAATTGAGAAAGTACAGGCGCAATGTCAAAATTATTAGCAACAAAAGTTGCTGCCATTTCTGGGATAATATTTTCGGAAATAAAAGTTTCTTTTGAATCAGGATGCACAAAGAATTCATATAATTTTCTACAGATGAATTCAGCTATTTCATTTTGTCTTTCAGCAAATAGGATGTTGATTACATCATCATAACCCCAATTACCTGATTGACCAAAAATGGTTTTACTTTCTGCATCAAAGCGATCTGCTCTGAAACCCACTTTTTCACATCCCAATTCGCCTCTTAGAACATAACCTGTTAAGGCTCTTGCCGTTTCAGTAACATCTACTTCGGTATAGTTGTTTCCTTCGCCTAAGGTAAAAAGTTCATAAAGCTCACGCGCATAATTTTCATTAGGGTTGTTGCCGTTGTTGTAAGCGCCATCTAAGTAATAAAGCATGGCACTGGTAAGCCCTATTTCACTGACAAAAGTTTTAAAATTGCCAATAGCATTTCTTTGAAGACAGTTCAAGTACTCATACAAGAAGGCATTACATTCATACACATCTATTTCAGTAACTAAATGATTGCTCCAGAAAAAACTAAGCCGATCTCTAAGGTTATTGGTTAAAAATGAATTGGCATATGTTATACTCAATTCTTCGCGTTGCTGATTTCTCAAGTCTCTTGCTGCATCACTATCTGCTGGGTAATTGCTACTATTCCATGTTGCCCAAGCTGGTGCAGGAATAGGTGCTTGGTTAATTGCTTCATTGATTAAAGAATCAATTAATTGACCGGCAGGTTGCCCAGTATTTGTTTGAATGGTTTCTACTGAAGCGCTAAAACCTAATCTTCTATAAAGATGTGCTACCTGTTGTTGAGTTAGCGGGGTTGCAAGGGGCGCCAAAGAGGAAGTATTGCAATTAATAAGTAATTCCATAGGCAAAGAGGCGTTAGTGAGTTCGTTCAAAGTGCTTGGGGCTACTATTAACGATGCTTAAGAGCAAACTAGTATCTGAAAAATTATATTTTCGGTGTACTACATAAAAATTTACGATTTTAGTGGCTCGATAGACGTTCAAAGACAGATATTTTCGATGAAATGCACGTTTTTGATGAAAATTCTTAATTTTAGATGGGTAAGCATAACGAATTTGGAAAAGAAGGAGAAAAAATAGCAACTGATTTTTTGGTTGCTAAAGGCTATGTAATTGAATCTAAAAATTATCGCTATTTAAAAGCTGAAATTGACATTGTTGCCTCAAAAGATAATGTGCTGGCCATTGTTGAGGTTAGGGCACGAGCCAATGACCAAATTATACCCATTGCCCAAACTATTACTCCAAAAAAAATTAAACTTTTGGTAATGGCTGCGGATCACTATGTGATTTCCAACGATCTTGATGTTGAAGTACGCTTTGATATCATTACCATTTTGAAAAATAAAAAGATTTTTAAAATTGAGCATCTCGAGGATGCTTTCTTTCATTTCTGACAATTTGTTTTATTTGTAACAATATGTTATTTTTGTACAAAATCATTCAAAATGAAAACAATTTCATCTGTAGTAGAACACTATATCAAGAAAAAGCCATTCTTGCAGAGTGCCTTAGCGCAAGGTATAATCAACCTTACGTCTTTGTCTAGAATTATCAAAAGTGAAATTGAAGAAAAGCTAGGTAAAGAAATTCGCAATGGGGCTATTGTAATGGCATTGAAGCGTTTATCTGATGACCTTGAATTTAGAGCAACCCATAAAATAATTAAGGTTTTAAAAAATATTGGTGAGATTACAGTGCGGTCTTCTTTAACGGATTATACCTTTTTAGCGTCTAATACTATTTTATCACAGCAAGCGAAATTACTAGAAGAAATTAATCTCAATCAAGATGTTTTTTATACTTCTTCAAGAGGGGTAAACGAGATTAATATTGTGATTAGCAATGTGATGGATACCGTAGTAGAAGGTTTGTTTAGTGCAGAAAAATGTACTCAGAAAGCAGAAAATCTTTCTTCAATAACGGTAAAATTACCTGCAGAAAATGTTTCTGTACCGGGTATCTATTACTTCATTTTTCAGCGTTTAGCTTGGGAAGGAATTGTCTTATACGAAGTTATTTCAACAACCAATGAGTTTACCATTTTAGTTGATGATAATCAGGTTGATATTGCCTTTAAAACCATTAAAGATTTAAAAGAGCTGTAACTATTTGTCTTTTGAATTGAGGTACTCAAGAACCGAAATTTGATCTTCTGGTTTTTTAATTATTTTTTTCTCTTTATCGAGTATAAAATAACTTGGGGTTTGAGTTATAGCATAGAGCTGTGCATAATCACTTTGCCATTTGCCTAATGAAATAACATGTTCAAAGTTGTTGAGTTTATCTGATTCAGTTTTCCAACTTAAATTATCATCTTCTAAACCAACTGCTATCACCTTTACATTGGTATTATTTTCAAGACTTTTATGTAATACCGGAAGCTCTTTTAGGCAATGGCCGCATGTACTACTCCAGAACACTAAAATATAATGACTGGCTTTGTCTAAGTCATAAAGTGTCATAGCTTTGTTGTCTTTTTTCCAAATGATATTCGGAGCCTTGGCCCCAATTCTTAAGCGATTGTGCGTCTCAATTTCTTCAATGATAGTTTGGTTATTGGTAATGTTGGCCAATGATACTAGATATTCTGAGTAGATAAAATCTGATAGCTCATTAAAACTACTGGCCGCCGCCTGTGTCCAAAGCGTATAATAGATATGAAATTTGTAGGTTTCTGAAACAGAAGTTAGTTTGTCATCAATGACCTTAACATTGCCTTGCATAGCTATTTCTGTTTCAAGCTTTGTCATCTCATTTAATGGTAAAGCTGTAAAAACAAAATTAGTAATCTTATCAGTAAAAAAACCTGATGCTTGAAGCGCGGGGTTAGTAAAGTCAATATGGTTAAAATAATTTGCCTTGGTGTTTGCTACATAATCTTGAATTGATTCGAAATTTGATGGTATGTAGGGTTTGTTGGCAACAATAAAATTATGGGCTACCAAGTCTTTTGACTTTTCTGAAAAAGATTTCTGAATTGCTTTTTGTTCATCAATTAAAGTATTGAATTTTTTGGCATCAGAATTTCCTTGCGTATAAAATGAAATGATATTTTCTTGTATGTTTTTACTTTGATTGAAATAATCAGTTAATAATTTATTTTCTTCTGAGTTTGTTATTGAAACACCAGTTTCTTGATCGAATGAAAGAACAATATCTTCTTTACCACTGTAAATGATATCAAAATTGTATTCCTCTTGTGGCACTGCATAAACCAATCTATACGTGCCTGGTTCTGCATTTTCTGGCATTTTCATTGAAAAAGCTCCATCTTTAATAGCAGTATCAGTAACATACACCTGAGTGCCAGGCTTTAACCGGTATGCAATAATCCAGGTATACTGTTCAGAAGGTGAAAAGGTACCAGAGATTGTTTTTTGAGCCTCTAATGAAAAACAAAGAAAAATTAAAAGTATTGCTAATGATTTATTCATAATAACTTAGAATTCAAAATTCGAGCCAAATTAACTTTTAGACTCAAAAGGTAAATTTAAGTATTAAAACTGATTTTGAAACCGGGCAAAGAATTTGCTAAGGATAGCGCTGCTTATTATACTTTTTCTGTTTCTATTGCCAGCGATTTTAATAGCCTTTTAAATGTTATAGTCTCGCTTGATTGAATGACATTCGAATCACAAAATCCGTTTACAATTAAATCGAAGAATGATTTTTTCTTCGCCACGGTCATATTATCAATAATAGCTAACCGCAATTCATCATTCAAATCTCTTGCTTTAATAAGAAAAACATCATCTACATCAAGTATTTTCCTAATATTCTCTAATAGGAACAATTCACTCTCATCTGTGATAAGATCTTCAATTGTTTTAGTAAGTGCGAGTCTTTCTCCGTGACTATAATTCATCAATTAGGTTTGTGAGTTAAACAGGGGAGATTTAAAAGTAAGAAAAATCACAAACAAAATTAAGTTTTTACTAAGTTTTTTGTAAAAATTTAAAAATGGCTAGGTTGTTAAGAGCTGTATCAATTGAAGTAATATTTTCAAAAACTAGTAACAAACGTAGTCCGTTTCGCGTTTGTTTTTCTTTCATTGTACAAACCTTATGGTTTTGTTGAACTAGGGTAAGAATTTTTGTAAAATCTGTACTTTGGTAAAATTCAGACTCTTGATTAGCAATAAAGTAACCGATAAATTTATTTTTTTTCAAAATCACTTTTTGTAACCCAATACTTTTGGCAATCCACTTTATGCGTACAGAGTTTAAAAGATCATGTGCCTCAGTTGGTAGTGGTCCAAAACGGTCAACCAATTGTTCTTCATACTTTTTCAAAGAACCTTCATCTTCAACCTGATTAAGTTCTGTATATAAATTCAATCTTTCGGCTACATTATTTATATAGTCATCAGGATATAGTATTTCAAAATCAGTATCAATTTGTGTTTCTTTTACAAAGACCTTTTCTTTAGCACCTTCTACCTCTTGATACAATTCTTTAAATTCATTTTCTTTAAGTTCGTCAATAGCTTCTGACAGTATTTTTTGATAAGCATCAAAGCCAATTTCATTGATAAAGCCGCTTTGTTCACCGCCTAAAAGATCACCTGCGCCTCTTATTTCTAAATCTTTCATGGCAATATTAAAACCGCTACCTAATTCAGTAAACTGCTCTAAAGCTTGAATTCTTTTTCGTGCATCAGCAGTCATAGCATCATAAGGCGGGGTGATAAAAAAGCAGAATGCCTTTTTGTTGCTTCTACCAACACGCCCTCTCATTTGATGTAAGTCACTTAAACCAAAATTGTTTGCATTGTTGATGAATATGGTATTGGCATTGGTTACATCAAGTCCGCTTTCAACTATGGTTGTCGAAACTAGAACATCAAACTCATTATTCATAAATGAGAGCATTAAGCTTTCAAGTTTTTTACCATCTAATTGCCCGTGTCCGATACCAATTTTCGCATCGGGTACGAGCCTTTGAATCATACCTGCAACCTCTTTTATATTTTCTATTCTATTATGAATAAAAAATACTTGCCCCCCTCTTTGAATTTCATAGCTGACAGCATCTCTTATAGTTTCTTCAGAGAATCTAATAACACTACTCTCAATAGGATACCTATTAGGTGGTGCTGTATTAATGACTGATAAATCTCTTGCCGCCATCAAACTAAATTGAAGTGTTCTGGGTATAGGCGTAGCCGTTAAGGTTAGTACATCAACATTTTCTTTAATACTCTTCAACTTGTCTTTTACTGAAACCCCAAATTTTTGTTCTTCATCAACAATCAGTAAGCCTAGGTCTTTGAACTTAACTTTTTTATTAACTAGTTGATGGGTGCCAATAATAATATCAACCTTACCGGCTTCGAGTTTTTCTAAAGTTTCACGCCGCTCTTTTGTGGTACGAAATCTATTTAAATAGTCAACGGTAACAGGAAATTCTTTTAAGCGATTTTTAAATGTTTTGTTGTGCTGAAATGCTAATATGGTTGTGGGTACTAAAATGGCCACTTGTTTACCATTTGCCACTGCTTTGAAAGCAGCTCTTATGGCGACTTCAGTTTTGCCAAATCCTACATCGCCGCAAATTAAACGATCCATAGGACGTTCACTTTCCATATCACGCTTTATGTCTTCAGTTGCTTTGCTTTGATCTGGGGTATCCTCATAAATAAAAGAAGCCTCTAATTCATGCTGTAAATACCCATCAGGTTCATATTGATACCCTTTTCTTAAGCGTCGTTTTGCATATACCTTTATCAAATCAAAAGCTATTTTTTTAACCCTTGATTTTGTTTTTTGTTTAATTTTTTTCCAGGCAGCAGAACCTAATTTGTAGATTTTGGGTGTCGACCCATCTTTGCCGTTAAATTTTGAAATTTTATGAAGCGAATGAATGCTTACATATAAGATATCACGTTCACCATATAGTAATTTTATGGCTTCTTGTTTTTTACCTTCAACATCTATTTTTTTGAGTCCGCCAAACTTTCCAATACCATGATCAATGTGGGTAACATAGTCGCCCATTTCTAATTTATTTAGTTCTTTCAGGCTAATTGCCTGCTTTTTAGAGTATCCGTTTTTTAAACTAAACTTATGATAGCGTTCAAAAATTTGATGGTCAGTATAACAAGTAATTTGTAGCGTATTTGCTACAAAACCTTGGTACAATGGCAAAATGATGGTTTTATAATGAACCTCATCATCCATCTCACTAAAAATATCATGAAAGCGCTGCGCCTGTTGTTTGGTGGCGCAAAAAATATAGTTAGTAAAACCATTTGCATGATTTTCATTAAGATCAGTAATTAAAAGGTCAAATTTTTTGTTGAATGACGGTTGCGGTTGGGTGTTAAAAATTACCGCTTCTTTATCTGATTCATTTTTATTACTATTCTTTTTTGTACTAATCAATTTTAAATTAGCTAATTGACTTTGTAGCTGCGAAGCGTTCAAGAAAAGTTCGCTAGGCTCAATGTGCTTTATTTCTTTTGATAATTCTGAAAAAG
This sequence comes from uncultured Flavobacteriaceae bacterium, assembly GCA_937929935.1. GTDB lineage: Bacteria > Bacteroidota > Bacteroidia > Flavobacteriales > Flavobacteriaceae > Maribacter_C. Next base: position 35,233 of record CALFUL010000005.1, on the reverse strand, counting down.
CATCATTTGCCTTTTCAAAAAAAGTATCAAGACGATTGTATAATTGGTCAATATTGTTAGCAAAAACGATGGTATTTGGTGAAATATATTTGAAAAAACTTTCACGTTTTTCGTTTAAAAACTTATTAGCTACATTAGGTATGATGCTTATTTTGGTAACCTTTTCAGTTGATAATTGGGTTTCAACATCAAAAGTTCTGATGCTGTCAACGTCATCGCCAAAAAATTCAATTCGGTACGGTTCATCATGTGAAAAAGAGAAAACATCAACAATACCGCCACGCACTGAAAATTCGCCAGGTTCTGTAACAAAATCAACTCTTTTAAACTGATATTCAAAGAGCACCTCATTTAGAAAATCTAAAGAAAGAGAATCATCAGTTTTAATTTTTAAGGTACTTTTTTCAAGTTCTTTTCGCGTGACTACTTTTTCAAAAAGAGCATCAGGGTAGGTTACAATAACCGCAGGTTTCTTTCGAGAATTTATACGGTTTAGTACTTCAGCTCTGAGTAATACATTAGCATTGTTAGTTTCTTCAATTTGATATGGTCTGCGATAACTACCTGGGTAAAAAAGCACATCTTTTTCACCAACAAGTAGTTCTAGGTCATTTAAATGATAAGCTGCCTCTTCTTTATCATTAAAAATGAGAAGTAGGGGAGCCTTTGTGTTGTTAAATACGCTTTGTAACGCAAATGAAAGTGATGAACCAACGAGGCCGTTGAGCCTTATTTCAGGTTCATTTTGGGCAATAGAATTTAGCAGTTTCCTGATTTGAGGAGACTGTTCAAAAACTTCTTGAATGGCTGTTTGGGTCAAGCCTTTAATATTAAAGTTGTAAAGATACCATCAATAAAGATGATACGCCAAAAGGCGACTTAATTTTTTATAGCCTCTTTTAAGTAATTTCTTTTTTCAAATATTCAATATGATACTTGCAAAGAATAAGCAAATACAAATTCATTTTGACACTTAAAAAATTTATATTTGCCCCTGTAAAATTAGATATATGTCAATTGCAGATTTTTTTGATAGTGGATTTCAAAAAAGAAATCAAGACCATTTCGCAGCAATCGTTAGAGTAGCAATGAGTGATGGTATTATTACTGAAGATGAACAAGCATTTTTAGATCGACTTGCTCGTAAATTAGATATTTCAGAGATTGATTATAAGGCAATTTTGAAAGATTATCAATCTCATGCCATTAACCCACCATCAAGTTATGATCGCCGTTTAGAACGATTATATGATTTGGCTCGAATGGTTTATGCTGACCATGAACTAGGTGGCCGTCAAACAATTATGTTAGAAAGGCTATGCGTTGGCTTAGGGTTTTCTACAGCAAACGTAAATTATGTAGTTGATAAAGCATTAAAATTAGTTCATGCCGGTGTTGACGAGGATAATTTTATTGACGAAATCAAAAACATGAATCGCTAAGATTAAAAGAAATTTATAAATGAAAAAAAGTAGTTTAGGCTACTTTTTTTCATTTATAAAGGTTTCAACTTTCTCGACCATTTTTTTACTTCCGCAGAAAAAAGGAACCCTTTGATGAAGTTCAGTAGGAATAATTTCTAGAATAGGTTTTGTTCCGTTAGAAGCTTTTCCGTTCGCTTGTTCAGCAATAAAAGCCATTGGGTTACATTCATAAAGCAAACGCAATTTTCCGTCTGAAGCTTTGCTGCTTTTCGGGTACATATAAATTCCTCCTTTTATCATATTTCGATGAAAATCAGAAACCAATGAACCTATATATCGCGAAGTGTAGGGTCTACCCTTACCTTCTTCTTGACAATATTTAATGTAATCTTTTACACCTTGTGAAAAATGCACATAATTACCTTCATTAACTGAGTAAATTTTACCAGTTTCAGGAAATTGCATATTGGGGTGTGAAAGATAAAAAGTGCCTATTGCAGGGTTTAATGTAAAGCCATTTACACCGTCACCTGTAGTATAAACTAACATAGTTGATGTACCATAAACAATATAGCCAGCAGCAACTTGGTTATTGCCTGGTTGAAGAAAATCTTCAAGGGTAACAGGTGTGCCTACAGGGGTTACTCTTCTATAAATTGAAAAAATAGTGCCCACTGACACGTTTACATCAATGTTTGAAGACCCATCAAGGGGATCAATTAAAACTACATATTTGTTTTGATGTCTTTCATCATGACTGTTAATTTTGATAAAATCATCTTCTTCTTCAGAGGCTATACCGCAAACTATTTCTCTATTTTTCAAGGTTTGAATGAACTTATCATTGGCAAGAACATCAAGTTTTTGTTGATTTTCACCCTGAATGTTAACATCGCCCGCTGTACCCAAAATATCAACTAAACCAGCTTTGTTCACTTCGTGATTAACCACCTTAGCGGCCAGTCTTATAGCATTGATAAGTTTAGAAAGTTCTCCTGATGAATACTGAAAAGAACCTTGGTTTTCAATAATGAATTCACCAAGAGTTTTGTTTTTTTTAGTTTGCATTTTGGCTGTTTAATTAAAGTACAAAGCGAGGCTATTTTGTTAAGAAGAACGTTTTTAATGGCTATACATTGTGTGGTATAACAACTTTGTATTTTATTTGTAATCGCATGAAAGTCTTAATAAGAAAAGCACTTGAAAGTGATATGGTCGATGTGATTCGACTAATCAATGAATTGGCCTCTTTTGAAAAGGAGCCTAACGCGGTTGAAATTGATGCAAAGAAATTAGTAGAAGACGGATTTTCTTCTGACAAATTGTTTCAATGTTTTGTGGCAGAAGTAGAGAATTCCATTGTTGGTATGGCGTTGGTTTACCCTCGATACTCAACTTGGAAAGGTGCTGTTTTACATCTTGAAGATCTTATTGTTACTGATAAATACCGCAGTGCAGGTATTGGCACACAATTATTGACTGTTGTTGTTCAATATGGGCATCAATTAGGCGTTAAACGTATTTCATGGGAGGTTATTGATTGGAATGAAGGAGCCATAAAGTTTTACGAAAGCAAAGGTGCAAAAGTAATGCGTGATTGGGATGTTGTTCAGTTAAATCAAGAAGGAATCAAAAATTACTTAGACAAACATAATTAGTGAATTGATATCATAATGAAGGTTTTTAAATTTGGAGGTGCATCAGTTAAAGATGCCCAAGGCGTTAAAAATGTAGTCAATGTTTTGAAAGAAGTGGGCTATGAGAATACCTTGGTGGTCATATCGGCCATGGGTAAAACAACCAACGCTATGGAGGCTGTTGTTGATGTTTATTTTGAAGATGATAACTCACTTTCAAGTGCCATACAATCAGTCATTGAATATCATGAGAACATTTTAAAAGAACTTTTTGAAACGAACCAACACCCTATTTTTAGTACGGTTAAGTTGTTGTTTAATGAAGTTCAAGGATTTTTAGCCTGGAATAAATCACCCAACTATAATTTTGTTTATGATCAGGTGGTAGGTTATGGCGAATTGATTTCAACAAAAATTGTAAGTGCTTATCTTACTGAAATGGGCATGAAGAACAATTGGTTAGATGTCAGAAAATTTATAAAAACCAATAATAGTTATCGCGATACATCAGTTAATTGGGAGAAAACCCAACAAAATATTTCAAACTCAATTGACCAAAGTATTTTACATATTACCCAAGGTTTTTTAGGAAGTGATGATAACAATTTTACCACTACCTTAGGCAGAGAAGGGTCTGATTATACCGCAGCTATTTTTGCGTATTGTTTGAATGCTGATTCTGTGACTATTTGGAAAGATGTACCTGGCGTTCTTAATGCAGATCCAAGACATTTCAAAGAAACCCAATTACTGCACAAAATATCATACAGAGAGGCAATTGAATTGGCTTTTTACGGGGCTTCTGTAATTCATCCTAAAACGCTTCAACCCTTGCAAGGAAAAGAAATTCCGTTACATGTTAAATCATTTTTAAATCCTAAAGATAAAGGAACAACGGTCGAAAAAGGAATTGGCATTGAGCCTTTTGTACCCTGTTACATCGTAAAAAAGAATCAAGTGCTCATTAAACTTTCTTCTCTTGACTTTTCATTTATCGTAGAGAATAGTATTAGCGAGCTTTTTAAACTCTTTCATGAGTATAAAATAAAGGTTGATTTGATTCAAAATTCAGCCATTAGTTTTTCAGTTTGTGTCGACAATAAATTTGGCCGCTTAGATGAGCTGTTAAACTTACTAAAAAGTAGGTTTAAAGTGGTTTGTCATGATAATGTATCTTTATTTACCATACGTCATTTTGATGAAAAAGCCATTGAAACTGTGCTCAACGGCTATGAGATTCTACTTGAGCAAAGAGGTAAAGAAACCCTGCAACTCGTTGTTAAATAAAGGTATCTATTTCATTTTTTTCTTCTAATTATGTATGGTTATTGCATATGTTAAAAAAGAAAAGTTCAAGGGGTATTTCGCTATATTTAGCGATTCATAAAATTTATATGGATGGGTTTAGTAACCGCAAAAGAACTGGCCAAAGCAATTAACCTTGACAAATATGGTTTCTTAGGCACTTCATTAGGATGGCTTTTGTTAAAAATAACCCGTTTATCAAGCCTTAACAGATATTATAATACTATTAAGCACTTGGGGCCAGATGCCTATGCAGAGGCTATTTTAAAGTATTATGAAATTGAATTTGAAATTCCTGAAGAAGACTTTAAACGTTTGCCAAAAGATGGGGCGTATGTTACGGTTTCAAATCATCCGTTAGGCGCTATTGATGGTATTTTGCTATTCAAACTTCTACATGGTCAAAGGTCTGATTATAAAATAATGGCCAACTTTTTACTTCAGCGAATGGCGCCTATTGAGCCCAGTATTATTCCTGTAAATCCGTTTGAGAATCATAAAGATGTGAGAAGTAGTCTTGCTGGTTTCAAAAGTGCTTTACAACATTTAAAAGATGGCCATCCGTTAGGTATTTTTCCAGCCGGTGAAGTGTCAACCCAAAAAGAAGGGCAATTAATGGTTGATAAACCATGGGAAGATGCTGCTTTAAAACTTATTCGTAAAGCAAATGTTCCAGTAATTCCTATCTACTTTCATGCCCGTAATAGCAAGCTCTTTTATCGTCTGGCTAAAATCAATCCTATTTTCAGAACGGCTAAAATTCCGTCTGAAGTATTATCGCAAAGAAATAGACCTATTAAAGTGCGTATAGGTCAACCCATTTCTGTAAAAACACAAAAAGAGCAAAGTAGCTTTGAAGAGTATCGCGATTTATTACGCAAGAAAACATATATTCTTGCTAATGCTTATGAAAAAGGGCGGTTAAGAGATCAAATTCCGAGTACATTGAAACTACCTAAACAGCCACGAAAAATTGTTACTGCTGTTAGAACTGAAGTAATTGAGGGCGAAATAGAAAAACTAACTGAAAAGGGTAGGCGCTTATTAAAAAGTAAGAACTATGAAGTTTTTCTGGCCCCAGCCAATGAGATGCCTTTTACCTTAAAAGAGATTGGTAGACAACGTGAAATTACTTTTAGAGCCATAGGCGAGGGTACCAACAATTCAATTGATATTGACCGTTTTGACGAATATTATCATCATATGTTTTTATGGGATCAAAATGCGAAAACAATAGCCGGTGCCTATAGAATGGGCTTGGGAGCTGAAATTTTTAAGAAGTACGGCATTGATGGTTTTTATCTTCAAGATTTATTCAGGTTTGAGCCTGAATTATTTAGTATGATGAGCCAATCAATTGAAATGGGTAGAGCCTATATCATTAAAGAATATCAACAAAAGCCAATGCCTTTATTTTTACTTTGGAAAGGCATTGTGCATACTACACTAAGGCATCCGGAACATAAATATTTAATTGGTGGAGTAAGTATCAGTAATCAATTTTCAAATTTTTCAAAATCTTTGATGATAGAGTTTATGAAGTCACATTATTGGGATCCATATGTTGCGCAATACATCAGGCCTAAAAAAGAATTTAAAGTTAAACTCAATGATGCGGATAAAGAATTTGTTTTTGATGAAACCCAGGCCGATCTAAATAAGTTCGATAGACTGATTGATGAGGTAGAACCAGGCAATCTTCGTTTGCCAGTTTTGATTAAGAAATATATCAAGCAAAATGCAAAAGTAATAGCCTTCAATGTTGATCCTCTTTTCAATAATTCAGTTGATGGTTTAATGTATATCAAGATTTCTGATTTGCCCGAAAGCACAGTAAAACCTGTTATGGAAGAATTTCAAGCAGAGTTAGAGCGAAAGTTTGCTGAGGCTTATCAAAATGGCCATGCCTAGTTGAATTATCAAAACCCTGTCAGTTCGAGTGATTTTGTTTTGTAGTGAAACGGAAAAGAAAAATTTTATAGAGTTGGTTTGTCAGTTCGAGTGATTTTACTTTGGAGTACAACGAAAAAGAAAAATTGTATCGAGAACCCTAATTGATCTTAGCTTCTTATTTTCTGGAGTGCTTCTCGATACAATTTTTGTGTCATTTCATTCCACAAAAACCACTCGAAGTGACAGTTGAGTTCTGAAATTTAAATATTATGTCAGTTCGAGTGATTTTATTTGAAGTGAAACAGAGAAGAAAATAGTGCCGAGAACCTTATTTCTTAAACTTTTTCATTGCAAGATTTGGTAATTCATCATATTGCCCATTAATCAAGGCTTTCTTTTTAGCTTGTGACCACTTTTTTATTTGTTTTTCTGTTTCGATAGCCATATTTGGGTCTGTAAATTCACAATAGAAAGATAATTTTACAGGTCTTCTAGTACTCGTATAACTGCCCTTAAAGGTTCCAGCTTGATGAGATTCAATTCGTTTAGTCAAGTCGGAGGTAATTCCTGTATAAAAAGTCTTATCTGCACATTTTAAAATGTAGACATAGTATGTTTTCATACATTTAAATTATTACTTAAAGTATTACCATCAAGACTTCTCGATACAATTTTCGTTTTACTGCGTGCAACAAAAATCACTCGAAGTGACATTTTAGGTGAATTTTTCAAAATAGTGTTAAGTCGATTTAATTTTCTGCATCACATACAGCATTTCAGTTGCTATTTGAAGGCTACGCTCGTGGTATTTTTCTTTTTGAAAAGGGGTGTCATCAAAAGCTTTAGGGTCTTCAAATGTAATTGGGAAACGCCCATCTGAACCAAGTACAATAGGGCAGCCTTGATCAGCTGATGAGCAGGTCATAATAGCAGCAAATTTATTTTTAGGATTAAAATCATCATCAAATTTTTTCGAAAATCCGATGATCGGGTGGCTATTCAGTGCATATTTAATGCTGTATACAGGATTGTTTGCTTCTGATAGTTTTTCAATCTTAAATCCCATGTTTTTTAGTGTTTCAGCGGCAACAGGAAAAAGAGCAGTTGCCTCTGTACCACCAGAATAACAGAAGACATTTTTAATACCGACATAATGCGCTAAGGTTTGCGCCCAAACCTGAGACAAATGACTTCTTCTTGAATTATGGGTGCAAATAAAATTCAGCGCAATGAATTCATTGTTTTTATTTTTTTTCTTGATATAATTTATGAGCGGCAGCAATAGTGCCTTTCTCTCATCAGTGATACTTTTTATATCTAAACTTGCGATGGTTTGCTTAATTTTTTCAAAAATTACTTGTTCTTTCATGCTAAATTTAAATACCTACAGTTTTACTTCTACGTTCAAAGAGTAAATTATCTTTCCATTCTCCAGCCAATTTACCTACTCTTTCTCGCTTTCCTATATATCTAAAACCTACCTTTTTATGTAGTTCAACGCTTCCTTCATTTTCAGGAAAAATTCCTGATTGAAGCGTCCAAATTCCATCATTTTCACTTTCGTGAATTAAGTTTTCCATCAAGCTTTTCCCAACGCCTTTACCACGACTATCTTTGCCAACATACACACTAACTTCTGCTACGCCACCATAAACGCATCTGCTAGATACAGGAGATAATGCTGCCCAGCCGAGTATTTGATCATTTTCAATGGCTACAAGTCTGCAAGTGCTCATATGTGCTTCATTCCAGGCCTCATAGGCGGGTGCTGTAGTTTCAAAAGTGGCAAAGCCGGTCTCAATGCCTTCTAGATAAATTTTTGAAACAGCTTCCCAATGAGAAGCATCCATTTTCTCAATTTGTATGGTCATATTAACAACAAGTTACTTTTGAGCGATACGTCATCCAAATATTTTTTGGTTTTTGAATCATTAGAACTACGTGTAACAACCCTAAAAGTATGGCTCCTGGTATAGTATTTACTGCAACAAATTGGAATAATTCAAATGCTGCAGAAACAGATTGCGTTTCTACAAAAACTAAGGTTCCATCTGAAATTTCTAAGCGTAATGCTAAAACTAGAATAATTGCTGAAAAATGAAAAGCATTTGCAAAGAGATGAGCAATATATTCCCAAGTGGGTAAACCGCCCATGAAACTTCTGCTTTCTTTTTCTGAATATGCGTCAATTGCCAAAACTACAATGTCTAAGACAACAAATGCAATTCCCGTTAAGAATAGTAAAAAACTAGTTTCGTTAATAAAGAGAAGCCAAACAATAAGCGGAAACATAATTGCTCTAGCGGTATGCGTTTTATGTTCAAAAAGACTTTCTTCTCTGTCAAATAAGCGATATTTCCATAAATGCAGATAAAAACCATCATATGTCGCTAGTATCATGAAAAGAACAATGCTTGCTGATGCTAAATAAAATAGGATATCCATAACAGATGATTTTTATAAGTTCACTAATTACAACACCCGCTTTCAGGGGCACATGAATTTTGAGATTCAGCAACAGTAGCAGGCGCACCACAGGTGTCTTTAGCCTTACAGTCAGTTTGTTCGATCCCTAATTTTATAATGATTCTATCTTGTGAAACTTCAAAATCATTGACAAATAATTGAGCCATGTGAAAGTTTGTATTGCTGTATTCAAATTTAACTTCTACCTCTCTGTCAATTGGCTTAATGGCGTCTACTTTATTTAAGATAGCCAGTGCTTTAAAAGCTGTCATGGTGCCTTCGCCATCTATTTCAGTGGGGTCTTCCCAAAGTTGTATAATAGTTTCTTTCCAAAAATCAGTTTTAGCTCCACAATCGACAGAATCGATCGTAATATTTTTAATCTCTGTAATATGATAATTAGCGCGAACAAAGTTGTTTGGCTTGTATTCAAACAAGAGTGTTTTTGCTGTATTTTCTTTTAGTAAATTCAAGAATTCGTTTGTTTTCATAACGTTTATTTTAACAACAATTAAATTTAGTTTTATCAAAGAAAGAGTTCAAGAGATCTTGAATCTCTTTCCATTTTTTAAGATTGATACAATAGCAAACTTTTTTACCATCAATCTCACCTTTTATTAAATCAATACTTTTTAATTCTTTTAAGTGCTGCGAAATAGTAGGCTGAGCCAAACCAATTTCATCAACAATATCATTGCAGATACAGGCCTTTTGACCACTTATGTATTGCAAAATGGCAATACGAGCGGGGTTGGCTAATACCTTGAAAATAATAGCTAACTCATTTTGCTTGCTATTAAAAATCTGTGTTTTGGTTACACCCATATCATATCTATATATTGCAATATTACGATGATAATTTGAATAAAAAAAAGCCAAACTTAAAAAAATCTGACTTTTAGTTAATTTATTTAGAACCAAGGTTTTCTTCCTGTTTGGTATGTAGACTTAAATTCTTCATCAGATTTAGTCAAATAAATAATACCTTCAATTAAGCCTATAAGTCCCATAAGAGAAGCTCCAGCTCCGCATGTAAATACACCTAGAACTAAAGTGACTACTAACATAATGATCCCTTCTTTTTGATATCCTAGAACAAATTTATGAATACCTAAAGAGCCTAAAATTATAGCTAGAATACCTGCTAGCATTTTTTTGTTTTCGCCGCCTAGGTCGTCAAATGCTTCTTTCGCATTTTCTGTAAATTCGTTCGCAGTTTTCTTAGCATCATCTGCAAAATCACTTGCTGCCTCTTTAGCGTCTTCAGCAAATTCGCTAGCTGCTTCTTTAGCATCATCAAACTTTTCGCCGGCTTTGCCGCCTAGTTCACTGGCTTTTTCTTTGGCTGAATCAAAAGCTTCACCAGCTTTGTCGCCTAAATCTTTACTATTTTCTGACATCGTGTATAATTTTGGTGGTTATAAGTGTGTAATGTACCAAATATTTATGAATCATAAAAAGGCTTTATCAATTGGTTCCCAGAGTTCTAACTTATTTCCCTCTGGGTCTAATATCCAACCAAATTTTCCGTATTCATATTCTTCAATTTCGCCTACCACGGTAACGCCCTCTTTTTTTAGTATGGACAATAATTCAACTAAATTTTCAACCCGAAAATTCATCATGAATTGCTTTTGACTGGGCTTAAAGTATTTAGTGTCTTGATTCATGGGGCTCCACTGGGTTGAACAATCATTACCCTTTTTATCTTTCCACCAAAATGTCCATCCATATTGATCTGTTGGAATTCCTAAATGTTTCTTATACCAATCTTTAACTTGATCAGGATCTTCGCATTTAAAGAAAAACCCACCAAGTCCCGTTACTCTTTTCATAATTAATATTTATTGTCATTTCTGCGCTTGTGCTGAATTCATTTCAGTATAGGCAGGAATCAACTTTTATTCATCTAGCATCTAGCATCTCCAATTACTTCTTCTTCTTCTTCTTCACATTCTTTTCATAAAGCGCCACCCACTGTTCAACAGTCATTTTAGTACACAGTTCTTCAATTAGTTGATAGGGTACAGTATCCATTTTTTTAAAACGGACACAACTTTTACCCATATCTAATTTTGTTTTCACATATTTAGGGTATTCGCCTACAAACCAATCATAGAGTTTTTTGTCAGCATAAATGCCTGAATGATAAAGGGCAATAAAATTCTTTTGTGAAGCCACATTAATGAAGGGTAAAGGTAATTCAGGAGAACAGTGGTATCCGTCAGGGTAAGTTGAGTGCGGCACTACCCAACCCATCATGCCGTAACTCATTTGTTCTTTAAAACCTTTGGGCAAATTTTTAGAAATAATAGCTCTTAATTTAGAAACAACAGCTTGCCGTTCTTCTGGCAATTGGCTAATGTAATCTTCTGGGTTGCTAGCTTTATAATTCATTTTAGCTGTTTTTAGAGCGAAGTTGCAACGCAGATAGCATTGAAACTAATAAACCTAATGTCATAACAGCGCCGAACATAAATAAGGCAGCACCACCACTGGTCATTTCTTGTATTTTTTGATCCGGATTTTCAATTCTCTGCGTTTTTGCAAAATCAGTAAAGAAATCAGGATTCACATAAGCTGTGTAGATATAATCTGCCAGGGCAATACCTACGGCTGAAAAAAGTGAAATTAAAAGGCCTATGACAATTGCTTTTTTTAAGGTTATATGTCCATTATTTACAGCATCTCGAAAATATTTGATTCCGAAAAAAACAAAGCTCAATGAGAGTAAAATTGTAGCGTAACCAATGAAAACATTGGTAGTAATATCAAAAACAAGACCGAGTAAGAAAACGCTAACTGCAACAAGAAAACTATAAGCGCCGTATTTTAAAACTGTATTTTTCATAGTGGTTGATTTTAATTTTTTGCTTAAAAACCACCAAGCGAAAGAGGTTAAGGCTATCTCTAAAATACAAAAATGTTTTTATTGGGCTTTTCAAATCCTAATTGTCAAAAAACTTGGTCTTTATTTTATTGACAACTGTTTCTGCAAGTTTGAATTTACTTTCAACGGTCCAACCTGCAACATGGGGCGAGAGTAGCACCTTTTCTGATTGTATCAAATATTGAAACGCTTCAGGCATTTCTTTTTTGTTATCGCGCGAATCTGAAGTGAACATATTCTCAAAAGAAGATTTTTCATATTCAAGCACATCAAGGCCAGCCCCCAAAATTTTTCCTGATTTCAGCGCAGCGACTATATCTTGGGTTACTACGCATGTGCCACGTGCTGTATTGATTAACCAAAAAGCTTTATCAAAGCCTTGAATAAATTCTTCATTTATCATGCCTGTGGTTAATTCAGTTTGTGGTACATGTAAACTGATAATATCACTGCGTTGTTGCAGTTCAAGAATACCAACTTGACGTGCATTATCATCACCTACGCCACCTTTAATATCATAGCAAATTACCTCAGAAACATTAAAACCCATTAATTTTTGAGCAAAAGATTTACCCATATTTCCGTAACCAATGATACCCACCGTTTTGCCTTCTAATTCATGGCCTCTATTGCCTTCACGATCCCAGGCACCTGCTTTTACTTCTTTATCAGCTTTATTCAAATGATTAAAAAGTGAAAGTATCATACCAATCGCATGTTCGCCTACGGCATTTCTATTTCCTTCTGCTGCTGCGGCTAAAAAAACACCCTTTAATTTTGCATATTCAAGATCAATATTTTCAAGTCCGGCGCCCAAGCGACCTATAAATTTTAATTGGGATGCTTTCTCGATAAAGGCAGCATCCAAAGAAAACCGACTACGAATGATAATGCCATCATAGTCATGAATTTTTTGCATTATGACTTCTTTAGTTGAGGTGTAATCTTCATCATTGTGAATACCCAATGCTTCAAATTCTTCTAGTATGTACGGATGATTTTTGTCTACATGTAAAACCTTCATCATGAAATTTTTAAATTTTAGGATAATGTGTTTGGGTCATTTCATGATCTACATTACCCGTGTGTGCGGTGTTTTGTTTCTCAAAAAGTAAGAGATGAACTTCTTCATCATTTTTAGTTGAAGGGCAATGTTCAACTCCTTTTGGCACTACAATGATTTCGCCTTCATTAACCACTTCAGTACGGTCTCTAAATTTCATATAAAGTGTGCCTTTTAAAACTTGAAATAGTTCATCTTCGTGCTCATGAGCATGCCAAACAAACTCGCCCTGAACTTTTGCTAAAATGACCTGCATATCATCAACTGTTGCAACTTGATGCGGATGCCATTGTTTGGAAAACAGCCTATGTTTTTCTTTTAGGTTAATGGGTTTCATAAAAAAACTATTTGGTTAGATGCCTAAAATTAGTTTGGCAATCAAGAAGTAAATTATAATGCCAAAAATATCGTTGCTTGTAGTGATAAAAGGTCCTGTTGCTATGGCTGGGTCAATACCTCTTTTGTCAAGAAATAATGGAGTAAAGGTGCCAATGAAACCAGCGACAACAATAACAGCAATAAGCGATAGAGAAATGGCTAGGGCAATTAAAAAATCATCTTTCCAGAACCAAATTGCTAGTAATAAAATAGCGGCTAAAATGAGTCCGTTTAAAAGCGCCAGCAGAATTTCTTTTATGAGTCGGTTACCAATACTTCCTTTTAAATCATCATTTGCCAAACCCTGCACAATTATCGCACTTGATTGCACCCCAACATTACCTGCCATTGCTGCTATTAAAGGCGTAAAAAAGAAAAGAATGGCGTGTTCAGCAATCATTTCTTCAAAGTTAACCATAATGGCTGCGGCACCGAGGCCGCCAAAAAGGCCAAGAATTAACCAAGGCAAGCGGGCACGAGTGAGTTCCCAAATGCTATCATCAGCTTCAACATCTTGTGAGATACCCGCAGCTAATTGATAATCTTTTTCTGCTTCTTCTTTAATAACATCAACAATGTCATCAATAGTAATTCTACCTACTAAACGACCTATTTCATCAATTACAGGGATTGCCTCTAAGTCATATTTTGACATTATTTTGGCTACTTCTTCAGGCTTTTCATTAACCTTAACAGAATCAACCTTTTTAGCAGTATATACCTCACGAATAGGAACGGTGGTAGCTGCGGTAAGTAAATCTTTTAATGATAACCTACCAATTAATTTTTCATCATCATCAACTACATAAATAGAGTGTACGCGTGTTACGTTTTTGGCCTGCGCCCGCATTTCTTTCACGCAGGTCATCACATTCCAATTATAATTGACTTTCACTAATTCTTTTGCCATCAAACCCCCAGCAGAATATTCATCATAGCGCAGCAAATCAACAATGTCTTTTGCGTGCTCTTTGTCTTCAATTTCTGAGATAACCTCTCTGACAATATCTTCAGGAAGTTCAGCAATTATATCAGCGGCATCATCAGTATCAAGTTCTTCAATTTCTTCAGCAATTTCTTTGGTTGAAAGATTACCAAGGATGGCTTCTCTGATGTCATCATCTAATTCAGTAAGCACATCAGAAGTAGTATCGCTATCGAGAAGTTTTATAAGATAAGTTGCCTCATTTTCATTTAGCTCATTGACAATTTCAGCCATATCAGCATAGTGCATGGTTCCTAAAAGAGATTTTAGGTCATCATTTTTTTTAACCTCAATAAGTTGTTCAATTTCGGTTAAAAGTTCGGCTGTGAGTTTAAAAGGTGTCATTGTTTATCTTCTTCGTCAACGCTATAAATTCAGCTACAGATAATTGTTCTGGGCGTTGGTCAAATATAGCATCTTCTTTGAGATTATCAGATAAACCAAAGATTTTTAAACTATTACGCATAGTCTTTCTTCGTTGATTAAATGCTGTTTTGACCACCTTGAAGAGTAGTTTTTCATCGCACTCAATCTTATACTCATTTTTACGTGTTAACCGTAAAACGCCTGATTGTACTTTTGGTGGCGGATCAAATACTTGTGGATCTACGGTAAATAAATACTCAGCATCATAGTATGCTTGTACAAGCACTGATAAAATACCATAAGTTTTGCTTCCTTCTTTTTGACAAATTCGTTGAGCCACTTCTTTTTGAAACATGCCTGTAAATTCAGGTACTTTTTCTTTCCATTCTAACATTTTAAAAACAATTTGAGTTGAAATGTTATACGGAAAGTTACCCGTAATAGCGAACTGTTCAGGCCCAAAAAGAGTAGTGAGATCAAATTTTAAAAAGTCAGCTTCTAGTACTTTAAAAGACCCCTCGCCGGTCATCAAATTTGGGTGTTCTAACTGAAAATTTTGATTTAAATAAATGATTGATTCTGCATCAAGATCCATCGCAACCAAATCAATAGGATGTTTCAATAAATATTTGGTCAAAACGCCAGTACCAGGACCAATTTCAATGACATTTGAATAGTTTTTATACGTAAGGGTTTCAGCAATTTGTTGAGCAATAGCTTCATCTTTCAAGAAATGTTGCCCCAAATGTTTTTTGGCCTTTACGGGGCTTTGGTTAAAATTTTTATCGTCTTTCCAATTGTGAAAAGATTTTTTCTTGTGCTTGCCCATTTTTAATGTTCACTAATGACTTCTAATTCAGTTCTGAAGGCTACAAATTTTCCGGCAAAAAGGTTGGCGGCATCTTGACGTAAAGCTTCAGCATTTTCACTGTAATAACGCTTTAAGGTCTCTTTATCTGGGCTTGTGTATTGAATAGAATACGTGACGCCACCCATTTCTTCTTCAACCAATACTTTGCACATTTTTGCCTTTGTAAACTTGCCTGTAGCCAATACATCGGGTATATGGGTTTCTTTCATCCATAGCAACCATTTGTGATGAACTGATTCTTCAATATTAATTGTAACGTTGTATATGTACATTTTCTAAAAAGTTCAAGTATCAAGTTCAAGTATCAAGTTCATTTTTTTGAGTTTGAATTTGAGACTTGCGCTTGAACTTAGTTAATGAAATCTCCCCGCAATTTTCTAAAGTTTTGTCTTGCCTTCGGAAAGAAATAACTGTCTTGGTAATTATAAATAATTTGCTCGTATTGTGCTTTGGCCTTTTCAGGTTTGTTCAAAACATTGCGGTATAATTCAGCGAGTGCAAAATGGGCATCGTCAGCAAGAATGCCAGCGCCATAAAATTCAATTATTTTGATGTAATTAAATTCAGCAGCTTCATAATCTTTCAAGCCTTCAAGAAGTTTACCTTGTTTTAATAGGGCTTCGTCTTCAATTTTTTCGCCTTTGTGATCTTTTAGTATCGCATCTAATTCTGATACCGCTTCTTGAGGTTTATTTTGGAAAGCCAAAAGGTCAGCCCGTGCGTATTTTTTCAAGGCTGTTTGCGTCGAATCTTCTAAAACATTATCAGAAATCAATAAACTAAGCTGCATGGCATCATTAGCAATGAGTTGCGAGGTTGAACTTCTAAGCACCTTTAATTGGGTAAGTGCCCAATCAAAATCGCCTTTATAAAAACTGGTTTGTGCTACTTTAAAACGGGCGTCTTGACCAAGAATATCATTTTTTAGACTTTTTTGTACTTGCGAAAAATAAATGAGGGCTTCATTAAATTTTCTGTCAAAAACCAGAATATCGCCTAAGGCTAATTTAATAAATGCTTTTCCTCTATTGTTTAAAGGTAATTCTAGGCTATTTTTTAGAATGTCAATTCCTTGTTTGGGTGTGCCTTTTTTGAACGTTAAAAAATCAGCAAAAGCTACTTGAAGTGCTAGCGTTCTGGTTTGGTACCCGTGATATGCTATAAGTTTCTCATATTCTTTTTGAACCGCATCAAGGGTTTTTTCAGAAGGATCTTTTAATTGAATTTCTAAAAGGTCAAGTTTTGCTTTTAGTTGAACCACTTCATCATCAGTATTTTCAATGATGTATTCTAAAATTTCTTTAACAACCTCTGTGTCTTCTTCTAAAGCAATAGCTGCAAGATTTTCTAAACGGCCTAAGGCATGATTTTGTCTTTGACGTTTATAAATTGCCTTTTCTTGCCTGAACGCACTATTGTATTGTTTTTGCTGAATAAATAGCCAGCTCAGCAATTCATTCCATTTCAAGTTTGGATTCTTTTGTACACCTTCTAGTAAGATGGTTTTGAGTAGTACATTGTTTTTGTTTTCAGGGTCTTCAGTTATAAAAGCTTCTACATTACGAAGCACTTTTTGCATCGAAGATTTTTCTTCGATTATCAATGAAGTATACGCACGAAACATTTTATCTATGTCATTTTGCTCACCATAAATTCGCGCTAACTGAAAATTAAAATCTTGGGCAGGATTTTTTTCCATGGCTTTTTGATAGGCTTTAATCGCATAATCAAGAAGGGCATATTTTTCAAATCGAAAGCCTATTGAATACCCGTAGTTTGCACTTTCTTCAATTGCTTTCAAGGCTTTGTTATACTGTTGTTCAGCCTTTTCATTTTGATTTTGCAAGGTGTAGTTGTACCCAAGTTCAACAAACAAGGTAGGTACTAGGCGTCTTGAACTCAATTTTTTTTCTAATAAGTTTTGAGCATCTTCATAACGTTCAAGTTGCTGGTAACAAGCAACAAGAGCGACACTATAATCTGTTCTTCTGGGGTTTTTCTCAACTAATTTTTCATAAAAGACAACCGCCTTTTCAAAATCGCCATTGCTGAAATACTGTTTAGCATTAAAATCTTCTTGCGCAAAAGAAGCGCTAGTAAGTATCAAGCTCAAAATAACAATCAGTAAACGCATGAACACAAAGATAAGTAGATTACGGTAGGCAATTAAACCTGAAAGACTTAATCAATACGTTCAAAACCGCAATAGGGTTGTAATACTTCCGGAATTTCTATACCGTTTTCGGTTTGGTAGTTTTCTAAAATACCCGCAAGTACTCGTGGCAATGCTAAAGCACTTCCGTTTAAGGTATGAACCAAGTGTTTTTTACCATTTTCGTCTTTAAATCGAAACTTTAATCTGTTTGCCTGATAGGTTTCAAAATTTGAAACAGAGCTAATTTCAAGCCATCTATCTTGTGCGGTAGAAAATACTTCAAAATCAAAAGTTAAAGCAGATGTAAACCCTAAATCGCCACCACATAAGCGTAAGATTCGATATGGTAATTTTAATTCGCGTAGTATGTTTTTAATGTGTTCAACCATTTGATTTAGTGCATCATATGAATTTTCAGGATGCTCAACACGCACAATTTCAACCTTATCAAATTGATGCAAACGATTCAAGCCTCTTACATGCGCGCCATAGCTACCAGCCTCTCGTCTAAAACAAGGTGTATAGCCTGTATAGCATATCGGAAAGTCTTTAGCACTGATAATTTCATTTCTGAAAAGATTAGTGATTGGTACTTCTGCAGTAGGAATCAAATATAAGTTGTCTTCACCAATATGATACATCTGCCCTTCTTTATCAGGTAATTGACCCGTGCCAAAACCAGAAGTTTCGTTTACCAAATGTGGCACCTGCATTTCAGTATAGCCGGCTTCAACATTTTTATCTAAAAAATATGAGATTAAAGCACGTTGTAATCGCGCCCCTTTACCTTTGTATACCGGAAAACCAGCGCCTGTAATTTTAACACCAAGTTCAAAATCAATGATGTCATATTTTTTAGCCAATTCCCAATGAGGTAGCGCATTTGAGGCTAATTCAGGAATAACACCTTCTCTAAAAACCTCCTCATTATCTTCATCAGTTGAACCCGCAGGTACTGTTTCATTGGGCACGTTAGGTATTTGATATAACAAATCATTCAATTGATTAGCCGCCTGATTTAGTTCGTCACTTAACTTTTTAGAATCTTCTTTAAGGCTTGTGGTTTTCGCTTTTAAGACGTTGGCTTCATCAGCTTTACCTGATTTAAAAAGAAAACCAATATCTTTACTAAGCTTATTTGACTCAGCTAAAACTGAATCTAATTTTGTTTGAAGGCTTCTTCTTTTTTCATCACAATCAAGTACTTTTTCAAGAACAGGTTTTGCATCAAAGTTGCGCTTTTTCAACGCATTAATGATGGCATCTTTATTTTCTCGTATGACTTGTAATTGAAGCATTTGATATGATTTTAAGCTTACAAATTTAAACTAATCTTGTGATTAATTTGTTGATTTATTCGGATGTGGTCTTTTTTAACCCTTCAGAAGGTAAAATCCATTCATGGTGTTTAAAATGACTCCATTTTTCATTGGCTAAATCCGTTTTAGGATTTATAAACGCTATGGCAGGTTTACCGTTAACACTCACTTTTGAATTAGTAGCAAACACAGCAACATCTTGACCATTTGAGGCATAATCTTTCTTTAACCGCTGCGCAAATTGCCATATAAAATCGGGGTATGTAGCAATTCTACGGCTTTGTTTTTGACTGAGATAAGCCTCTGGTTTTATGAGCGTTTCAATTTTGGTTGCTTTGTCAACGACCTTAAATTGAACCGTGCCGGATCTACTTCTAAGCATCATGCGCCAACTCATTCTGTGCCCTTCTTCAGTCCATAGTACATCATCTTTAAAAAAATAATGACGAATAGGTAAAACGAGTTGAATACTTATGTAAATTAAGCCTACTGAAAGTGCAATTTTATGGTATGACGGAATTTTCAAAACTGTTGGTTGAAAAGCTTCTTTTTGTTTAAAAAACAGATTCCGTATGGTTTCTGGCTCAAAGAAAAATACAATGAAAGCCAATGATAGAAATGGGAAAATGCCAATTTGAAAAACAACAGAATTGAATAGATGAAAAAAGATAGATAAGACAAAAGCAATTTTTCTTGTGGGTTTATAGAGTAGTGCAGGCACCACTAATAGATCGAAAGCGATACCAAAGTAAGCAATGATATGATGCGCTAAATCATTTTGCAAAAGGTTGCCAATGATAAAATACTCTTTTTTGTTACTCATTAAGATTTTAATGATACTCAAATCAAGCCAATCGCCATAGATCTTTGCTATTGAGGCGTAGGTATACACTATAAATAATTGCAGTATTACCAGCCATTTAATGCCGTTATACATACCATTAGCTTTTATAGATGGATTATTTTTTGCATCAAAAGAGTAGGCGGTATTGGCCGGAAAAAAACACATAAAACAAGAAATCAAAATCAGTAAATAATAATGATTGTTATATGATGTTTTTTGCATGAGGTAAACCCCCGTCCAAAGTAATGTAAAACTAATGATGCTAAAACGATAGCGATACCCGAGAGCAATACAAATACCGCAGGTTCCCATAATAAAGAAATAGAAATACATCCCGTAACCTGGCAAGGGTTGAAGCCAGTCAAAACCAATGAAATTGAACGTAAATTTCGGATTGATGAGGGTGTTTTTAATCCAACCAGTTATAATCGCTCCGTAGCACTCACAAGCAATTAATAGTCCGAATAAAATTCTGAAAACAATAAGGGCTGAGTTATCAATTTTTTTAAAAACAAATCGATTCAGCATGTTTTATAGGGTATTGATTATACGTAGTGAATTCAATTGATCCTTCTTGAGTTGCTCTTTGAGTTCATCAAGCGAATTGAATTTTTTTTCATCACGTAGCCTGTCAATGATGTCAATTTGAAGGGTTTTATCATAAAGGTTTTTATTGAAATCAAAAAAATGGACTTCGATACTCTTTTCTGAGCCGTCAACAGTAGGGTTAAAACCAATATTCATCATGCCATAAATAGTCATGTTGTCAATGCTGCTTTGCACCAAATAAACCCCATTCATGGGTATTAATTTATAATCTTCTTTGATTTTTATATTTGCCGTTGGATAATCAATTGTTCTGCCCAAACCTTTCCCTTTAGAAACAACTCCAGTGAGCATATATTTATAGCCAAGATATTTGTTTGCTGTTTTGATAGCTCCGTTTTCAAGGGCACGTCTTATTTTGGTAGAACTTACTGAAACGTCATCTATTTCTTGCGCTGAAATTTCTTCAACCTCAAAATCAAAGGTATTGCCAAAAGAGATTAAGTCAGTAATGTTCGCATCTCGATTTCGACCAAATCGGTGATCATAGCCTATGATGATTTGTTTCGCTTGTAAACTGTTAACCAGTAAATCGCGAACAAATTCAGTGGCTGAGAGTCTAGAAAATTCTTTGGTAAACGGATGTACTATAAGTACATCTAGGCCCGATTTTTGAAGTATTTTGGTTTTTTCATAAATAGTATTCAATAATTTCACATCTGATTCTTGTTGTAAAATCATTCTTGGGTGCGGAAAAAAAGTAAGTACAGTTGATTTTAAATTGAGTTTATGGGCTTTTTTAATGAGCCGTTCTATAATTTTTTGATGACCAATATGAACACCATCAAAAGTACCTATAGTGATTGCGGTATTAAATTCTTGGTTATATTCAGAAATGCCTTTAACTGTAATCACTTGTAATAAAAGATAAAAACTTATATTTGAAGTTGGTTAAACCCCCGCTTATGGTTACAAAACTACGTCTTGTTTTTGCAATTACCATAGTATTTTTTTCCTTTTACGGAAAAGCGCAAGATACTTTTTGGAGTCGTGATAATTCTAGTTATCTAAGTACCTCAGATTTTTCAAAACGCTTTGATGTTAAAAGTGGACAAGTCTACAACATTGACGAAGAACAATTTACGCAAAATTTAAAAGGCAATAGTTTAAAATCTGATTTCAAAGAGGTAGTGCAAATACCTGATGAAACTGGTGCTATTGTGGCTTTTGAAATTACTGAAACTTCGGTTTTGTCTGATAAATTATCAGCTAAATACCCTGAAATAAAATCATACACAGGTCGCGCTCTTAACAAAAGCGGTGATAAACTTCGCCTTAGTGTTTCACACAAAGGTATTCAAGGGCTAGTGATGCATACTAATGGCAGCCCTATTACCTATTTGCAAAAATCTCAAGAAGGTACCTATGTGGTTTATTCAAGAAATACTCAAACCAATCTTGCTAAAGAATTTATATGTGCTACTCAAGATTTTGATGCGAGTTTTAATTCTTTAACAACCTTAAGACCTGTTGATAATCAAGAATTACGAAAATATAGAATAGCAGTAGCTGCTACAGGTGAGTATACCCAATATCATGGGGGTACAGTAGCTGATGCATTAGCTGCAATAAACGCTACCATTACACGAATTAATGGTTTGTTTGAAAATGATTTAGGGGTGCGACTTGAAGTAATCGCAACTACAGATCAGGTTATTTATGTAGATGCAGAAACTGACCCTTTTCAGGGGGTTAGCACATCTCAAGCACAATCAGCATTTACAGCTACTATTGGAGAAGAAAATTATGATGTGGGTATTTTATTCGGAGTTTCAGAAAGTTCGAATGGTAATGCTGGTAGAATAGGAAGTGTGTGTAGCAATAATATAAAAGGAAGTTCTTTTGCTTCTGCACCCATACCAGAAGGCGATATTTTTGATATTGACTTTGTGGCACACGAAATTGGGCATCAATTTGGCGCAAATCATACCTGGTCTTTTGAAGCTGAGGGTACGGGAGTTCAAGTTGAGCCGGGCAGTGGAAGTACCATTATGGGGTATGCCGGAATTACTGGAAATAATAACGTGGCGAGTAATAGTGATGATTATTTTCATTACAGTAGTATTGTACAAATAACAGATTATTTAGATACAACTAGTTGTGCCGAAATTATTAGTTTGGTTAACAATCCGCCGGTAATTGTACCAACAGGATCTTTTACCATTCCTAAATCAACTGCTTTTGTTTTAACAGGATTAGCCTCTGACCTTGATTCAAATGATGTTTTGACATATGCTTGGGAGCAAATAGATAATGGTCTTGTAACCTTTGACATATTTGGCCCTAATAACCCTATCGGAAGTAACTTTAGATCACAAATACCTTCTGTTCGACCAGAACGGTATTTTCCGGCATTATCAAGTGTCATTCAGGGTTCGCTTACGCAACAGAATCCGAATATAAATTCTACATGGGAAACGGTTTCTGACATTGAAAGAGAAATGAATTTTGCCTTAACAGTAAGAGACAATGTTCAAGGGGCCGGGCAGGTTGCTGCTGATTTAGTTAATGTTTTTGTTGAAGGTAGTGCCGGACCTTTTAAGGTGACCTCTCAGCAAGTACCTTTTGTAGCTACTGCAGGTAGTGTTGAAACTATTACTTGGGACGTAGCAAATACAAATTTAGCTCCTATAAATGCTGCCAATGTAGATATTTATTTATCGTTAAATGGGGGTGTTGATTTTTCTGTTTTATTGGCAGAAGGAGTGCCTAATGACGGCAGTCATAATGTTGTATTACCCGGAAATGCTACTGCCCAAGGGCGCATCATGATTAAGGCGAGTGACAACATTTTTTTTGCTGTAAATGCCGCCCAATTTACGATTGAAGCATCTGAAGTGGTTCTAAATTTTGAGGCTACTGAATTTGATATTTGCCAACCAGACAATCTTATCATTCCGTTTAACTATGAAGCTTTTCTCGGGTTTAGCGAAGAAGTGACTTTTAGTATTCCGTCGCCACCGGTAGGATTAACTTTTGATTTTTCACCTGCAACGGTTACCGTTTCAAATACCCCGGTGCAATTGTCTTTTTCAGATACTCAAAATGTTGCAGCAGGAAGTTATCCGATAACGGTTTTAGCTACTTCGGCAAATTTTCAAAAAGAGATAATGCTCAATGTCAATATTTTTGATGGCACCTTTAATGCGATTTCTTTGAATTCGCCAGTGAATGATATTCGTGATGTTTCAAGATTTGAAACCCTAACATGGTCAGAAGAAACCGGTGCAAACTATACCGTTGAAATTGCCACAGATGTCAATTTTACCAATATTGTTGAAAGCGTAATAGGATTGATTACAACTACTTATGTACCCACAACCCTTGAATTTGAAACTACCTATTTTTGGCGTGTTAAACCTGCAAACAGTTGCGAAGAGGGTTCTTTTAGTGAAGTCAGTAGTTTTACAACAATTAATTTTAGTTGTACTACAAAAGCCGCAACAAATTTACCCGTTGTTATTTCAGCAACCAATGCAAATACGGTGAGTTCAACCATTTCATTTTCAGAAGATTTATCAATAGCTGACATCAATGTGACTTTGGCTATTGACCATACATTTTTGTCAGACTTAAACGTCACATTGACATCACCACAAGGTACTGTTGTGTCTTTATTTTCTGCCGTATGCGGTAGTTCTGAAGATGTAAATGCTGTTTTTGATGATCAGGCTTTATCAACTATTGTTTGCATAGGTCAACCGGCAATAAGAGATGTAGTTCAGCCTGAAGGGTTTTTAAGTTCTTTTAATGGAGAATCAATGCAAGGCGATTGGGTGTTGACCGTTTTTGATGGTGCCGATAATGACGGTGGGGTCATTCAAAATTTTTCATTAGAAGTATGTGTAGAAGGTCAATTTAGACCAGATGATGACAACGATGGTGTTTTTGATGATGGCGATGACCTGTGTCTAGGTACACCTATTGGTGTTACAGTCGATGTTACAGGTTGCCCAGTTTTTAATTTTCCGGCAAATAATTTTTCTATTGCTGCACAAAGCGAAACCTGTAGAACTAATAATGATGGTCTTTTGACAATTGAAGCTCGTGAAAACTTGAATTATAGTGTTGAAATAGTGGGGGGAGGTTTAACAATAAATGATAATTTTACAACCAACTACAGTTTGTCAAATTTAGCGGCAGACACCTACACTGTTTGTATTGATGGTACTGATGGCACTACTATATATGAACAAAGGTGTTTTGAAGTACTAATCTCAGAACCTGAGGCGCTAGGGGTTACTTCGCGTGTTTCACTTTCAGCTAATTTGTTAGAATTAGACCTTTCAGGCGGTAGCGTATATACTATTGATTTAAATGACGAGATTACTCAAACTACTGATGATTCAATAGTACTGGGTCTTAAAGAAGGCTTAAATGTATTAAAGGTTTCAACAAGTTTAGAATGTCAAGGGGTTTATGAAGAACAAATTTTCATTTCAGCAGAGCCTGTGGTTTACCCTAATCCGTTTCAAGAACAAATAACTATTGCCTTTCCGTTAGAAGTTGGCGATGTTACCGTTCGCATTTTTAGTATTGAAGGCAAACTACTAAAAAGTGACTTTTATAGCATCAATGGTGGCGAGATACAAGTAAATTTAGCTGGTTTACCAACAGGTATGTATCATATTCAATATAGTGGAGAAAAATTAAAAGCAAGCTCTAAAATAATTAAGCTATGAGATTAATAAACTTGTTTTTTATCTTAATACTATTCTTTGGCTGTAAAAAAAATAACCCGCCACAAGCGCCAGATGCTACGTCTTTACTTTTTCCAGAGCGAAGCTCTGAATGTACTATTGGAACCGATTTAAATAGTACAACTACAGAGGTAGAGTTCAGATGGCAGAAAGCTAAAAATACAGACACCTATGTATTGCGTGTTACAGACGTTATGGCAAACACATCGCAAAGAATTGAGGTAGTAACCCAATCAGCTAGATTACCTTTGCATAAAGGAACATTATATGCTTGGCAAGTAAGCACTAAAAATGATGATGTTCAAGAAATTGTTTTGAGTGAAGAATGGCAATTTTATAATGCAGGGTTTCAAACCACGTATGCACCTTTTCCAGCTGTAATTAATTCGCCTATTTCAGGAACATCAGTAAATAGTAATAACATTGGACAAATAGCCCTTGATTGGACTGGTGCAGATATTGATAATGATATTTTAGCCTATGAGTTGTACTTTTCTACTACAAACCCACCAACAGCTGTTATACAAACATTGAGCGTAACAACAACTAGATTGAATGTTGATGTTGCGTCAAATACCGTTTATTATTGGAAAATTATTACCAGAGATAAAGAAGGTAATGAATCAGATTCTGGAGTCTTTGATTTTAGAAGCTTATAATTAATTCTAGCTACCGTTGAATTTATTCATAGTATTGCTAACACCACTTAATACAAATGACCTTATTAATTCTGCTGATTCTAAAAGGCGTTTTTCAAGTTGTTTGTTTTCTTCTTCAGACCATTTACCCAAAACATATTCAACCTGCCTGCCTTTGCCAAAGTCTGAACCCACGCCAAATCTAAAGCGATTATACTTTGTAGTTTGAAGAACGTTTTGAATATCTTTTAAGCCGTTATGACCACCATCGCTTCCTTTTGTTTTTAAGCGAAATATGCCAAAGGTTAAATTAATATCATCGGTTATCACTAAAATATTTTCTAAAGGTATTTTTTCTTTATCCATCCAAAACTTTAGCGCTTTTCCGCTCAGGTTCATATAGGTTGAAGGTTTAAGGCAAATGACACTTCTTCCTTTTATTTTATAGATACAAGTATCGCCCAATCGAACGGTTTCAAAAGTTAGGTCCTCTTTTTCAGCCAAGGCGTTCAATACTTTAAAACCAATATTGTGTCTGGTGTTTTCATATTCAGAACCAATATTACCAAGACCAACAATTAAAAATTTTTTCATACTATCTTTTTCTTCGAGCAGTTGTTCTTTACGGCCAAATAAGAATTTTAATAAATGAATCATACAAGTAATTGTAACTCTTATAAAAGTACAAAAGCATCCGCTAAATGGCGGATGCTTTTTTATCAAATACTACAAAAGTACTATGCGTTACCTTCAGCAGCTGGGGCTTCAGCACCACCTTCAGCGGCTCCTTCAGCTCCTTCAACTCCTTCTTCTCCTTCTTCATCTTCTTCAACAACGACAGCAGCACGAGCCATTTTAACTTGAACTACTACTTGTGTTTCAGGGTGTAAGATGGCAAAATCATCATTTAAAAGCGAATTAACAGTAATGTTATCTCCGATTTTTAATGTAGAAATGTCAATATCAAAGAAATCAGGTAATTTGCTTGGTAAAGCTTTGATAACCAATTTTCTTTTTCTAAATAATAAACGACCCCCGTTTCGAACACCAGGAGAAGTTCCAAGTAGTCTTACAGGTATGTTCATTGTAATTTCAATATCATCAAAGATTTGGTAAAAATCAATATGCATAATTTTATCCGTTACCGGGTGGAATTGGATGTCTTGCATTATGGCTTCTAACTGTCCATCACCTAAGTCAACCTTTACGGTATGCGCTGCGGCGGTGTACACTAAATCTCTGAAACTTAATTCAGGTGCTGAAAAGTGTAATGGTTTTTCCCCTCCGTATACCACGCAAGGAACCTGTCCAGCATTACGTAGGGCCTTAGTTGCCTTTTTGCCCACGCTTTCTCTTTCTGATCCTTTAATTGTAATTGACTTCATTATATAGTTTAATAATTAATAATTCTATTTTTCTGCCTTCGACTTCGCTCAGGCATCGGATGCTATTCTTTAATCAACACTTTTTTTTAATGGTAGCTATGGCTACATTAAAAATTTATCTGAAATTGATGTGTTATGATGTACTCTGTGCATTACATCTGCAAACAAAGGAGCACAACTTAATACTTTTACTTTATCACTATCTTTTTTAGACGGAATTGAATCGGTAATTATCAACTCTAATAATTGAGACTTCTGTATTTTCTCATAAGCCTCTCCAGATAGCAGCCCGTGTGTTGTAATCGCTCTCACGCTCAAAGCTCCTCTTTCCATCATCAAATCGGCTGCTTTTGCCAAGGTGCCTGCGGTATCTACCATATCATCTACAAGAACCACATTCTTTCCTTGAACATCTCCAATAAGTTCCATATGTGAAATAACATTAGCCTTCGCTCTTTGTTTGTAGCAGATAACAACATCGCATTCAAGTGCTTTTGAATACGCATAGGCTCTTTTTGAACCACCCATATCAGGTGAAGCAATGGTGAGGTTGTCTAAATTTAATTCTCTTAAATATGGTAAAAATAAGGTTGAAGCAAATAAATGATCTACAGGTTTTTCAAAAAAGCCTTGTATTTGATCTGCATGTAGATCCATTGTAATAATTCTAGTTGCCCCAGCGGCCTCTAGCAT
Organism: uncultured Flavobacteriaceae bacterium; assembly: GCA_937929935.1. Taxonomy (GTDB): domain Bacteria; phylum Bacteroidota; class Bacteroidia; order Flavobacteriales; family Flavobacteriaceae; genus Maribacter_C. Next base: position 7,615 of record CALFUL010000005.1, on the reverse strand, counting down.
TTTAGCAATCAATTTCGCCGCAATGGGTACTCTTGGTTTGTCTTTACGGTCTTGTCTTGCCCAACCAAAGTAAGGCATCACTGCTGTGATATGGCGAGCCGAGGCTCTTTTAGCAGCATCTAACATTAACAACATCTCCATTAAGTTTTCTGAACTAGGGTGCGTAGAACCAATAATAAATATTCGTGCACCGCGAACTGATTCTTCAAATGAAGGTTGAAACTCACCATCGCTGTATCTAGAAATATGAACTTTTCCTAAATCAGTACCATAGGCTTTAGCAATTTTTTCAGCTAAAACTTCACTCTTGGTACAGGCAAAAATTTTAGGCTCTGGTACTTGATACGCCATGGTTTGTTAAAATGCTTTAGAGATTAATTAAAACCCTTGATTTTAAGGGAGGTGCAAATTTAAAAATTTATTTGTCTTGCTAAAGGATAAATGTTTTTATTTTTTAGTTGCAAAACGGATTTATTTTTTAGTTTTGCACACTATTTAATGCTCGAGTGGCGGCCCCGAAGTGTCGGGAGGTAGTTGCGCTCAAGAAAATAGGTGTAACATAGTAATGCTCGAGTGGCGGAACTGGTAGACCTGTCTGCCGACAGGCAGGCGCGCTAAATGAAATTTTGATAAGAATGATTATTGTTTACGCAATTTCGAGCTTAAGTCATAATTACATTTATGTTGGCATGACTAAAAATTTAAAAAATAGAATTAATAGGCACAATAATGGGAGAGAAAAAACGACACGTTTTTATGCGCCATTTAAATTAATCTATAGTGAGGAATGTGAAAATAGACTAGAAGGTAGAAAAAGAGAAAAATATTGGAAATCAGGAGTAGGCAAAGAAAATCTCCGTAAACTTGAAAAATAATTAGTAAAAATGCCTTGGTGGCGGAACTGGTAGACGCGCTGGATTCAAAATCCAGTTCCTTTGGAGTGTGGGTTCGATTCCCACCCAAGGTACTAAAAGCTTCACTTTAAAAGAGTGGGGCTTTTTTGGTTTAAGAAGGTTGACAGGCGCGCTGGATTCAAAATCCAGTTCCTTTGGAGTGTGGGTTCCCCCGAAGCAGAGCCTGTGTTGAGCGTAGTCGAAATAGGGCCACCTCGAGTACAAAAAAACCTTGTTAATAAGTTGATTAACAGGGTTTTATTTTTTTCATAGTAACAGTATGGTAACAAGAAAGTAAAAAATATTGGAAATTTTATTGTTTTGTTACTGACTCTTATCGAAATAAGTTGCTGCTATCTGTTTATAAAAAGCAAACCTGTCTTTACCTCTTTGATGTATGTATTTATGCTTTTCAAACTCAGGTTCTAATTCTCTTTTACTTTCTTGGATACAATCTATAACATGCTGAACACGCAGTTCAATCCATTCATGTGTACCATAAACCGCCCATTTACGTAACCTCCATTTTACTATTTGTTCAATTAATTCAGCTTTCCATCTTGTTTCAAATTCAATTTTTTTGATAATTTCATATCCTCCAACAAGTTCTTTATCGTACAATTTAAATCTTCTTTGCCAGTTCGAGGTAATACCAAATTTCACGAATTTATCGTGGGTAAATACATACAATGTTGTTGGCATCATCCAATTCAGTTGATTAAGGTGCATTCTACAATTTAAAACATTTTCAAGTTTTATTTAAGACAACTTGGTCAAATAACTAAAGACTCTTTACAAAAAGCGGATTTTGTAAAGAGTATCACTTTCGCGAAGTATATTTGAGCTAGTTTATCCACAATTTTTAAATCATTACCATAAGGCATAATGTAAAGAGTCAATTTAAAAGCTTACAGAAGTAAACTATATCGGGTTGTTCTAAATCTACAAAAACTTGGGTTTTAATACACAAAGTTCAATTAAATGGAAAATAGAATTTATGTAAAATTCAAAAATAAATATTATGTTAAGGATACCAGTTGAAAAAATAAATATACCGCAATATGACGATGGTCATGTGATTCAGTCATGGGAATGGTTTATGTCATTTGTGTCTGAAAAAGATTGGCAAAAAAGAAAAGCTGATATTGAGAATAAGATAGTCGTCCAATTTAAAACTACTCAACCTTTTTCAGAACCCCTATTAGAACGAACTTTATTAGTTGTAAAAGACGATGTAATTGGGTGGTATTTATATCTTTTGGACATGCTAATCAATGAGCCACATAAGTACGAATATTTTCAGGGATCAAGAATTGTCCCAATTTTTAAGCGTTTTGGACTAGACTTAGACTTATTGAAAAACATTGAAGGAATTGAAAAGAAAATAAAAGACTTGATAAGTAAAAGAAAATCAGAAGCTGATGCTTTTCTTTTTGAAATTATGACAGCCCTTCTTTGGGCCAGAAATGGATATCAAGTTGCTTTTCTTGATGAAAAAAAAGCTGGTAAAACTTCGGACATAATAGCTAAAAAAGATGGGGAAACTTGGAGTATCGAATGCAAAAGGCAGTCAAAGACTTCGGACTATACCTACAGAGAAAACACGAAAAGACAAAAGATGGTTTCTTATATCAGTAAAACACTCTTAGAAAGAAACATCTTATTGGATATAGAATTTCATGTAGAGCTCGAGAACTTACCAGATACTTTTTTGAAAAACCTATTAGAAGAACAACTAAAGAGGCCAGTTACTGGAAAAATTGTTTCCAACACCAAAGTGGATATAGAATTATCATTTGTTGATATGTCTAAAATAAAAGAGCATCTAGAAAATAATTCTGTTAAAGATTGTTCCCCTATGCTGCATAGTTTAATAGGAAAAAAGCCAATAGAAAACAGGGGGTTTACATGTGGCATATCCGCTGATTTTTTTAGAATTGGAGTGGGTGACGTCAATAACTTATACATATCAGATATTAATAAGGCTTTTGGTGTTTATTGGAGCTGTGATGCCAAAGAAGCCTTATGGGCTAAAGCCAGAGACATTAAAAATCAGGTGCATAAAGCAATGCAACAATTCAATTCTGAAAATCAAGCCGTAATTCATGTCGGCATGGAGACGTTTGACGGTCCGCAAGTTGAAAGGAAAAGATTTGATAAGATTAAGAGAACAATAGAAAAAATAAGCACTCAAAACACTAATTTAAGGTGGATTTTTTGTAGCTTTTTTCAAGCATATTCAAAACCTGATGAGTATTGGGTTTTTGATGAGACTGTTTCTACAATATCACCATATTTCTCGCCAAAGCCACCTCTTCATACACGTTTAATGATTGTACCCGAAGATGAAAATACTGAAGACGATCTGAATCATTGGGATAGGCCATCACCATGATTAGAATTTGCAGTTAATAATGGTTCTATTGTAACCTCCTCCTACTCATCCATAAATTTGGATATATTCCAATTTATAATAAATTATCGATTACCAGAATTGCAAAATCATTTGTACCTTTAGTATTAATTTAGTACGTAACTAACTATCAGATATTTTGGACAACTTTCGATATGATTGATTTTGGTATAATAGAAAATCTAGGCTTAGATAAGGCCATCTCTGTTACTTCGGAATCTAATCAAATTTCTGAAAGCCAGTTAGTTGTAATCAATCAAGTAAAAGACTTTGGTATTGATGAAATTTATTTCAGTACTGACGAAAATCATAACAGTTATCCTGCGGTTTTTTTAAAAAGGGTTCAAAAGTTTGATGACCGGGCTCTTCGACAAGTTGCAATTGCTCAAAAAAAAATCTGGAACTTCAAAAAAGTAATTTTTCTATATGTTTATTCGGAAACGGAAATTCGTATTTACAATTGTGCGGAAAAACCTCTTTTGATAAAATCAGATGATTTTGATTATAAAAGGGAGCTTAAAACACTCGAAATTGAGTCTTACAAGTTCTCGGATAAAAACAAACTCAAACAGCTTCAAAATCTTTTTTCAACCATCGCGATTGATACGGGTATTATATGGACGTTGGAAGAAGCATTTGAGATTAGAAAGAAGATAAGTCTTCAGCGAAGGGTTGACAAATACCTCGTAGAAAGTCTTACCCATACCGCAAAGCAATTACAAGAAGATGGATTAGAAATCAACCTTATCCATAAAATAATAATGCGTTCTTTATTTCTTTTATATTTAGAAGATAGAGGTGCTACAGACGCAAAATTCTATTCAGAAATAAAAAAAGGAGCACAATCCTATTTTGATATTCTAGATAATGCAGATAAAACCACTTCCCTTTTTCAAAAACTGGAAGAATATTTCAATGGTAATGTTTTTACTGTTGATAAAAACGAATCCATTTCGATAGAACATCTACAGATAATCAAAAAGTGTTTTATTAACGGTAATGATGATTCTCTACAGCAGAATCTTTTTGAAGATTTGCGCCTTTTTGATTTCAGTATAATTCAGATAGAATTATTAAGTGAAATCTACGAGAATTTTCTTGGGGAAATAAACCCTACATTAAAACAAGATACTGGTACGTATTACACACCACCTTCTCTTGTTGAGCTCATATTGAATGAGAAATTGCCAATATCTAGGACAGAAAAGAAGTTTAATGTCAAAGTATTAGACCCAACCTGTGGTTCTGGTATATTTCTGGTCGAAAGCTTCAAGCGCTTGGTCAAGCGTCACGAAAATGCCAAAGCCAAAAAACTTACTGACTTCAATGAGTTGAAAAAGCTGTTAACAGATAATATTTTTGGGATAGAAATACATCCTCAATCTATAAAGGTGGCAGCATTTAGTCTTTACTTGGCCTTGGTGGATAACTTGAATCCTAAGACGATTTGGCAGAATAAGGACTATCGTTTGCCCTATTTGATAAACGACCCTTCGGACGATAGCCTAGTAGAACAAGGTAATAATCTGTTTCGTAACGATACCATTCAGGAGAATCCAGAAGTAGAACAAATCGATTTCGATTTGGTGGTAGGAAACCCACCTTTTGGCACAAAAAATTTATCGCAAACTATTCGGAACTACAGCGATAAACACGGTTTCGCTAAGGAGATGGTTCTTCCATTTCTGCATAAGGCCACAAAATTCTCTGAAAATGGAGAAATTGCCTTGATTTTTAATACCAAAATACTTACAAATACCAATATAACATATCAAAATTTTAGAAAGTGGCTTTTCAATGAGTGCTATGTGGAGAAGATATATAACTTCTCAATTTTAAGGAATGCACCTAAAAATTTTGGAGGTCAATTGTTCGGTTCGGCTACTGGTCCAATAAGTGTTGTTTTTTATCAAAAAAAAGCACCAAAGAAAAAATCGAGCACTATTGTTTACTATGCGCCTAAAACCTTTATTAAATCTAATGTAATTGAAGGTGTAAGCATTGATAGTTCAGATTTAAAGTTTTTACCGCGCGAAGAATGCGAAAAGCAAGAAACTAAAATTTGGAAAGTTGCAATGTGGGGCGGATTGTCCGATTTTAGACTTATAGAAAAATTAAATTCTAAATCTCACCAAACTATTGAGCAATTCAATACAGAGCATAGTATTGAATCGGGTGTTGGATTTCAACTTCTAACTCAAAAGAAAGATGAACCCAGACATTCGGAGATATTGTCCGAGCTACCTTATTTAGATGCCAGTTCAATAGAAAGGTTCTACACGCAAAGTTCACGATTGAAAGGCATAAGAGATTCTGTTAAAACACCAAAATCAAAATCCTTTTACAAAACGTTTTACAATGTAGATGATATCGATGATATTGAAAATTTCTCCCACTTCAGACGTCTTGGAGATATTCAAGCATTTGTAAATACCCATATCGTTGTCAAAAAAGGATTAGAAAAGAATAGTGTTTGCTCATCCTTAATCGATGTAGATTGTTCTTTTAGAGATGGTGTTTACGGTTTTTATTCAAGTAGTAATGATAATTCGATTCTTAAGGTTCTAAATTCATATTTCAATTCCAAGCTAAGTAGTTATTTCTTATTTATGACCATTTCTTCATATGGTATAGAAAGGGAACAGATTATGAAGAACGAATATCTTTCAATCCCCATTAATCTTAAGGAATCTGAGATTTCAAAAATTCTGAAGTTATCCGAAAAGTTTATCAAGAAAATTAAAGGTTTGGATTTTTGGAATATTGAAGAAAAGCGAAATCAATTGATAACTACTTTCAGTAAAACTGTAGAGGGAATTATCAATAAAAGTTTTGGATTGAATGAAGATGAAATTAACCTTTTAAATGATGCTTTAGACTACAGCTTAGATTTGTTTCACTCAAAAGCTAAGTCAAAAGCCCTGAATCCTGTTCACAGTATTGAGGACTATTCGAAGAAAATTAGTGGAAGATTAAATCAGTTTTTAAATGGGCAAAACCTATTTGCGAATGCTACAGTATTTGATACAAATCATTTTTCGCCTTTATTGCTAATGAAAATTTCGTTCGAAGAAAATGAAAAAGAAGTTTTAAAATCTCAAGAGAATGTAACACAGGAATTACAAAAGCTGGACAAGCATTTATGGACCAAACAAAGCACAAATATCTATTTCAGAAAAAAATTAAATTATAAAACAGGCAACGAAATTTTTATTGTTCGTCCCAATCAGAGGAGATTCTGGACTCAATCGATGGCGATTGAAGATGCTTCAGAATTAATACTAGAAATCCTCAATGAAGTATAAGTAATGGGATTGAACAAAGTAATAACTGCCGGCTTCAAAAGAGGCTTCGAAGAAAGATGTTTTCAGCTGATAACAGAATCTTATGTTTCAGCCAGGGAAGCCAAGGTGATCAAACTAAACTGGGATGAAAATGACATTACCTCAGAGTTACACGAACACATCAAGGAAAATCCACTAAGATTAGAGTGGAGTATTGTTACGAATGTTGAGCAGCACTTACTAAAAGATAAAATCAAAAAAGAAAAAGGCTTTGCAGCTAAACTGTCCAGAATAGACCTTAGATTGGTAACCATAAATTCATCTTTAGAGTATGAATACAATATGGAAGCCAAAAATCTCAAGGAAAAAGATTCAGGTTTAAAGCGACGTTATATTGATACGGGAATTAACAATTTTGTTTCAAAGAAATATCAGAATGGATGCCTACTTGGATATGTACTCGATGGAGATTTGGAGAAAACTGTAGACGGAGTCAACAAGCTTTTAAAGAAAGACGGCAGGGAGCCTGAATATTTAAAACATCGAACCTATGATTTACACGATAAATATTACGAATCAGAACACCCAGATAATTTGCTTATAAAACATTTTATGTTTGATTTCACCTCTTTACATAGTGCTTAAGGAAAATGAAGGGCTGCTCTTTTTAAAGTGCTAGGTGCATTTTTAGTTTCGCATACCAATCTCAATCCCCTTAATTTTTCTATATAATTCTGTTGCATAGATGTCCGTCATTCCAGAGAGGTAATCAACTATGCCTATCACTTTATCGTAGTTGGATTCGCTTTTAGTTTGGTATTGTTTGGGTATTAAGATGAGAGCTTTTTTATCGGATTTCTCTTTTAAGATTGGATATACAAAATTGTAAGCTTCCCCTAATTAGAACTGTTTAGTTTTCTAAAACTTCTATAAAGTTATTGTTTTTAATTCTTCTGGGGCTAGCCCCAGAAGAATTAAGTTTTGCATATTTAACTGGCGGTATTTTACCTAGACTATCGTGAGGT
>CALFUL010000004.1 GCA_937929935.1 uncultured Flavobacteriaceae bacterium | reverse complement strand
AGCTGCAGAAATAGTAGGTGGTCCTTTTGAATTTACTGTAGATGGTACTCCTGATATGGTAACTGGTCTTTCACTTTCTGGAGAACGTTCAGGTACTAATTCAAGTTGGGTAATTACTGATGATCAAGGCAATATTTTAGGTCTTCCTCCAACCTTAGAAGCTGTTGAAGGTGTAAACTTTGATGGCGCTGGTGCTGGTACTTGTTTGATTTGGTACTTACGTTATGAAGACGGATTGCAAGGTGCTGAAGTAGGTGCTAATGCCAATGATTTAATGGGATGTTTTGATTTATCAAACCCAGTGACTGTTGTACGAACTGATAAAAGTAGCGGAAAATCTGCAACAGTAAGTCTATTTCCAAACCCTACGGTTGGTAAAATAAATGTGACCCCTGGCTCATTAGATGTGAGTTCAGTGCGTGTATCACTGTTTGATTTTGGAGGTAATGATCTTACTAAAAAACTGGAAAGAACAAGTGATTCAGAACTATCTTTTAATGTTCAAACCCTACCAAGAGGTATCTATTTACTTCGTCTTGATGATGGCAAATCGAAAGCTGTTATCAAAAAAGTTGTAATTCAATAATTAAATTCTGTTTAAAAGGAAAAGCCTAGACTTGGTTGTCTAGGCTTTTTTTTATGTTTTAAAATATATTAGTCCCAAGATTCTATTCCATCTGAATCTTGAAAATTATAAATGCCAACCCTATATTTTCTTAGCATAAAAGATGCAAAGGTTAAAGCAAGAAGCACAAAATATAAAATAGAGATCATGATTTGAATGGTCATAAAATTATCAGGTATGAGATGGTTGTCGAAATTCTCAAAACTTCCCATGATAAAAAGGCTATTGTAAAACTTATAAATGTAGAATAAGAAAATAGCATACAAGCTATACTCTAAGTTTCGCATAGGAATATCAGTTAATTCTTCCTCCTTAATCTTAAACCATAAGACGTATAAAAATATCAAATGAACAATGGCTAAAACTAGCAGCACGTAGGCGCTTAACTTTAAAAAGTAAAAGTCGCCTGTATAGGGTCTATAGAATTCGAAAACACTAAGAATTAATAAAGTAAGAATACTACCAATTAAAGTGACATTAAGTACAAAACTACGCATGTGTTTTTTTAATTAAAGCTGTATAAGATTTTAAGGCGTTAGTTTTATAAAAATATAGTATTTGTACAATATGGTAATCAAAAATAAGCTTTGCTTTTCTTATCCGACGAAAAGCAGATTTATTCTTTGAACTGATTTTTAAGAAATGAATAAAAACCAAATTTTCAGATGTATGGTAAAATCATGAGATCCAACCTCGATCCATTGAAACTCTTGAAAAAATGATTAATAAAGCTGCAATAACAACCGTTACTATTGGCATAATTGTACCTTCAAAAGTGCTGAATATTTCAGTGCCTTTAGTCAAAAAGAAAAAATAAATGGTTCTAGCTAAAACAGCAAGAAGCGAAATGATTAAAACTGGCGTTGCCCATTTCTTTCTCAAAACAAGTCCTAAACATCCTATAGCACCCGCAAAAACAGCTGTAGCAAAAGCTCCGGTAATCCAAGCCGGAAGACCATTCATAAGCGCTAATTGAGCTTCTGAGTATCCTTCGTACATTACTTCTTTCTGGTAAGCTTCCATCAAATAGGCCCCTACGCCCATAAGATTCCATAATAAAGCAATAATACTAATAATCCAAAACCATACTGTGGGTTTAACTTTTTGTAGCGTATTCATGTTAATTAATTTAGTTGGTTAAAGTTTCAAATTACAAAAAATTCAATAATGTAATACCTTATTAATTTTACTAAGGTATAATTCCTATTTTGGACATCAATTAAGCAAGGCATGCAACGAATACGATTTTACTATTTAATACGAGTTCAATATTTAGGGTTTCGATATAGTGGTTGGCAAAAGCAACCAAATCAAAAAACTATAGAATTAATGATTTCCAAAACGCTGAAATTCATTATGCCTGATACTAAATTTAAGGTTTTAGGAGCCAGTAGAACTGATTCAAAAGTATCAGCCTTAGATGCTGCTTTTGAATTGTTTATTGATAACAAACCTATTGAAAATGTGAAAAAATTTCTTGCCCTTTTTAATAAAAACCTTCCTTCTGACATTAGAATATTAGAAATTCAAGAAATCGACCAAAACTTTAATATCATCAAAGACAGTAAACTAAAAGAGTATGTTTATTTGTTTTCTTTTGGAGAAAAGAACCATCCGTTTGCCGCGCCTTACATTACCAATATTGTTGAGCATCTAGACCTTGAGTTAATGAAAAAGGGGGCGACTTTATTTCAAGGTACCCATGATTTTGCTGTGTATACCGCACGATTGAAAGATGCAACCCAAACCATACGTACTATAAATAGCTGTGAAATAAAGGAAAACACATTTTTGAAAGCTAATTTTTTTCCAAAGAAAAGTTATGCCCTACATGTTCATGGCCAAGGTTTTATTCGGTATCAAATACGAATGATAATGGGTGCTTTGATTCAACTAGGTAAAGGCGAAATCAGTTATAAAACCATCGAAGATTCATTAAAAGAAAATTCTTCTGTAAAACTTAATACGGTGGCGCCAGGATCAGGTCTTATCTTACGAGACCTCAAGTTTATTGATTAATGCAACTAGTAAAATCAGTTATACGTATCTTGTCAGAAACACATTTTAAATTGTCAACTTATGTCACAACCTATTGTTTCAAAAGAGGTAATTAAGTTTCTTGAAAAACTTAAAAAAAACAATAATCGCGAGTGGTTTTCAGAACATAAAAAAGAGTTTAAATCGATACAGACTGATGTGAAATATTTTTACCAAAGTTTGATGGATGTACTTAATACTCATGATGAAATTGAAAAATTGAAAATGTTTCGTATTTATCGTGATGTCAGATTTTCTAAGGATAAAACTCCGTATCAGCCACATTTTGCTGGTTCTTTTTCACGCTCTGGTGCACGGCTTAGAGGTGGCTATTATTTAAGAATTAGACCTGACAATGAAAGTTTTATGGCATGCGGCTTTTGGCTACCGGAAAAGGATGATTTACTAAGAATACGAAAAGAATTAGAATTAAACGCAAGCGAGTTTATAGAAGTAATCAACGCAAAACCCTTAAAAACTGCCTGGGGCGAGTTGAAAGGTGAGGAACTAAAAACAGCCCCAAAAGGATTTGATAAGGAGCATCCGAATATTGAGCTTTTGAGAAAAAAGGCTTTTATCTTTACCCATGAGTTTAGCGATAAAGAAGTGCTCTCAACCAATTTTTATGATGAAGTTTCTATTAGGTTCAAGGCTATTAGACCGTTTTTTGATTTGATGAGTGATATATTGACTACCAATTTAAACGGAGAATCGCTTGTTGATTGACCAAAGGTTGACTCCTTATCTCATATAAACACCACATAAATCAAAAGCGCGATAAAATACTATTCATCGCGCCTGTATTTGATATTAATTAAGAGTTCTTATTTTTTTTGAATTCTCACAGCAATGGCTTGAACTTCATCTAAAACACGCAATAAATTACCGCCCCACAGTTTTTCTATTTCATCTTCAGTATAACCGCGCTTAACTAATTCTAGAGTTACATTAAAAGTTTCTGAAGCATCTGACCAGCCTTCAATTCCACCACCGCCATCAAAATCAGAACTGATTCCCACATGGTCAATACCTATTAAATCTACCATATAATCAATATGGTTAATAAAATCGCCCACATCAACAGCAGGGGGTAAGTCGCTCATTGTTTTAGTTTGTTCAGAAACCTTAGCACGAACCTTCATGTAAGCTGTAATATAGGCATCACGTTGTTCTGACGGTAATGCCATCACTTCTGGTCTTGTCATAACAGCTAAACCCATTGAATCTGCTACTTGTTCCTCTAACGCATTAACCTCTTTATTTCTTGCTTCATACTTTTCAGTATTTAGGTATGACTTAAAAGCTACTGTTTGAACCACGCCACCATTTTCTTTAAGCATTTTAAGCTGGTCATCAGTTAAATTTCTACTATGATCACAAAGCGCTCTTGCTGATGAATGAGAGGCAATAATAGGGGCTTTTGATAATTCAATCATTTGATTAAACGCTTCAATTGATGGGTGCGAAACATCAATCATGATTCCTAGTCTATTCATCTCTTTTACAGCATCTTTGCCTATGTCACTTAAACCATTATGTAACCATAAATTATCAGCCTCTCCTGTATTAGAATCTGAAAATTGGCTGTGACCATTATGCGCTAAAGAAATATAGCGTGCACCCAAATTATAATACTTTTCAAAGTTTTTCAAATCAAGTCCAATGGGGTATGCATTTTCAACGCCAATCATAGCAACCTTTTTACCTGCTTTATCAATTCTTCTAACATCATCTGAAGTCAAGGCTAACTCAATTTCATCTGGGGCATAAATTTCACATAATCTATGAATAGCTTCAAACTTCGAAATAGCATTATCAGCTGCCTTTGAATATCCTGCATCAGTCAAGGCATCTTGACCAGTATACACTATTAACCAAGCAACATCTAAACCACCTTCTTTCATTTTAGGCAAATTAACCTGCGTATCAAGTCGCTGGGTGTAATTCAAACTATCAGTGAAATTCTTGATATTGATATCATCATGAGTGTCAATAGTAATTACTTTATCATGAATTTTTTTGGCACGTTCTTCTAATGTCATTTCATTTTTTTGTGGCGTCTCTCCGCAATTAAAAAGCAGGAAAGCACCGAAGATAATTACTAGTTTTTTCATTTTCTCGATTATTAGACCTACAATTTAAGCTATTTGACAACACTATAGTACCATTAGGTAACAATTAGTTGTTGGTACTGTTAAGTTTAAAGAGTTTTATAGCAAACAGTACATTAATATTAGACCTGAAAAACCTTTGAACTGTTTTGTTTAATTAATTAACGTCCCCATTATTTTGAAATCTAAAAACCTTCTTTCGCAGCTCACAAGAATTGAGCAATCGTTACATGATTTTTCATTTGACGAATTGACTTCTGAAGAGGCTTTAAGCCTTCAAGAAACATTCAATGCGTTTAAACTTAAATTAGAAGCAAAGATTTTTGATCCTCAGGGCAAGGTAGGTGCTGAAACTTTCAATCAAGAGAAAAGCACTAAAATCAATGCTGATGCAACGCAACTGATTGCACAAGTCAGTCATGAAATACGTACTCCCTTAAACGGAATCATTGGTTTTACTGATCTTTTAAAAGAAGATGAAGCCATGAGTAAGCCTCAAATTGAAAAAGTTGATGCTATTCAAAAGGCGTCTTATTCATTGATGGAAATCATAAGCGAACTACTAGAATACTCAAAACTTTCATCAGGAATAGAAAATTTTGAAAATGTCAATTTTGATTTTAGAACTGTAATTGGAGATGTTTGTTATTTAACGAAAACACTTATATCTGAAAAAAACATTGAATTCAATGCTACCGTCCATGAAAATATACCCGTTGCTCTAAAAGGCGATCCTTCAAAATTAAGTCAAGTATTACTTAATCTTTTAGGTAATGCAGTAAAATTTGTGGATCAAGGAAGTATTCATCTAACGATCAAAAGCAAGCAAATTGATTCAAATAAGGTTCTGCTTGAATTTGATGTTATTGACACAGGCATTGGTATCTCAAAAGAACACATTGGTCATATTTTTGATTCATTCAAACAAGCTGAATTCAACACTTTTGCAAAATATGGAGGTACCGGGCTAGGCCTGAACATTGTGAAACAAATTATAGAAAAACTAGGCGGAAGCATAAGAGTAACCAGCGCATTAGGTCAAGGAAGTACCTTTAACTTTAAAATTCCTTTTGAAATAGGAAATGCGCAGGTAATTAAAAACCAAAAAATCAATAGAATTACTAAAGCACAGTTGAATGAAGTTGAAGATTTAAATATTTTGGTTTTTGAGGATAACCTTTTAAATCAAAAATTAATAGATCAAAGACTAAAATCATGGCATTGTAACGTATCTATTACAGAGGATGCTAATCAAGGGCTTAAAATTCTTCAAAATCAAAAAATTGATTTGATTTTTATGGATTTAAAAATGCCTAATAAAAGCGGATTTGAAGTCACTCAAATGATTCGTAATCACAATGACAAAAATATAAGGTTGATTCCTATTATTGCGCTAAGTGCTGATTTTTCTAAGAGTGACAAAGACAATTGCAGAAAACACCGTATCAATGACTTTATCTTAAAACCCTATAGAACTGGAGACTTAATTGATAAAATTATAAAAAATAAGAAGAGTTTTGAAAGAGCTCAGATGCGTGAGGCTTTGGTAATGAACCCTAATGAAATTGATAAAATGAAGAATAAAAAAATAGATTTGATTCCTATACTTGATGAATGTATGGGAGACATAAGTATACTAGAAGAGCTTATTCAACTATTTATAAATAATGCTCAAGAATTTATGAATCTGGCAAAAGATCATATTAAAAACAAAAATATTGAGCAATTAGAGTTTGCGGCTCACAAAATTAAGTCAGGGCTAAAAATGATGAATTGCGACATTCTTTTGACCATAATACAACAAATACAAAAAGGATGTAAAGAAGAAGTTGATATGTCACATTTAAAAATTTTATATGACCAATTTGTAACTGAATACCCGTCAATTGAATTTGAAATGGCAAAAGCTTTAAATAATCTAAAAAATAAGTAAAGTGAAAAACCAAGTGCTTCTTTTAGCTGAAGATGATGAATTGTTTGCATCATTGCTGAGTTTTCGATTTAAAAAAGAAGGCTATGATGTCATTTTATGTAAAGACGGAAAAGAAGTAAAAGAAAAACTTAATAATGAAATGCCTGATGTTCTGGTTTGTGATATAATGATGCCCTATTTCTCTGGATTAGAGATTCTAGATTTTGTCAGAAATGGTTTAAAATCAAACCTACCTGTATTTATTATTTCAGCAGCAGGTAACGAAACCAATGAACTAAGTGCATTCAAGCTAGGTGCAAATGATTTTATAACAAAACCCATAAACCCATCAGTGTTAATAGCACGAATAACAAGAAAATTGATTTTAACATAATTTGATTCCCCCAAATCTAAAATATAACCCACATCTAATTTCTGCTCCAAAAATCGAAACCGATTTATTGTGGAATTTCTCTATGCTCTGTGCTAGTATTGCTTTGATTTACCTAATCTTTATCTTTTATACCAAAAGAAAGAAAAGAATATTCAGTCAAAAAGCTGAAGAATTAAAAAAGAAGCTCTCGCCAATGCTTAGTGAGTTTTTGTTTCTAGAAGATGACGCTACAAAAGATGAAAAATCAAACTATTTAGCCTTAAAGGTTGAATTGCGCCAAATGTTGAATGATGATTTCAACAGACGTATTTTAACACAAGTTTTATTAGACCTTAGAAAAGATATTTCAGGCTCAACACAAGACCTTATTTGTAAGTTATATCAGAGTCTTGGTTTAGAAGATGACGCCTACCAAAAGTTAAAAAGTTGGCGTTGGCAAAGTGTTTGTGAAGGTATTGTCGAATTATCGCAAATGAAAGTTAGTGACGCATATAGCTTCATCTGCAGGCTTATTAAAGACCGGCGCTCAATTATTAGAAAACAAGCTGAAATAGCAGTAGTAACTCTAAATAAAGATGGTATTATATACTTTCTTGACAACACAAAATATTCGATTAGTGAATGGCAGCAATTAAAGCTTTTAGATGTACTAAACAATAAAACTGATTATAATCCGCCATCATTTAAAGTTTGGCTAACCTCAAATAATAATCATGTAGTCCTTTTTGCCTTGCGATTGATTAAACATTACAATCAAAATGATGCAAAGGCCTCAGTTATTGAACTTGTAAAACACAAGAGTAATCAAATAAGAGAAGCTGCTATTTTATGTATTAAAGAATTCAACTTTGTTGAGGCATTAGATACATTGAAACTTGTTTTTTGGCAGTGTAGCATTACGGTTAAAATTTCAATTTTAGAAACTATAGCTCATTTGGGTTCTGAAAATGATCTTGAATTTTTAAACCTAATTGAAACCAAAGAAGCTAATTTTTTGGTGCGTAACAAAGCGGTTAGTTGCATTAATAGTATTTCACCAGAAACTATTATGCCATTTAAAGATTTACAAGAATCAAAACACTTTAACATTCCAAAAGACATTAGTATTGCTGAAGACGAATTAAAGGCTGGTGAAACAGAACTTTTCAATGAAATTAGCACCTATCAAGATGCCAACATAGAAATTCAAAATACTATCGAATCTAAAGTGCAAACAGAAAATACTAATACTGAAATAGCGTTGCAAACAGAAAAAAATGAAACAACTGAAGACTTTATCGATTTAAACTTTCTTCCTATCATCGTTAAAACTGAAAATGAGGAGGAACCTAATCGTATTGAAACACCTGAGAACATTGAAGCGTTGAACATTTCAGAAATTGAAGTTAACTATGAAATAGTCGCCGTTGAAACCTTAGACACTAAAACCGAACCAAAAGAGGTAGTGCATTCAAACGATATAAATATTAAAGCGATTGATATCACATCTTTAAATTTTCTGCCCGTTGTTGTTATAAACAAGGCTGAGATCTCAAATGAAAAAGAACCTTTTGAAATTGAAGTTGATTATGAGGTCATCTTGCCAACAAGTAAATCAACATATACGGCTCACGAATTACAAAACATTGAAGTTGATTTTTCACTTTTTGAAATTAATTCAGAGCAAGATCAACCAAAAGAATTTTCATTAGAAGAAATAAGAAATTGTGAAATTTTCTATGATGAAGTAAAAACAATTGAAGATTCAATCAGTATTCATGTAAATGATATTGAAGTAATTGATGCGTTGATCATTCAAAATGAACCCATTATTGATGAAAATGAAGATCTTGGTATTTCAATTTGTACTAGCGATTCAGAGCTAGAAAGTGAAACAGATCTTAATTTTTCTATTACACCCTTCGGTAGCCATAACCAATTACATGATGCACAACTTGAAAAAGAAGATAGTACCCTAGTTGAATTTGACTTACCAAAGGCATTAATTCAAGAAAACCTTTTAACAAACATTGATTTTGATACTGAAACAAGATTTTTATTGAACAACATAGATGAATTGGGCGATGAGCGTGAAATTCATTTTTTGAATGAACTCAGGCATGATGACAAGTATCGCTTGTTTATCGACCAGATAGAATTATTGATAAAAAATTTAGATAACGTGAGTGCAAAAGACAAGACCAAAGACATTTTAAAACCTTTCAATGTTTTTGAAGATCTATTTCAACACTGTGATTTAGAATCAAAATTGATATTGCTTAATGAAGTATATGCTATTGGTGATGTTAAGGATATTGATTTTCTAAAAAACTTGATTTCAGTTGAAAAAGGAGACCTGCAAAAAACAGCAATTCATGTACTGAATCACTTAGAATCGAAAGTACATAGTAACAATACAATCACTGAACCTCAACACTCTCAAAAAGTAAACGAAATAATGAATGCGTGTGAAATAGAATGTTCTAATGCAGATGACATATATGATCTGAATTTTGAACCAACCGATATTTTAGAGTCGGTTGTTCAAGAGGAGGTTCTTACAAATTCAGAAAATAATTTTTTCAATTCTTTTTTGGGTCAACTAAATATTTTTTCATCCAAAAACAAGTAGGATAACCATGGATAGTAGTATCTGGAACATAATTCTTGATTATATAAACATTGTATTCTTTTTGTTTGCAATTGTTCTGTTTACGCTATTCACGTTAATGGGTTATTTTTCAACCAGAAACTATATACATTACCTCAAGAAAAACAGCTTTGTTGATTTGTCAAGGCTCATAGCATCGCCATTAGCACCAAGCATTACAATCATAGCACCTGCTTATAATGAAGGGTTGACCATTGTTGACAATGTACGCTCTTTACTAGGTCTTAAATACGTTAACTATGAGGTTATGGTGGTTAATGATGGTAGTAAAGACGACACCTTACAAAAGTTAATTGATGTTTATGATTTAGAAAAAATTGAATCGGAGATTGATCCTAATTGGAAATCAAAACCCATTCGAGGTATCTATAAAAGTAAACACACTTCCTTTTCAAAATTAACCGTAATTGACAAAGAAAATGGAGGCAAATCAGATGCTTTAAATACGGGCATGGCATTGTCACAGAACCAATATGTAGGCTGCATTGATGTTGATTGCCTCTTGATGCCTGATGCCTTATTACATGTAGTTAAATCATTTTATCAGCGTTCAAATAAACGTGTAATAGCCGTTGGTGGTGTTATACGTGTTGCCAATTCTTGCATCATAGATCAAGGAGAATTAAAAGAAGTAAGGCTTCCTACAAACTGGATGGCAAGATTTCAGTTACTAGAATATACACGCTCTTTTATTTTAGGTAGAATGGCCTGGGGCAGAATAGATAGTTTATTGATTATTTCTGGAGCTTTCGGGTTTTTTGATAGAGAAATTGCGATGGCAGTAGGGGGGTATGATACAAATACAGTTGGAGAAGATATGGAAATCATCTTCAAAATGCGTCGCTTTATGCATGACCACCGCGAACCGTATACCATTGAATATATACCCGATTCATTGTGTTGGACAGAGGTGCCAGAAGATTTAAATATTCTAATTAACCAAAGAGATCGATGGGCTAGAGGTAACCTCGAAACCCTAAATAAACATAAAGACATGTTCTTTAATTCTAAATATGGGCGACTGGGCTTAATCAGTTATCCATATTGGTTTTTCTATGAATGGCTTGCACCGCTGCTTGAATTTTTTGGTTTGATTACCATTATTATTTTCTGGTATTTAGGAATTATTAATTGGAAATTTTTCTTATCAATAACTCTAGCGCTGTATCTCTATTCAGTGATGTTTTCATTCTACGCAATTTTTTGGGATGTTTACTCTTATAATGAATACACAAAAACTAAAGACATTTTACTGTTAATGTTTTGTGCCATTATTGAACCTATAATTTTTCATCCAATTGTGGTTTGGGCAGCAGTACGTGGTAATTATAAAAAATTATTTAAAATAAAATCTGGTTGGGGTTCTCAAGTCAGAAAAGGATTCGCAAAAGCAACGTAAAAGCTGATGAATACAAGTAAAATAGATAGATATAGCTTAAAGCATTTCACAAGATTGATAATTTCTTTCTTTGCATGCTTGTTGGTTCTTTCTACCTATCAATTTACCATGCTTTATTTTAAAGGTGTTGTTGATATAATTTTTGGTAGCAGCTTCTTTATTGCCCTAGCTCATCAATTGGGGTATGCTTCTATTGTAGGCTTAATTTTAGCTTTTCCGTTCAATTTTTGGGAAAACTTAAGACCCAAATATGGCTTTAATTTAATCTTTGGTGCTCTCATTATTCTATTGATTATTGAGGCAATGCTTATCAGTTATTACAGCACTGCTTTGGTACCGCTTGGTTCAGATTTATTGGGGTATAGTTTGGCAGATATTAAAACAACTATTGCAAATTCAGGCGGAATGTCGATTTCAATTCTGATTGGCATACTTGTCATTGTGGGTATGTTCTTCGGATTTTACAAAATTAGCTCTAAACACTATCACTACATCAATAAGATGTATCCGTTTACAATAATCCTTTTCAGTTTGTTCATGATGACCCTCTTCTTAGAAGGAAAACCAATTAATCAAAACAAAACACAGTATTTAGCTTTAAACATTTATAACTCATCTACAGAAGATACCTCATATGATTCAACGGTAGAATATCCGCTGATTAATAAACAGCAAGTGCCTAATGTATTGGGTGATTATTTTGACTTGAAAGAAGAGAAACCCAATATTGTTTTTATAATGGTTGAAGGTTTAGGTAGAGATTTTGTTGGTGAAGGAGCAGAATATGAAGGGTTCACACCATTTTTAGATTCATTAACCACCAAGTCTTTGTACTGGGAGAATTGTTTGAGTAATACGGGTAGAACCTTTGGGGTGCTTCCGTCACTAATGGGATCGCTTCCTTTTGGTAAAAGTGGTTTTATGGAGCTCGAGCAATATCCTAATAAAATGACCCTTTTTAGTATCCTTAAAAATAACGGTTATCATACGTCATTTCTTCAAGGAACCAATAGTTCTTTTGATGGGGTAGATCGCTTCTTAACAAGTGAAGGTGTTGATTTTGTTTTAGATAAGTCAGGTTTTGGTGTTGATTATCAAATGCAAGCAGAAGATGCAGCAGGTTCTTCATGGGGGTATCCTGATAAAGAACTATTCAAAAAAAGCATGAGTTTGCCAAGAGATGAGCAGCAACCACGAATGGAAGTTTATATGACCATTAGCACGCACGAACCATTTATTCCTCCACAGCAAGATTTTTATGAAAAACATGTTGAAAAAATAGTAGCGAAAGGCAATTATAATTCTCGTATTAAAAAGGTAATAGAAAAGAATGATAATGTTTTTGCCACGTTGTTATATACTGATGATGCACTAAAACATGTGTTTGAAGCCTATAAAAACAAGCCAAACTATGACAATACTATTTTTATAGTTACCGGCGACCACAGACTGATTCCTATTCCTCAAAAAAATAATATTAGTCGTTTTCATGTACCACTTATCGTGTATAGCCCAATGCTTAAAGTAACTAGAAAAATGAGTGCAGTATCGTCTCATTTTGATGTTGCACCAACTTTATTAGCGCTTTTAAATAATACCTATGAAATGAAAATGCCTAAAAAAACGGCATGGTTAGGCGGTGCATTAGATACATCTATAGAATTTAGGTCGATAAAAGATATTCCGCTTATGCGTAACAAAAATGAGTTAAAAGAGTTTGTTAGCGGCGATAAGATTTTTTCTGATGGCGAAGTGTTTGAGCTTGATAACAACCTTGATTTTAATACCACATTTGGTGGCTCAATAGCTGGTTCTAAATTGAATTCATTCAAAGCCATGAATTCATATGTAACTACCAATGATAAAATTATACCTGATGATTTGGCAGTTTTTGCTGTTAAAAAAGAAGTGTTTAGTGATAGTGATATTGTTTGGCTAAACAGTGTTTACAATGGAGGCGATTCAGATAAAGGATACTTTATTGCCAGAGATTTAGCATTTGATAAGAAGTTTGATAAAGCCTTGCTCTTATGTAGGTATAATTTATCAAATGCACCTAGCCATATTGATACCAAGATTCTTATGGGAAGAATTAACGTTTGGAAAGGCAACTATGAAAAATCAATTGAAATACTGAAATTATGTATTAAAATGAACCCAAACTACATCGATTCATACGCAGCATTACTTGATGTATATTATTGGTCAGAGCGCCATGAAGAGGCCATAAAGCTTATTGAATTAGCGCAGCAAAACAGTTCAAGTGTAAATGAAATTGCTGATAAAATATCACGCGCGAGAATTGAAGCAAGAAAAAAAGGAATTTCTATAGTTTTTAAAACAAATAATAAACCAACCAAAGAAACCGCTTCAGTTTCTTTTGACAATTAATGCAGTACATTAAACTACATATCATTTTAATTATTGGGCTATGGTGCCTTGGCTCAAGTGCGCAAGACTTGGCCTATAATGACCCAGTACTTCCTACTTATAAAAAAGCGTATGATTTGGCTTTTGAAGGTAAAACCAGAGTAGCGAAAGAGGTTTTGTTAGAAGTGTTGAAAAAGAATCCTGAAGATATAAAATCAAAAGTTCTACTGGCTCAAACGTATAGTTGGCAAGGTTTCTATGATGCAGCAAGAAAAGAGTTTAATCAAGTAATTTCTGTAGATAAAAACAATGTTGCTGTTTGGGTATCTGCTATTAAAAATGAATTGTACGCCAAAAATTCAGCTACTGCAAACGGATTAGCAAATAAGGCTTTAAAATATATAGGTGCTAACAAAGAAATTGAGCGTTTAAAAAAGATGGCTCTAAATCAGATAGCCACAAAGGCTTATGATGAAAATGGATGGTTTAACGTACCCAGTAAAATTCAATCATTAAAAAAGAAACAAAAAGAAAAAGCAGTAAAGAAGGCTATATCTTCTGAGGACGCAAAAGAGAATGAAGAAGTTAAAAAGCCTGAGGCCAAAAAAGAGTTTAATAATAGAATTTCGATCCGTAATTCAGCCACTGTTTTTGATCAACGCAATCAACCCATGGTGTTTTCGACTATAGAATATAAAAGACAGACTTTGGCGGGTAGTATTTTACCAAGAATTAACTATGCCAATAGAAATGGTCAAAATGGGGTGCAGTATGATATTGATTTCTATCCAAAATTTTCAAAGCGTTTTTATGCTTACCTGAATTATGGTTTTTCAAATTCAAGTCTTTACCCAAAACAAAAAGTAGGAGGAGACCTTTATGCTAATTTACCTGGGGCAATGGAGTTTTCAGCGGGCGGAAGACATATAGCATTACAAGATAGAAAGGTCACGGTAATTACCAATTCAATTGGTCATTATAGAGGCAACTATTATTTTTCTTTACGTTCAAGCATAACGCCTAAATCAGATAATTTGACAAGAGTTTCTGGAAATCTTTTAGTGCGTAAATATTTAAAAGATGCTAATAATTATTTCGGACTCAATGTGGGTATGGGCTATTCGCCAGAAATAAGACAGTTATTATCAGGTGGTGAGTTGTTGGCTGAGACCTTATTATTTATTGAATCGCAACGCATGAGTTTACAATACCAATTTACAACTAAGAACAACCCAAATGTGTATAGTGCCAGTTTAGGGGTTTCTCGTCAAGAGAAATCTTTCGATTCAGGTAGTTACATCTGGGCAATTTCTGCTGGGTTTGCGTATCAGATTCGGTTTTGAATAACTGAAATTCAAAAAAAATCGATGAACTACATCGTTGAAATGCATCTTTGAAATACCACATTTTAATTCGACTATT
Organism: uncultured Flavobacteriaceae bacterium; assembly: GCA_937929935.1. Lineage (GTDB taxonomy): Bacteria > Bacteroidota > Bacteroidia > Flavobacteriales > Flavobacteriaceae > Maribacter_C. Next base: position 374,366 of record CALFUL010000004.1, on the reverse strand, counting down.
AACATCATATAGTTTCACAACAAAATTCAGCAACTACACCACAATTTATTGGTTTAGCTCAGCGTTATGAATATGTTTGAGTATACTTATTGAAACCCAAATCTATAATAACCCAAATCATAAAAATATGCTTTACGATACCTACGGCGAAGAGTACCTTGATTTTTTGCAAGAATTAAATGAAATTTTGAGTGTCAATGAATTAGCCGAATTAGATTACATGTAATCAACCCTGCTTACCCTAATTTTTAAACCTACGATTATGTCAAAACAAAACCCAGACAATGCAGCTTACATGAATTTCATTGAAAGTTTAAATGATATTCTAACTGACGTTGAAATTAGTAAATTGAGTTGTTCTTAACTGAATACAAAACTCAAAAACAAAGGCCCATACTAAACAGTATGGGCCTTTGTTAATTATAATGAGTATTAAAACTTATCCTAAATAAGTCTTTAATAATTTACTTCTTGAATTGTGACGTAATTTACGAATGGCTTTTTCTCTGATTTGACGTACACGTTCTCGTGTTAAATCAAAGGTTTGACCAATCTCAGCCAAGGTCATTGATTGCTGATCACCAATACCGTAATATAGCTTTACTACATCTGCTTCTCTTGGCGATAAAGTTTCTAATGCTCTATTGATTTCAGTATTCAAAGACTGCTGCATCAATAGTCTGTCAGGCTTAGGCGATTCTCCTGCCTTTAAAACATCATACAGGTTTGAATCTTCTCCTTCACGTAAAGGTGCATCCATAGAAACATGACGCCCTGAATTTTTCATTGACTGTTTTACTTCACTTACAGTCATTTCTAATTCTTTAGCAATCTCTTCTGCAGATGGCGGACGCTCATGCGCCTGCTCTAAATATGAAAAGGTTTTCTTAATCTTATTGATTGATCCAATCTTATTCAAAGGCAAACGTACCACTCTTGATTGTTCTGCTAATGCCTGAAGAATTGACTGACGTATCCACCAAACAGCGTATGATATGAATTTGAAACCACGAGTTTCATCAAAACGTTTCGCTGCTTTTACTAAACCAAGATTTCCTTCATTAATTAAATCAGGTAATTTTAATCCTTGATTTTGATATTGCTTTGCTACTGATACTACAAACCTAAGGTTGGCAGTTGTTAACTTTTCTAGTGCTTTTTGATCACCTTCACGAATGCGCTGGGCTAGTTCGACTTCTTCGCTTGCGGTTATTAAATCTATTTTACTGATATCTTGCAAGTACTTATCCAAAGATTTTGATTCTCTATTGGTTACCTGCTTGATTATCTTTAGTTGCCTCATATAGTTGTAATGGTTTATTTGTTGAACAAGACAACATATTACATCTAAATAGTGTCTTTTGCAAGGGGATTAAGAAGAACTTATACATATTTTGTCATAATCTTAAGAATATTCAGAGTCAGCTCGTATTCTCATTGACAAAGTTTATTTTTGAATTTTAGGAATTTAAATATGAGCAAAAGAAATCTTCAAAAATATATTAAAGAATTAAAACGAAAAGAACTCGAAAGTCAATTGATTGATTTGTATGAAAGATTTCCAGTTGTAAAAGAATTCTATGATTTTGCTTTTAACCCTAAAGAAGATAAGTTAATTCAAAATGCCAAGGTTCGTATTTCTAATGAATACTACCCGGTAAAAAGAAGAAAACCCAAAGCCAGGCGATCCGTAGCGCAAAAATTTATTAAACACTTTATAAATTTGGGCGTAGCCCCACATTTGATTGCTGATGTCATGTTATATAATATTGAAATTGCCCAAAGTTTTTCTTTAGAACGTAATGTGGCCGATTCTTTCTATAAAAGTTTGTTGAATTCATTTACTGAGGCTACGCATTATGTTTCAGTAAACGGAATGTTGCCTGAATTTAAAGACAGAATTTTAAAAGTGTATCAATTTACCCAAGATAATCATTGGCTTTTTGAAGAGGAATTTTCTCGGGCCCTTGATATTTTAGATTGAGTTGGTATTAAGTTTTAAATTTTGAATGCTAAGTATTAAATGTAGATGAAATTTTAACTGTAACCTGAAACTCGAAACCCATAACCCATGAGCATTGTAATTATTCGTCAAGATGAGAAAATAGATCTCTGGAAAAATGCTTTAAGTACGGCTAATTCTGATATAAAAATATACAGCTATTTAGAAGACCATCCTGTTGATGAAATTGAAGTAGCCATGGTTTGGAAACACCCAAAAGGGAGTCTAAAACCGTACAAAAACTTAAAATATATTGCTTCTGGTGGGGCAGGGGTTGACTTTATTTTTGAAGATCCTGACTTTCCTAAAGATATTCCAATTACACGGGTGGTTGATGATATGCTCGCTAGTGATATGTCTGAATATGTTATCGGCGCTATTTTTTCGTATTTAAAAAATTTTAATAGTCATAAGATCAATCAAATTAATTCGCAATGGAATCCCACCGGGTATCGTCGTATTACTGATTTTAAAGTGGGTATTTTAGGATTAGGAACTTTAGGCCAGGCGTTAGCAAAAGATTTAGTGCGCTTTGGTTTTAAAACCCAGGGCTGGTCTAATACAAAAAAAGTTTTACCTCAAGTGAATAGCTTCGCGGGGCCGCTTGAGTTAGATGCTTTTTTAGCAACTTCAGAAATAGTAATTTGTTTACTGCCATTAACGCCTAAAACCAAAGGCATATTGAACACTACGCTGTTCGAAAAACTACCTATGGGTGCCTATGTTATAAATGTGGCACGTGGTGGCCATTTGGTTGATGAAGATTTGATCAAAATGATTGATAAAGGGCATGTTTCTGGGGCTTGTCTTGATGTGTTTCATGAAGAGCCCCTGCCCGAGAACCATCCTTTTTGGCAACATAAAAAAATACATATTACGCCGCATTGTGCTAGTGTCTCTGATACACAATCTGTTGTGCCTCAAATTTTAGAAAATTATAAACGCATGAAAGCGGGCAAAGAATTACTGCATTTAGTGTCATTCAAAAGTGGCTATTAAAACTTATCACAGATTTATCAGTTAGAATTTTTTGTAAGCGTAAAAATCTAGTAGTTTTGCAAGATTGCGATAAATAAGATTTTGATTTTTAATTAATAGCTAAGATTTGGAGTTACAAAAAGACAAAATTGAAAAGAAACTTTACGATTATCAATTAGAAGATTTAAATACCATCTTCAAATGTCTTGAAGAATCAGATGAAGCTGCTAATATTTTATACCAATTGCCAACTGGTGGTGGTAAAACGGTTGTGTTTTCTGAGATTGCTAAACGCTATATTGAAAAAAATCAAAAGAAAGTAGTGGTGCTAACCCATCGCATTGAGTTAAGTGTGCAAACCTCTAAAATGCTTACTGGTTTTGGGGTTAAGAACAAGATTATCAATAGCGAAGTTAAAGAATTAAAAGATCAAGATGAATTCATGTGCTTTGTGGCCATGGTTGAAACCTTGAACAATAGGCTGCAAGAAGAAAAAGTTGAAATCAATAATATAGGTCTTGTTATTATTGATGAAGCACACTATAATTCTTTTAGAAAATTATTCAAATATTTTGAACACTCAGTCATATTGGGGGTTACAGCAACACCCTTAAGTTCAAATATAAAACTACCAATGAAAGACAACTATCAAAAGTTGATTATTGGTCAGTCAATTGAAGCTTTGATTAAGAAAAAGTTTTTAGCCAAGGCGAATATGTATAATTATGATGTGAGTCTACAAAGCCTAAAATTAGGCATTAGTGGCGATTATACCGTTAAGTCGTCTGATGAACTTTACGGCAATCAAAGTATGTTAGGTAAGTTATTAACTGCCTATAATGAGGTTGCCAAAGGCACAAAAACCTTGATTTTTAATAACGGAATCAACACATCACTTTATGTGTATGAAACCTTTAAAAAGGCTGGTTATAATGTACGTCATTTAGATAATAAAAATAACGCCACAGAAAGGCGTGAAATTTTAGATTGGTTTTCAAATACACCAGATGCCATTCTAACATCAGTTAGTATTTTAACCACAGGTTTTGATGAGCCTACCGTTGAAACCATTATGCTTAATAGGGCTACACGCTCATTGACACTATACTTTCAAATGATTGGTAGGGGGTCAAGGGTATTGCCCAAGAAAAGTGAATTCTCTGTTATAGATTTAGGAAACAATGTGGCTCGCTTTGGTATGTGGAGTGCACCTATTGATTGGCAAGAAATTTTTCATTTTCCTGATTTTTACCTTGAGAACATCAAAAATGATGAAGATATTGAGCGTGAATTTATTTATGAAATGCCTGATGCCTTACGTCAAGAATTTTCTAAGTCTGAAACTATCGAGTTCAATGTTAAAGAAGAATATAAGAAGATATTTGCTCAAGGCTTAAAGTCTAAAACCGTATTAGAACGCAGTATAGAACAGCATGCGAACATTTGTGTTGAAAATGCTGAAGATGTTTTTGATGCTCGTATTTTGGCTAAAAAGTTGAAAGACGAAATACAGTTTCGTGTCAAACAATATTCATATTGCATCATGAACAATACTAAGAACTACAAAGAATGGCTTGAAGAAGACTATGAACGTAAATTGCGCTCAAGTATTTCTCAGAAATTTGCTGCCAAAATGTAGCATTTGTTTGAGCTATAAAAATGCTGTGCCGCAAACTTTATACGTAATGCAAAAGAAGCTCTTAATCATTGCTCAAGTTTGGCCTGAGCCGACCACTACGGCGGCAGGAAGTCGCATCTTACAACTCATTCAATGCTTTCAAAAGCAAAATTATCACATAACCATTGCGAGTACAGCTGCAGAATCTAAACATTCATTAGCGCTTTCAGAACTTCAAATTAAAAAGGTAGCTATTCAACTAAATCATTCAAGTTTTGATGATTTTGTGTCTGGTTTGAATCCTGATGTTGTTCTGTTTGATCGCTTTATAACCGAAGAACAGTTTGGTTGGCGGGTGGCTGAATTTGCTTCAAAAGCACTACGCATCTTAGATACTGAAGATCTGCATTCTTTGCGTTTAACAAGAGAAAAATGTTTTAAAAATAACATTTCTTTTGCTACTGATGAATGGCTTAAAAACGAAACAACTAAAAGAGAATTGGCAGGCATCTATAAATCTGATATAACATTAGTTATATCTTCTTATGAAATGTATTTATTGAAGAATATAATTAGCATTGACAGCTCACTAATAATGCATTTACCCTTTCTTTTAGATACTATTTCTACGGATGAAAGTAAATCATGGAAATCCTTCGTAAATCGTCAAGATTTCATCTGCATTGGCAACGGGATGCATGCACCAAATGTTGATGCATTAGTTTGGCTAAAGAAAGAGATATGGCCACTCATTAAAAAAAGCCTACCCAAAGCAAATTTGAATATTTACGGCGCTTATTTGCCTAATCATATTGAACAAATGCACAACACAAAAGAAGGATTCTTGATTCATGGCTGGGCACCAGACGCACACCATGTAATGCAGAAGGCTAGAGTTAACTTAGCGCCACTGCGATTTGGTGCGGGACTCAAAGGAAAACTCATCACAGCCATGCAAAATGGCACACCAAGCGTTACTACAAAAATAGGAGCAGAGGGCATGCATGACGAGATCAACTGGTGTGGCGTTATAGCTGACAATGCTCAAGAATTCGCCGATGCTGCTGTTCACCTCTATCAAGAAGAAAGTACATGGCGGCAAGCTCAGCAAAACGGAATTAAAATTATCAACACGCATTATAATAAAGATGATTGGCAAAATCAATTGAATCAAAAAACAGAATCAGTTAGCTCAAATCTTGACAAACACAGACTTCAGAATTTTACGGGTAGCCTTTTACAACATCAGTCAATGCAGGCCTCTAAGTATATGTCAAAATGGATTGAGGAGAAGAATTCAAAATATAAATAACTTAAAAAACACTTGAGGATTCCTGTTATAAAATGCAATTCCAATTTTGTTGGATTATGAATCTTAACTTTTCTATTATGTGAATTCAGGAGGAGACAAGTCGTTTACTTTTTAAAGTAATTGAAAATTATAATAACTCAAGAATATTTAGTGTTTTGATTTTTGGAGGCCCTATAAATACTTCAATTTAAATGGATTATTTATCGATTTCTCTCCGAAAATTTTTAGAAGAGAAACCAAATTTGTTTTATCCCCATCTTGCTTTTCTAATTTCATTTCATGATAGGGTTGATTCAAATTGGGAATTCGTGAAGCAAAAAAAGGCATTAAATCGTCGAACTCATATTTTTTATCTATATCGGGAAAATCAATTAGCGGAAGTACGAATTGCTCTTTTTTAAAAATATCTGAATATTCAAATATCCATTTCTTATGTTTAAATTCTAAGGTGCCTATAAGTTTCTCATTAAAGAGTAGCTCGAACTTTCCTTCTTGGTTTTCAGAATCAAATTCACCTAAAAAATCAGCATCTTCAGACCATGGCGTCAACTTCTTTAATAGTATTTTTAGTTTTTCTTTCATCAATTACCTAAGTTACAATTTTTTTTAATTCCTTAAATCTATATTTAAGTATATCAGTTATCAATAAACGCCTTTCTTTACTAATTAAAGTCTTATATTTTTCATTTAACTTTTTAATAACATAATCAATTTTGTTCTCCTGAAAAAGATCTTCTATAAACTTAGTATTTTTATAGTAAGTATCGTACGAGCTAATTAATTCAAAATGATTAACACTTTTTTTATTTTCGATTCCAATTTTAGGACGACTGTTATTACAATATTTTTTTATGAATTCCGCTTTTCTATTTTTAGTTGTCAAAATTTCTACAATCTTTTTTTCAGTTTCATTCCATAACAAACCCCGTGCCGAATCATATATTGGTGAAAAATCAGCTGTTTTTTGTCCAAAAACATCTCTTATAATACCCCAATTATACATATGTCTGTCATTATTTCCTGTCAATGCATCAAAAAATAACATTAGCATAAATGATTTGAAAATTTCATTAAATGAATCTTCGAAGAAATGAGTAAGTACTTCCCTTGTAAATGAGATAGTAAAGAAATCTTGTGTCATTCTTTTTAATTCAATATCATCAACAAATTGTTTGTCACTTAAATAACCAGCGTACATGTCGGCTCCATGATAAAGTTCATCAGTATGCTCTTTTAAAAAATATTGTGAAAGGAATCTTATTTGCCCTCCGATTAAACAAATTTTGGATTCAGCAAGGTTAAAACCATACCATTTTCCTATATCAGAAATCAATTGTTCAGTTATTGATTCCAAAGGATAATACTTATGCCCGAGCTTAGCAATGTAAATGGGCCATGATTTTGTTTTATCTTTTTTTGAATTTCCGTACTCATAATATCTAATAATATCTTTGGGCGCATCTCCCGTGACAGCAACACCTTTGATAACACAATAGTTATGTTTTTTAGCAGTTTCAATATCGCAAAATTTTGGTTGAAAACCACTTAGTTTTAGGATTGAAAGTTTTGAAACATGCTTAAAACTAGTCTTAGCTTTTTTACCCATAACTATAATTTACTGAAGATAGAATAAAGATTTAATTTCTTCTTGCGAAAGATAATGAAGTTAGTTGAAAATTCGTACAATTATAATACTCAGTCAATACAGTATATCCCTTATGATTACATATTCTCTTTAACAAGAACCTTTATCTTTGCATCATAAATAATAACCATGAAATCACCCAACTGGAAAACAGCTATAGCGTTTGAAGATATTACCTATCAAAAAAGTGATGGCGTAGCCCGTATCGCTTTTAATAGACCTAACGTACGTAATGCGTTCAGACCTAAAACTACAAGCGAATTGTATAAAGCCTTTTATGATGCGCAAGAAGACACTTCAATTGGGGTGGTATTATTATCAGCTGAAGGTCCTTCAACTAAAGATGGTATTTATTCATTCTGCAGTGGCGGTGATCAAAAGGCGAGGGGAGAGCAAGGTTATGTTGGTGAAGACGGTATGCATCGTTTAAATATATTAGAAGTGCAACGCCAAATTCGCTTTATGCCAAAAGCGGTTATCGCAGTGGTACCAGGTTGGGCAGTTGGTGGCGGTCATAGTTTACACGTAGTATGTGATATGACCTTGGCTAGCAAAGAACATGCAATTTTCAAACAAACTGATGCCGATGTTACGAGTTTTGATGGAGGTTATGGTTCTGCTTATCTGGCAAAAATGGTGGGACAAAAGAAAGCCCGTGAAATCTTTTTCTTAGGAAGAAACTATTCTGCTCAAGAAGCTTATGAAATGGGTATGGTCAATGCTGTTGTACCTCATGAAGAATTAGAAGCAACTGCTTATCAATGGGCACAAGAAGTATTAGAGAAATCGCCAACGTCTATTAAAATGCTAAAATTCGCTATGAATTTAACTGATGATGGTATGGTAGGGCAGCAAGTCTTTGCCGGCGAAGCGACACGGCTAGCGTATGGCACTGATGAAGCTAAAGAAGGTAGAAATGCTTTTCTTGAAAAAAGAAAGCCAGACTTTGGTAAAGATAAATGGATACCGTAGCCCCCTGACCCCCAAAGGGGAACTCTTTGGCTCAAAAGAAGTGGTAAATTTCAATTGATTGTCAGTTCGATTTCTATGACGTTACAAAAAGATTTTGATAAGAATATCACTTTTTAAACGATAAATGCACTTCTGGTTATCTGGAGTCTTATTCACTTTAGATGTTAGTTTGATTTTCTGCAATCAATTAGGAATAGTTTCTAAGCCTAGTTGGATAAGTTCTCGATACAAAATTCTTTAGAATTTCACTCGAACTGACATCTAAATGAGATTTAGTCTTAAAATTCGCCCTTTGGTGGCTAGAGGGGCTTTATAATCTAAAAAGGGCTTGGTTTTGAAACCAAGCCCTTTTATGAGAACACTATATGAAAATGAAAAATTTTATTTCGTTATTAATTACAGTGTAAACTTACCACCATATAAGACCTCTTGGTAATTATTGTTGTCAGATAAGCCGATTTTGTGGTGAACTAGTGAATTCTTGTTATCAACCTAATTTTTTACTGCAGAAACAACTTCTTTCAAGAAGTCGTTTGCCCTGAAATTAGGCGGTTCAGCGAGTCCGGTACGCACAACCACTAGGTCTTTTGAAGGAATCACAAACACATACTGCCCTTGATAGCCATTGGCAGAATACAAGTCTTTTGGCACATCAGGATATATTCCCTCAGAATTCAACCACCAATGTGCGCCGTAAGTGCCATCAGAAAGGGCAGTAGGTCGGGTAATGTAATCAATCCATTGGGGAGCAAAAAGTTGTTCTCCATTCCAATTCCCTTTATTTAAATGTAGTTGTCCGAATTTTGCCCAATCACGTGTAGAGGCCCATCCGTAAGAAGAAGCCACAAAATTACCTTCCATATCAGTTTCTATGAGCATAGAGTTCATTCCTATTTTATCGATTAATGCTGAATACGGAAAATCTAAATATTCTTGATGTGTTTTAAATTGCTCTCTCAAGATGCCCGATAACATGTTTGAAGTTCCTGAAGAATAATTCCATACTTCCCCTGGTTCGGCAATTACTTTTTGTACCGCTTGCTTTTCTGTCATATCTGCATCTAAAAACAGCATTTCTGTTACATCTGAAATAGACTTATAGTCCTCATCCCAAGCCAAACCACTTTGCATACGTAACAAGTGGTTCAGTGTAATTCCGTTTTTAGTTGTTAATGGCGGATTCTTATCCACAGGAAAAGGAGCATAGGTTGCAACACCAATTTTATCTTGGTATTCAAGAATACCGTACAAAGTAGCTAAAACACTTTTGGTCATAGACCAACCCAATATGGGAGTATCAGCAGTGAAGCCGTCTAAATAGCGTTCTCCAACTAAATGTCCTTTATAAAGCACAGCAACGGTTCTCGTTTTTTGCACGACATTATCTTCAAAAGCCATGGCGATTGCAGCGTTCAACCGCTCATAATTAATGTTTTTAAACAGCGTATCCTGAATACCTTGATTTCCATACGGAAAAGGTAAATCATTTTCAATGCGCGTTCTATTAGGTTTTAATAAGGACTTGGTTTTGTCATAATCATCATTAATAAGCACACAACCCAGTCCGTCTCGGCAAATAGTTTCACGTTCCATCAATCCGAAAATAGTAGCAAACGCAAAAGATTTTTTTGCGTCATAGGCTTCGTCAGCCAGTTTAATAAGCGGCACATTATGATCATTTTCTATTATTGAGGCTGCCGATCTTTCAGACAAATACATAGTACTTGCTAGGTTTTTTGAAGCGAAGCCAGAAATAATATTTAATTTTGGGTAGTTGAAAAACCCAATGATTGCAAGTATAATCAAGAGGGCAAAAAAGAATAGTTTGAAGCGTTTCAAAATAGCAGAAATTTTATATGTTGTACTTTTAAAAACGAATATAGGTAATCAATAATGAAAAGTAGTAGCGTGTATTTAATAGTTTTTGGTCTTCTCATAGCTTCGTGTTGACGTAGCGATGACGAGTATATTTGGATGCCATTAGAAGTTATAGCAACTGCTTATAACTCTGTGCCAGCCCAAACTCAAGGTAATCCATTTATTGGGGCTTGGGGCGATTCTTTAGATACAAATACCCCTTCGATAGCGGTTTCAAGAAACTTAATCGCATTAGGCTTAAAACATGACACACCTGTTAAAATAGAAGGTTTTGACGAAGTGTTCTTAGTACGAGATAAAATGAATAGTAGATTTCTTAACCGTATCGATATTTATATGGGAACTGATGTTGATAAGGCAAAAGAGTGGGGTGTAAAAGAATTGACCATACACTATGGCGTTTATAGAGACAGTCTAAAGGTTGAATTTATAGCTAGGTAAATGCGAAATGAGTTTAGTAGTAAACAGTACTAAGTATTAGGTACAATGTAAAAAGAGTAATGAGTTGATTAGTTTAGGAGTTTATAAGTAAAGAGTATAAAGTCATAAGTAAATAGTATTAGGTAATTAAACTTCCAATATTCTAATTATCCAACAATCTAGAAATCAAGCAATCCAACAATCTAGAAATTCAATAATCTAATGAGCAAAAGAAAAACCCTGCCTTCATGATAAAGGCAGGGCTTTTTTTGCTATCAGGCAATGCGAAACTAAATCAATAGCGCACTGGAACAGCTAATATTTTTGGTGGTTGTATTAGTGTAGGAATCGCTTGCTTAAGCGAAACATTAATATCCGTAACGAATATTCATGTCAGGACCGTAAATCATTAACATTACAGTTGTAAAAATTAAAACGCCAACAATTAGAGTAAGTAAAGTAACACTTACTGCTTTAGCCCACATAGGCATTCCTTTTAAAGCGCTGTTTTCGATAATTCCGTGAAATACATTCATCATTTTCAATTTTAGGGGTCCGGTGTTCATTCGGACGTTTGTACTATGTTAACATAGTCATGAATGTAGGTAGATTTCAATAGGGACTTTAGGGACATACAAAGTAAAGCCCTATTTCTATTTCTAGTATAGTTATTTGGTTGAAAAGCCCATTTAGTCGCTAAAGCGAAAGATTATCGATGAACAACATCTAGTTTAAGATAAACGATGCGCTGTGCTATTATTCACAGCCAGCTTCAAAGCCTGTAGCATTAAAAGAAGTCTGCACAGCCCCTTGTCCGTTTTGATTAATCACTTGAATAGCAAGGTTGTTTTCGCCACTGCCATCTCTCTTAGGGCTACAATATTCAAAAAGATAAAAACTATTTGCACTTTCTGATATACGTATTGATATATCATTAAAAGTGTTTTCTAACTCATTCTTATCGCTTGCAAATACGCTAAAAGTCTTCCCGAGGTTAGAAAGTACTTGTTCATCTATTTCGCTTCCTAAACCAATTGTAAAGAAAGAAATATTAGCAGCTGCCTGATCTACCTTTTGTTGTGCCGCTTCTTCAGTGTATCGCGAAGCTTGATCGGTTCCATCCGTAAAAATCACAACAGAAGCAGCACCAATTTTATCATCTTCAGTACTTGAATTCAATAATTCGGCAGCAATGTCAGTTGATTTAATAACCGCCCCATACAAATCTGTAGAAGGGTCATCACTGATATCAGTATCTATCGCATCAACTGCCTGTGTTAATTCTGCTCTGTTCGAGGTAATAGGGTTTAGTAAATGTAATTTGTCTTCGCCATCAAACCAATAGATGGCCATTCTGAAAGATTCATTAGTTTCTTGGGGCATCACATTATTTATAAAACTAACGCTTGCTGATTTTAATTCATCAAGACTACTGCTCAATACACTGTTACTCAAATCAAGAACAAGAATAGTGTTTGAAGTAAATACTTGCGAATTTGATGAAATGCGTGCGAATGATTCTGATGCTGAAATAGTATTAAAACAATCATCATTACGCCCTTGCTCATATATGGTAAACTGATCGGCCTGCAAACCTGCTACCGGATTGCCCTGTAAATCACTTACTTTAAATAAAATAGAAACTTTGCCCGGTAAACTTGTGAATTGTTCTTGAATTGAAAGTATAAGATTACTTTGCTCTAAATCTAAGCAATCATTAACAGGAATTCCCATACCTAGGGCCCCTGTATTTAGGTTAAAATTAACGTCATCATCAGCGTTTCCGCATGAAACCAGAAAAGCTGTGGTTAATAAAATAAAAAATAACTTGGAGTAAAATTTCATTTTCTTAAGTATTGCGGTCCTACATCACAACGGTCATTTTTTTTTTTAATTATGAGTGCAACGTAATTTATCTGTTAAACAATGTTAAGATTTTGTAGTTTGCTACTGATTTGAAAGCCGAAAAAAATATCGCGACCCTTATACTTGCCGCTGGTCAATCAATACGGATGGGTGAACATGTTAAGCAGTTGCTAGCCTATAATGACACTAATTTATTAGGAAATGCCATCAAAGCAGCTCAAGCGTCAACAAGTGAGGACATCTATGTTGTTCTAGGTGCTCATAACCAAAGTATTCAAGCGCAAACTGATTTAACAGCTTGCACAGTTATTCTAAATCATGATTGGAATAACGGCTTAGGAAGTTCAATAACAGCAGGAATTACTTATTTTGAATCAATGTCGCTTCACTATGATGCCGTATTAATTACGTTGGCCGATCAGCCTTTGATTGATTATAAGTATTTAAATAGAATGGTGGAATTATGGCAAGCAGATTCTGAAAAAATCATAACCACGCACTATCAAAGTAGGTCAGGCGTACCCGCAATATTTGGGAAAGAACATTTTAATGATTTGTTGAAATTGAATAAAGATTTTGGTGCAAAAAATATCATTGCCGCTAATAAAGATGTGGTTACAGCAGTAGATCCAGAAGGCAAAGCGTTTGATATTGATACCTGGGAAGCTTATCAAAATTTATTAAATAATAAATTGAAATAAATAAACATAAAGCTATGAATATCAAGTTTATAATTATATTTTTATTATTAACATTTGTTTCAGTTTCAGCGCAAGAAATGAGTTTTGAAGACTATAATCCGAAGTCTACTTTGGTGGTGCCTGAAAATCCTATTCAAAAAGCAAAATTTCCATTTATTGATGTACATAGCCATCAACGTTCAATGTCAGCCGTAGCTTTAACAAAGCTAATCACAGATATGGATGCCTTAAACGAAGGCATCATGGTTAATTTAAGTGGTGGTTCAGGGAACGCTCTTTTAGAAAAAATTGAAAGTATTAAAAAGATATATCCGAATAGATTTGTTGTTTTTGCCAATGTTAATTTTGATAGTGTAGGCACTACAGGGTGGACAGAAAAGGCAACGACGCAACTAGAAAAAGATATCATAGCCGGCGCAAAAGGCTTAAAAATATATAAAAGCTTAGGCTTGCGCTATAAAGATAGTGACGGCAATCTTTTAGCTATAGACGACCCAAGATTAGACCCTATATGGGCGAAGTGCGGCGAATTAGGTGTTCCTGTACTTATACATGCTGCAGACCCAAAATCTTTTTGGGACCCCATGAACAGCGATAATGAACGTTGGTTAGAATTAAAAACACGCCCAAGAAGAAAACGTTCAGACACCAATCCGGCGCCTTGGCAACAAATTATTGACGAGCAACATAACATGTTTAAAAAGCACCCCAATACCACTTTTATAAATGCGCATATGGGTTGGTATGCTAACGATCTTGGAAGGCTAGGAGAGTTGTTAGATGAAATTCCGAATATGAATGTTGGTATAGCTGCTGTTATTGCTGAATTGGGCAGACAGCCTAAAAATGCAAATGCATTTTTTGAAAAGTATCAAGATCGTATTCTATTTGGAAAAGATAGCTGGAAACCTGAAGAGTTTTCTACCTATTTTAGAGTATTAGAATCTGATGATGAGTACTTTCCGTATTACAAAAAGTACCATGCTTACTGGGCAATGTACGGGTTAAACTTACCTGATCATATTTTAAAAAAGGTGTATTACAAAAATGCTTTAAGAATCATTCCAGGTTTAGACGCAAGTTTATTTCCGAAAGATTAAGCGCCTTAAATTGTCAATTAAAAAAATCCTCTTTATCCTCTGATTAGAGGATTTTTTTTACACTCAAACTTCTCAAAACACTAGGTTTTACATCTTTTTTCTAAAAATTTTGTGATAATTTAAATGGTGTTGATACTAACCTTGTAGACCTCAATATTCAAGCATGCAAAAGGAACAAGAATTTGTTCGTATTATCAAACAACATGAAGGTGTGATCTTTAAAATCACGACCATGTATACAAACAATGGAGATGATCAAAAAGATTTGTATCAAGAGGTGGTCTACCAGTTATGGAAATCATTTGAAACCTTTAGAGCCGAATCAAAAATCAGCACTTGGATGTATCGTATTGCTTTAAACACTGCACTAACAAAACTTAAGAAAAGCAAGCGAATGGGTAATTCTGTTTCTATTAATAGGGTAGTGCTCGAGCAAACGGAAAATTATGACCCTGAATTTGAAGAGCGCCTAAAAGTATTATACGCTCATATCAAACAATTGAATCAAATAGAAAAAGGACTCATGCTTTTACTTTTGGAAGGGAAAAAATATGAAGAGATTGCTGAAATAACAGGACTTACACCTACCAACGTTGGAACTAAGATCTAACGAATTAAGCAAAAATTGACAAAACAAATTAGACCCTAAAACAAGTTCAGGGTAAAAAAATAAGACAATGGAACTAGAAGAGATGCAAGCTTTATGGTCTGATCTAACGAATCAATTAGATCATCAAAAAAAATTAACCGATAAAATTATTATGAACATGACTCAAGAAAAGTATTCGAATAAGTTTAGAACAATCACAACAATAGAGACTATTGGGGCCATATTTTGTTTTACAATTGGTGTTTGCGTTCTTGCGAATTTTTCTAAGCTAGATACTTGGTATCTAATGCTATGCGGTGTTATAATGGTAGCCTTTCTATTAGGTCTACCTGTTTTGGCTTTAAGGGCATTGCGTAAAATTAGAGCGGTTAATATTACAAATAAAAGTTTTAAAGAAGCTCTTTTAGACTTCTCTAAAGCCAAGAAAAACCTCATGAATATTCAAAAAGGAGCTGTTGCGGCTAGTTTTGTAGTAATGATTGCAGCTTCTGGGGTTGGTGCTAAAATATTAGGTAATAAGGATTTTTTTTTAGTAGAAAGAAATATTTGGGCAAACTTTTCTATACTTCTAGCCCTTGTTTTTGTGAGCTTTACCTCTTATTGGGGCTACCGTAGTTACAGCAAAATAACTAATTCAGCAGAAAACATATTGAAAGAGTTAGAATAAAATTTTCAAACCTGATTAATCCGCATTATGATTGGCACGTTTTCTAAACGCTGAAGTATACTGAATTTGAGATCGAAAGTAATTCGTATTTTTAGAATTCAACCTTCAACCAAATATCATGCATAAATCTATTTTAGGACTATTGTTAATCGCGGTTCTCGCTTTATCTTGCAGAACAGCTCAAGAAAAGAATAGCGTTACAATTTCAGGCTTAGATGAGCCTGTAGAAATTCTTCGTGACCAATGGGGGGTTAATCATATCTATGCCAAAAATCAAAAAGACCTCTTTTTTGCGCAAGGCTATGCAGCAGCGAAAGACCGTCTTTTTCAATTTGAAATATGGCGTAGACAGGCCACTGGCACAGTTGCTGAAATACTGGGTCCTGATGAATTAAAAAGAGACATAGGCACGCGTTTATTCCAATTTAGAGGCGACTTAGAAAGCGAACTAAATCATTATCATGATGATGGTTCTGAAATAATCAGAGCGTATACAGCAGGTGTCAACGCCTATATCGCTGAAATCAATCAAACACCTGAAAAACTGCCCATGCAATTTAAATTACTAGGGATACAACCCAAGGCATGGACACCAGAAGTGGTTATTTCAAGACATCAAGGTTTAAAAGGAAATGTAAATCAAGAACTTGATTTGGGAATGGCTGTTGCGAAGATAGGGGCCGATAAGGTTAAGGAATTGATGTGGTTTCATCCGAACGAACCAAACTTAGAATTTGATGCAGCAATAGATGCGTCGCTACTTTCAGAAAAAATATTAGAATTACATAGTGCTTATGCAACAGGGGTCAATTTCGAAAAGGCTGACATTGTTGACACAGAATGGGATGACGGTAGTAATAATTGGGCTGTTCATGGGTCTAAAACTGAATCAGGCGCACCCTTGCTAGCCAACGACCCACACCGCAGAGTGGCGCTACCATCATTACGTTACATGGTACATTTGGTTTCGCCAGAATGGAATGTCATTGGAGGTGGAGAACCTGAAATTCCAGGTATCTCTATAGGGCATAATGAATACGGGGCCTGGGGATTAACTATTTTTAGAACAGATGGCGAAGATTTGTTCGTCTATGACTTGAATCCGGAAAACCTTTCGCAATATAAATACAAAGGGGTGTGGGCTACCATGACTGAAATAGAAGACACCATAAAAGTAAAAGGTCAGGCTGATGTGAGTACAACCTTACGGTATACCAAACACGGACCTGTAACCTATATCGACTCAATAAACCATAAAGCATATGCAGTGAAATGCGCATGGTTAGAAAATGGCGGGGCACCGTATTTAGCTTCTTTACGTATGGATCAAGCCAAAACATGGGAAGAATTCAAAGAAGCCTGTACCTACAGTAATATTCCGGCTGAGAATATGGTATGGGCAGATAAAGATGGCGACATTGGTTGGCAAGCCGTAGGCATAACGCCCATACGTAAAAATCATAGTGGATTAATTCCTGTACCAGGCGATGGAAGTCATGATTGGGAAGGGTATTTACCTATTGAAGAACGCCCCATGTTATTTAATCCGGAGAAAGGATTTTTAGCAACTGCCAATGAAGATGTAACTCCTGAAAATTATAAGCACATGAACACCTTAAACTATGTTTGGGCAGATGACTATCGTGGAGAAAGAATAGATGAAGTTTTACATCAATATAAAAACTTTAGTTTATTGGATATGAAATCATTACAAACAGATTATAAATCTATATCAGCGCGAATTCTAACCCCTATGCTAAAGGATATTAATCTAGCAAACCCAAAAGCACAAGAAGCCAAAGTAGTACTTCAAAATTGGACTCATGATTTGAACACTGATTCTAAAGAAGCGGCTATTTATATCATGTGGGAAAGAACAATACGCGCAGAGGCTGAGAAAGCTTTTATTCCGAAGAAAGTAGCGGGCTTAATAAGCCTTCAATTACAAAAAATTGTTAGTTGGCTTGATACTGAGGCACCAACTTTTGGTCCGAGTTGGTCTACCCTAAAGAAAGATGCGTTTTTAAAACGGACATTCGAGTTAGCGGTGCAAGAATTGGAGGCGAAACTAGGAAACGATATGAGCAAATGGCAATACGGACAAGCAAAATACAAGCATTCAGAGATGAAAAACGTCATGTCGCCATTTATAGATTCTTTAAAACGTGATAAAATTAATGTGGGTCCGATACCGAGAGGCGGCAGCGGGTATACCGTAAATTCTACGGGCCATTATGACAATCAAAATCATGGCGGAACCTTTAAGTTTATTACGGATCTCAGTGATTGGGATAAAACTTTGATGATTAACTCCCCGGGGCAATCAGAAGACCCTAATAGTGCGTATTATGACAATCTTTTTGAGCTTTGGGCAAAGAATGAATACTTTCCGGCCTACTATACGCGCGAAAAAATTGAAGAAGTCACAGCAGAGAAAATGATATTAAATCCGAAGAAATAGCCTGATTTATAGCGCTTCTAAGAGTTGTTTTTGAATGTAATCAAGAATCAGCATCCAATTCATTTTAAGCACCAAACATGCGGTAGGTAAATTATCATCTGTAATAGCAGAAATTATAGCGTCGTGTTGATTATCTGATTTTGAATAGAGTAGGTCATCAGCCATGAATTCACGTTCGTAAAAGAATATCCGAATCTTTAAATCCTCCAAAATACGTTGCGCCAAAGCATTACTATAATTCTCTGTTAAAAGGCGATGAAACTCTAATTTAGCTCCAATACGGGCAATAGTATCTTCAGCATTCTTAAAAACCACTTGTTGGCTCTTCAATTTTTCAATTGACGCTTCATCAAAGCTAGAATTCTCTAAAGCGAGTACTTCTAAGTCAGCCACCAAATCATACAAATCTTGAGCTTCTTTTAAGCTTAATTCTGAGATGATAAAACCCCGATTAGGTATGGCTGTGATGATACGACTTTGCTGTAATTGCGTTAAAGCTTCACGAATAGGTGTAACGCTAACGCCAAGCTTTCTAGCTAGTGCAGCTAGATTAATCACTTGACCTTCTTGAAGATTGCCTTGACGCATCTCTAAAAGCAAATGTTCACGAACTTCATCTCTAAAAATGGTTTTGACTAACATTAGGCTATTTTAATATCGTATACGATTTAACGAGCCAATATAGTATTAATTGTCTGTTATAGCCACTTAACCTTTGAAAAATATGGGCATCTGCTTGTTAAAATGGCAATGTCACAGTATATTTGGGGCATTCACTAAAAAAATTGATTACCATCATATGGCTAGAGCGCAAGAAACTTTTGGAAAAAAGGAAAGAGAAAAGAAACGTTTAAAAAAGCGTGAACTCAAGGCAAAAAGAAAAGCAGAACGTCAAGCTAATGCAAAATCAGGTGCCACTTTTGAAGAAATGCTGGTTTATGTTGATGAAAACGGACACTTTACTGACACGCCTCCTGACCCTACAAAGAAAGTTAAAATTGATGCTGAAAGTATTGTTTTAGGTATTCCTAAAAAAGAAGAGCAAGAAGAAGAGGATCCAATCAGAAAAGGAAAAGTTGCCTTCTTTGACACTTCTAAAGGTTTTGGTTTTATTACAGATTCTGTTAACCAAGAAAAATATTTTGTTCATGTTAGTGGCTTGATTGATGAAATTGCAGAAAATGACAAGGTGAGCTTTGAATTAGAAAGAGGCTTAAAAGGAATGAATGCAGTGCGTGTTAAGTTAGAATCATAAATAACTTACAAACATAGCTTAAGGTGTTGTCTAGTATCGCAACCAAACCGATACTGAAGAATTTTCTATAGGTTTATAGGGCTACATAATGGAAATATTTGAGATTCCTTTTTTTGACGACGATTTTTACAAAATGATTTTTCGTTTTGGAATCAATCTCATTTTTCTAACAATTATTGTTCGTTTTTTATACTACCCAAAAGCAAAGAACAAAGACTACCTCTTTACGTACTTTATGATCAGTGCGATTGTGTTCTTTCTCTGCTTTACACTGAAAAAGTATGAAATTGATTTAGGTATGGCCCTTGGACTTTTTGCTATTTTCGGTATTATTAGGTATCGAACTGACACCATTCCTATCAAAGAAATGACCTATTTATTTGTCATTATTGGTGTTTCAGTAATCAATGCTTTGGCCAATAAAAAGATGAGCTACGCTGAAATTCTAGGCGCTAATACATTGGTTGTACTACTTATCTTAGTTATAGATAATTTTGTTTTGCTTAAAAATGAGGTGTCTAAGAAAATTGTTTATGAGAACATTGAAAATATACTTCCTGAAAACGCTGAAGCGCTTAAAGCTGATTTAGAACAAAGAACAGGTTTAACCATCAACAGCATTAAAATTGGAAATATTGATTATTCACGTCAAGTAGTTGATCTTCGAATATTTTATTACTTAAACAATTAATACTGTGTTCAGATTACGCCTCAAACCTTTTCTGCTATACCTAGCTATATTGAGCTGCCAGTGTGCACAAACGCAAACAGATCGCGATTTAGCGTCATGGAATGGTATTGCGTTGGGCTATGAATTGAATAAGGATTGGGAGACCGATTTCAAAGGGCAACTAAGACTCAAAGAAAATTTTAATGCTGTTGATGAATATTTTGGACAAATAGGGGTAAAGCGAAGACTTTTTAAAGGTTTTAAAATAGGTGCTGCTTTACGGTACTCAAAACGAAATGATAATCAAGGAGCTATTCAAGGATACGAAAGCCATTTGCGTTATCACTTTCAAACTACCTATAAACACAGTGTTAATCGAGTACGTGTAGGATATCGTATACGATATCAAAGCAGGAAAGAATTGGGTTTATCAGACGGAATTGAAAATTTCAGGGTAAACAGACTCCGGCTTAAAACAAGCTTAGCCTATAAAATAAAAGATTGGCCGTTGGATCCAATTTTTAGTGGCGAATTGTTTAGACGCTTTGAAAACAACACCGATTCTAGATTCGATAAATATCGGATTACAATAGGTTCTAACTACGAGTTTACTAATGCGAGTAGTGTTTCTTTTTTCTGGGGAATAGAGAGCAGTATAAACGAAGCTATTAAAGATAATCTCTACATTATCGGACTCTCTTATAACTACGCCATCAAAAATTAGCTAACTGTTACAGATAAAGCGTATTATTCTTTTTCCTAATTTTGAATAGTAATAAACACTAAATGAGGTAAAACCTACGTTTTACACTTGTATTAACTAAAAAAAATAACTATGAATTTGATTATGAAAAACTCTAAAAACTTTTTATTTTTTGCCTTTGCCATGCTTTTTGTCTGGAGCTGTGGTAAAGATGATCCTGAAGTTGAGAGTATTGTAGAAGAACAAAAATTAGAAGCTTCTGAAGTAAATCTAATATTAAATACCGATACTTTTTCAAGTACCATTGACACCTATTTAGTTTCAGCTTTTCAAAGTAACCAAGCAGGTAAGTCATCAACCCAAAAAGTTGATTGTACCATTACAGATGTTACCAGCACTGGCTATACCGTAACCTTTGACAATTGTACAGTTGATGGTAGTGATGAAGTATTAAATGGCTCTTTAAACGTTGTTTTTGAAGAAGGTAACGAAGATGCGGCTTTTACAGCGACCTATAATAATGTAAGTGTAGGTGAGGTTGTTCTTAATGGTACACGAAGTTTTGAGGTAAGTGGCGATGAAGCTACCGTTGTAATTAATGTGGTAAGTGATATGACCGTTGCCATGGCTGATGATTCAGTTTTAGCAGAAACAGGAACAAAAACCTTAACTATATCATTTACGACCACTAATATTCTTGATTTTGCAGTTACAATTGAAGGAGATTGGACCATTGTCAATAACAATGATGTTTATGAAATATCAATTACAACCCCATTGAGATCAAGCTTTAGCTGTGATTACATTACTAGTGGCGTTATGTCATTAATTAAAAACGAATTAGTAACTACTGTTAGTTTTGGAAATGGAGACTGTAATGCGGTCGCCACAATTACGCATCCTGACGGTTCAAATGAAGAATTTAATTTGACTGATTAATCTCATTCAAATTCCATACAAACCCTCATGCTACAACTAGTATGAGGTTTTTTTTATAGACAATCGCCAAGGTCGTTTTTACTTTCGTATTTGTTCAGTATCTTGAACACATGAAAAAAATTGTCTTTCTAAGCTGTATTCTTCTATTTTCATGTACGGCTACAAAACCGTTAATTGCCACAAAACATAGCTACCCTAATCCTGTAAACACCACCAAAAGACCGGTGCAAACACAAAAGAAGCAAGTATTTTCTTTTAAAGATATTGCAGCGACTAATGATTTTCCGTCAGCACGTTTAAATGATATGATTCAGCTTAATGATTCAACCTATGAAGCGCGAATCTGGGCAGAGAATTTTCCAATAAACCCTAGTCCTTGGTATGCTTTTAAAATATGGTCAAAAGAAGAGAGAAAGATTGCGTTGGTCTTAGATTATTCAAACGGTCAAAAACATCGCTACTGGCCTAAATTAAGTACAGATGGTCAAAACTGGACGCCCATTGATTCAAGTGCCATTCAATTGCTTAGAGATACCACGCAAGCTGTTTTACGTTTACCGCTCACAAAAGACACCTTATGGGTAGCAGCACAAGAAATTCAAGACCATAAGCGCGTAGGGCAGTGGGTAGATAAAATAGCTGAGAATGCAGCAGTACGTAAGAGTTTTGCAGGAAAAAGTGCAGAGGGTCGCTCTTTATATCACTTGAATATTCACAATTCAGAAAATTTTCAGAACAAACCTGCGATACTCATTATTAGTCGTCAGCATCCGCCTGAAGTCACAGGCTTTTTATGCATGAAAGCCTTTATTGAAACAATTGTTTCAGAAGGGGCTACCAATGGCTTTTTAGACAAATATCGATTGCTGGTGTATCCTTTAATGAATCCTGATGGGGTAGATTTAGGGCATTTTAGACATAATACGGGTGGCGTTGATTTGAATCGTGATTGGGCGAACTACCATCAACCTGAAATTGAGCAGGTTACCAACCATATGGTTTATGAAACTACCCTGCATAAAAATGAAGTGCTTTTAGGCTTAGATTTTCATAGTACCTATCGTGATGTCTATTACACACCGCATGAAAGTGTACCGCGTAAAATACCGGCATTTACAAAAGCGTGGCTTGAAAAAATACGTGTAGCTACAGGTTTAGAAGATATCAATGAGAGTGCTGGAAAAATTACCCGACCAACATCAAGTGGTTGGTTTAACAGACAATTTGGCGCTACTGGTATTACTTATGAAATAGGCGATAACACCCCACGTAAATTTATCAAAACAAAAGGTGTTGAATCAGCTCGAGCGATGATGTCACTTTTACTTGAAGAAAATAATGAGTAGTTCAAAAAACACCGTATTCATTGCACCATCATTGTTTTTATTCTTGATATTACGCAACTCTTTTAATTCTATTTTAGGAAGTATCTCATGAAAAAATGGCTTCCGGTTTTTCTATTGATCAGCACGATGTTAGTTTGGGCTGCAAACTTTCACTTTACCAAAATAGCATTGCTTTATTACAGTACTTTAGGCATTGCCACTTGGCGCTTTTTTCTATCAGCTGTAGCTTTGGTAGCACTCCTTTATTCTAAGTATAAGACTGGTCTTTTTAAAATTAAATTGAATGCAAAAGAATGGGGCTATACTTTTCTAACGGGTTTTTTAGGTATTTTTCTAACTATTTATTTCTTTAATAAAGGTTTAGAAACAACCAGCGCTGTTAATGGTTCTTTGATTATTGCGACAACGCCGGCCATTACAGGCGTGCTCTCCTATATTTTTGAAAAACAAAGATTAAAAATCTTTCAATGGCTTGCTATTTTATTGAGTTTCTCAGGTGTGGTGCTCATTATTATTAAAGGAGACCTATCAAGCTTATTTGAATTTCAATTTGTACTCGGAGATTTCTATATTTTAGGCATGGCATTGGTATTTTCTTTATCGCAAATTGTCATTGCCAAATACTTAGCCCATTTAGATGCCATTTTAGTAACTACCTTAAGTATTCTATTTGGTTTAGCCTGTTTTGCTATGGTTTCTTTTTCTGAAATGTTGACTGCGCCACTTCCTCAAAACCCTGAATTTTGGGTAAGTATCTTATTTTTAGGTTTCTTGGGTTCTGCCGCAGCCTATGTCGCTTTTTATTATTGTGTTGCCAAAATAGGATCTACTAGTTCTAGTTTATACATGAATCTTATTCCGTTTTTTGCGGTACTGCTCGCATTTCCCTTTGGGGAAAAAATATATGGCATTCAGTTGATTGGTGGAAGCCTCATAATTGCGGGCCTATTGGGCTATCGATTTGCGAAGAACTCCTGATGATTACTCTAAATTATAGTATATTTAAAGAGTTAAAGGCCAGTTTATGAATAGACGCAACTTTGTTAAACAATCAGGTGCTTTGTTAGCCACATCAGCGCTACCACTGCAATTCTCATGTGCAGCAAGCACACCAAAGAAATCTTTTAAAATGGGTCTCCAGCTTTTTAGTGTGCGTGATGCCATGGCGAAGGATCCTATTGATACCTTAAAAAAAGTACGCGCTTTTGGGTATGAAGACTCAGAACTCTTTGGATATGACGGCGAGAACAAGTCCTTTTATGGATTAAAAGCTACCGAGTTTAAAAAGGTAATTGATGATTTAGGCTTTACGGTAACTAGCGGGCACTATGATTTTTCAAGCTTTTTTACAAAACCTTTTAGTGCGCTGCAGAACTATCTTGAGCAATGTATAGAGGGCTCACATGTGATTGGCGCTAAATATGTTACCTGGCCATGGTTAGCTCCTGAATACAGAAATATAGAGGGTTTCAAACAACTAACTGAAAAACTCAATAGAATGGGGGAGTTGGTTACTAAAAATGGATTAGGGTTTGCCTATCACAACCATGATTTTGAATTTACTGACCACAATGGCGAAAAGGGTTATGATTATATTTTGTCGCAAACAGATCCAGAATGGGTCAAATTACAAATGGATATGTATTGGGTTGCCCATTCTTCAAAATTGACAGCTGCTGAGCTCATTGCGCAAAATCCGGGAAGATACGTGATGTGGCATATCAAAGATATGGATAAACAAACCCGTGATTATTCAGAATTAGGCAATGGTTCTATAGACTATATTGACATCCTATCAAAAATAGATAAAGATGCGCTTGAATATTATTATATAGAACAAGGTGGTAATTACGCACAGAATTCAATGCAGAGTGCAGCTGATAGTGCGAATTACTTCAAAAAACAACTACAACCTTACTTATGAAAACAATTTTAAAACTAGTCCTTGTCGCAACTATCATTAGCATTAGTGCGTGTAAAGAAACTACTGAGGGTAAACCCATCAAGCAATATGAAGAGGCGGCCGCTGTGCTTCCTATTGAAAAGTTGAATTTACCAGAAGGCTTTTCAATTGAAGTATATGCAGATAGTATAGACGGTGCTCGATCCATGGCGATGGGAGAGAATGGCACCCTTTTCGTGGGTACACGTAATGAAAATACCGTATATGCGATTCAAGATCGTGATAAAGATTTTAGAGCAGATAATGTTATCGTGATAGATACTGCGCTTCAAATGCCTAATGGAATTGCCTATAGAAATGGTGCGTTGTATGTTGCAGAACCTGGCCGATTACTGCGTTATGATAACATAGAAGCCAATTTAGAGAAGATGCCGAAACCAGTAGTGGTGTATGATGATTACCCTACGGAATTTCATCATGGATGGAAATATATTGCCTTCGG
Source organism: uncultured Flavobacteriaceae bacterium (assembly GCA_937929935.1). GTDB lineage: Bacteria > Bacteroidota > Bacteroidia > Flavobacteriales > Flavobacteriaceae > Maribacter_C. Next base: position 348,818 of record CALFUL010000004.1, on the reverse strand, counting down.
GCCTGATGATAAATTATACGTTCCGGTTGGCGCCCCGTGTAATATATGTGATTCAGCCGTAGTTGATAAAAGATATGCGAGTATTACACGTATGGACCCAGACGGAAGTAATCGTGAAATTGTGGCAAACGGAGTGAGAAATACAGTAGGCTTTACGTGGCATCCGGAATCTAAGGAGCTTTATTTTACAGATAATGGAAGAGATATGATGGGCGATGATATTCCCCCTTGTGAATTAAATCGTGTTACTGAATTAGGTCAGCACTTTGGGTATCCTTTTTGTCATGGTGGCACTGTGAAAGATCCAGAATTTGGTGATCAGCATCCTTGTGAAGATTTTGTGCCTCCGGTGGAAGCCTTAGGTGCACATGTAGCACCTTTGGGTGTTAAATTTTATACAGGAAATATGTTTCCTGAAAAATATAAACAATACGCCTTTATTGCAGAGCACGGCTCATGGAACCGGACTAAAAAAGTAGGGTATAAAATTGCCTTAGTGAAAATCGACAACGGCGTTTCAAAAGGCTATGAAACCTTTATAGACGGATGGCTTGATGAAGAGAGTCAAGAGCGTTTTGGGCGCCCTGTTGACCTATTAGAATTGGCAGATGGCTCTATGCTTATCTCAGATGATTTTGGCGATGCTATTTATAGAGTAACGTATAATAAACCGGTGGTTACCAACTAAGAAATTCGATTAATTGATTGGCGTAACAGCGACTAATTCAATATCAAAAATTAAAACAGCACCCCCAGGTATAGCACCAACACCTGCACTACCGTAGCCCAAATGAGCAGGTACAAACAAAGTACCTGAACCACCTTCATTGAATAGCGGTAAGCCTTCGCGCCAGCCTAATATAAAATCAGAAACGCCTGCTGAGATACCTGTATCGGTATTTTGATCAAAAACAACTCCGTTTAACAAAGTACCTATATACAATACGGTTACTTGAGAGTTAGCTTCAGGCATAACGCCTTCGCCTTGGTTTTCGACAGTATAATATAAACCGCTTTCGGTTCGTTCAGCCTCAAGACTATTGATTCTCAAATAATCTATTATTTCTTGTTCATTAATCGCCGTATAATCAATATTTAATGCAGGTGGTGGGGTAGTATCATCAGAACCACAAGAAAGTAATGTGATAAAAAAGAGAACGTATAGACTATATTTCATGAGTGTTTTTTAAGCGTGATGAATATACAGAAATTATAGATTTTGTTAGCTTTATGTAAAACATATATATGATGTAAGGGCCTAATTTAATTTGTGGCACAGTAATTGAATGATTCATTGTAATTATTAATATTAAATTATAGTACAATTATGAGTAAAGGAACAGTAAAATTCTTCAACGATGCGAAAGGCTTCGGATTTATTACAGAAGAAGGTTCAAACGAAGAACATTTTGTTCACATTTCTGGATTAGTAGATGAAATTCGCGAAGGCGATGAAGTTGAATTCGAACTAACCCAAGGTAAAAAAGGATTAAACGCGGTTGACGTAAGAGTTATAGAATAATACGCTTAAAACTTTAAACTTAAAGCCTCATCAGAAATGATGGGGCTTTTTTTGTTAAAATTATCAAATTGCTTTTTAATTATCGTGTTGCAATGTACCGTTAATCGTAGTGGAATAGTAGTTGGTCTATATTTACAAATAATATGTGCATACTTAGGCGAAATAGATTGCTTCTTCAGTAACTTTCAATACTATTAACTTTAAATTATTAAACACTATGTTAGAACAATTGAAAAAATTGGCTATTGAAAAATTACAAGAAAAAATGGGAGCAAACTCTTTGAATTCAGAAGCAACAAATGGGGCAGCTGAAGAAGGAGCTTCTTCACTTATTGATAGCCTGATGGAGAAAGTAGGTGCTGGAGACATGAGCTCAATAACAAGCTTATTTTCGAACGATGGTAATGCTACCGAAGATAGCGGCATTGTTCAAAACTTAAAAGATAAACTTTCTGAAATACTTCAAAGTAAAGGTATGAACGCTGAAGAAGCAGAAGCAGAAGCTGGAAATGTTGCTCCGGGATTAGTAGATGGCCTAAAAGAGAAGTTTTTATCAAGCGAAGAAGGAGATTCTATGTTTAGTTTAGAAAATCTTAGGGGCCTAATTGGTGGTGATGCTGGTGGTTTACTTGACAAAGCGAAAAGTCTTTTCAAATAGAGTTACAATAGATAGTAGCAAAACCGTTCAGCAATGAGCGGTTTTTTTTGTTCTAAATTTTTCTGTGGCCTCATTTTCTATCCTATGGATCACTTAACGGAATTGTTTGTTGCAGGAAAACATGATCAAGTCAGGACCTATGGAGCTAAGATTGCTAAGGATCCAGCATATAAAAATATCGATTTCAAGAAATAATTTACAGAGGCCGGGTATCGTTTGTTGAACTACAGAAACCCTGAAGGTGGATTGTACATTTTACAGCTAGTTTCTGAAATTTATCCTAAATCAGCTTTGGTCATGATGAAGATGTTCTAGGCGCTATTTTTTTTTAGAAAAAACTATCTTACATAACTATATTCATTGCGCAAAATCCAATTTTTAGCACCTTCAAATTTGACTTCTTTTCTAATGATAAGCCTTGATTTAGCGAAAATGTAAATGTTCTTGATACGTGCATTTTTTCGATTGTCTTTTCCTTGGTATTCGGTAGTAATCTGAGTAACTGAATTGGCTGATTTTTCGATGGATGTGATGGATTCATTATTGATTTGTGTACCATCTTTTGATAGTTTGAGCATACCCTTACTATTGGCTTTAGGTTCATTGGGGTAACTCGTGAATAACCTCAGTTGGTAATTGTTTTTTCCTGTTTTTATCTCCAATTCTGCGGGCATGCTAAAGGACGAACCATCACTATAGTTGGTATACGTAAGCGAACCCGACCAATTGCCAATAAGTTCTTTAAATTCTTCAGGGGCAATTGAAGATTGTGCGGTAGCCATGGAAGTTGTGCAAAATACAAAAAGGAATATGGAAGTCTGTAGAAAAATTTTCATAGCGAAGTTCTTTATTTGCATAAAGACTAAGCTAATATAAGTTTGTTACACACGAGTTTTTTTAATCATCCTGCGGATTATATAAAAGGCGGCGAGATGAGGCGCTAGATTTGAAATAGTCTATTTTACATAATATAAATTATGATACAAAAGTAAACTTAAGTAATTAAGGGTCAACATCTTAGTTGTAATTCATAATTCTATATTATGTAAAATATCCCTTAACCCTCTGAGAATTGATTAAAACTTACAACAGGGTCATTAAACTTTTTTAAGCGGTGTCTGCGACGCATATTTTCATTTGTACCATAATTTGCCGTTATGTAAAATAGCCGCTGCCAAACGCTTGATTGCTTTTTAAATTCTAAAATGCTGAAAAACGCATTTTAAATTTAAACACAATTTGCCGCCGCTTGCCAACGCCATTTAAAAGCAAGCCTTTTAGATTTGTTCAAAATCCTCGTATTCAAGGAAATATGTGCAAGATTTTTTTCTACAGCATTCTCGTCAGCTTGCCGCAACAGCTAAAATTTTCTCTGCGAGCAAAATTCTTAGCCCTTGCTAACCTCTCGTCTTGTTTGAAGTTTTTTTGAACGTGTTCCTAACATTATGTAAAATAGACTTTCAATATCGTAACCAGTAAGGTTTTTATTTATCTTTTTTTCTTGATAAAAAAAGAAACAAAAAAATCAAGGCTTACAGACGGCTGAGCGTTAAGAAAATATACCCAAAGTACATTTTTAGCTTGGAGCGAGCTGGTGCCCGTTGGCCTTAGTCAGTTAGAAACTTTATTACTGGCTAGGCAGCCGCATCAACTCGCCGAAAAATAAATGCTCCTTTGGTCGCACCTATTTTCTCGCGTCTAGAATATGGCCGCTCATTTCGCCTATTGTTTTACCAAAGTTCTCTGAGGCCGTTTTGCCACCCTCCATCTGGGTAGAAACGCACTATTCTATTTTACATAATATTTTTAGCTATTAGAACTTTAATCAGTTCTTTAGACCCATATGTATAGATGTCTTTAATATTCAACACGGTAATTTTATCGTAGTATTTATTACCAAAAAGCTCTTTAATTGTTTTCAAGTGCTTGTTTTCCATAACAAAAACTTCATCTGCTAAATCTAATTGTTCTTTGCTTATGTAGTTTGTTCCTAGCTTATTACAGGTGTTTTTATTGGTTCCTGCAGAATCAAAACATAAATATGAAAGCTTGCACTAAAATAGTCTTCGGCAGTTTTAGAACGGTCCTTATTAGCCGAACAGACAAATAATATGCTTTTCATAATTAACCATTTGTAAAATACAGCTCTTGAATATGGCCTCTCCCCTCGCCTATTGTTTTAGCAAAATTCTTTTAGACCACCAAAATCAAAATACTAGGTCGTAAGATTCTTAATTTGGCTTACTTCAATTCTATATTTGTCATATAACACACGAATCAAATCTAACATACATCTTATAAGATGGTCGAAATCATTGTCCTCACTAATAGGATAAGATAGATTCAGTCTAAAGTGGGCTATAGAGTTTCTAAGCTTATATATACGAGAAGCAACGATATTTGAATTTTTAGAATCCTTTGCAAACTCAACTTTTTCTACCTTCTCGAAACATTTTTTAAATTCTAATATTTCGGTATTTGATTCACCATATTCTCTTATTAATTTTTCAAGCGTATTCATTTCTTTTGGTTTCCAATCTAATTGATTTTCTGCTTCAATATACATTTTAGTAAATAAAGTTGAATCTCCTAGTCTATCCGAAAATCTTTTAAGATAAGGTATTGGGTATAAGAATTCAATGCATCGATACAACTCTAAAAAACTATAATTCCAACTTCTTGAAAACATTGACCTGTAGATAATAGTACCTATTAGGTCCATTGGGCAATTCTCAATTACATCTCTATAACCCTGTTTAGTTTTTGATGAATAGTTAAGAAAATATTTAGAATCGTATGACTGCATTGAAATAGAAGAAAACCAGCTATATAAAATTGACTCATTGATATTGCTATGAATTTGAATATCAATTTCCCAGATGTAATGGCCTTTAAAATATTTTTCTATTTCAAAATTTTCAAATTCTCCATTTTTTTTACCTTCTCTACAAAAAACGGTTTCAATCAATTCTAAACCAATGTTTTCTTGTGCAAAAGGAAAATTATCCTGAGCCCATAAAAAGGTGTTTAAGCCAGAATTATCATGGGTAATATTTTCTTCATCTGACTCTATAACGAATAATCCATATTGAAATTCGTATTTATAGTCCTCTTTATCCCCTGATAAAACAAAGAAAAATCTACCTTGAAATTCAACGACATAACAACTAATTTTTCGACCTATTTTCAATGAGTGAACTAGGTTGATTTCTTTTAAAACCGTTTCTTCCTGTACATTGGTTTTAATATGTCAGATTGATGATTCACCAATAACAATATTTCCATAATCAGAATGCTCTTTTGGCAGCAGAGATTCCAATCTACTAAAAAGTCGACGATTTATCTCTATCATAGTATTTGCCATAACACTTTAGAAAATTAATAAGCTCTCCAGCTTGGTTCTAAGCTTTCAATAAAAGTGTCTGTAAGTAGTAGTCTAAATGATTCTAGATAAAAAGTTCTTTGCCAATCACCTATTCTGTTAGTTGGAGCATGTTTTATTTGTTCGTTTAAAATGGAAAATGAATAAAATGCTTCTTTATTAGGCTCTTCAATTGATTCAATTTTTTCTATAAGTGAATTAACTCTTAATATTATTGACTTAATAGATTTTTCTTGGTCTTCAAAAGCTCTTTTGGTTCCTAGACGACCATATATGATTTGCGAGGCACTAACTACAAACCCAACCTTAGCTGGCATACTATCAAATAAATGGCGTCCAACAACTATCTTATCATATTCGTTTAATGGATTTTTAAGGTTTTCAGAAATAGCAATATCTAGCTTACAAAGCATTGAAAAGATGTGTATGAAATCATTAAAAAACTCTTTTTGTGACATAGCTTCTATCATATCTAACCTAGAAAAGTCCTCAGCAAGGATATTACCTGTGTCAATTTTTTCCTTCCTTAACCCAAATGATAAATATAATTCTACAATATGATTTTTATGAAAATCTGCTGGTTTGGTTCTAGCTCCTTTTTCGTCTATTGAATATAAATTTAAGGGGCCTTTTAGTTCTGGATAAAATTCATACACTCTGTTTTCAATTTCTTCAAGTAAAGGAGCATAAACAACTTCAACCTGACGTCTTAGATTCCATGGTACCTGTCCAGTATTTAGCACAAGCATTCTGTAGGTTAAACTTTCTGTTTTTGCTGTTATCCAAAATTCACATCTAATGATATATTCATTAGTCGTTTCGGCCGTATCTAGATAGACCGTCGTTCTTTGCATTCCATCTATTATGCTGATTTTATTTTTATCACAGCTTTTTAAGAATTCAGCAAGTTCTTCTTTCGTAGAAAATTTCCCAATCTCCTCGTATATTTCCTCCTCTACAACCAAACCTAATACTACGGGGGGCAAAATCGCATTCTGTTTAAAATCTTCAGTCATTCGACTTCTAATTCTTGTGCCAGAAGTTGTCTTTAATTTATCACGTTGACCATCTAATTGCCCTTGATTTTCATAAGATTTTTTAATAAGGTTTAGATACTCAGAGACTTTTAAAGTGACCAGAATACTATGACATTTAGACTTTTTATCTAAAAGATTATCTAGAAATTTAACTATCATATTACTATACTTTTTACGCTTTATTCCTTTGCGAAAACCTTTGTTAAAATCTTTTAAGCTTTTATTTGAAAGTTTAATTTTATAAATGAACTATTATTTTCCATATAAACTTCCCCATATCCCATTTTACCACCTGAGGGATTATCAAGCTTTGTAGCATTCTTTAAGTAAGTCTTAAACTTATTAAAATCAACTAAATGATAACAAACAATTTCCGAATCTTGTTTTACTATAATAATACCACCAATTACATCATACTCTCCTGACCATACAGTTTTAGAGGTCATTCCTAAAGCAACTTCAACCAAAAAGTTGATTATTCTATATTCATAAAATTGGTGCCCTTGGGACAAATCATAAGACATTGGATTTTCATGATTTAGCTTTTCAATTACTTCAGTAATATTAATTACTCGGTTTACATACTTATCAAGCACTATTTCGGCAATGATTTCTGGTAAATCACTATCAATAATTTGTAAATTTAATTTGAAGGTGTCATCTTGATAAGAATCAAAATTAATTTGATATCCCAATTCAATTATTCTCTTTATTCTATCAATATATTTATGTCTACTGGCTATTAAATTAATTTCTTTGAGGTGTGAATCACTTACTGCACTCCCAGTTTTATCATTTATTTTATAAATAATATTTGTAGTCTTATTGGCATTGAAAAGAGTTGGTTTACTTCCTAAGAAAGACTTAATGCTAAATTTTTGGTCGCTTTCAATTCCATGAGTTGGGTCATAAATAAGGATATTAATATCTCCCTTTTTTTGAGATTTATCACTTACTTCAGTAATTAGTAAATCATTAAATGATTGAATTAATTCGTCCGATTTTTTCTTTCCAGAATTAATTTCTTTAAGCAGCCTATTTGAGATTTCTTCAGCCTTTTCCTTAGGAAATGATAATATTAGTTTGCCAGTAGTTTGGTCTATTAAATTAATATTCTCTGTAATCTTAAATTCTAATCTTTTACCAGAATCCTTTCTATAAATTGAATTCACTTCAATAAAAGATTCTGTTTTGTTCAAATCTTTATCCGCAGAAAATAATTTTCCGTCAGCTAGTAGTTTAAAAAAAACAAAAAGTTCGCTCCATTCTCCTTTATTCCCCGTCATTTGCTGATTTTAATTTTTTTAAAATTGCATTTGCCGTCGATTGAATGGCCGGAACAGCTACTGAATTGCCAAATTGTTTGTATGCTTGCGCATCGGAGACAATAATTTTAAAATCATCAGGAAAACCTTGTAGTCTAGCCCATTCTCTAGGAGTCATTTTACGAATCCCATCCCTATTAACTTCTCCTTTAATATTGGTTACAGGTGTGAAATTTGTTAGCTTATTGTCAATTATTAAATTTCTTTCTCTTCCCATCCCTCCGCAAACTACCGCGTTGGCGATTTCATCATTAGAATGTATTTCGTAACCAAAACCATTTCCTTTACTCTCATGTCTTGTTCTATGGGCTCGAAGAGTATTCATGTAAGTGTTTGATAAGTAGTATTTTACTGATACTTCATTTGTTTCGAGAATATCTTCCAAAACCTTTGTTTTGTCGGTGGGCTTGGGGTATTTAAAGTCCGTAATTCCTAAGTCCTTTCTAAAACCAACAATAAATATGCGCTCTCTATTTTGCGGAACTCCATAATTCTTGGCATTTATAACTTCTGGTTCAGGTACGTAATAGTCCAATTCGTTTCTAAGAACATTCAATATGGTGGCCAAGGTCTTACCTTTGTCATGACTTCTAAGCCCTTTTACATTTTCAAGAAAAATGGCTTTAGGTCTTTTTCTTTTTATTATTTCCGCAACATCGAAAAACAATGTTCCTCTTGTATCTTCAAATCCTCCCTTTCTTCCTGCAATTGAAAAAGCTTGACATGGAAAACCAGCACAAAGGACATCAAAATTATCAGGGATATAGCTTTTAGTTTTTTCTTTAGTTATATCTCCAAAAGGAATTTCACCAAAGTTAGTCTCGTAGGTAATTTTCGAATACTTATCCCATTCACTTGTGAAAACACATTTACCTCCTAAGTTTTGAAAAGCTAGTCTAAATCCTCCGATACCAGCAAATAAATCAATGAATTTGAATTTTGGGTTTTTCGGTTCTGGAAAGGGTACATTATTTTTAAAATCAAAGAGATAATATTGAAGTGCTTCTTCCGCAACTTTACGAGTTACTTTTTCATCAGGGTTTTTCTGAGTTAGAATATCTTTTACAAATTCAATTGCATCACTTTTGTAAAATTGAGAAACACCATTTTTATGATTATGCAAATAGTGCGTGAAAGCAGCTTTTCTTGGACTCTCAGGCTCAATAAGTCTTATCTTAAAGCTCTTTCCATTTATATCCTCAAGTGTTATTCGTTCTTTGAGCTCCATTTATTATTCTAGTGTTCTTTAATGTTATGCAAATTAATAAGTTTATTGCAATATTTGAAGAAGTTAAAAATTAAGTTTAAACAAAATTTTTAACATTTTCGAATTTGATTTCTATTTGTTTTAAAACCCATTCCATACACTTTACCACTTCGCTCCTATCGTCGCTTGGGCAAAGAGTATTCCATTACATTTTGTAAGAAGTTTTTAGAAAGAAAAAAATAAAAGAAGATTGGAGAAAATAACTTCGCTTTTACCAAAGCAAAGTGTCATAACGCAAGACATTATAGTACAAAAATGTTCTATAATCCGTCATTATGGTCAAATAGCGATAAGTTATAAGTAATTTCAGCGAATTCCTAGACTATGCTAAGGTTTTGCTCGTAATCCATGCGTTGACTTAGAACTCTCAGAATAAAAATACCGCTTGCAGTTTGTAAATAAAATAATGTGTGCGCCTTAAAAGCAAATCGTTTTAAATCTTCAATATATTCAGAAGCATCTCTACCTAAATCTGCATTTTCATCAAGTACTTGAAAAACATCGTGCATTTCTAGAAAGTACTTTTGTGCCTGAAGTAGACCAAATTTACGAATCCCGAACTCATACATTTCGGCCAAATCGATTTCGGCTTTTCTGGAGAGTTTATAAACGCCCATCTTCGCGCATACGTATTTCTACTTCTTTCATTATTTCAGGCAAAGATTTAGTACCAACACCACTTTCAAGTCCTTCCATGAGTTTGGATTTAAGAGAAAGAAACTTTGTGTTATTTGCTTGGTCTTGACGGACAAGATTTCGTAAATATTCACTATCATTTGTATACTCCCCAGCTTCGATTTGAGCTTTTATCCATTTATCTTGTTGTTCGGTAAAGGTTACCGTTTTGCGAACAGTTGCCATATCTTAAATATTTAAATCATCATACTATTGGTGTAATATAGTAAATAGTTGAGTATATTCCTAGTAGATAAACCTATTTTCAAGACTCCCATTCCACACACATTACACTCCCCTCCTATCGTCGGCTCGTATAATAAGTGTTCCATTACCTTTTAGAAGAAAATTTTTAGAAAGAAAAAAATCAAAGAAGATTTATAGATACTTTCGCTTTTAATCAAAGCTCAAGTTACATAACGCGGAACATTATGATACATTTTGTATTATTGGTTAAGCCAGTGGCTGAAGCAATAATCAAGAAAGATGATGCGGCTGCCAACATAACTAAAGGTTTAATGAAAAACGTAAGTCTTAATTCTATTATGTAAAATATCCCTTAAACTGCTGAGAATCAATTAAAATTCAGAACAGGGTCATCAACTTTTTTTAAGCGGTGTCTGCGACTTTGCCAACGCTTCAACTCGCTGTTAAATGCATTTAACCCGTCATTTGTACCATAATTTGTCGTTATGTAAAATTGCCGCTAGCAAACGCTCGATTGCTTTTTAAAATCTAAAATGCTTGCCAGCAACATCAACTCGCAGCTTCATAAAATTGATTCTCAATCAATTTTATTCACTCGTAAATTTAAACACCCCCGAAGCTTCGGGGGCCAGCGCTTGGCCATCGCCATTTAAAAGCTAACCTTTTAGATTAGTTCAAAATTCTTGTACCTGCCTGCCGGCAGGCAGGTTCAAGGAAATGTACGTCATATTTTTTTCTACAGCATTCTCGTCAGCTTGCCGTAAGAGTACAAAATTTAAGAAAAATAAATTTCTGTACACTTACTAACCTCTCGTCTTGTTTGAAGCTTTTCTTCAAGTACTCCTAATATTATGCCAAATAGGATTTGAAAACTTTCAGAACATATTTGAATAATCTGTAAAATCTTCCTTTATTGAATTATAAACTCTTTCAGGAATCTTCAATTCTGTTGCAATAGTTTCCCAATGAGATATGGCTTTACAGACTTCAATTATTACTTTTTCAGGACTTTTTACAGCGTAGGTCTTAGCAATAGTTAATAGATCGGAAGTATCTATTTGAGTATTCTTATTATTTAAACTAAGCACATGTGGTGCATTTGGCCATTTTCTAAGCGCATTTAGAGAATAATTTATATCATATGAGGGGGAAATTCGCCAACGGTCATTATCCTTTTCATAAATGAAAGAATGATTTTTAAGATGATCATCCACATTATGAAAAACATAATTAAATACCATTCTCCTGAATAATGCATCAATATCTCCCGAAGGAAGATTTAAGTTATTGGCAATTTCAAATACATTTTCATAAGTAGAAACAGCTGGGTCTTGAAAGTTATAACCACTAATTCCTGTGGCCGTAAGGACATGAATCTTTTCTCCATTTAAACGATCGTATCTTATGGTCGCAAAATGTTTGTTATCTATCATTTCACAATGCATCATATCTAAACCAGCTAGTAAAGCAAGCTTGTAGTACCCATACTCAATCAATTCTCTTGAATAACCATCATCATTGTTCATATTCAATTTGACTAAATAATGATTATAATCATTGCTATATTCCACATCTCCAGGAATCAATTCTTTACTCTTTTTATGCTCAGACACAATAACTTTAGGGCGAGCTCCACCTGGCGATGAACCAAGTTTAAAAATGTTTAAAAGTGCTAAATCTGATAGCTCTAATTCTTTATGGTTCTTTTTTACATCTAGTACTTTTCTTAATATATCAGTAATGGAGTCCAAATTTATTTTTCCTGCTTTTGGCAATGACTTTCCAGGAAAATATTCTAATGCACCCATGCCTCTATTTGATAGATAGGCCAGTTGGTAGATTGGAGATAATTTATGTTTTTTTATGTCTTTGGATTTTATCCACTCGTTAAAAACTTGATTTCCAAAATCGTCTGGAAGTGAATCAGCTATCATTGGAGGTAATCCTCTAAATGTGTGTTCTTTGTAGTTTCGAAATATTTGAGTCTGGGAAACACGTTTAATAAGGAATGGAAGAATATTGGTATAACGTTTATGTTCCAGAAAGACTTTGTTATACTGAAAATAGCTTTCTGCTTTAATAGAATTATAGGCTAAAATGCCTACTTCTTCTCCAAATATTCTAACTTTTATCTTATCTAATTTGCTATTCATATAAGTTTATTTCACTGAAACCATCATCTTCATTGGCTTTTTCCAGCATTAGATTAAAACTTACGTCTAAGTCATGTAATAAATCAAAGTATTTTAAAATTTTTAAAATATTTAGGGTATTGGACCCTTTGCCCTTCTCTATATTAATAATAGTCAAGCGAGAAACATTAATTCTTTTACCTAACTCAGCTTGAGTTAAATCTTCTTTGTCTCTATACGATTCTATTACTCGTCCTATTTTATTTATGACTGTAGTAATTGTTATCTGATTATCCATATGTATAAATATATGAAAAAATATTAAAATAGTATAAATAAATATACATTTAGTGATTATATACAACAAAAGTATACTTATATATACTTTTTTATATAAAAAAATAAATTTAGTATAATAATATATACTTTATTATTTATCTTTTTGGAATATTCCCATTCCACACACATTTATTCATGGCTAGTTATTTTAATAATGGGAATTCATGAAGCTGCGCTTCTACCGTCGGCTTCCGCCAGAGGTCGGACCGGCGCATAATAAGTGTTTATTCATTGCTTGTCTATTGCTTTTTAAAGGTATTCATGAATCTCAAAGCGGAATTGCTTTTCTACTTCATTATCTTTTGAGACGCTATAATTTTGGAAGATTAATAATCTTTTAAAATTTAGGCGAGATGAAGCGTTGGTAAAAAAAAGAAAAAAATATAGAAAGTGTAATGCCAAATAAGGCCAGCACTGCAACTCGCGCAAAGAGCAAAAGGTCTACAAGACCTTCTATTTTTATGCCGCACAACGCAAGACATTATGGAACAATTTCAGTAATTATCGCAATAATGCATTTATAATAACATTACCCCTCTTGCAGCGCACGTTTTGATTTTCTATAGGTATACTTAGGATAGATAGAACGTTTCGCGAAACGATTCAATTTGTTTGATTTTATCATCTTTTGATATACAGGCTTTGTTACACCAAAATACTCATAGGTGCTGCCATCTGAAAAAGTGATTTCTAACAGCAAGCCTCTATGAAAGTAATCTGCAATACCTGAATTTGTTATAGTTTCGGTATAGGCTTCTAGATTTGCCGCAATAGTTTCTGGAGCTATACTTACCAAAAAATGATAGCCATCGATTATAGCACGGCTTTGTACTTCGGCTTCTTCTTTTTTTGCATCGCCGTCTTGAAACTTATCAGGGTGCCATTCTTTTACCAAATTACGGTACTCCTTTTTTAGTGTTTTAAGATCAATCTCTTTTTCAATACCAAATAGCTTCTTATATTGACTTATACGTTTCATACTGCTGTATTTTGAAGGCGCGAAACTACATCATTATTCTCAACCAGTTACCGTAATCATGCAGAAGTTTACTCGGTAATCGAGATTAAATGCTCTGGGGTTTGTCTCGAAAGCTACTATTTTTTTCTTCTTACGAATGTCTCCTGGGCTTCCCACCAGGTGCTTTACTATAAATGACTATTCCCCCTCCCAACCCCAAGGAGCTTCTGGAGCGTCAATTGGTTTTGTAAGATTCATAACAACTTTAAACACACGTTCTGTATCTAAACGTCTTAGGTTATAAGTAAATGTGGTAGCGTCAATAGTAATCCACCAAACATTAGTGGCTGCCCCTGGAATCATACGTTGTGTATCTGCATCTGCGGAAAAGATTTGTACGCCAACTTTACCAGAATTGCTAGTTATACCACCGTAAAAATTAATAGCATCTTCAGTACCATCTTCATGTCTATGGTCATGTTTTAAAGCAATACGGTCATTTTCATAAGTCAAAATCCATGTCCGCGATCTGTCCTCTCCAACAAAAAAAGGTATTTTAATCTCGGTATCGCTACAAGAACGTACATGCATGACAAGTTTCTTACCTCCAAAATCTTCATCTTCTTCTGGTAAGGCTAAAGTACCTTGGTAGGCCTTGCCACAATGCGCTTGTAAGTTGTTCCAGAACTGTTTGGCAGGACTTTCATTTTGTGACAATGCAGGTAATGAAATAAGAAATGTAAAAAGTAGATATGTTATTTTAGTGCGCATGAAGATCTTTTAAATGAACGCTAAAGATATCACAAATTATAAAAAAGTGTTTTGAGCGTGATTTTTGTTTTTAGCCAGTAGACCTAATAAGTTTTTGTCAAGACAGTTACCTTAAATCAATAAGCCAACGACCTCTTTGCTTAGTTAAATTATAATCTACTCGCATAAGAAGCACTTATTTCCTGCTAATTTTTTATCCAACCTGAATTCATGTCTCTCGATTATCGAATAAATGTTTACTAATCAATTTTAGGTACTTCTGCTAATTCATAAATCAAAGCCAGTTTATAAGCAGCATCTCTATATGCTGAAAAGCGCCCCGAACCGCCACCATGACCATTAAAGAAGTCCGTTTTTAATAAGAGTACATTATCATCGGTTTTTTTGGCTCTAAGTTTCGCGACCATCTTAGCAGGCTCCCAATACCCTACCCGCGTATCATTTAAAGCCGTAAAAAACAAAAGATTGGGGTATGCTTGTGCTTTCACATTGTCATACGGACTATATGATTTTATATAGGCATATTCCTTTTTATTCTTAGGATTTCCCCATTCTTCAAATTCGCCGGCCGTTAGCGGTAATTTCTCATCTAACATGGTATTAATCACATCTACAAAGGGCACATTTAAAACCACGGTATTAAATAATTCTGGCCGTTCATTGACTACAGCACCCATCAATAAACCTCCAGCACTGGCTCCGTCAGCAACAATGCTTCCTTTTTCGGCATATTCTTCAGTAATTAAATATTCGGCACAGCTAATAAAATCTGAGAAGGTATTTTTCTTATTAAATAGTTTACCATCTTCATACCATTCACGCCCCATATCATCGCCACCTCGTACATGTGCTATCGCATACACATAACCCGCACTAACCAAATGTTGAACCATTGACCCTCTAGCAATACCTTGCCCAAAACCATAGGCCCCATATGAAGTTAAATAAACACGTTTGTTCTTTTTAGTGTTCAAGCGCCATTTATGACTGATAAGTGTTAAAGGTATTAGTTTGCCATCTTTGGCAGGTACCCATTTACGCTCAACTTTATATTTTAGAAAGGGGTTCAAAAGTGCCTTGCTATGTTGCTTAACTACTCTTTTTTCTTTGGTCTGCATATGGTATTTAAAGGTGGTAGAAGGCGTTTCAAAAGAACTGTAATTGAATTGCAGACTGTCTGTAGCAAAATCAGGATTATATCCCATTCCTATATTATAAAACTCCTCTTTAAAGTTTATTTGATGACTTTTTTGAGTGGTTTGATCAATAATTCTGATGCGCGATTGCGCATTCTCTTTTTCGCTTATGACTAAATAATTATCAAATATTTGAAAGCCTTGAAGAAGGACTCCCTCATGATGCGGAATCACATCGCGCCACTTCCCTTTTGAAACATTTTCAATAGCAACAGCTGCAATTTTATTATTGATAGCATCTTTATTAGTACTCATATAAAACTTGTCATTGTGATGAAAAACTGAGTACATATGACCCTTTTCACGTGGTCGAATCATTTTAAACTCGCCCGTAGCTTCTGTGGTTTTCAAGTATGATGTTTCAGATGACGTACTACTACTTGAGGTCAAAAAAATATAATCTTTTGATTTAGATTTTCGAATACCTACATTAAAACTGGGGTCAATTTCTTCATAAATAACGGAGTCATCTGAAGGTTTACTACCCAATACATGCTTTAATATTTTTGATGATCGGTAGGTCGCTTTTTCTACATTGGAATACAAAAAAGTAGAATCGTTCAACCATACAATACCACCACTACGCGGAATTGAATCCGTAAGAAAGGTTTGGGTTCTTAAATCTTTAATTTTTAAAATATATTCATCAGTACCCGTGGTATTTTCATAAACAGCGATTAAGTGGTTATTCGGGCTTACGGCTCCTAATCCTGCGTTATAAAACATTTTGTCTTTTGCCATAGTATTGACATTCAACAATTCAACTTCAAGCGTATCATTAACTGCTTTTCTATAATATACGGGGTATTCATCATCCTCAGTATACTTACTGTAATAGTGATAACCATTTTCTTTGGTAGGCAATGAAGTGGTATTTTTTTCTACCAAACTAACCAAAGACTTATAAATATTACGCTGCGCCCTTCTTAACGGAATGTTATAATTATCCGTGTATTTATTTTCCGCTCGCAAATACTTCATAACCGCTTCATTATTCTTGGGTGCGATGGTATCTTTTAACCATGCATAATCATCAGTATATTTTTCTCCATGGATATTAAAGCTAGATGGTTCTTTTTTAGCAACAGGTGCTGGCATAGAATCATTGCGAATATGTTTGTCACGAAATTGTTTTTCTAAAGGCTTTTCAAGCTCCATATCCTTTCTAATCATAGTATCTATAGTGGCTAAAGGATTTTCTTCAGTAAAATCCTTCCAAAAGGATGCATTATAATCTAACGGAAATTCATGCAACTGATTTAAGTTGGTATTCGCAAAACTCTCTTCTTTTGAGATTTTTTTTACATTTTCAGTTTGAAGGGTCTTTGTTTTAAATTCGGAGATTGCTGAATAATACGTGGTGGTTTCTTTTATACTGTCTTTAAAAATAAACTCATCTTCATGCCGAATTTCATCAAGGTAATAGGTGTTTTTCTTTTTCGCGAAACGTACATCAAGTTTGTAGTCAAAATGCTTAATTATATTAAAAGTATAGCCACAAAAATATTCTTTCAAATCATTGGGTACCGCACATTCATAGCGCACCACGGCTAAATCATCTCTATCAATATAAATTCTACCTTTTAACAATTTACGCCTGTTCGCCAAAAACCATTGCCGGCGGTTTTTTTGTCGATTCAAGCGCATCTAATTCTGCTGTTGTAGTCTTAGTATGAAAATCTAAAACATATACCCAAGCACCTGTTTCGTCTTGTTCTTCAGAAACCGTATAATTAAAATCACGAGTGGCCTTTTTACCTAAAAAACTCTCTTGATATTTTACTCTATTTCTAGCAAACAAACCCAACGGACCCCCAGCTATATTTGACTCAAAATCTTTTTTGCTTAAGTTGTCGCTTGATCGTGAGTCAATGATATTAACCTTTTCTTCTTTAGTAGTTTTATGATGAAAATGTATGCGATGTAGGTCATTACTATTACTAAAAGCACCGATGCCAAATGAAAAATCAAACGGATTCTGGTATTCTCTCCATTTGTAGTTCTTTTTGCGGTAGGGCGCGGCATAGTAATCACAAGCGGCATCAGCATACTTAATATACACCCCATTCTCTTTCATAGTTTCACGATAATAGCCCGTGAGCTTAGCAGTCGAATTGGTATAATTTTTAGGTATATTTTTAATGGTTTTTCTTAATAAAGCCTTGGCACTAGGCATCTTTCTTGATTTCACAACGACTTCATTAAGTGACATAGCCTTTGCTTTCAACCGGAATACATCCTTATTTCTTGCTTTAAAATCAGACACTGTTAAGGGTAAATCTTCAAAACCTAAATAAGAAATAGTAATGGTCAGCGAATTGTATTCATCCGAAATCACTATTTGAAACTTCCCATCGCCATCAGTTACTGTTCCTAATCCAACTTTTGCTATGGTCAAATAGGCATAAGGCAACGGGGCGCCATTAGTTTTTTCAGCAACAACACCTGAAATGATGTTTTGAGACCCCTCATTGAGTTCTTTATTTTCGCTTTGCGCGCTCATGGTTACCCATGCCATTACTGATAAAAATAGAAGGAGTCTCGTTTTCATAGGCTGAAGTAGATTGTTGGTTTTTGTTCTTTTGAATTTGGCAATAAATGTAATGCCCTAAGTAGGAATTTACTGTTATTGAGAAGTTAATTTATTAGGATAGCTTAAAAAAAATTGTGTGCTGCAAGGGTTTACCCTTGACGGTGTGAAGTCTTCATTTACCTATTCAAACAGGGTTTCAGGTGCAAAAACATCTGCTGCTGATTTCTCTGGTCATATAAGACTGACCAATGAACTTAAAAGTCATATTTTCACATACAAATATTATAAGTCAATTTATAGTCCTAGTGAAAAATACAATTAGTTTGTTCAGTTTAAAGGGATGCTCGCCTATTCACAGTTCAATATAACTTCTGACAACAATATAAACGGACTTATTGACAAGGATTCTATTGATTTGAATTCACTTGATTACGGTTTAGGAGCAGGATTTTTATGCGAGTACCCAGTTAGCTTTTTTGTACTCAGAGGATACGTAGATTTAGATGTTTTCTTGGGGACTAAATTAAAACTTAACGGAAATGATGATGGTGCCTTTTTAACCTACCAAAACGGTGGTAAAGTGACCACCGGCTTGAGTGGCATAACCTTAGGTTTAGGAGTTGTCATACCCTTATAAGTACCTTTTTAAAAAGGTATACCCTTCAGCGCATTTGCCTTACAAACCGTCTTCAATGTCTTTGCCTTTTTGGTATTCTATATACCCCATAACAAAAGAAGAAATCCCAAGAACTAGGGCTATACCGTTATACCAAATCACAAAGTCGCCTTTGAGTCCGTAATAGGTTAAAAATACGCCTGCAATCACATAAGTTCGTACTGTACTTTTCATACTTCTTAGGTTTTTATTATTAATTCCGTAATACTAGTACATTGGAAGGTTTTTGACAAACTGTAGGTTAAAAATGGAATCCCTATTTAAAAAACAAGTTTGACCAACCTTTACCAACTAATAGGTTTGTAATCTTTTAGAAATTTACCACTCCAATGTTTTCCGGTATTAATCCCATCAAACAAAGGATCCATGACACGTGCGGCGCCGTCTACAATATCTAAAGGCGGTTGAAAATCATGTAATTCTTCTTTCTTCTTAGCTAATTCAATTGGGTCTTCATCAGTTACCCAACCAGTATCAACTGCATTTATGAAAATACCTTCTTTTGCCAAGGCCTGTGCTGCAGTATGCGTCAGCATATTTAAAGCAGCTTTCGCCATATTGGTATGCGGATGACGACTTTCTTTAAAAAAACGATGAAATTTTCCTTCCATAGCAGAAACGTTGATAATATGCTTTTGTCCGGTGTTATTTTTCTTCATGATTTCAGAAAGACGATTACACAAGACAAAGGGCGCTACTGAATTTACCAATTGTACTTCTATCATTTCAGTGGTTTCAATCTCACCTAGCTTTAAACGCCAACTATTTGTTTTTCTTAAATCTACTTGTTGTAAATCGGCATCTAATTCCCCTTCCGGAAAAACTTCTTGCGCAACCAGAGAATTGTCAAAGCTATAGGGTATCTGTGATAGTTTTGCAGAAGCTCTTAAACCAATACCAGGTTCTGGACCATGCCAAGTAACCGGCATGTTTTTATTTGAAGATGCCCCTGAAGTCAGTGCTTTCAGTTCACTAAGACAGCCCATATGATCTGATAACAAATCACGTGCAAATTTTGGCAAAGATTCAAAAGGTCTTTCTTCATTCGCCATTAAATGGGCGTAAAAGCCTGCTGGACGTCTTACCGTTTGAGCAGCATTATTGATTAAAATATCAAGCTGTTCATATTTTTGCTCTATATAATTACAAAAAATCTCTACACTAGGAATATGGCGTAAATCGAGTCCGTGTATTTTAAGCCTATGCCCCCACTCAGTAAAATCTTCTTCTTTTGAAAAACGTAAGGCAGAATCTACCGGAAAACGCGTAGTTGCAATAACCGTCGCTCCGCCACGAAGTAACATGAGGGTAATATGATATCCTATTTTTAAACGAGAACCTGTTATAACCGCTACCTGACCTTTTACATCTGCATTTTGAAAACGTTTTGCATAGTTATAATCACCGCAGTCTGTACACATGGTATCGTAAAAATGATGCAGTTTTGTGAATTCTGTTTTACAGACGTAACAATTTCTCGGCGATTGTAATTCTAAGGTTTCTTTATTTGATAAGGTAGCAGCAGCAAGTAGTTTTGGAGCAACAAAAATATCAGCCTCACGAGCACTACGAATTCCTGTTTCTTTACGTGCTACCCTATCTTTGGCTGCTTTTTTACGTTTTGCTGCTTTCTTACCGTCTTTTTTTCTACGGTCAAACTCTTCTCTACTAGGTCTAGAGAGCATTCCAGATGCCTTTATCAAGGCCGTTCGCTTCTCTTTAGGGATATCAAAAATTTGATCCGTATCTGAAACCAATTGTTCTAAAATAGAAATACAGTTATCTATTTCTTCAGATGAAATTTGATGTTTTTTTTCGGTTTCTTTATTTTCTTTATGCATTTCTCTGTACTAATTACCTCCTCTAAAATTATAAAGTTATTGCGTTTAAAGTACTGTTACTCTTACCTTTTTCTTTTTCAATCGTGTATTATTCAATTTTTCAACCAAATCTGTAGCGACTGAAAGTGGCACAGAAACAAATGCACAATCTTGTTTCAATTCAATAACACCCAGTTGGTCTTTTTTGAGTCCGCCTTGTTTGAAAAATAAGCCCGCAATATCGCCCTTTGAAATTTTATCTTTTCGGCCACCTGAAATAAATAACGTTTCCCAGTATTGAGGTTTATGAGCAGCCTTTTTAGAAATATCTAATGGTGCATCCTTTTTAATAAAATCAGGCAAGCGCTCATTTTTCCATTGCAAGACATAGGCTGTTCCCTTTTCATTTACACGAGCTGTTCTTCCATTTCGATGCGTAAACTCTTCTATGGCTCTAGGAAGCTCATAATGAACAATAAACTTTAACTCCGGAATATCAATTCCTCTAGCGGCTAAGTCTGTCGCTAGTAATATCTGTGACGTACCATTTCTGAATTTTATTAAAGAGCGTTCACGATCTCTTTGCTCCATGCCACCAGAAAAACAACTGTGATTTATGTGGTTCTTATCTAAATAGTGGCTAACACGTTCAATACTATCTTTTAAATTGCAAAAAATGATTCCGGGTTCATTACCAATATGAAGTAATAAACTACCTAGGGTCTTTAGTTTGTCTTTATCATCAGCAACTACCGTTTTAATAGTGAGATTAGATTCTTTTTTCTTGTTTAAATACGTAATAATTTTAGGGCTATCTAAGCCCACAAAACTTGGAATTTTAACCCCCTGAGTAGCCGATGTAAGAATGCGTTTCTCAAGATGAGTTAGCTCATCAATAATAGCATTCATCTCTACCTCAAAACCTGTTTCAAGCGATTTATC
Source organism: uncultured Flavobacteriaceae bacterium (assembly GCA_937929935.1). Taxonomy (GTDB): domain Bacteria; phylum Bacteroidota; class Bacteroidia; order Flavobacteriales; family Flavobacteriaceae; genus Maribacter_C. Next base: position 327,378 of record CALFUL010000004.1, on the reverse strand, counting down.
AAACTCATCTAACACCAATGTTTTAATCGTAGTTTTTGAAAAGCGATTAGCATCAAAATGATCCAGAATTCTACCAGGTGTTCCTATTAAAATGGCAGGCGTATGTTTTAGTTCAATTTTATCTTTTGACATGGGTCTGCCCCCATACACCGCGTTAACCTTAAGACCTGCACCCATACTGCGAACCACTTGTTCAATTTGTATGGCCAATTCTCGAGAAGGTACTAGAATTAATACCTGTACCTCAGTAACATCAGGGTTTATTGTTTTGATAATGGGCAATAAAAAAGCCAACGTTTTACCCGTACCCGTTGGCGAAAGAAGCACGGTATTTACTGTTTTTTCAATAACAGCAATGGCCTCTTCTTGCATTGCATTTAATGCAGGTATCTTTAATTTTTCTAAAATTTCTTGTTGAGTACGAATGCTAGTTGCCATAGGTTTACTTTGTGTTTTGTTTCAAATAATCGGCTAGCACTTTCTCAATCAATTCATCTTTGGTTAAATGATGAAAAATGGTTTTTATTTTATCTTTAGTTTCTGGTAAAACTGTACGGTCAGGCTTCGTTTTAAATACTTTTTTAGCCCATAAAACCATATTGATTTCTTCTCTATTTTCAGCATTTTGCTTTTTAAATTCACTAAAAACCAAACCAAGCTCTTTTTCAAATTCAGGAATATCTGCAACTTCATCTTCTTGTATGATACTTAATGAGAGTCCCTTTGCTCCTGCCCTCGCCGTTCTACCGCTTCTATGCACATACGCTTCATAGGTATCTGGCAAATGATAATTCACAACATAAGACGTTTCTTTTACATCAATACCCCGAGCTGCTAAATCAGTGGCTACCAGAATATCAATAAAGCCTTCTCTAAATTGCCCCATAATTCGATCACGAATACCTTGCGACAAACTACCATGAATAGCACCTGATGAAAATTTATTGATGGCCAACTTCTTTGCTAATTTATTTACCGCAGCCTTGGTTTTACAAAAAATGATACCTCGTTCTCCTTCCTTAGAATGTAGAAAATGAAGCAATACCTCTAATTTTTCTATTGGTTCAACAACCACATAGTGATGGTCGATACCTTTATGCCCAAGTTGTGCCATATCTGCTTCTATATGCACCACATGTTTTGACATATAATTCTGTACCAGCTGCTTTATAGCACCAGACATAGTAGCTGTAAACAATAAAGTTCTTCTTGATTTAGGAATCTCTTCCGCTATTACATCTATGTCCTTTTTTAATGCACTGACCATTTCATCAGCTTCATCTAAAACTAAATATTTTATGTTTTTTATACTGACGGATTTACGCTGAACCAAATCAATTAATCGACCCGGTGTAGCCACAACAATATGCGTTACTTCTTTTAAACGTTCAATTTGAGGTTTAATAGGAATACCTCCACAAACGGCTGCAATAGAAATTTCAGTGTTCTGGGAAGCAAAAGAAACCAAGTTCGTGAAAATTTGTTGTCCTAATTCTCTTGTAGGGGCCAATATCAAAGCCTGTACCTCAGTATTTTTAGTGTCTATCAATTGTAGTAAAGGAAGGCCGAAGGCTACCGTTTTACCCGTTCCTGTTTTTGCCAAAGCAACTACATCTTCTTTTTGACCTAAGACTATGGGTATTGTTTTCTTTTGAATATCTGTAGGAATAGAAATACCTAAATCGACTAAACCTTGCAGTAGTTGTTTGTTAATTCCTAAATCAGAGAACTGTTTTGACATAAAATAAGTTTAAGCAAAGATAGGTACATGAAAACTGAGAACGGCACTTATTGGTTGTCTTGTTCGCACAAGAAATTGTTTTAGTTGACACTATAAATGAAACGGAGAATAAACATTTGAAAAGATTAAACCACTGTTCGCAAAACCAATATCTTTGCTCGCCATATGTGGATGTACCTTGGTCTCTTAGCGGCTTTATTTTTAGGTTTACATAATTTATGTAAAAAACATGCTGTTCAAGGCAACGAGGTTTTTCCTGTTTTGTTTGGCACTATTTCATCAGGCTTTTTATTACTACTACCCTTTTATATTGGGTCTACCTATTACCCTGAGTACATGATTAAAATGCAGTTACACATTACTACTGTTTCTTGCAAAACACATCTATTTATTGCTATTAAATCAGTAATCATGTCAGCTTCTTGGATACTCGCATATCAAGCCCTAAAACACTTACCTATTACAATTGTGACTCCGATTCGGTCGGCAGGACCTTTTTTTACTTTTATAGGTGCGATTTTTATATACCAAGAAAAACCCAACTTTTGGCAGTGGGTAGGTTTCTTTATTATTATTTTTTCAGTGCTTTTATATTCGAGAATTGGTAAAAAGGAAGGCATTAATTTTAAGAAAAATAAATGGATTTTCGCCATTATTGGCGCTACCTTTTTAGGAGCTTCAAGTGGACTGTACGACAAGTTTTTGATTCAAAACTTAGCTTTAAACCCTCAAACTTTACAATTTTGGTTCAGCTTTTACACCATGGGTATTTTACTCATTATTCTTAGCATAACTTGGTTTCCTTTTATTGAGAAAAGAAAAGCATTTATATGGCGATGGTCTATACCTCTAGTGGGTGTTTTACTTGTATTAGCAGATTATTTTTATCTAAAAGCACTTCAAGACCCTGAAGCCCTAATCATGTTACTATCTGCTATAAAAAGAAGCCAATTAATCATTGCCGTTGTTATTGGCGGGTTGGTATTTAAAGAACAAAACAAACGCAAGAAGTTAATTCCGTTAGCAGGTATATTGATTGGGGTATTTTTGATTCTATATACTTAAGAACTACTATTTTTATACTTTAATCATCCAAAATAAAGCATTGATACTATCTTTGTTATTCAAAACGTTACAATGTCCTTTAAAAAACTACATACTCACCTCTTAGAACGCTTAGAACAATTTGCAATAGAAGAACCTACTCCGTTTCAGACAAAAACTATTCCCGTTATAAAAAGTGGAGCTAATGTTTATTGTATCGCACCAAAAGACAGCGGAAAAACCACAAGCTTAATACTCACAACCCTGCAGAAAATCAATTGTGAAGCCGTGGGCACTGCACCAAGAGCCTTAGTTATTGTAGAAAATAAAGAGCGTGCACTAGAATTATATGCTTCCTTTTTAGAATACACGAAACAGAGCTCGGTAAGAGTTTATGTGGGGTATAAAGAATTACATATTGATGTTCAAAAGTCAGAAATATTTGAAGGCATTGATATTCTTATCACTACGCCAAGAAGTTTAAATAAGTTATTTTTATTGAATGGTGTAAGTACTTCGCAACTCAAGATTTGTAGTATTGATGATGGCGATTTTTTAAAGCAAAAATCAGATTATACCGCGATGCTTTCCATTACGCAAAGTATTAGAAAATGTCAGTATGTGTTGTATACAGAACAAATGCATCCGTTATTAGCGCGCTTTGAAGAGCATTTCATGGAGCGTGCTCGCTTTTTAAAAATGTGATTTTTTTTAATTAATTAAAAATCTATCAAGAAATTCTGATTAAAAAAAATCTACCACAGCCATGGACTCTATTGCACATTTTTGAAAACTTGTAATTTCTTCAGAATAATTTAATTGAAAATGATTAATAGAACCATAAAAAGTAGGTTTTATAATTAAAGAATTCATAATTTATACGTCTATAGCACCCTATGAAGCACAATAGTCTTATTCAAGCCATAAAAAATCAAAAAGAAGAAATTCAAGTTTCTATTCATTTAAAGAAAGAATCACAACGTTTTACACAATTACTTTTTAATGCACTTTTTGATGTGGATACTGATGCTGAAAAAGCATTAACTGAATTAGAAACTTTATTTTTAAATATTAGGGATGCTGCTTGCCCTGAAATTAAAGGAATTCCGTGTAAAACTTGGCACGATTTTAAAAGCCAAATTCCAGATTTATTTTGCAGTTTAAAAAAAGATGCCCAAGCAATTTATGACAATGATCCAGCAGCAAAATCTTTAGAAGAAGTATACCTTGCTTATCCAGGTTTTTTTGCCATTGCTATTTATAGAATGGCAGGGGTTTTTTTCGATTTAAAATTACCGCTTATTCCTCGTTTGATGACTGAATACGCACATCAATTAACGGGCATTGATATACATCCGGGAGCCACAATCGGCGATTTTTTCTTTATTGACCATGGCACTGGCGTTGTGATTGGTGAAACAGTTGAAATTCATGAACATGTAAAACTATATCAAGGGGTAACCTTAGGTGCTTTAACGGTCAAAAAGAGCCTCAAGAATAAAAAAAGGCATCCTACCATTGAAAAAAATGTGACCATTTATGCAAATGCAACCATTCTTGGAGGTAATACGGTAATAGGCGAGAATAGCGTTATTGGTGGTAATACCTGGATAACGAAATCTGTAAAGAAAAACGCTATTATTTTACACGAATCAAACGAAAAAATATTGAGCAAATCTGATTTGAAAAATGAATAAGACTTTACTAAATCGAATAGGAAATACTCCCCTTGTTAAATCAATGACGCTCAATACAAACCCTAATGTAGACTTGTATTTTAAATTAGAAGGAAACAACCCAGGCGGAAGTGTGAAAGACAGAGCAGCATATTCTATGATTAAAAACGCTCTAGACCGAGGTGATATAAATCAAAGCTCAAAGCTTATTGAGGCCACAAGTGGTAATACGGGTATTGCTTTAGCAATGATTGCAGCAGTTTTTAAATTAGACATAGAGTTGGTCATGCCAGAAAAAGCAACCAAAGAACGCGTGCAAACAATGAAAGCATACGGGGCAAAAGTAACTTTACATCCTGACGGAATTGAGGGTGCGCGTGATTATGCTGGTCTAAAAGTTAAAAACGATGGATTCTTTTCGTTCAACCAATTTGCCAATGAGGATAATTGGAAAGCCCATTATCATACCACAGGGCCAGAAATTTGGAAAGATACTGAGCAAATGATAACCCACTTTGTTTCATCAATGGGCACCACCGGAACAATTATGGGTACATCAACTTTTTTAAAAGAACAAAACCAAGACGTTCAAATCGTTGGTGTGCAACCCAAAGAAGGATCGAGCATACCAGGTATTCGTAAATGGCCTGAAGAATATTTGCCAAAAATATTTGATGCCTCAAAAGTAGACAGAACTATTGAGGTAAGTCGTGAAGAAGCAATAGCCATGACTCGAAGACTTGCAACCCAAGAAGGAATTCTAGCCGGTATGAGCAGTGGCGGCGCTACAACAGCAGCTTTGAAACTAGCTTCAGAGCTTGATCAAGGTATAATTGTTAGCATCATATGTGATCGCGGAGATCGGTATTTATCATCCGAACTTTTTTCGTAACTGATTTCCTTTAAATTCTTTGAAATACTCATTTAGAGCTATTTACAATTTTCATATAACCTAATGTGTTTAATGAATAGCAAACACGAACATCATTGAAATAAAAAAGGCCATCTTTAAAAAAGATAGCCTTTCAGTCGAGTTAGTATAACTTTTATTTAGAACCTGCAGTGTTCAATGCTTTATCAGTTTGAATCCCATTATATTCAGCCACAAGATGTTTTAATGCAGCTTCCATTTCAGGGTTTGCTTGGTAATATTCATTCTTTTCTGAAATCAAGAGCTCTTTTAAACCATAATGATTATTCTCAAAATTTTTAACAATCATTTGATTATCGCCAATAAGGTTCATCAGATCAACTCTTAAAATATTTTTCGTATTCGCTTTAAGCCCTTTTTTACCTTTTTGGGCAATAATGATAAAGTTGTTTTCAATATATTCTAATAAGGCAGTTCTATCACCTGATAGACTTTCGTGCATGGCATCAAGTAATTCAGGTGTTACTTTACCTCCATCAGTATGACTACGTAACTTATACAATTCTATAGGACCTTCGCTTAATTGCTCTAAACAATATTGTGGCGCTAATGTAGATTTTAAACCTGTAGTAGGTTTACGATACTTAATGGTCTTAAATTTTCTACCGTTCTCAAGGGTAAAACCAATTACATTTTTAGACTCTAATGTTTTCTTAGCAGTTTTTTTCACTTTACCAGTAAACTTGTATTTTTCATAATACACTGGTTCTACGTAGGTAATGGTTTTTTGAAAATTCTGCGGGTTGGTAGCATCAATTAAGATGTAGGCTTCTTTTGATTTTTTTGAACTTATTTGAATGGTGCCCTTGTAATATTTCTCTTGAGCGTTTGAACTAAAAGAAAGAAAGACCACTAAAGCAGCTGTAAGTAGGATGTTTTTTAAAGACATAGGAATGAGATTTTTCTAGTTTCAGGGTTCAAGAAAATAAATTTGATGAAGGTTTCCCAACAATTTCGTTCTATGGTAATGATTTTCGTTAAATCGTATTTTGCACTATATCAGAGAGTTATAATCACATCTGTGTTATTCTTTTTAATTTTAGTAGTTAAAAGAAAAGCTGGGTTGTAAATGAACTATTTTTGCCGAATGTTTTTGAAAAGACTTCCACAGCTAGAATTTGTAGTACTTATGGCTTTATTAATGTCAATAGTTGCCATAGCTATTGATGCCTTGTTGCCTGCTTTAGATGTTATTGGAGCAGCCGTTGGGGAAACAGACCCAATAAAGAATCAACAAATCATTATCATGATATTTCTAGGTTTGGGCGTGGGCCCCTTAATTTTCGGTCCTATTTCTGATTCATGGGGAAGAAAACCTACCGTTATTTCAAGTTTTATCATATTTTGTCTAGCAAGTTTTCTTTGTATTTATGCAAAGAGCATGGAGGTCATGCTCTTGGGCCGTGTACTACAGGGCATAGCGCTTTCAGCACCAAGAACCATAAGTATTGCAATGGTTCGCGATGTTTACAGTGGAGATTTCATGGCACGTATCATGTCTTTTATCACAGCTATTTTTATTCTTATTCCGGTAATTGCTCCAACCATAGGCAAGTTTATTTTAGACGCGTATAATTGGCAGTCCATTTTCTATTTTCAATTGTTATTTGCGTTACTTGTAGGGTTATGGTTCTGGAGAAGACAGCCTGAAACCTTAGAACTCGAAAATCGTATTCCGCTATCGAGACATATTTTTAAAGAGGGCTGGAATGAACTAATTAAGTACCCAAGAACATTAGGTTTTACCTTTATTTCGGGTTTCATTGTGGGTTCATTTTTAGTATACTTAAGTACCGCACAGCAAATTTTTGAAGATCAATACCACTTAAAAGAAGAGTTTCCTATGATTTTTGCAGGCCTTGCTATAACCATTGGCTTGGCTACTTTTTTAAACGGTACGTTGGTTTTGAAATACGGTATGGAAAAGATAATCACGTTTTCATTGATTTCCTATTTAGGTATTTCTTTAACCTATGTTTTATTATTTTTTACCGGAGAAAATCCACCTTTTGAAATACTGTTCTTATTTTTCTCTTTGCAGTTCTTTGCCGTTGCTTTTATTTTTGGAAATTTAAGAGCTATCGCCATGCAACCTATTGGCCACATTGCAGGAATTGGAGCGGCAATTACAGGGTTTATTTCCACTTTGATGTCAGTGCCTATTAGCACCTTTATAGGTTCATTTGTAACCACTTCAGCACTACCTCTTTTTATAGGATTTTCAATATGTGCAGGTCTTTCAGTTTGCATTTTATACTATCTAAAATTCAAAGCGAAACAAAAGATAAAATTAAATACGGTATAATCAGTTATTGAGTTAAAATAGAATAGCCCACTAAAACTAAAGTTTTAGTGCGCTATTCTAATCTTGTAGTAAAAAGGTCTACTTCTTATTATCGTTTGAAGCTTGTTCTTCAAATTTAGTTTCAGCAATGAATTTACTTAATCGCTCAGAAAACGGATTATATTTTAAATCTCTAAGTATTAAACGTTTCTTACGCTCCGAGATATCCATAGTATCTAACACCTTTAGGGTGTGTTCTGCATCAGCAATACGCTTCTTTTTTAAATCAGCACGACCATCAGCAGAAACCATATAATCAGTTTCAAAACGCTCCATTATGGTGTGTTTTTCAATTTCAAAGTCCTTCTTCAGAATTACTTTTGGTTTTTCTTTATCAGAAGGTGATTCTTTTTCAGCTTTTTCTTGAGCCATTCCTAATGCAGAGATGCACATAAAGGCACTAGCCAATAGTAAATTTATATTTTTCATTTTCAATTGTTTTAAATTTTTAGTTCAAATTGTAATAGGTTTAGAACTAAAAATTTTAATTAATTAAGAATAGTGAGCATTCTAGGCAACTACACTTAACTGCGAATTAATTTTATTTATTTTCTGAGGCGGTGTCTTCAAAATGCGATTCAGCAATTATAATCTTTGAAAGACGCCTAGTAAGCCCGTTTTTATATAAATCACGTAATAGTTTTTTTCGTCGCGTATCAGATATCTTTAACGTATCAATAATACTTCGTGTACGGGCCATTTCTTCACGACGTTTTTCTTTTGAATCTAAAAAATTAGGTTCAAATTTAAACATAGAAGGTCCTGCCTCTTCTTCTTCAATAGAGGCCTTTTTAGTTTTTTCAACTTTAACGGAGGTGTCTTGCCCAAACGCTATTGTAGTATTGCACATAAAGGCAATTACAAAAACAGGCAATAAAAATAGATTTTTCATTGTTATTTCAAAGTGTGTTCGAGTACAATGTATTAATTTTTTAGCAACTAATTGCAATTTCAGGTTTAAGTGCGCATCAAATCGATAAATCAATACTTTTTATCCTAAAAAATCGTAGCTTGCTGTTGTATAAGTAGTTACCGAATGAAAAAATATTCTTTAATTCTAATTGCACTAATTTTAGGTATCAATTTTGCTACAGCACAGGATAAAATGACCTTGTCAGATGCCGATATTTCTTTTGTTTTTGTATCGAAAAAGGTAAAAGGAACTATTTCAGGATTTTCTACCACTTCAGTAATTGATACTAATGATTTTTTAAACTCAAAATTAAAAGGCTCAGTACAGACCGAAACATTAGATACAGGTAATTTTTTACGTAACTGGTCATTAAAGGGAAGCAAGTATTTTGATGTAGATAAATATCCGACCCTTGCGTTTGAAAGTACTTCAATCAAAAAAAATAATAATGCTTTTGAAGTTACAGGTCAGCTAACTATTAAAGAAACTACTAAGCCTATAACCTTTTTATTTACGAAAGAAGAAAACCGTTTAAAAGGAACCGCCACAATTTATAGTACTGATTTTGATATTCAAATCATTAAAAAAAGCAGAGAAGCTAATAAAGTAGAGATTCTATTGTCTTTTGAATTAAAGTAAATTAAAGATTGTCTCTTTTTTTATCTCGTAGGGCATTATAAATTTTTTCAACCCCCCAATTACCCAACGGAAAGTAAAGTGCAAAAAAAAGTGCCATTCCCAAAGCGAAATTTCGTTCATTTAATAATTGATCAAGAAGGTTATTCGGATAAGCATATGAGGTTTCTAAAGCATAGCCCCCTAATTCTAATAACCCCATGGCTATCAAACCATAGGCATATTGCGCATGAAAAGGAAGCTTTCTTAACAGTAATGAAATGGGTACCATATATAAAATATAACATGTGATAACCTGCCACCAATAGGTAAATTTAGCGATTTCAATAGCTGCCCCGAACCAGTTCATAGCCATACCCCATGTAAAATAAACAAGGCAGTAAATTGCAATAAGTCTTTTATCTACATTTAATTTGGACTTCGCCCATTCTAAAAATTTGGTCATTTTTAAAGTTTTGATAAAATTCACGCTCGTTTTAAGAAAGTTTATTGTCAATAATTTGAAGGGCATCTTTAACGGTTTGCATTTGATCCATATCTTCATTCTCTAATCGAATATCAAAAGCATCTTCTACATCTAACACAATATCAACTAAATGCGCTGAATTAATGTTTAATTCGTTTATAAAATGACTTTCTTCTGAAACTGCTTCTATGGCAACATCTTCTGGTAAATATATTTTTATAATATCTTTCAAAATTGTGTAGCGTTCGTTTGTACTCATATAATAGTCTCTATTTTTAGGTTTTATTTTTTGTATGATACATGCTCTTTTTCAATCAGTCGCTAAAAGATTTAAAAATAACACATGCATTGACATCGCCAAAACCAAAGCTTGCTTTCGCAATAATTTTAGGCGATTTTGATATTGTTTTTCTTGGAATTTGAGAAGCGTCAACTAACGCACCAATTTTATCATGAATTTCATTACAGTTAACATTGCCAAAAATCTCTTGCTCTTTAAATTGCAGTACCGTGCCTACACTCTCAATACTACCTGATGCTGCCAAACAATGCCCTAATAAACCTTTAAAAGAATTTATGAACGGAAAATCAGCTCCTTTTCGATTCAAAGCAGCACTCCAATTTTCTATTTCAACTGGGTCTTTTGCGGTAGCCGTTAAATGGCCATTAATACTATCAACTTCTGATTTTTCAATTTTAGAATTTTCAAGGGCTTGCTCTATACAACGTTGTACAGCTATTGAATTCGGGGCGGTCATACTTCCGCCAGCTCTTTGTCCTCCAGAATTCACACAACCACCCAATACTTCTGCATAAATCTTAGCGCCTCTTTCTTTTGCACTTTCCAATGACTCTAAAACGAGTGCTCCTGCACCACTGCCCGGTACAAATCCTGAGGCATTAGCACTCATGGGCCTACTTGCCTGTTCTGGTGTGTCATTAAATTTTCTAGGTAAAATACGCATGGCGTCAAAACCACCCCAAACATAGGGTCCGCTATCACTACAGCTACCTGTTAAAATACGTTGTGCCTTGCCTGAGGCAATGCGGTCATATGCCATGAGAATACCTTCAGTACCTGTTGTGCAAGCTGAGGAGTTGGTGGTTACTTGATTTCCACAGCCAAAAATTCCGCCCAAATAAGCACTAATACCACTAGCCATTGTTTGCAATACCGCCGTGCTTCCTAAGCGCCGTACATTTTTATCATCTACCAAATGAATAGATTCACGAAATTTATCAACACCTAAAATTCCCGTCCCAAAGATAATTCCACAATCCCAATCTGGTGTTTCATTGTCGTTAATTGCAAGTCCTGCATCTTTCCAGGCATCTGTACCAGCAATAACGCCATATAAAATTCCGCTAGCATTTAACCCGCGTAGTTGTAAAGGCGCAAAATACCTGCTAATTATTTCATCAGTCAATTGGGGTTCTCCGGCTATTTGGCAACCAAATTGCAATTCACGCAGCTGGGCATCAAAACGAATTCCGCTTTTACCTTCTTTTAGGGCTTTGGTAAATGCTTCTAACCCAATTGCGTTAGGCGCACACACACCAAGACCAGTAATAACTACACGATTCGCCATTTTAATTCGATTTTAGCATTCCTGAAATTACACCTTTACACACCAATTTTCCGGCTTGATTATGCATTTTAACCCGACACTTAAGCTTGTGAAATCTGAAATATTCTTTTTCTGAAGTGACGGTTACTTTTTCATTGGGCAAAACAACTTCATAAAATTCCATTGCTGAACTACTTAATCCTATTTGTAATGCATCATTAATAATCACTTCTTGCATACCTAAAAGATATATCCCTAAAGAAACCACCCCTATTTGAGCACAACATTCAGTCAAAATAGCTCCGGGAGTTACAGGGTTTTCTATAAAATGACCCTTATAAAATTCTAAAGTTGAGTCAAATGTAAAACATCCTTTTACGCCATTGCTATCAATATGCAGAAGCTCATCAACAAACAAAAAGGGTTGGGTATAGGGTAGGTTTTTTAGTATTTCATCAAAGGTCATCGGCATATATTTTACAGAACTTCAGTAGTTAAATTTAAATACTTATTGTAGACTTTCGCCACCGTCTACTTTGATAATAGTACCTGTTATCCATTTCGCCTCATCAGTACTCAATAAGTAAACTACATTTGCTATGTCTTGTGGGGTTGTTAGGCGATTATTAGGGTTTCTTGCAAGGGCGTTTTTCTTTAAATATTCACTACCCGGAATCATTTGAAAAGACTTTGTATTGGTTATACCAGCTTGTATACAGTTCACTTTTATGCCCAAAGAAGCGAATTCTAACGCCATATTTCTTGTCAATGCTTCTAAGGCTGCTTTTGCCACAGAAACAGCGCCATAGTTTGGCCATGTCTTGGTGTTGCCTTCACTAGTAAAAGAAATGACACGGGTGTCTTTTGCGAATAAATTTTCTGTAGCCAAGTTTTTAGTCCAATCATAAAGACTAAGGGCCATGGCATCTATAGTTATCTGAAAATCTTGATGACTTAGCTCAGTTTTGTTTATAGCGTTCATTGGTTTTAAGCTTCCTTTAGCAATACTGTGAACCAATACTTTTATCTTTTGTTCTGAACCTAAAACAGATTTGATCTCTGCCACTAAACTCGATCGCTTGCTTGTATTTAAGGCATCAGCATTAAAATGATGAAGAAGAACACCACTTGAAGTAATTTCTTCAAAATGTCTTGTAATCTCTTCTAAATCAACTTTTCTGTCTCTATGAATGATTATAATATTATAATTTTCAATGGCTAACTTTTTAGCACTAGCAAGACCGAGTCCGCCACTACCGCCTAGTATCAAAGCCCAGGCCCTTTTTTGTTCACCCGAAGAATAAATACCTATATCACTATTTGAGTTTGCTTTCATTCTTTTATTTTAAGTAAAGGTTGGGGTAAGGCTACCACTCTAACAAAACACGTTGTGCTGAAAAACCAGGTCCAAAACTTAACACCAAACCTTGTTCACCTTTCGCCAAGTCTTTTTTCATAAAACGCTCTAAAACGTATAAAACAGTAGCACTACTCATATTACCGTATTCTTTTAAAACATCACGAGTATCATCAATGTTCTTTCCTAATTTACCAAAAAGCGCTTCAACGGTTTGTACAATCTTACGTCCGCCCGGATGAAAGATCAAGTGATCTACATTTTCAATACTACTCCCATATTTTTTCAAAAACGGATGTACAATATCAGGAAAATGATTCGCAATTGTTTCTGGCACAGCGGGGTCTAAAATCATTTTCAAACCATGATTGGTTAGATCAAATCCCATCATTGAGGTAGCATCTTTAAAATGATACATTTCATCACCCACAATTTTAGGACCTATAGCGTCATCTTCAGAAGATAACAACACACAAGCGGCACCATCGCCAAATATGGCGGCACTGACCATATTGGCCATAGAATGGTCTTGAAGCTGAAAGGTTGCCGTAGGACTCTCAACGGCCACCAAAGCAATACGTTTATTAGGGTTTGACTTAAGAAAGTTATTAGCGTAAATCAAGCCAGAAACACCAGCAGCACACCCCATTTCAGTAACCGGAAGCCTAACTACGTCTTGTTTTAAATCTAATTCATTAATAAGATAGGCGTCTAAAGAAGGAATCATAATACCTGTACAGCTTACCGTAATGATATAATCTATAGAATTCGCCTTCCATCCACTGTTATTCAAAGCCTTTTGCAAAACAGATTTACCTAGCTTCTTGACCTCTCGAACATAAATATCATTTTTTTCTGCAAAGGAAGTTGCTGTAAACACTTCTTCAATACTCATAATACCATACCGTTGATCAACCGCAGCACCTTCAAATATTTTTATCACTTTTCTTCGAAAACGCTCATCTTCATCAGCCAACCACAAGGCAACAAACGGAAGAATATCAGCCGTTTTTCTACAATATTTAGGAAGTTCTTTAGCAACCGTTACTATTCTGGTTTCATTCTTCATTTAATTCAATTGATTTGGTTTCATAATCCATATATATCTAAAGGCCCATTTCCATTCAATATGATGTTTACTATTTGGCAAGCTCTTAGAATACTGTATTAAATCAGATTTAGTAAAACCTTTGCTAATAGAAATTAATCCATCAATTTTAGCAGTTTTGGTTTTTATAAAAATAAGGCTAAAGACCTTAAAAAGATAATAAGCCCACCTACTTCGATGCAGGTCATTGATTACCACGCCTATAGACGCCAGTTGATTAAATTTTCTTAAAAAAGTAATCACATCAAGATCCAAAAAATGATGCATGGTAAGCGTGTTCATGATAATATCACAATTAAAATCAGTGCTTTTAAGAGCAAGAATGTCTTGATGATGAAACTCGATATTGTCATAATTACTTGAAAATTCTTTTGCGAGTTGTAAGGCTTGAGCATTCAAATCAATACCCACCAAACGAACCTCAATATTTTGTTTTTTACAATACGCTGAAAGCCTACGCAACATATACCCATCACCACACCCCATGTCTACTATTGTATACATATCTTTTGGTTGTGACTGCATTAATTCAACCACAGCATTGATTGTTATACTACTACCGCCTAAAATGGTGTTCACTCTATTTATATCAGCAAAAACCAATCGTAGGTTTTGTTTCGTATCCCGAAAGTCATCCATCAACTCAGCTTGCTCGCTTCTTTTTGATAAGTCAATTAACATACAATAGGTTTTCCATGTGTTGATTTTATGAGTTTTCTGAGTAATGCCGGAGATTTTGTCACGGCGGTTAAAGCTAGGTTTGAAAGGTGTTCATTCATCATTAATGATTGTAATTGTCGCCCCATCCAAAGGCGTTTTTTAAAAGTAGCGTTCCAAGATCTAGTATATTGCTGTTCTAATTCAGTTCTAGAAAATTGTTTGTTAGATAAAAAGTTATGAATATTTTCAGAAGCAATCTTAGCTGAATGAATGGCCATAGCCATACCGTTACCACAAAGCGGATAAATGAGTCCGGCAGTATCACCGCACATAATAATATGATTCTCCACTACCTGTTTTTGCTCAAAAGATATTTGAGCTATGGACAAGGACTCATCAAACATTGGCTTTGCATTTTTTAAAAACTCATATAAAAATGGGTTTTTTGCAACTACCTTTTCATTAAAAGAATCAACATTCTTTTCTTTTTGAAAACTTTCATAAGATGCTAAATAGCAGAAATTCACTGCTCCCGTTTCGGTTTTAGACAATCCGCCATACCCACCTTTGAAATTATGTAAAGCCACGTGATTTTTTTGAAAAGTAGGAAATTCATAATGTGCCTTTATTCCAAGCCAAGCAGACTTTTTATTGATAAACTCACGTTTTAATTGCTTGTCAATACTACTTCTCTTACCATAAGCTCCAATAACTATTCTAGCTTCATATTTCTGCTCATTTTCAGTCAACACCTCGAAGGCATCGTCTTCAAAATGAATGTTCTTCACAGTTTCAAAAACAAACTGAACCTTGTTTTTAAGTGCTTTTTGGTATAATAAATTATCGAAACCGTAACGGCTAATACCTACGCCACCTAACGGTAGTTTAGTTTGTACTGATTTTCCCGTAGCAGTGCTTAAAGTTAAGGTATCAATAGCAACGGCTTTCGAAGTTTGAAGTGAAACATCAAGACTTTCTAAATACGGACTAATTTCATGCGACACATATTCACCACATACTTTATGGTGAGGATACGTTTTTTTTTCAATAACCAATACCCTATTCTTTTCTTTAGACAAGTGAATTGCAGCCGTTAAACCTGCCAAACCTCCACCAACAATAATAACTTCAAAATTGTTTGACAACAGCTTTTGCTTTTTACAGAAATTAAACTAAAATGTAAGTCGTTTTAAAAGAAGAAACTTACGGTGTTTTTAATAAATTAATAAGCCACTAACTCTAACAATTCATGAACAAAACGCTCTTTAGGTAAATAGTTTTTTTCTAAGGATGCAGCAAACGGAATCGGGGTTTCAATACTCGCCACTCGTTTGATGGGGCCATCTAAAGCTTCAAAACAATTTTCAGTAACCAAGGCAGATATATCACTTGCAATACCGCCAAACATACTATCTTCTTGAAGGATAATTAGTTTTCCTGTTTTTTGAACTGATGCGTAAATAGAAGCCGTATCTAAAGGTGCTAAAGTTCTTAAATCAATAAGATCCGCACTAATTTCAGGATGCTTTTCTAAGGTTTCTAAAGCCCAATGAACACCAGCGCCATAAGTTACAATAGAGATTTCATTTCCTTCTTTTAAAACACTCGCCTTACCTATCGGAAGGGTGTAGTAATCAGAAGGCACATTTTGATACACACTGCGATACAAGGCCTTATGTTCAAAAAACAACACCGGATTCGGGTCATTTATAGCAGAAATTAATAGTCCCTTAGCATCTTTTGGAAATGCTGGGTAAACCACTTTCAAGCCCGGTGTTTTAGTAAACCATGCCTCATTGGTTTGAGAATGAAACGGACCAGCGCCTACACCACCCCCGCAAGGCATCCGGATAACTACATCTGCATTTTCGCCCCACCGGTAATGTGACTTAGCCAAATAATTCACTATAGGATTAAAGCCAGTACTCACAAAATCAGCGAATTGCATTTCCATGACAGCCTTCATCCCATTAATTGAAAGTCCCATAGCTGCTGAAACAATTGCTGATTCGCAAATTGGAGTATTTCGCACGCGCTCTTTACCAAACAACGCAACAAAGCCATCAGTAATTTTAAAAACTCCACCATATTCTGCAACATCTTGCCCCATAATAACAAGATTATCATGCTTACTCATTGACTGTTTTAAACCATTAGAAATAGCATCAACTAGTCTAATATTTTCTATAACACTACCTTCTTTAACTTCTTTATAATCATATTCTTTAAAAACATCATTTAACTCATTAGTTAAACTATTTTCAACAGCATCTTCTTCAAAGGCAATTTTTAAATTTTCATTGATTTCATCCTCAATTTTTTGACGGAAGGACTTTATTTTGGTTTCGTCTAAAATATTCTCTTTAATCAAATACTTTTCATAATTCGCTATCGGGTCTTTTTCAGCCCAAGCACTCATTAACTCTTCAGGAACATACTTTGTGCCACTTGCCTCTTCATGACCACGCATTCTAAAGGTTTTAAACTCCAAAAGAATAGGCGCAGCCTTTTTACGCATCTTTTTACAAAGCGCATCTACGGTGCTATACACCTCAAGAATATTGTTTCCATCAACAATATGAGATTCAATGCCATAGCCAATACCTTTATCGGCTAAATTTTCACATTTATATTGCTCATTGGTAGGAGTTGACAGTCCGTAGCCATTATTTTCTATACAAAACAATACAGGTAAATTCCATACTGCTGCTACATTCAAAGCTTCGTGAAAATCTCCTTCGCTGGTTCCACCCTCACCAGTAAATACTGCGGTTACATGCTTGTTGTTTTTCAAAACATTCGCCAAAGCAATACCGTCAGCAACTCCTAATTGCGGACCTAAATGAGAAATCATACCCACAATATTATACTGCTGTGTACCAAAATGAAAACTGCGGTCGCGACCTTTTGTAAAACCACTTGCCTTACCTTGCCATTGGGCAAAAAGACGATATAAAGGAATGTTTCTTGAGGTAAACACCCCTAAGTTTCTGTGCATTGGCAACACATACTCTTCTTTATTTAAAGCGCTTGTAACACCAATTGAAATAGCCTCTTGCCCAATACCACTAAACCATTTTGAAATTTTACCCTGACGTAAGAGAATTAGCATTTTCTCTTCAATCATTCGCGGTTTGAGCATGCGCTCATATAAGGTAACCAATGTCTTTTGAGCAATATTAGCCCTGGTATACTTCATATAATTAGTTTGATAGATAAATTTATTTTATGTTAAATTTAGTAATTAAGATTGCAAAACGCATCAAAAGATGCAATTAGCGCAATCATATTTTATTAACTTTGATACAAAACCGATAACATATTCTTATGAGCCTAGTACCCAGTGTTGATTTAAAGGAATTTACTTCAGGCGATTCTTCAAAAAAAGAAAAGTTTGTCAAAGAAATTGGCAAAGCCTTTGAAGAAATAGGATTTGTAGCCCTCAGCGGTCACTTTCTTTCTGAAGAACTTGTTGAAGATTTATATGCTTCGATTAAAGAGTTTTTTAATTTACCTCAAGAAATTAAAGATAGCTATGAAATTGAAGGTATTGGAGGTCAAAGAGGGTATACTTCTTTTGGTAAAGAACATGCCAAGGGAAGAAAAGAAGGTGATCTTAAAGAATTTTGGCATTTTGGTCAATACGTAGAAAACAACTCCAAACTAGAAGCCGAGTACCCTGAGAATGTTATGGTAAAAGAACTTCTTTCTTTCAATGAAGTAGGAAAGGAAACCTATAAAATGCTCGAAAAAACAGCCAAGTATGTTCTGAGAGCCTTGGCCTTGCATTTAAAGTTAGAAGAAACTTTTTTCGATGAATTCATAAAGAATGGTAATTCTATTTTAAGGCCAATACATTACCCGCCTATAACTTCTGAACCTAAAAATGCGGTTCGCGCTGCTGCTCACGGCGATATTAATTTAATAACACTATTAATGGGTGCTCATGGTCGTGGATTACAAGTTCAAAATCAAAAAGGTGAATGGATTGATGCCATAGCGAAACCAGAAGAACTTATGATTAACGTAGGCGATATGCTTTCACGACTTACAAACAACAAACTAAAATCAACCATACACAAAGTAATCAATCCGCCACGTGAGCTTTGGGGAACCTCGCGTTATTCAATTCCGTTTTTCATGCATCCTGTTAGCGAAATGTCATTGAACTGCCTTGATAACTGCGTTGATGATAACCATCCAAAAGGTTTTGAAGATATCTCTGCCGGTGCATTTTTAAATGAGCGTCTTGTTGAATTAGGGTTAATTAAAAAGAATTAAATGAGTTTAGAGGATCAGTTAAAAAATTTATTTCCGGACCATCAGCCTGAAAAACAAGAAATTACAAAAAAATCACAACAAAAAATATGGCTTCAAGATGCCCCTATTATCTGTAAATATGAAAAAAGAAAAGGAAAACCAATTACCATTTTAGAAGGTTATACCGGCGCTGATAAAGACTTCAAAATATTGGCCAAAGAACTGAAAACTAAATTAAGCGTTGGCGGAACATTCAAAAATGGGGCTATCATTATTCAAGGAGATTACCGTGATAAAATAATGGAAATGCTTGAAGAAAAAGGGTTTAAAGTTAAGAGAGTTGGGGGCTAACCATGTTTCTAGAAAATTACATCACATTTTTTTTTAAGTATGTGAATATTTTTATGTTAATTTTTTTTAAAAACTATTTTTTAAACGTTACATTTAATTCTTTAACCCTAAAAAACATCCTCCAATGAGTTCTTTATTGCACATAACTAATGGCGATGCATTCACTCAAAGGCTTTCCACGTTAAATCATAAAGGAGACATCATAACTTGGCGTGAAATGTTATGCGAAGGCAAAACCTTAACCAACGTTGGTAGTGAAAATTTCTGGAAAACTCGTTTCGAATTCCTAAATAAAAATTATAAGGTTTCTAAATCATGGTTTATTGAAAAAACCTTAAAAGAATACCGCTCACTTTGCAACCATAAACAGCAAGACACTATTGTTTTGTGGTTTGAATACGATCTTTTTTGTCAAATTAATATGTTAGCCGTTTTAAGTTGGCTAAAAGCCAATAGAAAGTATGCAAATATCTCATTAGTGTGTAGTGGTAAAGAAGACAGTACAGACAAACTCTTTACGCTAAACGAACTCAGTAGTGAACAATTACAAAAGCTATATAACAATCGCGTAGTTTTAACTCAAGATGACATTGAGTATGCAGATTACATTTGGCAATTATATTGCAGCGACAACCCCATGCGGCTTGAGAATATAAAAGATTTTAAGAATTATCAGTTTGACTATTTAGCAGCTGCTATTTCAAGCCATTTACAACGTTTTCCGTCTATTAAAAATGGATTAAATAAAATGGAAAATAACATTTTACATTTGGCTGAAACTAAAGCACTTTCTTCAAAGAAAGAATTTATGAAAACTATTCTAAACAACCAAGGATCATTAGGGTTTGGCGATTCTCAATATGAAAGAACCCTTACCAGATTGAAACCGCTTTTCAATTCTTTTAACCCTGTAAAATTAACCAAGAAAGGAAAAGAAATTCTTGAAAAACAAACAAGTTATTATTCATGTATTCAAGATAATGACGTATACCTAGGGGGTGCTTTAAAGTATAATTTCTTGTACAATACAAACACAAATAGGATTCTAAAATTATAGAATGGCACTAAAGCTTTCTGAGCTCATACGTAATGCAGACGGCAGTATATATCATCTCAACTTATTACCATCTGATATAGCCACCACCATTATTACTGTCGGAGACCCTGACCGTGTATCAGAGGTCTCCAAATTTTTTGACACCATAGAGTTAAAGAAAGGAAAACGAGAATTCATAACCCATACCGGCACCCTAAAAGGAAAACGATTAACAGTTATTTCAACCGGAATTGGCACCGACAATATTGATATTGTCTTTAATGAATTAGATGCCTTAGTTAATGTTGATTTCAAAACCAGAACCGTTAAGAAAGAACATAATCAGCTAAGATTTATAAGAATTGGCACTTCAGGGGCTATACAAGAAGATATTGAAGTTGATAGTTTTCTAATAAGCGAATACGCTGTTGGTTTTGACTCTTTACTACATTTTTACAAAAGTGATGCCGTTCAACATTTTGACTTCACAACAGCTTTAATGAATCATTTAGATTGGCCTGTTGAACGTTCAAATCCGTATGTTGTTAAGGCCGATGACTCTCTTTATAATTTATTAAAGTCAAATAATACTTTAAATGGTATAACAATCACAAATACAGGATTTTATGGTCCGCAAGGAAGAATTTCTAGAATTCCTGCAAAAGATACTTTATTGGTCTCAAAATTAAGCACTTTTGAGTTCAACAATAAGAAGATTACAAACCTCGAAATGGAAACATCAGGCATTTACGGACTCTCTAAACTAATGGGGCACCAAGCTATTTCGATGAATTGTATTTTAGCAAATAGAAGTACGGGAGAATTTTCGAAAAATCCGAATAAATCAGTTGAAGAATTAATTACATATACTTTAGGAAAGCTCATTTCATGAAAAAAGTACGCATCATAGGGGTACCAGAACACTTTAATTACCCATGGCATTTAGCAATAAGCGAAAATGCTTTTAAAAACAGAGGTATTGACCTTGAATGGCAAGACATACCTGAAGGCACGGGCAGAATGTGTAAAATGTTAGATAACCAAGAGGCTGACCTTGCCATAATCTTAACAGACGGCATTGTTAAAAGCATAAGTGACGGAAACCAAAGCAAGATTATTCAAGAATACATTGCTACACCACTGCGTTGGGGAATTCACGTTGGTCATGAAAGTAAACATCAGAAGATAGCAGACCTAAATGGAACTAAAGCAGCCATTAGTCGCTTTGGTAGCGGTAGTCATTTAATGGCCTATGTACACGCTCAAGAAGAAAACTGGAACACAGCAACCTTGAAATTTGAAATTGTCAATAGTCTAGCTGGGTCAATTGAAGCATTAACCTCCGGAACGGCTGACTATTTCTTGTGGGAACATTTTACTACCAAACCTTTGGTCGACAATGGCACTTTCAGAAGATTAGGTAATACAACTACACCGTGGCCATGCTTTGTAATTGCAGGAAATACCAAATTCATTGAAGAAAACAAAAGTGGGGTACAACATGTACTTGAAGTTATAAATACCTACACTGAAGAGTTTAAATACATTCCTAGCATTGATCGCACGCTAGCGAATTACTACAATCAACAACTGAGTGACATTCAAGAATGGCTAAGCTTAACAAGATGGAGTCAAAAACAAATTGACCCCACAGTTATAGATAAGGTTAACACAACGCTTCATGAATTAGGGTTAATTGAAAAGACCAAATCTTACAACAAGTTATGCAATTAAATAACTTCTTGCTTGCTATAGAACTTATTGATTAGTGTAGTAAACTTTGATTCAGAAAGGGGTTTTTGAATGTATTCGCTGATTAACGGATTATTCATTGCTTTAATAAAATCGCCTTGATCCTCACTAGTGGTAAGCATGACAATAGTAACCTGCTTTTGAATTTCTTCACTTAGCTGCTCTTTAAAAGCATCTAAAAATTCCCAGCCGTTCATGATTGGCATTTTAATGTCAAGTAATAGTAAACACGGGGTTAAAACAATACTTTCATTTTCATAATTACCCACTTGTTTTAATAAATCAAGCGCTTCACGTCCGTTATTAACAACATCTACCTCAGCGTCAATTTCAAGGCGGCTAATAAATATTTTGTTGAATAAGTTGCTTATTTCATCATCATCAACAAGTAGAATAGATTTTAGGTTTGGAGTCATCATAAAATTAGATTTTAGAACTAAAGTAGTCCATTTCTTTCAAAAATAAAAATTTAAGCTTACTTAATTTTAAAAGGAATAATCAATAAATTCCTTATTTTTAGACAAATAGCCTAGCTAATATATTTTTACCAGTTTACAGGTTCTTTTTGGACTGATTTTAAAAAGGTGTTGGCTTTGCTAAAATGACCATTGTTAAACCAATAACCTCGGTTAGCACTTAAAGGCGATGGGTGGCCCGATTCTAAAATAAGATGTTTTACAGTATCAATTAGAGATTTCTTTTTTCTAGCATACCCTCCCCAAAGCATAAAAACAATTCCGTTTCCTTCTTCAGATAGTTTTAAAATTGTGGCATCTGTAAACCTTTCCCAACCCATCTTTTGATGACTGCCGGCCTTATGTGCTTTAACGGTTAAAGTGCTATTGAGCAACAAAACGCCTTGTTCAGCCCATGATGTTAGATTGCCGCTTTTTGGGTATTTCTTGTTCAAATCATTTTCAAGTTCTTTGAAAATATTCCTCAATGATGGTGGATGCACTACCCCATCATTTACAGAAAAACATAAACCATTGGCTTGATTTGGTCCGTGATAAGGATCTTGCCCTAGAATAACAATCTTTGTTTGTTCAAATGAAAAGTGGTTAAAGGCATTAAAAATATGCTCTTTCTGAGGATAACAAGTGTGTGCAGCGTATTCTTCAATTACAAATTGGCAAAGCTCTTTGAAATATGGTTTTTCAAATTCATTTGAAAATTTGTCTTTCCAACATTGCTTTATCTTAAAATTCATAGCTTTTTAAAAAATGATTTTTCTAAAAATAGCTATTCTAAGCTTGTAAATGCGAAGTAAACTTATCTTGATAATTTGACTATGCTAAATTGCTGAGCTTTCAACAAATTTTCTTTAGTTATTCTGTTTTCTAATTCAGAGACATACATTTCTGAATCTTTATTAGCGTGATTATTCTTAGCCTTTAAAGCCCATTCTAGTGCTTCTTCTAAATTACCTTGAAACTCAGAACTTACAGCTAAATTATGGCACGCTCTGGCACGTATTTTAGCTTTATCATTTTTTAAACCAAGAAACCATAAGCGTTGTGCATCTGTTATATCACCTGCCTGCATTAATTCTCCAGCTTCTTGAAAACCTTCTGAACCCTTAACAAAGTATGTTCTGTAGATATCTCTTTCAAAAGGCTGCAATCTTTTTCCGTAGGTATTTCCAGCTAATTTTCCTTTTTGAATAATACTGTCTCTTCTGAATTGCATTGCTTTTAAAGCTTCTGCAGGATTTATTCCTTTTGCTTTGGATACAAATTCTTCATTATACGTAAATTCATCAATGATTAATTGATATTTCGGATAGTAGATTTTCCAGCCATTTTCAACTAGCGTTTCTAAGGTAATTTCTTGCCCATTTATTTGCGTTTTATCGCGCATCATATTTTGTGATGCTATTTTGGACTTTTTCAATGACACTTTTGAACCCATATCATAATGAGCTAAAGAAAACAGTATATCAAGTTTATTTTCGTCACAAATAGATTCAATTTCATGCCATTTAACCGTTGCATCATCATTCAAAAAACCAGCTTGTTCTACTGAAACATCAGAGAGTAACATAACCTCGGTAAAGCGTTCATCTTTTTTCAATTCTTGCACTAAACTTTGAAGCGCAGCCGTTGCACCTTTTTTGCGCAACCAATTATCTTGACGTTCTACTTGTTGATTCAAACTCAACCCTTTTGAAATGGCGCTTATAGACTGACTATTATTAATAACACCAACGTTTTTAATATCATTAGCTAAATTAACAGGAGATGGTTCTACGGCTTTTATAACTACCTTTTGTGTAGAACTACATGCCGATATATTAATTAATAATATTAGAGCGATTAAATGTTTTATAAAATTGCACAGGAGACAAATATTTTTTAACAACACTAAGTTGAATCAATACTTTGGGGAGTCATAACATAACTGAAAAAGCTCTTTTTTATTGCCCTCAAGGCAGTTATTAACCTTAAAAAAATACGTCAAGAATTGAATTTTAAATTGTTGCCCTAATGCCTACATTTGCCAAGGGTTAAGAACACCATGAATAAAACACTAAAAAAAGTACTTGATGATCTAGAATTCACTTCTGTTTTACATGAGGTAGCGGTACGATGTAATACAGATTTAGGGAAACAGGGTGCTCAAGAAATTGAACCTTTAGAAGGCATTGAGGCGATAACAAAATCTCTAAAGTATACCGCAGAGTATTTATCTTCTTTTGAAAGTGAAAACACCATACCCAATCATGGTTTTGAAAGTGTTAACCAAGAATTATCATTATTAAAAATTGAAAATACCACTATTGAAATTTCGGGTTTTCAAAAAATAGCAAGCATCTGTAAAACGGTTGCTTTGCACCTCAAATTCTTTAAAAAATTTAAAACCTATTATCCGCTATTATGTACAGAGACTGAAAAAATTAAACTTCAGAAAGAAGTACCTTCTGAAATTGATTCAGTAATTAATCGTTTTGGCGAGATAAATGACAAGGCATCTGACAAACTATTCAATTTACGCAGGCAGATAAACGATATTAAGGGCAAAATAGGTCAAAGCTTTGCATCAGCCTTAAACACCTATCATAGCTCAGATTATTTAGATGATATTCGCGAATCAGTTTATGAAAATAGACGTGTTTTGGCTGTAAAGGCTATGTATAGAAGAAAAGTCAAAGGAGCCGTAATGGGTACTTCTAAGACAGGTAGTATTGTCTATATTGAACCAGAAGCAACTTTGAAATACAGTCGAGAACTCAATAATCTTGAGTTTGAAGAAAAAGAAGAGATTCAACGTATTCTAAATGGGTTAACCAATTTAATTAGACCTCATTCGCACCTTTTAAAAGACTATCAAAGCTTTTTAACCTTCATTGACATTACTGCTGCAAAGGCAAAATATGCTCGAGAAATCAATGCCTTATTGCCAGAAATCAATGAGGAACAAAGATTGTTTTTAAGAGATGCCTATCACCCATTATTGTATTTAAATAATAAGCTCAACGATAAAAAAACGTATTCTCAAACTATTGAACTGCATCCTGAAAACCGAATAATTGTAATCTCAGGACCTAATGCTGGTGGAAAAAGCATCACCCTAAAGACCATAGGCTTGCTTCAAGTAATGCTTCAATCGGGTTTATTAATTCCTGTACATGAGCGCAGTTCTGTATGTGTTTTTGATAGAATTTTAACTGATATCGGAGATAATCAATCCATAGAAAACCATTTAAGCACCTACAGTTACCGTCTTAAAAACATGAATCAGTTTTTAAAGAAATGTAATGCCAATACCCTGTTTCTAATTGATGAGTTTGGTACTGGTAGTGACCCAGAATTAGGTGGCGCTTTAGCTGAAGCTTTTCTGGAGGTCTTTTATGAACGAAATGCATTTGGTGTTATTACCACACATTACGCTAATTTAAAGCTGTTGGCAAATGAACTGCCCCACATATCAAATGCGAACATGCTTTTTGATGGCAAAACATTAGAACCTACCTTTCAATTGGTACTTGGTGAAGCAGGTAGTTCGTTCACCTTTGAGGTTGCACAGAAAAACGGAATTCCATATTCTTTAATCAACAAAGCAAAGAAGAAGATAGAGCGCGGCAAAATTCGTTTTGACGCTACGATAGCCAAATTACAGAAAGAACGCAGCAAAATGGCTCAAACAGGCTCTAGATTGCAAGAAAAGGAATCTAAAGCAATGCAAGAAGCAGAACGTTTAGAGAAATTGAATGCTAAAATCAAATCTAAACTCGAAAATTATCAGGAATTATACGATCATGACCAGCGCATGATCAATTTGGGTAACAAAGTAGATAAGGCAGCGAACGCCTATTTTCAAGACAAGAAGAAAAGAGCCATGGTTTCTGAATTGATTCGCATTGTGGAAACTGAAAATAGTAAGCGTAAAAAGAAAACAGTCAAACAAGACAAAGCTGAGCGCAGTAAAAAAGCACAAGTAGCCCAAGAAGTACATCAAGAAGTAAAGGTTATTCGAAAGAAAAAGAAGCTAGACAAGAAAAAGGCAATTCACAAAGAAAAGAATAAACCGCCCACGGTTTTCAAATTAGGCGATCGCGTTCGTTTGGAAGATGGTAAAGCAGTTGGCACCATTGATACCCTAGAAAAAGGCAAGGCAGTAGTTAATTATGGTATGTTTACAACCAACGTTAGTACACAACAATTAGAACTGGTAGAGCGCAAGAAATAATTATGTTAATATATTTGATTATCAGGTATTTATATTAAATCGTATATGATTAGACTAGCGTTACTTATATTCAAAAAGTGGAGGAAGGAAAAAAAATAGTGTTATTTGATGGCGTTTGCAATCTGTGCAATGGCTTTGTTCAATTTATCATCAAGAAAGATTTAGACGATACTTTTCGATTTGCAGCTTTGCAAAGTGAGGTGGGGCAACAACTTATTTTAAAAAGAGGAATTGATCCTAAGAAAATGGATTCTGTTTTTTTAATTGAACCAGGGGTCGCCTATTTCAATAAGTCAGATGCAGCGCTACAGATAGGCCAACATTTAAACGGGTACCGAACCCTGTCGAAGCTACTATACTTGATTCCCAATAAGTTACGAAACATCGTATACGATTATGTGGGTCGTAATCGTTATAAGTGGTACGGCAAAACAACTGAATGCATGGTGCCTACCCCCGAAATAAAGGCAAAGTTTTTAGAGTAGTTACTTTACCTCATCATAGTTATCATCCCAGTTTTTGGCTTTAGGCTTATCGTGAAGTTTACCAACTGATTTTGCTACAATGGTAGCAACTGCAGCATCCCCTGTCACGTTTATAACTGTTCTAAACATATCTAACGGACGGTCAACCGCAAATATCAGCGCCAAACCTACTGCATATTTATCCGCAGGAAAACCAACCGATTCTAAAACAATGACTAACATAACCATTCCGGCCCCCGGAACCGCTGCAGTACCAATTGATGCCAAAATAGCCGTAAAAACAATAGTTAATTGCTCTACTAGCGGAAGATCAAAACTCAAGGCTTGTGCGATAAAAACAGCAGCAATACCTTGATACAGACTCGTACCATCCATATTAACGGTTGCACCTACAGGTAATACAAAACTGGATACTTCTTTATCAACACCAATATGTTCTTCAACACGCTCCATAGTAACAGGTAATGTTGCTGCACTTGAACTGGTAGAAAAGGCTAAAAGCTGTGCGGGACTCAGTTGTTTTAAGAACCAAAACGGATTCTTTTTCGCAAAAACCGATACCAAAATACAGTAAAACACAATCAATAACGCTAACCCCAAAAGTACTACACCCGCATATTTCACGAGTGCTAAGAGAATTTCTGGGTTACTTGAAGAAACCACAACAGTTGCTAATAAGGCAAATACTGCATACGGTGCAACGAGCATTATCAAATCAACCATCTTCAATACTACGTCATTTAGTGAATCAAAAAACTTCTTTAAGGGTTTTGCACTTTTTTCTCCTATAAGTAGCATTGATATTGCCATAAAAATGGTAAAGAAAATAACTTGTAACATCATTCTGTTGTTACCAATCGCCGCAATTGCGTTATCAGGCACCATATCTTCAACAAACTTTAGAGGTCCTGCCACCTTTTGCCTGCTCGCCTCTTCTAGTTTGGCTACTACCCCACTGTCATTTTGATACTTTGATGTTAATTGAGTGATTGTTTCTTCTGAAATACCTTCTCCTGGTTGTATGACATTAACTAAAACTAACCCAAGGATTACGGCAACTGTAGTGGTAAAAAGATAAATACCCATGGTTCTAAGACCAATGCTTTTAAACTTAGAAATATCTTTTAAATCAGAAACTCCTTTAATCAAAGAGGCCACTATTAGCGGAACTGCGATAAGTTTTAATAATTTGATAAAAATGTTTCCAAAGGGCGCTATCCAATCCATCACAAAATCCTCTCCCCATGCTACGGATGACATACCGAATCCAAAAAGGAGTCCCAATACCATTCCGATCATTATCTTCCAATGCAAGGCCATTTTCTTCATACCTATGTTTTATTTAGGTTTGAAAGATAATATTAAAAAGTGAGGTAGGAAAGTTGTCGGTTGTTCGTTTTTCGTGATATGAAACTTCGTTTGTCCTCACGACACAGGAGGGAACTTCTAAAGTGTTTTCTTTAATGAAATTGTTCAATAGAAAGATATAGTTTGTAGAATTTAAGAAGTAACCAAGATCCAAACAAGTAGCTTAAAACATCGTCAGACTCCTCCGTTGTCGGAGTGTCAAAAGAAAAGAATTTAATTATTCTTAGCTAGAACTTCTTGAAAGGTTCAAGGTTTGAATTTGAGATGTAGCGCAAAGCGAATGGCGCAAAGCGATGTGTGTTTAAACTACATTTTAATTGTGCGATTCAGGAGTGTAAAATCTGCCAAAACAAGAGCTGTCATAGCTTCTACAATGGGTACTGCTCTTGGAACCACGCAAGGATCGTGCCTACCCTTACCTTGAGTTTGCAACATATTACCTTCTTTGTCAATGGTTTCATATGCTTGAATAACGGTTGCTACAGGTTTAAAAGCAACATTGAAATAAATATCCATTCCGTTACTAATACCACCTTGAATACCGCCACTATAGTTAGTTTTAGTGCTTCCGTCAGAATTGAATTGGTCGTTATGGGTACTACCCTTCATTTTCACGCCTTCAAAGCCGCTACCATATTCAAATCCTTTTACAGCATTAATCGAGAGCATTGCCTTGCCTAATTCAGCATGTAGCTTATCAAAAACAGGTTCGCCTAGACCAACTGGTACGTTTTGAATCACACAACTGATAATACCACCAATTGTATCGCCTTCTTTTCTAACTTCTTTGATATAGCTTTCCATTTTTGCCGCCGTATCAGGATCCGGACAACGTACAGGGTTCGTTTCTGTTAGCGATAGATTTAAATCTTTGTATTCTTTTCTAAGTTGCATATCACCTACTTGAGAGACATACGCATTGATTTTAATTTTAGACAAGAATTGCTTTGCAATAGCACCCGCTACTACTCTACTAGCCGTTTCACGAGCCGAGCTACGCCCACCACCGCGGTAATCACGAAAACCATATTTCAGATCATACACATAATCTGCATGAGAGGGCCGGTATGAATCTTTAATGTGCGAATAGTCGTGTGATTTTTGATTGGTATTGCTTATGGCAAAGCCTATGGGCGTACCTGTGGTCTTTCCTTCAAAAATTCCTGAGAAAAATTCAACGGTATCCGGTTCTTTACGTTGGGTCACAATGGCAGATTGCCCTGGTTTTCTTCGGTCTAACTCTTTTTGAATAGCCTCAAGATTAATTTCTAATCCTGCAGGACATCCGTCTAAAACACCGCCAATGGCAACACCATGCGATTCTCCAAAAGTTGTTAGTTTAAATAAGTTTCCGAAGGTATTTCCTGCCATTGAATTAAGTTAAAAAGTTAATGAGTAAAAGAAATTATAAAATGTCAAATTTTAACTTGACTATTTTCATTTAGCTTCATCTTGATTTCTAAGACAAAGGTAAATCTTAAATAAATGCCTAGCAAAAACCTTGTTTCACATTAGATGAGGGCCTGTTTTAAAATAGTAACTGGGTGTAATGCCTTGCGTTTGGTACCATCATAAATTTGATGCCTACAACTGGTTCCGTTTGCTGATATAATAACATCATCTTCTGATTTTCTTATGGATGGAAAAAGCTTCAACTCCCCTATTTGCATACTAACCTCATAATGTTCTTTTTCATATCCAAATGAACCTGCCATACCACAGCAACCTGAACTTATAATCGAAACCTTATAGTTTTCAGGAAGGTTCAACACATCAAAAGTTACTTTTTGATTGCTCAATGCTTTTTGATGACAATGCCCATGAATTTTTACAGTTCTAGCTTCTTTCGTGAATTGATCCTTAGTGATTTTTCCTTCTTCAATTTCTTTAGCAAGAAACTCCTCAATCAAAAAAGAATTCTTAGCAATAGCCTCAGTCGCCTTTTTATCATCATATAAACGCTTATACTCGTCACGAAATGTCAAAATTGCAGAGGGTTCTAACCCAATAACTGGATGCCCTTTATCTGCAAACTCTTTCAAATGTGGAATATTCTTATCTGCCAGTTTTTTGGCTTGTTTTAAAAAACCTTTAGATAAATAGGTTCTGCCACTTTCTGCATAGAACAATTCTACTTCATAACCCAAACCATGTAATACTTCAATAGCATCTTTGCCTAATTCAATATCTAGATAGTTTGTAAATTCATCAATATATAATATTACTTTTTGCTTTACTTTAGATTCTTTTATTTCAGTAGATTGAAGGTGTTTATTGAAATTAAAACTATAAACTTTAGGAAGGCTTCTTTCTTTCGCAACTCCCGCTGTTTTCTTTACCAGTGCGCTTAACAATTTTGAATCATAAACTGCATTTGTGAATCTCGCAATAGAACTACCTAATTTGTTTAATTTGGTGTTGTGGGCGAATAATTTACTTCGTAAAGGATATCCATTCTCTTCTTGATATTGATATAAGAATTCCGCTTTCAAAGTAGCAACGTCAACATTACTGGGGCATTCACTTGCACAAGCTTTACAACTCAAACACAAATCAAAAACCTCTTTTAATTCTTTATTATTGAATTTGTTTTTCTTTTCAGAAACAGTCAAAAATTCACGTAACGCATTTGCTCTACCTCTTGTGGTATGTTTTTCATCTTTTGTAGCGTGATAACTGGGACACATGGCACCAGCCATTTTTTCGGTTTTACGGCAATCGCCACTACCATTACACTTTTCAGCAGCTTTTAGTATTCCCTCACTATCAGAGAAATCCATTAAAGTTGACACCTCTGGTTCTTTTCTGTCAATTTCATAACGCAAAGATTCGTCCATCGCGTAGGCGTCGACTATTTTACCGGGGTTAAAAATGTTCTGCGGATCAAAAAATGATTTTACTTGTTTCAGCAATTCATAATTCTTTTCTCCGATCATTAACGGAATAAACTCAGCCCTAACAATACCATCGCCATGCTCGCCACTAAAAGACCCTTTGTACTTTTTAGTTAGCTTCGCTACATCTGTTGTAATTGACCTGAACAAAACAACATCTTCTTTCTTCTTTAGATTCAAAATGGGCCTCAAATGCAACTCACCGGCTCCAGCATGCGCATAATACACAGCTTTTTGAGCATACCCTTTCATTATTGCTGAAAACTCAACAATGAAATCTTTTAAGTCTTCTAAAGCTACCGCGGTATCTTCAATACAAGCAACTGCTTTGCGATCGCCAACCATATTACCTAATAAACCCAAGCCTGCTTTTCGCAATTCTATAGCCTTGCTAATATCAGCCCCGTATAATATAGGATTCGCGTAGCTTAATCCTGATTCATGTATAGTTTGTTGCAGCGCTTTTATTTGCTTTTCTAAATCTTCACGGGTATTTGATTTGACTTCTAACATCAATAAAGCCGCTGGGTCGCCTTCAACAAAAAATCGATTTGCCAATTGCTGCTTATTGCTTTTGGTACAATCTAAAATTACCTTATCCATCATTTCGCAAGTATGCAAGCTATGTTGCATGGTAGGCTCAACATCACTCAGACAATCTTCCAATGTCTTGTAATGGGTAACCACCATAGCTGATAGTTTAGGTGGCAAATCATCTAGTTGCAGCGTAACTTCTGTGGTAAAGGCTAGGGTACCCTCACTACCACATAACAACTTACAGAAGTTAAAATCTTCTGTTTCATCATTAAACACATTTGAATGCAGCAGTTCATCAACGGCATAACCCGTATTTCTTCTATGAATACTCTCTTTAGGAAATTCTTTAATTATTTCTAATGCTATCTCATTATTAGATAGATTTTTATATACACTTTTATAAAGTGATGATTCAAATGTATCTCCTTCTAATTTTAGTTCAAATTCCTTTTTAGATAGGGCTTTGAATTCTACCAAATTTCCGTCAGACAAAATAGTTTTCATTGAAACTACCTTGTCTCTTGTAACCCCGTATTGAATAGAAGTGGTACCAGAAGAGTTATTACCAACCATACCCCCCATCATACATCTATTCGATGTTGATGTATTTGGTCCGAAAAATAATCCGTAGGGTAGTAAATATTGGTTTAATTCATCACGAATTACCCCTGGTTGCACGGTAACCTGCTTCTTTTCTTTATCTAGACTTAAAATTTGTGTAAAGTACTTTGAAACATCAACCACTACTCCATCTCCAACACATTGTCCGGCCAACGAAGTACCCGCAGTTCTGGGTATTAAACCAATTTTATTTTTGGTAGCAAAACGCACCAATGTTTTAATATCAGCTTCTGTTTTTGGAAACACAACCGCCATTGGTGTTTTTCTATAAACAGAGGCATCAGTTGCATACAGCACCTTGCTTAAGGCATCATCTTTAAGCTCACCTTTTAGCTGTTTTTCTAGATCGTCGAGCAAATTTTTATTCAAGGTGGAACAATTTTTGAATGATAAACAAAGTTTTTAAGTTAGTACAAAGATAGCAAGAGCGAAATATTTAATTCGAACTAAATCAAAGAACATGATGAATATCACAAAATTAATTGCCATTCCGTTTTTTATTATAGCATCTTCATTAAGTGCTCAAGACATTGCCAATCATACCTTTGGTATCAGACTAGGAGAAAGTGATGGTTTTGGCGCTTCATTATCCTATCAAAAATCAATTTCACGATACAATCGTCTTGAAATAGACCTTAGCTATCAAAATAGTCGTGAATATAAGGCAGGAAAGGCTATCGCCCTTTTTCAATCAGTATACAAAATAACTGATTATATAAATTGGTATTATGGTTTTGGTGGTGGCGTTGGTACGGCAAATTTCACATCTGTGGTTAGCAATGACAACCCCAATGTAATCATTGATAGAGAAGGCGGGTTATTTGTTCTCGCTTCAGCAAACGTTGGAATAGAAGCTAACTTTAATCTACCCATACTTATCTCTATTGACATTAGACCTGAACTGGGCCTTTTAGGTGTTGAAAATTTTGATAATAAACTAAATATCGATTTCGGACTTGGTATTCGCTATCCATTTTAAACATAATTACCTCAAATACTAAAATGCGCCTTTGAATAATCAAAGGCTTTTTTTTTGTTCTAATATATATATGACTAAATTTACCGCACAAAATCATAGAATAATGAAAAGAATATTAGTTGCTTTACTTTTAATTTCATTTGCTGCTTGTAATACTGCACCAGAAGGATATACACTTAACGGAACATTACGAGGAGAGGTTGAAAATGGAACTCAAGTTTTTCTTAAAAAAATTGGAGAAAACAATCAACCTGTTGCTATAGATACCGCAAACATTGAAAACGGAAAATTTGTATTTACTGGTGCTCATGAATCTCCTGAAATGCACTACATCTTTGTTGATAAATTAAAAGGGTATACTGCTATTGTTTTAGAAAACGGAGAAATTACCTATGATGGTCAAAAAGACAGTTTGAATCTTGCTAAGCTAGGTGGTACGCTACAAAATGAATATTTTACTGATTACCTAGAAAGATCTCAAGCTATTTCTAAAAAAGCCATGTCTATTCAACAAGACATGCAAACCGCTGACCAAGCCACCAAAGAGGCTTTAAGCGATGAAATGAATGAGTTGCAAGAGGAATACAAAAACTTTGGTAATACTTTTATTGAGAACAACCCAAATGCTTTAATTTCTGTTTTACTGATTGGAAACACCATTGCCTCACGTCAATTATCAGTTGAAGAAATTCAAAAGTTATATGACAATCTTTCACCTGAAATGAAAAGCACAAAAGCAGCTGAAAAGATTCTGAAAGATTTAAGTGAATTTAAAAAGAAGGAAGAAGAATCAAAAAGTACGGCCGTAGGTTCAAAAGCTCCTGAATTTACAGCACCAGATCCTGATGGTAATCTTATTGCACTTAATGATGTTTTAGGTAAAGTTACGTTGGTTGACTTTTGGGCCGCATGGTGTAAACCTTGCCGTAGAGAAAACCCGAATGTCGTTGCCGCTTATAAAAAGTACCATGATAAAGGCTTAAATATTATTGGAGTTTCTTTGGATAGAAAAGCAGACGCATGGAAAAAAGCAATTATTGATGACGGATTAAAATGGCATCATGTATCGCACGTAAAATACTTTCAAGATCCTATCGCTAAATTATATAATATTGATGCGATACCTGCAGCTTTTCTTTTAGATGAAAACGGAGTTATTGTTGCTAAGAACCTTAGAGGCAAAGAGCTTCACAATAAAATTGCTGAACTTTTAGAATAGACAACAACAATCAAATAAAAAAAAGCTCCAATAAATATTGGAGCTTTTTTTATAAGTAGGTTAATTTTCGGGGATTAAAATTTATTTCTCACATCATCAAAAGTTCCTAGAACTTGAGCGTTTCTTGATTTATTTACATTTCCAAAGATATTGGCCGAAGAAGCATCTCCAATAAATTCAATAGTTGCACCATCATTTAGATTCAAATCGCCATAAATAATTAAGTCTCCTTCAATTTTCAAAATCGCACCACTGTTTACATTAATATTGCGTCGTCTTCGATTTCTACCTACAACCATAGTTCCTTTTATTTCCAAAACTGAATCAGCATTCATATTGATTCCGTTTGAAACCGTCCAACTACCACAAAGTAATAGTTCACCACCATTATTTATAGTTGAAAATCTTTTTGAACCGCTATACGCTAAAGAATTACCAGAATTAACATTTAAATTAGAGCTACCACTATACGAAGGTGCTGAGGCGCAAGCAGCTTCTAAACTACTATCAGGTCTGTTTAATTTGATAATCTGAAAACCTTTTTTGCCAGAGGCAGCAAAAATGTAATCACCTTTTGATTCTACAAAGTTAATCGACCCATTAAGTTCAATAATTCCAACTAGGTCTGGGTTATTTTCTTGACCTTCTGAAAGACTGAGTCCGGCGCCGCCATTTGCCATTAAAATAATATCTTCATTTATAGACACCGCATTGGTTACAATGTTTTGAGATGCAACGCCATCAGGGTCAATTAAAATTGGCAAACGTTTAATTAAAGAACCGCTATTTAAATCATATACTCCTGCCCCGTTAGTTCCTTCAGAAACTACGAGCATATTGTTTTGTACAGCAATGGTACGTTTTGCAAAATCACCAAAATCTGAAGAAATGGCAATAGTTTGCATGACATTGAAATCAGTGTCGAGCTTTTTAACCCCTTCACTTGCATCAAGAATTGTTATTTCATTCGAAGAAAAAGCCATTGATCTTAAATCTTGAAAAGGAGCATCATAAAGTGTTGTTAGGTCATTTTTTGAATAAGCCGTTATAAAACCATCACCACCACTGGTTACATATATGTTATCTCCGTTTACCTTTACATCTGTAGCATTAAAACCTTCTTGAAAACCAAAAGGAATGCCACCGCTTAGGTTAAATTGACCGTTTTCAACTTTTATTTTTCCTATAAAAGAATTAAAATCAGTACGTGTAGATTTTTCAGAATCAAATCCGCCAACAGCGTAAACATAGCCGTTATCATAAGTAAGTGCATTGACATCTGCATTTGAAAAATATAACCTACCTGTTAAACGAGGTCTATTGGGGTCAGCAATATTTACAATATCGATTCCACCAGCAAATCCATCTTCTACGGTATTGTATGAAACATAGGCATACTCATCTTGAATAGCAATATGGGTTGCGCCAAGATTTTCAGCTCCTGTATAAGAAGGGGCTGAAATTTCTGCAACAAGAGTTAAAGGGTAATCGCCTGCTTGCTCATTTCCTTTTGAAGTTTTTCCTGAAATTTGTTCTTCTTCCAAAATATCAAGAACACCTGAATTTTCATAAGAAAGACTATTTAATAATACTGCTTCATTTTCTTCAACCGCAAAATCAT
This sequence comes from uncultured Flavobacteriaceae bacterium, assembly GCA_937929935.1. Lineage (GTDB taxonomy): Bacteria > Bacteroidota > Bacteroidia > Flavobacteriales > Flavobacteriaceae > Maribacter_C. The sequence goes on along the minus strand of CALFUL010000004.1, from coordinate 291,122 downwards.
CACGGAGTTCGTCTTTATAAATGGTTGTTTCATCAGAACAAGAAAAAAAGGCAAAAATTACGAGAAGTAAACTAAGAGGGGCGTTTTTCATGGTTAAGTAGAATTTATAGCTCTAATTATTAAATCTTAGCCATAAACGTTAAAGTAATGTGTATTGTATACCCACTGACCACTTTTCGATAAAGTGCAGTATTTTCAAGAAAAACCTTACAAAAAAATGGCTTTTTTAGACAAACTACCTAAATCTTACCCATTTTTTCCATAACCAGTAGAATGATAATTGGTATTGCTAATAGAACAACCATCAAAGTTGAAGTAAATAAAAGATCAGTATTAAGAAGTAAGGTAGCAACATAACCCCCTACTGCCCCACCAAAATGTGCGGTATGACCAATGTTATCTGAACGCTTTTTCATGCCATAAATAGAGTATAATAAATACCCAATTCCTAAAACATATGCCGGAATAGGAATGGCAAAATAAAGATAAAGCATCATGTCAGGGCGCAATAAAATAGCAGAATATAAAATTCCGGTTACCGCACCACTAGCACCTACAGCGCTATAATAAGATTCTTTTTTATGAAAAAATAGCGCTAACAAACTACCTGCAATCAGACTGACTAAATAGATACCAACGAATTTTATAGGTCCAAACCCATCAATCACCACGTCAGCAAAGAAATACAGGGTTAGCATATTCATAAATAAATGCCCCGTATCAACGTGTAAAAACCCTGAGGTAAACATTCTGTCTTTTTGACCTGAATTAATTGGCCCTATTTGAAATTTGTATCTTTCAAAAAAGCCACGATCATTAAAACCTTTAAAAGAAACAAGAAGATTCAAACCTATTATGGCTAGGGTTGCCAAATGTATTCCGCTCATATAATCACATTCTGTTAGAGTTCAAATATAACTATATTTGTACTTTATTTTCATGCATGCAGCTACTCGTTTTCATTCTTGTTTACCCTTTTTTGTGGCTGATTTCCGTTTTACCCAACCGGTTGTTTTACGCCTTTTCTGACTTTTCGTATTTTTTGATCTATCGCATTTTTGGGTATCGTAAAAAAGTAGTTCGAACAAATTTAGAGCTTGTTTTTCCTGAAAAATCATCCAAAGAAATTGCCCAAATTGAAAAGAAATTTTTCAAGCATTTGTGTGATTTATTTTTAGAAATGGTTAAAACTATGAATTTGAATAAAACTAAAATTGCCAAGCGTTACGTTTTTAAAAACCTTGAAGTTATTCAAGAGTTAGAAAAATCAAAAAGTATCTTAGTGGTTTGTTCACATTATGCGAATTGGGAATGGAATGTTAGCTTGAATAATCACGTTAACGCTGAGGGCTATGCCGTTTATCAAAAAATAGAAAATAAATATTTTGACAAATGGATAAAGAAACTTCGTGAAGGGTGGAATACCACCCTAATAACACAGCAACAGACAGTTAAAACAGTGCTTAGAAATAAAGCTGATGGAGTTACCGGTATTTACGGAATGGTTAGTGATCAATCACCTCAAGTAAGTCGCGCACAGTATTGGTCTGAATTTATGGGAATAAAGGTACCCATATTCAATGGGGCTGAAATTATGGCTCGAAAAATGGATCTAGCCGTTGTTTTTCTCAAAGTTTCGAAAGTAAAACGCGGGCATTTTGAGGCTGAGTTTATACCCATTACAACATCAGGAAGCCAAACTGAAGAACATGAAATTACCGAGCAATTTTTAAGACTCACTGAACAACAAATCAACGAAGAACCAGCCTATTATTTATGGACGCATCGACGATGGAAACATCGCAATAGAACGCCTAAATCTTTTGCTAAGGTATCTGACTAGTATTTCAGATTATTACAACCCAGCAATTACTTTTATCTCCGCTATGATTCTTTGTGCTAAAGCATCAGCTTCATTTTGACTTTGTGCTTCAGTATAAATTCGAATAATAGGCTCAGTATTTGACTTTCTCAAATGAACCCAGTTGTGTTCAAAATCAACCTTCACACCATCAATGGTAGAAATTTCTTCATTTTGATACTTTTCAGCCATAGCTTTTAAAATACCATCAACATCTAATTCAGGCGTTAGCTGTATCTTGTTTTTACTCATAAAATAAGACGGATAACTTGCACGCAATTCTGCTACTGTTCCACCTTTTTCAGCCATTAACATCATAAACAAAGCAGTACCAACTAAAGAATCACGACCATAATGACTTTCAGGGTAAATAATACCGCCATTACCTTCACCGCCAATTACGGCATTGGTAGCTTTCATCTTGGTAACTACATTCACTTCACCAACTGCTGCAGCTTGGTAAGTTCCGCCATGCTTTTGCGTAATGTCACGCAAAGCTCTTGAAGAAGATAAATTTGAAACCGTATTTCCTTTTGTTTTACTCAATACGTAATCAGCGCAAGCCACTAGCGTATATTCTTCACCAAACATTTCGCCATCATCACTAATAAAAGCTAAGCGATCTACATCAGGATCTACTACAATACCAAAATCAGCCTTTTCTTTTAGTACTAAATCACATATATCTTTAAGGTGTTCTTTTAAGGGTTCTGGGTTGTGCGGAAAATGACCTGTAGGCTCACAATATAACTCGACAACTTCAGCACCTAGCGCTTTTAAAAGCTTCGGAATTGCAATTCCGCCAGTAGAATTTACGCCATCTACCACTACTTTGAATTTTGCTTTACGAATAGTATCAGCATCTACAAGCGATAGATTCAAAACTTCATCAATATGAATATCTATATACGCATCATTTTTTGTAACGCTTCCTAAATCATCAACTTCAGCGAATTCAAAATCATCTTTTTCAGCTAGTTCTAAAATCAAAGCACCTTCTGAAGCATTTAAAAATTCCCCTTTTTCGTTTAGTAGTTTAAGAGCATTCCATTGTTTGGGGTTATGACTTGCCGTTAGTATAATACCACCATCAGCATTTTCTAAAGGCACTGCGATTTCAACAGTTGGGGTGGTTGATAAATCTAAATCAATAACATCAATTCCGAGTCCGACTAAAGTTGAAACCACTAAATTCTGAATCATCTCGCCTGATATACGCGCATCACGCCCAATGACCACTTTTAAATTATCTTTTTTAGAATAGCCCTTTAACCAAACGCCATATGCTGCTGCAAATTTAACTGCATCAATAGGTGTTAGATTATTACCAGGTGCCCCACCAATTGTTCCTCGTATTCCTGAAATCGATTTAATAAGTGTCATAGTTCTTTTAAAGTTTGTGCAAATATAAACGGATAGAATCAAAACCTATTATCCTTTATTTGTAAATTCGGCTTTAATACAGTTTAATTACCTCATGAATTTTTTAGCCCACATCTATTTATCTTTTGATGACGATGAAATTACATTAGGTAATTTTATTGCTGATAGCATTCGTGCAAATAAATTTGATCACTTACCTGAAAGAGTGCAAAAAGGCATTAAGCTACATCGTGAAATAGATACTTATACTGACGCTCATGCCATACCCAAAATGAGCAGTAAAAAATTGCATAAAAATTACGGACATTACAGTCGTGTTATTGTTGATATTTTTTATGATCATTTTCTAGCCAAGAATTGGGCTGATTATTCTAAAGTTCCTTTAGATATTTACGTTGACAACTTTTACGATCTTTTAGAAGACAATTTTGAAATTTTACCTGTAGGTGTAAAACGTATGATGCCCTACATGATAGCTGATAACTGGCTATTTAGCTATTCAAAAATGGAAGGAATTGGTCGCGTTCTAAATGGCATGAACAGACGCACCAAAAACAAATCAAAAATGAATTTTGCCATCATTGATTTAGAAGAACATTACAGTGCTTTTGAAAAAGAATTTACAGCTTTTTTTGAAGAATTAATTATCTTTTCAAAACAAAAATATCGCTCACTATAACTACACCATCTTGAAATGAAAAATTATATCAAATTACTAGTACTCATCACTGCCTTATTTTTTGTAACCAATTGTAGAAAATCGCCTACGAAACCTACTGGAGTGGTCAGTAATGAAGCCATGGTTGTTTCTGCCCGAGAAGAAGCTTCAAAAATAGGTATTGAAATTCTCAAAAAAGGTGGTAATGCTTTTGACGCTATGGTAGCCACCGAAATGGCTTTGGTGGTGGCCTACCCTTTTGCAGGAAATTTAGGTGGTGGCGGATTTATGGTGTATCGCAAGGCAGATGGCGAAGTTGGCGGATTAGATTATAGAGAAAAAGCACCTTTAGCAGCACACAAAGACATGTATTTAGATTCTTTAGGTAATGTGATTCCTGATATGAGTACCAAAGGGGCCACTGCAGTTGGCGTTCCAGGCACTGTTGCTGGTATCATTGAGGTACATAAGAAATTTGGCTCTTTACCCTTAGAAGATATTTTTGAACCTGTTATTGCTTTGGCTGAAAACGGAATCATTGCGACTGAAAAGCAATCAAAAAGATTCAATAATTATGAAGAATTGGTACTTGAGGTTAATGGGGGGCATACCACATTTCCTATCAATTGTCTGCCTGGCGATACCTTAAGATATGATGCCTTGGCCAATACAATGCGTAAAATAGCACAGCAAGGTCGTGATGGTTTTTATAAGGGAGAAACTGCTCAAAAATTGGCAGCCTTTATTCAATCAAAGGGTGGTTTTGTAACTGAAGAAGATTTGGCTAAATATGAAGCCAAATGGCGTGACCCAATTATTTTCGATTATAAAGATTTGAAAATAATTTCTATGAGTCCGCCAAGTAGTGGCGGGGTTACTATTCATCAAATTTTCAAAATGATGGAGCCGCATGATGTTGCTTCTTTTGGGCACAACTCTGAAAAAACTATCCAATTATTTACTGAAGCATCAAGACGGGCCTATGCAGATAGAAACTATTGGTTAGGAGATCCTGATTTTTCAGAAATTCCTTTAAATACACTTTTAAGTGAAGCTTACTTGACCAATCGTATGAAAGATTTCTCTTTTGAAAAAGCAACAAAGTCATCAGATGTGGGTCACGGCCAAGTTCAAATGAATGAAAGTATGGAAACCACCCACTACTCTATTGTCGACAAAGATGGTACTGCAGTTTCTGTGACTACCACGTTAAACGGAGCCTTTGGCTCTAAACTTTATAGTGATGAATTAGGTTTCTTTTTAAACAATGAAATGGATGATTTTAGTGCTAAACCGGGTGTTCCTAATATGTTTGGCCTTATTGGTGCTGAAGCAAATAGTATTGCCCCTGAAAAAAGAATGTTGAGTAGTATGACGCCAACCATTGTTGAAAAAGATGGTAAGTTATATATGGTAGTGGGTACACCCGGCGGAAGCACCATAATTACCGCCGTAGCGCAGACCATTTTAAATACATATGAGTTTAATTTAAGCATGCAAGAAGCGGTTAATGCCCCACGTTTTCATCATCAATGGCTACCTGATATGGTTATATTTGAGCCAGAAGGGTTTTCATCTGAGCTAAAAGAATCTCTTAAGTCAAAAGGGTACATCATCAATGAAGAACGTACACCAATCATTGGTAAAGTTGATGCCATAAGAGTATTACCTGATGGGCGTTTAGAAGGCGGCGCTGACAAACGCGGCGATGACACTGCCGTTGGTTACTAAGTAGCGTTTCAAAAGCAAAATTGAATGAAAAAATTCCTAAAAATTATTGGTGTCATTTTACTGTTAGCCATTTTAGGCTTTATAATAATGTATGTAATATACAATGAACCACTACCCGAAGGAAAAGCAGGACCTGAAGCTGATGCTTTAGCACAAAAAATGCTGAAACAAATCAACCATGACGCCTACACCAATACACGATATATTGAATGGTCTTTTGCAAAGGCTAATCATCACTATAAATGGGACAAAGAAAATGGCAGAGTTCAAGTGAAATGGAACTCAAACACTGTAAACCTAAATTTGAACAACCCACAACGGAGTGCTGTTTTAATCGATAATATTAAAGTTATTGGATCTGAGAAAGAAAAATTAACCCAAACCGCCCTTGATTATTTTAACAATGATTCTTTTTGGGTGGTGGCTCCTTTTAAAGTTTTTGATGATGGTGTTTCTAGAAAAATGGTTAATTTAGAGGATGGTAAAAAAGGACTCCTTGTGACGTACACCGCGGGCGGAAGTACCCCAGGGGATTCTTATTTATGGAAATTGCAAGATAGCGGGTTTCCTGAAAGTTATCAGATGTGGGTAAAGATAATTCCGGTAGGAGGTTTATCAGCTTCTTGGGATGATTGGCAAGTCACAGAAAATGGCGTTTTTTTACCAGCATCACACAAGTTGGGTCCAATAAATATAGGCATTGATAACTTGAGGGCTTACAACTAAATAGTATGACTATTCAACTACTACAACCACATGAACTTACTGATGATTTGCAAAGTCAAATAAGTAGGTTGTATACACAACTGAATGCGCAGATCAAACAAAGACCATTAACTGAAATTCTAGTAACTAGTAATAACGTAATTGTTTTTGTTGGTAAAGAAGGAAGTAAAGTAATTGCTACCGCACTACTTTCTTATTACAAAGTAATTTCAGGCTATAGAGGCATGGTCGATGATGTAGTGGTTGATAAGAAGTTTAGAAGTCAAGGTATTGGAAGAAAAATGACAGAACGTTTGCTTCAAGAAGCCAAAGAAATGGGTATTGATGAAGTATTACTTTTTACAGGCCACCAAAGAAAGGCGGCTATTAAATTATATACTGGCTTAGGGTTTGAGCTTCGAAAGAGCGGGTTATATTCAATCATGATTTATTAGAACCCGACTGTTTTTTTTTCAATTTTTCTATTTGCAATTCTATTTTTGACTTATGGTCGCTAACTTCTACATTAATCAATTCTTTAATTTCATCACTAGAAAGTTGTTCGCCGTAGCGTTTTTCTATAGTTCTTTTCTTTTGTGAATTCGACACCTTATATTTTGATAAGTCAAATTGAATTAGAATATTAGAATTATGATGAGATTCATTGAACCCTTCGTGATTAAAGGCTATATAACTATATTGTAAACTAATAGAATTTGTATTGTTTTTAATATAAGGCCTACTATTTGAATAAGCCTCTGATTTTTCAAAACCATATCCATTACCATCAATAAACAGATAAAATTTATTCTTTAAATAGAACTTATCAAAAAGCTCAGCCTTATCAATGAATTTCTGAATAAGTATACCGATGGAATTGTCATATAATTCAAGAATTGATTTTTTATTCTTAAAAATTTCAATTGGATTTGAAACAGATTTAAGACGGTTTTCAAGAAGTGATATTTCTTTATCAAAATCATCAAGGTCTTCTATACTTTCTCCTTTTGCACCTTTAACCATAATTTCAAGTGAAATAACCAAATTTTTTGAAATGTAATCAATGAATGGTTGCAACAAACCAGAATCTGCCTGTCTTAAAACTCCAAAATAATTAATTTTATCTTCCGTTTTTATTATTACTGGTGGATAGCCAAACTGCATTAAAATAAAATTCATAAGTATTCTTACTGTTCTGCCATTGCCATCATCGAATGGATGGATTCTAATAAATCGATAATGAAACTCAGACGCTACTAGAATTGGGTTTACATTCTCAGCAACAATCTTTTCTCTAAACCAATCAATCAAATCTTTCATTAGGGCAGGAGTTTCCTCAGAATTTGCAAATCTAAATATCTCTCCAGTCTTAGTTTTCACATGATTAGCTACCGATTTATACTCCCCAATTTTTATTTTTTTCTTGGTTGGTTTACCATCAGGAGTAATTGCATCAACTTCATAAGGTTCCTTAAGGATTAACTTGTGTAACTCTCGAATAAAATTTTCTGTAATGGGTCTTTCTTCTTTGATAATATCCAAAATCCATTTTAACGCTTCATCATGGCCAGAAATCTCAAAATGGTCCTTTAAAGGTTTACCCTGTGCAGTAATTCCAAATAAAATTAGTGCCTTTGTTTCTCCATAAGTCAAGGAATTGCCTTCGATATGGTTTGAATGATAATTCCAATCCAATCTGAATTTCTGCATAATTCGTGTTTCATCCTCAACACTTAATGGTCGAAGACTGTCTAATTCTTCCTTAAGTCTTAACGCTTTTTCAATATTCTCCATATGTTGCAAAAATTCATTTAATTTTAATTTAAACCAAGGTTAACTAGCTTGTTGTTGATTAAATTGTCTTTTTAAATCTTCCATTGATTCTTGAAGTTGCTTTAGTAAACCTGTTTCAGTTGTCGCATCAACACTAAACGTAATTTTACTGCTCACTTCCCAAATTTCTTGAATTTGAAATGGTTTTATTTCATAGGGCGGGTAGCTTTCGTTTAAAGAAACCAAGCTTACATTATTTGAATTAGGCTTACGCACTATTTTTTTCACGAGAATTGAGTCCTCTAAAACAACCACATACATTTTATTTGCACTAATCTGATCAATATGTTCCATTGCCTTAGATAAGACCCATTCGCCTGGTCTTAAATTAGGCAACATACTATCGCCTTCAACTTGAAAACCTCGATAAGTAGCATTTCTGAATTCAGGTAACGGCAAATCAAAAGCAGGTAATTCTTTATACCATGAAGTATCTTGAATGTTTTGAGGATAACCAGCAGCGGCCTTAGCATTTACTAAAACCATATTGTCATTTTCAGATGAATCAACGGTCACTACTTTAGGTATTACTGATACATTTGAAGTAGCTAAGTTTTTTTGCTCACTTTGACCAAACAACCATAACGGATTCACGTTAAACTGTTTTAAAAGCTCAGCAACCACTTTACCTGAAAGTTTTGTTCTACCTCTTTCAATATCAGCTGTGGTGTTTTTAACCCCTAATAATTTTGCAAAGTCTGATTGAGTGTATCCTAAATCTCTTCTAATTTCAGTAAACCGTTTCAATGTTAATTCGTTTTCCATAATAGTTTGAGTTACTGTACCACACTACTTAAAAGTTTAAAAAAGGCATTTTTATTACCCATAAATAGCATTCTTATATCACTCAAAGGTACGCAATTTGGATTATTTCCAAAATATTTTATGGATTATTTCCATATTTAGGATTATTTCCATAATTTTGGAATAATTACAAATTACAAAAATGGTATACGTTTTGACTAGTGTGATATATCCTAAAGAAATAAATACTAAATATCCTTTTAAAATAAATTAATAAGAGAACAATAAAACTAAACAAGATGAACTATTCAATTACTATTTCTGAAAATGCTCAACGTTCTAAGTTTGATATTCTAAAAGAAGGTTTGAGAATTAAACTACTCAATCTAGGCTATAATTATATTAATTATAGACGCGATATTCTTAAAAACGCTAGTCGTTTTACTTATAATCTAAAAAGCATCACTATAAATAGTTAGAAAATGAAGAATTCAAAAATTTTAAATTACGATGGTAGTTTCAATGGCTTTTTAACGGTTTTATATACCGCTTTTGATAAAGGATGGAATGTTACTGAGATAGCTAAAAAAGGGTCAAGACAGAATGAATTATTTTCAAATACTCAATTTGTTAAGACAGATGTTGATTTAGCCAAAAAACTCTGGTTTGGTTTAGAACGCAAAAGCAAAACAGCAACAAAGCTTATTTATTTTTCATTTTTAAGTGAGCAAAAAGAAATAGAATTTAGATTGTATCATTATGTACGATCTATTTTAAGTAAACAAAATGATGATGAACCTTCTGCCCTATTCACACTTACTGAAAATCTAAAACAACTAATGAACAAGGTTGAAAAGGAAAAGCGTAGAATGGAGGTTTTTGCAAATTTTCAATTAACAGAAAGTAACGCCACAAAAGCGTTGTTAAAACCCAAGTATAATGTGTTGCCTTTGTTATCAAGACATTTAAGAATGACCTTAAGAAACAAGCATTGGTTGGTTTTTGATACCAAACGTAATTATGGTATCAGCTATGCGTCTGGTAAACTAGAAATTTCTTCTGGTAATGCAAATGTTAGACAGGCGGTATAACTCGATAATCGAGATTTAGAATACGGCTTGTGCTTACGCCAAAATCAATGTTGATATTCTTTTTATGGGCTTCTAGGCTTTCACCAAGGTTATTTACTTTGAACGTTCACCCACAAAATGATCGCTTTTGTTTTTAAAAAGTACATTAAAAGTGGTTAAACTACCGTAAATACGAGTGATGTACTGTTGCAAGTCAACCTTATCTTGGTCATCTAAAGTTTTGCTCGAGTTTATCTTTTGCTCCATCACACGAATGCGATCACGTACCATTACTATTTTATGAAAAAAGGTATCTATAGGAATTTCTTTATTTGAAAGATTTGTGTCTTTAGACGCTAGAATTAAGTTACCGCCTTTCCACTTATCAGCTATAGGGTTAACTGAAGAAGCATCACTCCATTTTCTTAAAATGCTAATCAATGACTGTTCAACCTCAGAAAAACTAATGGTATCAACTTCATCTTCAACAATTTCAATAATTTCAAAATTAGCATCTAAATCTATGGTCTCTAGTCCATTGTCAATAAAAGTTACCCAATAATGTTTTGAAGTAACATTAGTAACAACACCTTTACCCAATTCATTGTGATTGATACGAGAACCTATTCCTAATAATTGCATGCTATTCATTTTTTCATGAATAGCAAAAATAACCGCTAACTACCTTATTCACAAAAAGGAAGTGGTGTACACACCAAATTTCGTTGTCAAAATCGTATTTTTGCAACTTTGCTTTGAAAATGATTAAATACGAAGAAAATATTGAAGTTAAAGGGGCACGTGTTCATAATCTCAAGAACATTGATGTCACAATTCCGCGTGAAAAATTAGTGGTTATTACTGGCTTGTCAGGCAGTGGTAAATCTTCTTTAGCTTTCGACACTATTTATGCAGAAGGACAACGCAGGTATATTGAAACCTTTTCAGCCTACGCACGCCAATTTTTAGGCGGCTTAGAAAGACCCGATGTTGATAAAATTGATGGTCTTTCACCCGTTATTGCTATTGAACAAAAAACCACTTCTAAGTCGCCACGTTCAACGGTGGGTACCATTACAGAAATTTATGATTTCTTACGTCTTTTATTCGCGCGAGCAGGAGACGCTTACAGTTATAACACTGGCGAAAAAATGGTTAGTTATAGTGATGAGCAAATTAAAGAACTCATCAAAAAAGACTATAACAGTAAGAAGATAAATGTTCTCGCACCCATTATCAAATCAAGAAAAGGACATTACCGCGAACTTTTTGAACAGATTGGTAAGCAAGGTTTTGTCAAGGTTAGAATTGATGGCGAAATAAAAGACATTGTTAAAGGTATGAAAGTGGATCGCTACAAGGTTCACGATATTGAGATTGTAATTGATCGCCTAAAAGTTAATGACACTGATGACATTGACAAACGTCTTATTGAAACTATTAATACAGCCATGTACAGTGGCGATAATGTTTTGATGATTCTTGAAGAGGGTACTTCAAAAGCACGCTATTTTAGTCGAGATTTAATGTGCGCTGCTACGGGTATTTCATACCCATTACCAGAACCAAATACCTTTTCATTTAATTCTCCAAAAGGTATGTGTCCTTCTTGTAACGGGCTCGGACATGTGCATGAGGTCAATGAATCAAAGATATTTCCGGATCCTAAAAAATCAATTAAAGCTGGTGGTATAGCTCCGTTAGGAGACTACAAAAAATCTTGGGCATTTAAGCAAATTGAGATCATTGCAAAGCGCTATAATTTTGAGTTATCAGATCCTATTTCAAAAATTCCGAAGGAAGCCATGCATATTTTAATGCAGGGTGGAGAAGAAAATTTTGAGATTGATTCAAGCGCTTTAGGGGTTAAAAGAACCTATAAAATTGATTATGAAGGCATCTCTAATTTTATTAAAAGCCAATTTGATGAAGCGCCATCTACGGCCATAAAAAGATGGGCCAAAGAGTATATGGATCAGGTTACATGTCAAACCTGTAAGGGCTCTCGCTTAAAAATAGAATCGCTTAACTTTAAAATAGATACTAAAAATATTGCTGAATTAGCCAATTATGACATTGTTGAACTAGCAACGTTTTTTACCAAACTTCAAAAAAAGCTAAAAGGCAATCAATTCAAAATTGCTGAAGAAATTATTAAAGAAATTAGATCAAGAATTGATTTTCTTTTGAATGTGGGGTTAGATTACCTTTCATTGAATCGAAGTTCAAAATCACTATCTGGCGGCGAAGCACAACGTATTCGCTTGGCAACCCAAATTGGATCACAGCTAGTTGGTGTGCTTTATATTCTTGATGAACCAAGTATTGGCTTGCATCAACGTGATAATGAGCGTTTGATTCAATCATTAGAGGCTTTAAGAGACCTCGGAAACTCAATTATTGTAGTAGAGCATGATCGCGATATGATAGAACGTGCTGACCATGTAATTGACATTGGCCCTAAAGCAGGTAGACACGGGGGCATGATTATTTCGCAAGGTTTGCCTAGTGAATTAAAAAATCATAAAACCCTCACGGCCGATTATATTACCGGTAAAAAAGAAATTAAAGTACCTAAAAAAAGAAGAAAAGGCAACGGTAAAAAAGTAGTACTCTCAGGGTGCACAGGTAACAACTTAAAAAATGTAACCATTGAATTGCCACTTGGCAAAATGATTGGCGTAACTGGGGTTTCAGGTAGCGGAAAATCTACTTTAATTAATGAGACCCTCTACCCCATCATGAATGCCCACTATTTCAATGGTGTAAAAATACCAATGCCCTATAAAAAAATCACTGGCCTTGAACATATTGATAAGGTAATTGATATTAATCAGAGTCCTATTGGTCGAACACCAAGATCAAATCCGGCTACCTATACAGGTGTTTTTAGTGAAATAAGATCTTTATTTACTAAAACTTCAGAAGCTGCGATTAGAGGTTATAAACCAGGCAGATTTAGTTTTAATGTAAAAGGTGGAAGATGTGAAACCTGTCAAGGGGGCGGTCTTAGAGTTATTGAAATGAATTTTTTACCCGATGTTTATGTTGATTGTGAAACTTGTCAGGGTAAACGATTTAATAGAGAAACCTTAGAAATTCGTTTTAAAGCAAAATCTATTGCTGATGTACTAGAAATGACCATTAATGATGCTGTTAGTTTTTTTGAAGCAATACCTAAAATTTATAGAAAATTAAAAACCATTCAAGATGTAGGTTTAGGGTATATCTCGCTCGGACAACAATCTACCACCCTATCAGGTGGTGAAGCACAACGAATAAAACTGGCCACTGAACTTTCTAAAAGAGATACGGGCAATACTTTTTATATTTTAGACGAACCAACTACAGGACTTCATTTTGAAGATATTAGAGTTTTGTTAGAAGTCTTAAATAGATTAGTAGATAAAGGAAATACCATTTTAGTCATTGAACATAATATGGATGTCATAAAAATGGTAGATTATATTATTGACATCGGATACGAAGGCGGTCGTGGCGGCGGAATGATTGTGGCTAAAGGAACCCCAGAGGAACTATGTAGAGACAAAAAAAGTTACACCGCTAAGTTTTTGAAAAAAGAACTTAACGTTAAATAAGGCTTAAAAACAGAAGTTGAATTTTAACCCCGAATAGTAAATAAATATTTTTGCGAAAAGCGCTTTAAAAATATATCAATGAGAAAAGAACAACATCACAAAGGTTGGAACCAAATAAAAACGAATGATTCATGGGCACTGTTCAAAATCATGGGCGAGTTTGTCAATGGTTTTGAAAGAATGAGTGTCATTGGGCCATGTGTATCAATTTTTGGTTCAGCAAGAACTAAAGAAGATCAAGAATACTATCAATTAGCTGTTGCTATAGCTGAAAGTATTGCTAATGCCGGTTACGGCGTAATTACGGGTGGCGGACCAGGCATCATGGAAGCAGGAAATCGTGGCGCGAATTTAGCTGGCGGAACCTCAGTTGGTTTAAATATTGATTTGCCTTTTGAACAACATGATAACCCCTACATTGATTCAGATAAAAGCTTAGACTTTGACTATTTCTTTGTGCGCAAAGTAATGTTTGTTAAGTATTCGCAAGGTTTTGTTGTCATGCCTGGAGGTTTTGGAACGCTCGATGAACTTTTTGAAGCTATTACGCTCATTCAAACAAATAAAATAGAAAAATTTCCAATTATTTTGGTGGGCACTAAATTTTGGTCAGGACTCATTGATTGGATTAAAAACACCATGTTAAACGCAGGAAATATTAGTCCGAAAGACTTAGATCTCATTAAAATTGTTGATACCAAAGAAGAAGTTGTTTCAATCATTGATGCCTTCTATAAAGGGCATGCATTGAGTCCGAATTTTTAAATGAATAATTCTCCTAAAAACTATTTAACACTAATTCAAAGTGTTGCTTTTTTACTATTGAATGTATTCTTTAGTAAGGCGCAACACACCCTTGTTTTAGACGTAAGTCTAGACCAGAATACCCAAACTTTAAGCATTCAGCAAGAACTTGAATATGTCAATAATTCAAATCAATTTTTAGAAGAAATCTATTTTAATGATTGGGCAAACGCATATTCAAGTAAAAATACACCATTAGCCAAACGTTTTGCTGAACAGTTTAAAAAAGGCCTGCATTTAGCAAAAGATAATGAAAGAGGATCAACTAAAATAGTAAGTTTTGTTGATAGCGATTACCGCGGTCTAGAATGGTCTAGAACTAAAAGTAAAGACATCATTAGAGTAAAATTAAACCAAGGCTTAGCCCCAAATGAGGTTGGCAAGTTTTATATCAGTTATAACGTCAAACTACCCCCAAACAAATACACCCCTTATGGCTACGACAACAAGGGTAATTATTATTTAAAAGACTGGTATTTGACGCCAGCAATTTTTGATGGTACTTGGCATTTGTATTCTAACAAAAACCTTGAAGATCTTTATACAGATTACACGAATACCACCATTAATTTAACCTATCCTAGAAACGTTTTCTTATCGTCAAACTATGGTACCTTAAGTAAATCAGAAGAGGATGAAAATCAATTTGTTCGCCTTGATGGCAGCAAACAAAAAAATTGTGAAATAATTCTGTCAACAACAGATAAATTTACAACGCTTATTACCCAGTACTCAACTGTGGTCACTGACCTCAATGTTCGTAGGCTAGATCCTATACTAAAAACTGTATCAATTAATAATGTTGTCGAATTTATCAATGCAAACCTTGGCAAGTATCCGCATTCAAATTTATTAGTTAGTGAAATTGATTACAACAAAAACCCACTTTATGGTATAAATCAACTTCCTTCATTTATACAGCCGTATAATATTCAATTTCAATTTGAAATGAAATTTTTAAAAACGGCATTGATTAACATCCTTGAAGAAACTATATATGTCAACCCTAGAAAAAAGCAGTGGTTAACTGATGCTATTGCAAACTATCTCATGATTGCATATGTTGAAGAATTTTATCCGGATCAAAAATTGTTAGGAAAACTATCTCGTATTTGGGGTGTAAAGAGTTTCAATCTTGCCAAGATGGGGTTTAATGAGCAGTACTCATTTTTACATATGATTACTGCCCGTAAAAACTTAGACCAACCTTTAACAACATCAAATGACTCTTTAATATGGTTTAATCAACATATTGGCAATAAATATAAGGCAGGTTTGGGCCTATCTTATCTCGCAAGCTATATGGGCCATGACTTAGTGAATGAAAGCATCAAAGATTTTTATAAAAACTTTATGCTTACCAAAGTACGCGTTTCTGATTTTGAGTCCATATTAAAACGCTCTACGGATCAAAATATTGATTGGTTTTTCAGAGACTATGTTTCAACAGATCTAAAAATTGATTTTAAAATCAAGAAGATTAAAAAAACAGCTGACTCTTTAACTGTTACCTTAAAAAACAAAGAAGGTACCAATGTACCCATTTCACTTTTTGGTTTACACAAAGACTCTGTTGTATCGCACTATTGGTTTAGTGATTTTAATAAGGAAAAAACATTTACGATTCCAAGAAACGGAGAAAATAGATTGGTTTTAAATTACGATAAAAAAATTCCAGAATTTAATCAGCGTGATAACTGGAAGTCTTTAGGAGGATTTTTAGCAAGTAACAAAAAACTGAAATTTACCTTCTTTCAAGATTCAGAAAACCCATATTACAATCAAATTTTTTATGTTCCTACCTTAAGCTTCAACTTATATGATGGTTGGGTACCTGCCCTTAGATTGCACAATAAAACCTTAATAGAAAGACCTTTTGTTTTTGATATTCAACCTGGGTATTCATTCAGAGAAAAATCACTGGTAGGTAGCGCAGGCTTTAATTACAAACATTATGTCAATAAAAGCGGACTCTATCTGGTTAGCTATGGTGTGGGTGGTGGAACTTCGCATTTTAATTCTAATTCAAGAGTATCGCGAATAACGCCCAGACTAACTTTTGCATGGCGACCAGATAATCTCTTATTGAACAAAAGACAACTTTTGAATTTTAGATTTGTCAACATCTTAAGAGATATTGATCCAGTAATTGCTGCTGAGAGTAATAATGATGCTCAAAACCCTGACTATAAAATTTTTAATGTTAAGTACAGAAATATTGATAATAACATTTTAAATTATAAAAGCTGGTTTGTTGATTTTCAACAGTCAAGTAATTTTACAAAACTTTCAGCAGAATATGAATACCGCAAATTATTTGATAATAATAGACAATTAAATATTCGCTTTTTTGCAGGTAAGTTTCTTTGGAATAATTCAAATTCAGATTTCTTCAGTTTTGCTTTAGACAGACCAACAGATTATTTGTTTGACCTTAATTATTTAGGCCGTTCTGAAAATTCAGGTATTTACAGCCAGCAAATCATCATAGCTGAAGGGGGCTTTAAATCATTTTTAAATGAAGATCTTCGATTTTCAAATGATTGGATTACAACAATGAATGCCAGTGTAAATATTTGGCGATGGGCTGAAGTATATGGCGATTTAGGTTTGATTAGAAACCGAAACCAAAATGCAAAATTTATTTATGATTCTGGAATTCGCTTAAATTTTGTAACAGATTATTTTGAATTGTATTTACCGGTTTACTCGAATAATGGATGGGAAATTGCACAACCCAATTATAAAGAAAAAATTCGCTTTATTGTAACACTTAGCCCCAAAACAATCACTAGATTATTTACCAGAAAATGGTTTTAATAATTGATAAATTCTCAATTTACTACCGCTAATTTGTTTTTTATATAACAAAATCGCATAAAAAATTAATGTTTTTTGCATAAAACACAATAAACACAGTCATTTCAAGGTTGTATTAACCGTTCATATTTCGTATTTTTGCAAAAAAATTAACGTCTCAATGCAAAGTAAACCAAAGACTAGTAACGACATTTCTTTTGATGATTTTAAGCTACAAATCATGAAAGATTATGAAATTGCAATTCGCAGTCGTACCTGTAGTCTTTTAGGACGTAAAGAAGTACTTACGGGTAAAGCAAAATTTGGCATTTTTGGCGATGGTAAAGAATTACCGCAATTAGCCATGGCCAGAGCTTTTCAAAATGGAGATTTCAGAAGTGGATATTACCGTGACCAAACCTTTATGATGGCTATTGGAGTGCTGACCCCAAAAGCCTTTTTTCATGCCCTATATGCCACCACAGACATAAAAAAAGAGCCCATGAGTGCTGGTCGTCAAATGATTGGTCATTATTTAACCAATAGTTTGAATGAAGACGGCAGCTGGAAAAATTTAACCCAGCAACCAAATACAAGTCCTGATGTTTCTTGTACCGCAGGTCAAATGCCACGCCTTTTAGGATTAGCACAAGCCTCAAAAATGTATCGAAATCTAAAAGATGTTGATGCTTCAAATTTTTCAGTTAATGGTAATGAAGTTGCCTGGGGAACTATTGGAAATGCGAGTACTAGTGAAGGAATGTTTTTTGAAACCATTAATGCTGCTGGTGTTTTACAGGTACCTATGGTCATTAGCATTTGGGATGATGACTACGGCATTTCAGTGCCACAATCTTACCACACTACAAAAGAAGATATTTCAGAGGTTTTAAAAGGATTTCAACGTGATAAAGACCACAAAGGGTATGAAATTCTAAAAGTTAAAGGATGGGATTACACTGCCTTAATTCATGCGTATGAAAATGCTTCTGATATCGCCCGTGAAGAACATGTGCCTGTAATAATACACGTTACCGAACTAACCCAACCACAAGGCCATTCTACCTCTGGCTCACATGAACGGTATAAAAGCGAGGAGCGCCTGCAATGGGAAAAAGATAACGACTGCCTCAAAAAGTTTAAAGAATGGATTCTTGAATCAAAAATAGCTTCAGAAAATGATTTAAGTGTACTAGAGTACACCATTAAAAAAGAAATACGAACAGCAAAAAAGGAAGCTTGGGCAGAATATTTACAAACCTTAGTTGCTCAAAAACAAGTATTGGTTCAATTACTTGATGATTCGGCCAATGCTAGCGCGAATAAAGCTTTTATTACCAAGCTTAAAAACGACTTAATCGCTATTGAAGAACCGTATAAAAGAAACATGGCTTCTATTGCACGTAAAGCTTTGCGTTACCAACTTGAAGAAAATAATCCTGCAAAAACTGCTTTAATGCAATGGATAACTAATTTTCTTGAAAATGAACAACCGAATTATAGTCGGCATTTATATAGTGAAAATGAGAATAAGGCAACCAATATTACAGCTGTTTCTCCAAAATATGACCCTTTAGCTGAAAATGTTGATGGTCGCGTAATTATTAAGGAGAATTTTGATAAGTTATTTGAAAAATATCCTGAAGCCTTGGTTTTTGGAGAAGATAGCGGAAACATTGGCGATGTAAATCAAGGTCTAGAAGGTTTACAGGCAAAATATGGAAAACACAGAGTAGCCGATACCGGTATTAGAGAATCAACCATTATAGGTCAAGGTTTAGGTATGGCTTTACGTGGTTTGAGACCCATCGCAGAAATTCAATATCTCGATTATATTTTCTATGCTATGGCTACGTTAACTGATGATGTAGCAACCATACGCTATAGAACTGTGGGCAAACAAAAAGCTCCTTTAATAGTAAGAACTCGTGGGCATCGCTTAGAAGGCATATGGCACTCTGGTTCTCAAATGGGTGGCCTTATTCATTTATTAAGAGGTATGTACATTCTAGCACCCAGAAATATGACCCAAGCCGCAGGCTTTTATAATTCTCTAATGAAGAGTGATGAGCCAGCCTTGGTCATAGAGAGTTTGAATGGTTACCGCTTAAAAGAGCCATTGCCAAATAATATGGGTGAATTTTGCACACCTATTGGTACCGTAGAAACTCTTCGTGAAGGTTCAGATATCACGTTGCTTTCTTACGGTTCTACGCTACGCATTGTTGAAAATGTTGCGGAAGAACTGCTTGAAGTTGGTATTGATGCTGAGGTTATTGATGCACAGACATTACTGCCGTTTGATATTCAACATAATGTTGTTGAAAGCGTCAAGAAAACAAATAAATTACTGGTTATTGATGAAGATGTACCTGGCGGATGCTCTGCATACTTAATGCAAGAAATTATTGAAAAACAAGGAGCTTATGCCTTTCTTGATTGTGCACCTCAAACGTTAACCGCCAAAGCGCACCGTCCTGCCTATGGTTCAGATGGCGACTATTTTTCTAAGCCAAATGCTGAAGATATTTTCGAAAAAGTGTATGCCATAATGCATGAAACAGACCCTTTGGCCTACCCCGCGCTACGCTAACCATTTGGTTGGTTTACCTTGTTTTTTTTCATTCATTGAATTAAAGTAACTTTGGTATAATATACCTTGCTTTGAAAATTCAAAAAATACTTAAACTTCATTATGCTATATCAAACGCAACCATCTCAAAATTAGAAGGCTATGATAGTATAAACTATAAAATTGAAACCGAAAATCAAATTTTCGTTTTAAAACAAAACCATTTCACAAAGCAAGAATTTGATTTACTCGAAGCTGAAAACAATATCTTAAAACAAGTCAAAGAACACTTGAAATATGATGTTTCAGCGGTTGTTGCATCTGATAAAGGTGATGATATAATTGTTTCAGAAGGTCATATTTATAGGCTTTTAACCTACATTGAAGGTCAATTTTTGGCTGATATTAATCATAGTGAAGCCTTTCTTAACTCATTTGGCAGGTTTCTTGCTGAACTCGATGTAACCATAACATCTCAGCACTCAAATGCCATCAAGGCCAAAGAAACACCTTGGGATTTAAAACATTTCAAGTTAAACTATAAACTTCTCGACTACATCACCAACCCGAAAGACCGAAGTCTCGTCAACTACTTTTTTCTGCAATTTGATGAAAACGTTCTTCCTGTTCAATATCAACTTCGAAAAGGTATTATTCACAATGACGCTAATGATTGGAACGTATTAACACAAAACCAAAAAGTATCAGGAATCATTGACTTTGGTGATATGTGTCATACTTGGGTTATTAATGAGCTTGCTATAGCATTGACCTACGTGATGATGAATAAAGATAATCCGCTTGAGGTTGCCAACTCGGTTTTAAAATCATATCATGAAATTTATCCGCTTGAATCAAAAGAAATTGATGTTTTATACTATTTAATAGCGGCTAGATTGTGCACAAGCGTTTGTAATTCTGCCTATGCAAAAACCTTAAAACCTGATTCTGAATATATTACAATTAGCGAAAAACCTGCATGGAATTTATTATATAAATGGCTTGCCGTTAACCCCATTAAAGCAACAAATGAATTCAGAAAAGCTTCGGGATTTGATGTAGCTACTCCGCCATCAATTGATTTAAAGTTAAAAGAAAGGTCAAAAACCATAAGCACTTCTTTATCTGTAAGTTATAAAAATCCTATTTACATGAGCAAATCTGCTTTTCAATATATGTATGACAAAGCAGGAAACACTTTTTTAGATGCGTACAACAATATTATGTTGGTTGGTCATAGCCATCCTAAAATAACAAAAGCAGCATCAAAGACTTTAGCAAGACTGAATACAAATACCAGATATATTTATGACGAATTACATGAGTATAGCGAATTACTTTTATCAAAGTTTCCAAGTCAGCTGAATAAGGTTTTTCTTGTAAACTCAGGAAGTGCTGCAAGTGATTTAGCTATTAGAATTGCAATGACACATACCAAAAAAAATAAGGTAATGGTCTTGAATAATGGCTATCACGGTAACACAAAATTAGGCATTGAAATAAGCGCCTATAAATACAATCAAAAAGGTGGGCCCGGCAGGCAGCAAAACATCCTAGAGACTGAGATGCCAAAGTTTTATGGTTCTGGTTTCGAAAATGAAAGTGATGCTAGCCTTCACTATGTTGCACGCACTACCAAAGATATTGAAGCAAATAGTAATAAAATTGCTGCCTTTATTGCAGAACCTATTGTTGGTTGTGGTGGCCAAGCACCCCTACCTGAAGGCTATTTGAGCGCCATTTACCCTAAGATAAAAGCTCAAGGCGGCGTATGTATTAGTGATGAAGTACAAGTAGGTTTTGGAAGATTAGGAACCTCTTTTTGGGGTTTTGAAAAACATAATATTGTACCCGATATGGTAGTTATTGGCAAACCAATGGGCAATGGGCACCCAATTGGTGCAGTGGTTACCACTAGTGAAATTGCTGAGAGTTTTGATAACGGACTAGAGTTTTTTAGTTCTTTTGGTGGTAATCCGGTTTCTTGTTCGATTGGCAAAGCTGTTTTAGAAGTTATTGAAGAAGAAAATCTACAAGAGCACGCTAAAGATGTTGGTAAGTATCTCATTAAAGCACTTAAAACCTTTCAAAAAAGAAATGTCGAAATCGGCGATGTTAGAGGAAACGGACTTTTTTTAGGTGTTGAAATGGTAGATAAAAAAGGCAAGCCAAATACAGGTTTAGCTTCCTACATAAAAAACAATCTACGCGAGAATTTAATTTTAATTGGTACTGATGGTCCGCATAACAATGTCTTGAAAATCAAGCCGCCAATGTGGTTTTCAAAATCAAACGCTGACACTTTAACTTCAGCTATAGCTAGGGCAATTAAGGACTACAGGGAAATTTAAAAAATATTTTTTACTTTTACGAGTAACTAACAACTCACAATAGAATGAAAAATACCCCCCTAGTCAAAAACATCGGGCTGGCATTGTTAAGAATACTTCCGGCAGCAATGATGCTTTCACATGGCATTCCAAAACTTCAAAAACTAATCGCAGGAAATTTCGACTTTGGCGACCCATTAGGAATTGGTGCAGCACCCTCTTTATTCTTGGCTGTTATTGGTGAAGTGATTTGCCCTATTCTGCTAATTATAGGTTTTAAAACAAAATGGGCGGCCATACCCGCAGCAATTACCATGGCGGTAGCTGCTTTTATTGTTCATGGTGCAGATCCTTTTGGCAAGCAAGAAAAAGCATTATTATACTTGACTTTTTTCGTGGTAATAGCGCTTGTAGGTCCGGGTAAATTCAGTATTGATAAAAGGTAATTAGGTCACTTTAACCAGAAGCTCTTTTAGTAAATCAATTTGCGAAATATTTTGTGAGCCTACCCCTTTGCTTTTTAAATCAAGAATTCTAAGCTCTGAAATTATCTGACTCACTTTTTTCATAGAGTAATTTCGAGCCGCACTGGTATATTCATCTACAAAAAATGGACTAACGCCCAACTCATTTGCCACTGCTTTTGGGTTTTTATCACGCATACCGTGATATTTTAAAACCTTATTGAAAAAAGTATACAGCTGACCTATAGTTAATACAAAAGGATTATCTTTTGGGTTCTGACCAAAGTAGTTAAGTATGCGCGTAACCTTAGTAATATTACCTTGACTTAGTGCCTTTTTAAGCTCAAAATTATTGAAGTCTTTACTGATACCTATATTCTGCTCAATGTCATGAGCTGTAATTTCTTTCTCTTTTGATAGCACAACTTGAAGTTTATCAAGTTCATTAATAATCTTACTTAAATCAGTACCCAAAAATTCTGCTAACAATACAGTAGCTTTATAATTTATGCTATACCCACGGCTTTCAACCGTGTTTTTAATCCAAGCCGCTACTTGATTATCATACAGTTTTTTACTTTCAAAACAAACACCGTTTTTCTTAATTTCTTTATAAACCTTTTTACGCTTATCAAATTTATTGTACTTATAACACAAGACAAGCACCGTACTAGGTTGCGGGTTGGTAACATACGGTAAAAGTTTATCAATACTACGTGATAAATTTTGAGCCTCTCTAACGATAATTACTTGCTTCTCAGCCATCATCGGAAAACGCTTTGCGTTGCTTACAATTTCATCAACCGTAACATCTTTACCATAAAGCACCATTTGATTAAAGCCCCTCTCCTCTTCAGCCAAAACATTCTTTTCAATGAACTGAGACACCATATCAATATAATAAGGCTCTTCACCGCATAATAAGTAGATGGGCTTAACAGTGCCTTTTTTGATTTCAGCGAGTATTGAATTTACTTCTTTCATTTTAAAAAAATCATCACATTTGTAAAGTGAGAAAACTAAATTTTGAGACATATCAGTTTCGACTCAAAAATAGCGAAAATAAAGTCCGTATTTTCGATGTTATTCGCAAAAAATTTGTCGATTTACAACCAGAAGAATGGGTACGTCAACATGTATTAAATTTTCTCATTGAAACTAAAAAATACCCTAAAAGCCTTATTAATGTTGAGAAACAGTTAACAGTCAACTCATTAAAAAAACGATATGATATTGTAATATACAACTCAAATGGTTCTATTCATTTATTAGTTGAGTGTAAAGCTCCTAAAATTAAAATAGATCAGAAAACTTTTGATCAAATAGCAAAATATAATCTTCAACTTGAAGCATCTTATTTGATGGTTACAAATGGATTGGAGCATTTTTTTTGCAAAATGGATTTGAATGAAGAAAAGTATACTTTTCTCAAAGATATTCCTGATTTTAGCCGTTAATTTGCCAGCGTATTGCAAGTAGCCGTAGTCATATTAAATTGGAATGGAAAGGAGCTTTTAGAAAGTTACCTGCCATCGGTTATAGAATATTCTAAAGAAGCTGACATCTATGTTGCTGACAATGCTTCTACGGATGATTCAGTCGCGTTTGTACAACAAACATATCCATCCATAAAAATCATACAAAATGAAACCAATGCAGGTTTTGCAGGTGGTTATAACGAAGCTTTAGAAGAAGTTCAAGCTGATATTTTTTGTCTTTTAAATTCTGATGTAGAAGTTACTGCAAATTGGTTAGACCCAATTATTAAGGCTTTTATTGAGATGGATGATGCTTCAATCATACAACCCAAAATATTAGATTTAAAAAACAAGAGTCACTTTGAGTATGCTGGTGCGGCAGGTGGTTTTATTGATAAATTAGGATATCCTTTTTGTCGCGGACGTATTTTTCAATCTTTAGAAAAAGATGAAGGGCAATACAATGACACCCTAGAAGTTTTCTGGGCTACTGGGGCGTGCATGTTTATTAAAAGTAATGTATTCAAGGTTCTAGGCGGTTTTGATCATGATTATTTCGCTCATCAAGAAGAGGTTGATTTATGCTGGCGCGCTAAAAATAACGGACACAAAGTATATTATGTTGGTTCATCAGAAGTATTTCACTTAGGAGGCTCAACTTTGAGTAACATGAACCCAAAAAAAACATTTTTGAATTTTCGAAATTCATTATACTCAATTATTAAAAACTTACCTAAATCAAAAGCCTTTACAATTTTATTTTTACGCCTCTTACTTGATGGTGTGGCGGCTATTCGATTTCTATTTCAGCTAAAACCAAAACATAGTTTCGCTATTTTAAGGGCTCATTTTAGCTTTTATAAGAACTTCAGAAAAATATTTAAGAAAAGAGAAAAGGCTAATTTTATCTTAAAATATTACAGAACAAAGTCTGTAGTTTGGTCTTACTTCGTACATCATGTAAAGAATTTTAACAAATTAGTAAAAGATTAACTAATTTTGAAAAACAACAATTTTAGTTATACTTAGTTTTGCGGTATATTTAAGAAAACAAGATCGACAGTCTCGGGTTAATCTCGTAAGGCATTCAAAAAAACATTAAATCTCGATTATCGAGTAAATTAAATTAACATTTCTCCTTATTATGAAAAAAATCATTTTAGCCTCTATTACAGCAACGCTATTATTTTCTTGCGTTCCACAAAAGAAGTTTCAAGAATTAGAAGCCAAACACAAAGAAACACAAGACTTATTGAATTCTGCAACGGTAAAATTAAATTCTTGCTTAGAAGAAAAAGCTTCTGCGACTTCAAGAGTTCAAACCTTAGAAGATCAAAATTCATTTTTAAAAGCGAACAATCAAGAACTCATTAACAATATGGGTAACCTAACTACGCTTACAACAAAAGGGGCTGAGAATCTTGAAAAATCTTTAGAGAGTCTTCAAGAGAAAGATTTAACCATCAGAAAATTAAACAATGCGATTACAAGAAGAGATTCTGTAAACCTATCACTTGTTCAAAGTTTAAAAGGGGTTTTGGGTAATTTAGATGATGAAGATATTGAGATTAGCGTTGAGAAAGGTGTTGTTTTTGTATCAATCTCTGATAAATTATTATTCAGTAGTGGCAGTTATAACATTTCTAGCAAGGCTAAAGAGGTTTTAGGTAAAGTTGCCCAAGTTGTCAACAACAAACCTGATTTTGAATTTATGGTTGAAGGTCATACTGATGATGTGCCGTATAGAGGAAAAGGTGGCGTGTTATTAGATAACTGGGATTTAAGTACTAAAAGAGCAACCTCAGTAGTACGTGTTCTTCAAAAAGATTACGGCGTTGACCCAAAGCGTATGACCGCAGCAGGAAGAGCTTCTTACGTTCCTGTTTCAGCTTCTGAAAAGTCTAGAAATAGAAGAACTAGAATTGTGGTACTTCCTAAAATTGATCAGTTCTATTCAATGATTGAAGAAGGTATGAAAGATCCTGCCATTACCAATTAAGAAAAAATAAAATACAATTGAAAAGGGTCGCATATAAAAGTGCGACCCTTATATTTTTAAAGAAAGTCTACTGCGCCCTTTCCATCTCTAAGTACTTCAGGTATCTCTTTTGAAAGGTCAACAACCGTTGAGGCAATATTGCCGCCATAGCCCCCATCAATAACTACATCAACTAATTTTTGCCATTTTTCAAAAATTAGTTCAGGATCTGTAGTATATTCTAACAATTCATCCTCATCATATATAGAAGTTGATACAATAGGATTTCCTAAAGCAACCACCAAAGCATTTGAAATAGCATTATTAGGCACGCGAATACCTACCGTTTTCTTCTTTTTAAACCCTTTAGGTAATTTATTATTACTAGGAAGAATAAAAGTGTATGGACCGGGAAGCGCTCTTTTTAAAATTTTAAAGGTTGCTGTTTGAATTTGGCGCACGTAATCAGATAAATTACTTAAATCAGAACAAATAAAAGACCAATTCGCTTTTTCAAGTTTAACTCCTTTTATACGGGCAATCTTTTCTAACGCTTTATAATTAGTGATATCACACCCAAGGCCGTAAACCGTATCGGTAGGATAAATAACCAACCCTCCTTTTTTTAATATAGCAACTACCCTTTTGATTTCTTTAGGATTCGGATTTTCTTCGTAAATTTTTATGAATTCAGCCACAACAATATATAAAAGCTCTAAAATAAGCAATAGAAATGTAGTAAGACATTTTGCTGTTCTTTATACAACCGCTTGAAGAATTAATTAGCCTACGTTTTCCTAATATTTTTGTATATTGATGAGCTAGAAATATGGCGCAAAAATATATTTCGTTTTTAAGCCTTTTTCTGCTCAGCATAGCTAAGTTTAAACTATTGATTTACTGTAATTTGTGTAAAAATTTGAACACTAAACGATTTTTACACATTGTAACCCTTTAGCATCTATTAAATCCTAAGCTGAAAAACTTAATCTTTATTAACGCTATATGAAAAAGATATTAGTACCCCTATTCCTCCTTTTTACTTTTTTTGCAACTGCCCAATTCAACCAAAATGCACCTTGGATGCAAGAATTGGAGAAAGAAAAAGAAAAAAACGGATTAACGGCTAGAACCCAAGAAAAAGATTACACCCTAAAAGAAATTTCTGAGGCTTTTGACAAATACTGGGAAACCCATGATGCTGATAAAAAAGGTAGTGGTTTCAAACCATTTATGCGTTGGAAAAGTTATTGGGAAAATCAAGTAAACTCAGATGGTACCTTACCAACTGGCTTTGATGTCTGGCAAAGCTTTTTAAATAAGCAGAATTTTACAGGTAGATCTAACCCAACAAGTAACTGGACTTCAGTTGGACCCTTTTCACATGGATCATTAAATAGAAGAACAACAGGTCAAGGGCGTGTTAATGCCGTGGCTGTCGACCCAAACAATGCGAACATATGGTATGTAGGTGCACCGGCCGGAGGTGTCTGGAAATCAACAAATGCAGGAACTACATGGGTAAACTTATTTGATGATTTTCTACAAATAGGTGTTTCGGGTATTGCAATAGATCCTAATGATTCAAATACCATTTACATTGCTACGGGTGATGATGACGCAGCTGATTCTTATAGTATTGGTGCTTTTAAATCAACTGATGGCGGATCAACCTGGAATATAACAGGTTTAGTACCAGAAGCCGGATCAGTAAGTTTTTTAATGAATGAGATTACCATTGACCCAACCAATTCAAACATTATATGGGCAGGTACAACTGACGGACTTCAAAAATCAGAAGATGCCGGTGCCACGTGGACGATCGTTCAGCCTGGAAAAATAAGTGATTTTAAATTAAAACCAGGAGACCCTCAAACGGTATATGCGGTAAATAACTTTCAATTCTTTTATACCACTGACGGTGGCGATAGTTTCGCCACAACAACAAGCGACCTTCCTATTGCTTCAGGCAGACTTGCTCTCGGGGTAACTCCTGCGAATCCTGAACTAGTATATGTTGTAAGTGCGAACACGCTTACTTCTAATTATACATATCAAGGTTTGTTTAAATCAACAGATAGCGGGGTAACTTTTACTAAAACAGCGAACAATGTTGACATTTTTGAATCAAGTCAAGCATGGTTTGATTTAGCGATTGAAGTAAATCCGGCTGACGAAGATGAAGTTTATATTGGCGTATTAAACATTTGGAAGACAACTGATGGCGGCGATACTTTTACACAATTAAATCAATGGTTTAGTCAAACACCCTCATTTACCCACGCTGATATACATACCCTTAAGTTTTTCAACGGAAATCTATTTTGTGGTAGTGATGGCGGTATATATATGTCAACAGATGAAGGAAATACATTTACAGACTATACCGCAGGAATTGCCATAAGTCAATTTTATAGAATATCAGTTGCACAAAATGATGCAGGTAAAATGGCTGGTGGCTTACAAGATAATTCTGGCTTCATTAGAAATGATGGCATGTGGAATATATTTACTGGCGCAGACGGAATGGATTATGAAATTGACCCTACCAATAACAATCTTGTGTATGGTTTTATTCAATTTGGAGATCGTTTATATATAAGTAATAACTCTGGTGAAGGAGTAGGTGTGGTTGGCACTCCAACGGGAGTTTCAGGTAATTGGATTACCCCATTAACCGTTAATAGTGTGGGTGAGGTTTTTGCAGGTTTTGATGGGGTTTACAAACTAAATGGCAACGCATGGCAATTTTTATCCAACGTTGGGGAGTCGAATCTTGAAGAGATTGTAATTGACCCAAATAATGATGATATCATGTATGCGATTGATGAGGAAAACATTTTTAGAAGTACGGATCGCGGAAATTCTTTTTCATTACTAACCTCATTTGATTCTAGCATCTCTGATGTTGCAGTAAATAGT
This sequence comes from uncultured Flavobacteriaceae bacterium, assembly GCA_937929935.1. GTDB lineage: Bacteria > Bacteroidota > Bacteroidia > Flavobacteriales > Flavobacteriaceae > Maribacter_C. The sequence continues at coordinate 262,191 of CALFUL010000004.1, read as the reverse complement.
TTAGATAGCAATATTTTGTATGTCACAACTTCGAATAGGGTGGGTATTGAACTTTCACGACAACAATCTTTAAGAGGTGTTTTTAAATTAACCATTGATGGTACAAATGAAACGATTGAGGAAATTACAGGAAATCTTCCCACAGATCAAGCCTATTTTGCAATAGTTCATCAAGGTAGAAACTCAACTAACCCAGTCTACGTTGGAACCAATATAGGAGTGTATCGAATCGATGACACATTAACCGAATGGGAAGAATATGACACAGGCTTTCCGAGTACTTCAGTCAGTGACTTAGAAATTTCACTTGACGCAGGGTTAATAACAGCGTCAACTTATGGTCGAGGAGTTTGGCAGTCACCACTTCCTATACAAGAAGTTGAAGATGAACTACGAATTGTCAGCATTTCGCCTGAAAGTAATGCTGTTTTCTGTAACGGTACCCTACCAGAAATTACCGTTCAAAACGAAGGTAAGAATCCGGTAACAAGTATTAATGTTAGCTACTCGATTAATGGAGGTGAACCAGAAAGTTTTGATTGGACTGGCAATTTAGGGCCGGATCAAACGGTTACTATTCCTTTTCCATCTTTTGCAATATCTGAAATTGCGCCTATAGAATTTATTGTAACAGCGACATACAGTGAAGACACTTATACTGACAATAATACATTGAAGACCTTCTTTATAATGAATGAATCAGGAAATATCGGAGATGTTTACACATTTGAAAGTGATTCAGAATTAGATTTAACAGCATATAATGAAGTTGGCGCTACTCAAGTTTTATGGGAACGCGGAGTTCCTTCTGGCACCTTATTAAACACAGCAAGTTCGGGAACGCAGGTATACGGAACTAATTTAGATGGTAATCATCCTGACGGGACTAAAAGTATTTTACTGAGTAAATGTTACGATTTATCAAATGTACTAGCCCCAAAACTTGAATTCAATATGGCTTATGATTTAGAAATTAATTTTGATGTGACCTATGTTGAATATTCTACAAATAATGGCGCTAGTTGGATTCTTTTAGGCTCGCCAAACAGTCAACCTAACTGGTACAATAGTGATCGTACTACTGAAGATTCAGGTGATATAGATTGCCAAGTTTGTCCTGGGGGGCAATGGACAGGTACTGAGGCCGAAATGCAGTTATACAGTTATGATTTTCAGCTGAATGCTGCCCAAGGAGAAACAGATTTGACACAAGAAAACAATATATTATTTAGAATTGTTTTTGAATCTGATCCTTCTTTAAATCAAGAAGGGGTCATCATAGATGATTTCGCTATTAGTGGTTTTGAAGACGATGAAGATGATGACAATGATGGTATTAATGACGCTAATGATAACTGCCCATTAACGGCAAATGCAGACCAAGCAAATAATGACGGTGATAGCGAAGGTGATATTTGTGACCCAGATGATGACAATGATGGTGTTTTTGATATTGATGATAATTGCCCTTTCGCGGCAAATGCAGATCAAGCTGATTTTGATAACGATGGTATAGGTGATGTTTGTGATGATGATATTGACAATGATGGCGTGCCTAACAATTTAGATAACTGCCCAACTACGCCAATAGATGCCGTTGTAGATGCTAACGGTTGTGCAGTATTCTCTTTACCAACTAATAATTTCAGCATTTTGAGTACTAGTGAGACCTGTATAACCAACAACGACGGTGCAATTTCAATTAGTGCCGTAGAAGATTTCAACTATACAGCAACCATAACCAGCGGAGATGTTAATATTTCAAACACGTTTACTGATGAAATCTCTTTTTCTGACTTAGAGGCTGGTACGTATAAGCTTTGCATAACACTGGCTGAAAATGCCGATTATGAAAAATGCTTTGACATTTCAGTATCTGAGCCAGATGCGCTATCCGTTTCATCTAAAGTTAGTAACCTTGAAAGTAAGGTTGATATAGAACTTTCAGGGGGCAATACTTACTTCATTACCTTAAATAACGAAGTGTTTGTAACTACTGAGAGTCAAATAAGTCTGCCACTTAAATTAACTGAAAACAAACTATCAATAACTACTGAGCAATTTTGCCAAGGCGAGTACAAAGAAACTATTTTATTAAATGATGAAGTACTTATTTATCCAAATCCTATTGAAGGTGGCGACCTGACCATTTTATTAGGGGCTATTAGCGATGAAGAGGTAGAAATAAATTTATTTGGTACCAACGGAGCTTCTTCAATTTTGAAAAAATCATTTGTTGTACAAAACGGTACAGTTCAATTTAATGTTGATGCCCTTTCAAAAGGAATTTACATTTTAAATATTAAAACTGAAGGTGCCCTATTAACCTATAAAATCATAAGAAAATGAAAATTTTAAACTATATACTTTTACTTTCTGCTTTATTTGCAATGTATTCTTGTGGCGGCGGTGATGATGATGGCGGTGGTGGTGGCACTGATGACCCCAGACCAATAGCAATGGTGCCAGACCCAGAGGCAACCACTTTAGTTTTTCCTGAAAACAATACCGAATGTAATGAGGGTGTTATTATTAGCGAAACCAGAAGTCAAGTGACTTTTAGATGGGGTGCTTCAAATAATACAGACAGTTATGAAGTAACCGTCAGAAATCTGAATACCAATCAAAGTTTTTCTGTAAGGTCAAATACTACTGAAGTAGATATCGCAATAGACAGAGGCACTCCATATGAATGGTTTGTTGTATCAAACGCTGATGGTACCAATGCATCTGCTACTAGTTCTTCATTCAGATTTTACAATCAAGGTCCTGGTATTGTAAATTATGCACCTTTTCCTGCAGATGTAATAAGTCCTGCACGGGGTGCAAACCTTACTGACGTTGGCGGAACGGTTACACTTCAATGGAGTGGTTCTGACATTGATAACGACATAGCTACATATGAAGTGTTTCTAGGAACAGACCCTGCTGCTACGGCTAGTCTAGGCACAACAACAGACAGTACTATGGATGCTGCAGTAAACGTAGGAACTATTTATTACTGGACGGTTATTAGTACTGATTCACAAGGAAATACTTCAGAATCAGAAGTTTTTGAATTTCGAGTGAGCAGTTAAAACTAGAAAACAACTAATTTACAATATCAATTCAATGAAAAACATAGTATTATTAGTACTCGCCTTAGGATTATTAAATTGTTCTTCTCAAAAACTTGAAACAGCGAACATACCATTTACAATGGAACAGAGTTCTTTCAAAACAATTTTGGGTGGTAGAGAGGAAACTGGAGTTGAATCTGAATTGAGAATTAAGGTTTCAGAGGATGCCAATGACATACAATTTGAAAAAGTTTATTTCAGAGGACGTACTTTAGATTGTCAAGTGAATACTAAAAATGACATAAATACTATTTTAGCACGGTTTTCATCTAAAGAAAAAATGGATGAAGCAGCTGCTAAGGAAGGCTTAAAAATGCAGAAGAAATTTGAACTTAAAAAAGATGAAGCTGTTTTAGCTTACACCGATTCTGACGGTAAGTTAAAATATATAAAAGTTGAAGGTATAAAAGAAAAAGCACCTATTGCAATGCCTTCAAGACCTAAAAACTAAAGTACTTCAAGTTTAGCGAACCTTAATAGTAATTTTTTTATATCGCCTTTTTCAAATTGAATTTCGGCCTTTTTATCATGACCAATACCTTCAATTTTTAGCACTTTACCACGACCAAACCGGGTATGATTTACTAAGGATCCTTCAGCCAGATTTGGGTCAATGACATTGGTATTACCAACGGGTTTAGCCAATTGCGGTTTTAATTTTCGCAGCTTTCTTAATTGTATTTCATTAGGTTTATTGACTAAAGGCGGAGTGCCGTTTTTAGGCTTTGATTGTCTTAAACTACTTTTATCAACTTCGCCAAAAATATCATTATCAATTAAAGGTTTATAGCGATAAGAAGCCTTATCAATGGGTGTCAAATTTTCAATATATTGTTCGTCAATTTCTTCTAAAAACCGACTTGGCTCTGCATCAATCAATTTACCCCACCGATATCTATTTTGAGTATAGGTTAGAAAAGCTTGTTTTTCAGCTCGTGTTAAAGCCACGTAAAACAAGCGTCGCTCCTCTTCTAATTCACTTCGAGTATTCATACTCATTCCTGAAGGAAAAAGATCCTCCTCCATGCCTACAATATATACATACGGAAACTCGAGTCCCTTAGCCAAGTGAATAGTCATCAAAGCCACCCGGTCATCATCGCCGGTATCTTTATCTAAATCAGTAGCTAGGGCAACATCTTCTAAAAATTCAGAAATACTTCCTGTGGCTTCATCTATTTCTTTTTGCCCTTCTACAAAATCTTGAATACCATTTAATAATTCTTCTATGTTTTCCATTCTGGCAATTCCCTCGGGCGTACCATCCTTTTTAAACTCAAGAAAAATTCCGGTTTTCTTGGCCACATGTTCAGCCAAAACAAAAGCGTCAGCACTTTCGCCCATAATCTGAAAACTCTTAATCATGGTAGCGAAATTGTGCAGCTTATTCTTGGTTCCTGAATTTATTTTTAAGTCTATTTTACTAATATTTTCAACCACTTCAAAAATCGATCGATTATAATGATTGGCTGCAACAACTAATTTTTCAACCGTGGTTTGCCCTATACCTCGCCCCGGAAAATTAATAACACGCTTTAAAGCTTCCTCATCTTTAGGGTTTATAATTAACCTTAAATAAGCGAGTAGATCTTTAATTTCTTTACGTTGGTAAAATGAGAGTCCCCCATAAATTCGATACGGAATATCACGCTTACGTAGCGCATCTTCAATGGCGCGTGACTGAGAATTTGTTCGGTATAATACAGCAAAATCTCCGTTCTTCATTTGGTTTTGCATTTGATTTTCCCAAATAGAACCTGCTACATACCTCCCCTCTTCAGCATCTGTTGTACTGCGATGTATTTTAATGGCAGCGCCATCATCATTTGCTGTCCAAACTACTTTTTCAAGTTGATCCTTATTCTTAGCAATGATAGAGTTCGCAGCGTTTACAATGTTTTTAGTAGACCTGTAATTCTGCTCTAGGCGGTACATGCCTACATTATCATAATCTTTTTGAAAATTTAAAATATTATTGATGTTTGCGCCACGAAAAGAATAAATACTCTGGGCATCATCGCCAACCACACATATGTTCTGGTACCGATCAGAAAGTGCTTTAATAATCAGATATTGTGAATGATTGGTATCTTGATACTCATCAACCAAAATATATCGAAATCGATCTTGGTATTTCGCTAAAACACTTGGGTGTCTATTTAAAAGCTCATTGGTTCTCAATAATAAATCATCAAAATCCATCGCACCGGCTTTAAAACAACGATCTACATAGTTTTGATATATATCACCTAAACGCGGTCTTTTTGACATGGCATCAGCCTCAATCAATTCAGAGTTTTGAAAATAGGCTTTGACAGTTATCAAACTGTTTTTATAAGAAGAAATTCTATTTTGAATCTGTTTGTATTTATATACATCTTTATCAAGTCCCATTTCCTTAATGATAGAGGCAATTAGTCGCTGTGAGTCTTGGGTATCATAAATGGTAAAATTACTCGGAAAACCCAGTTTATCGCCGTCAAAACGTAGTAGCTTCGCAAAAACCGAATGAAAGGTTCCCATCCACAAATTCTTCGCTTCAGAAGAACCCACAATTTCAGCGATTCTTTTTTTCATTTCACGAGCCGCCTTATTTGTAAAAGTAAGCGCAAGAATATTGAAAGAATCAACCCCTTGAGCCATAAGGTGGGCAATACGGTAAGTTAATACACGTGTTTTACCTGAACCCGCACCAGCTATAACCATTAAAGGACCGTCTTTATGCAATACAGGTGCCTTTTGGGCCTCATTTAATTCTTCTAAAAAGCTACTCAATTTTATTGTTTTTAAGAAGGTGTAAATTAGCTATAATTACCATTACCAAAAAAGTACACCATCATTAATTATGAACAATAGTATATGGTTTTATTGATTTTGAATATATTTAACAAATCAATAAATGACAATGAAAAAATCTTCTATACTATTATGTGTTTCAATTCTGTTTTTTGTCATTACTAAAGGAACATCTCAAGAAAAAAAAGCAGGCCCTGTTATTTCAGATTTCGGAAAAGTATATGCCATTGATAATGCTGATTTCAAAGTTGACATCAACAAAGAATACAAGGTTGTTTTTGACATCATGAAAAGCCCTGAAGCGAATACTGAATTAAATAGAAGTATTGAAACTGCGGCAAGATTTTTAAACATGCATGCCCAAGCAGGTGTGCCGGTTGAAAATTTAAAAGTTGCTTTAGTTGTTCACAATAAGGCTTCAAAAGACATTATAACTAATGCCGCCTATCAAAAAAGGTATGGTATTAATAACCCTAATCAAGAGTTAATTAAATCAATTATTGAGGCAGGAGGAGAAATTGTTTTCTGCGGACAATCATCAGTTTCAAGAGATTTTCCGAAAGAAGATTTGATTGAAGGGGTTCAACTCGCTTTGTCAGCTATGACAGCATTAATTCAATTTCAAGATAATAAGTATAGATTCATAAAATTTTAAATTCATTTTCCTTTCTAAGGAAATAATAAATACAGGTAACACTATGAAAAAAGTACACGTAATAATCCTTTTGCTAACAGGAAGCATCGCATTTGCGCAGTCAGGATTAGAAAAAGACTATGAAGCCATTGAGTCAAAAGTAATTGAATGGCGTAGAGACATTCATCAAAATCCGGAATTAGGAAATCGTGAATTCAAAACCGCTGAAAAAATAGCGAAACACCTAAAATCATTAGGTATTGAAGTAACAACAGGTGTTGCCCATACTGGTGTTGTGGGTCTGTTAAAAGGAGATTTACCCGGAAAAGTTGTTGCATTGCGCGCTGACATTGATGCCTTGCCAGTTATTGAAAGAAATAATTTGCCATTCAAATCAACCGTTACTTCTGAATTCTTAGGCGAAAAAGTAGGTGTAATGCATGCCTGTGGTCATGATACTCATACGGCTATTCTTATGGGTGTTGCAGAGGTTTTATCTAAAAATAAAGACAAGATAAAAGGCACTGTTAAGTTTATTTTTCAACCATCAGAAGAAGGCCCACCACCAGGTGAAGAAGGTGGTGCATTACTTATGGTAAAAGAAGGGGTTATGGAAAACCCTAAGGTTGATGCCATCTTCGGATTGCATATTAATTCTCAAACGCCAGTAGGCATGATTCGCTATAAATCTGGCGGAACTATGGCCGCGGCACAAAGCTTTACTATTAAAGTTAAAGGAAAACAAAGCCACGGATCACAGCCTTGGTCTGGAGTGGATCCTATTTTAATAAGTGCAAAAATTATTGACGGACTCCAAACCATTATTAGTAGAGAAACTAATTTGACCAATGAAGCTGCTGTGATTACCGTTGGTAAAATTAAAAGTGGCGTGCGTTTCAATATCATACCTGAAAGTGCTGAAATGATTGGTACGATCAGAACACTAGACTATGACATGAAAGATAAACTGAATAAGCGCATGGTTGAAATGGTAGAAACTATTGCAAAAGCGTATGGCGGTACAGCAACTTGCGAAATCAAAGATGCTACTGACATTACTTACAACAATCATGAATTGGTTGATCAAATGTTGCCAACTATGATGCGTACGGCAGGCGATAAAAATGTGGTTATTCAGAAAGCTATTACTGGTGCTGAAGATTTTTCATATTTTCAGAAAGAGGCACCAGGGTTCTTCTTTTTCTTAGGAGGGATGACTCCTGGCAACACAGCGTCATACCCGCATCATACGCCTGATTTTCTAATTGATGATAACGGAATGATTTTGGGTGTTCGAACGCTTACTGAAATGAGCTTAGATTATCTCAATAGCGATCAAACGCCTATGTTAACAGAACCTATTAAAGGAAAGTAACCTATCTCAGAGAAAGCTCACTAGATATACAAAATGAAAGAATGTTGAATTCTAGGCAAGCCTCAGCGTTTTTTAAACGCTCGATTATTTAGTAAATTAGAAGTATTCTATATATGGAAGAAATTTTTGGTTTTATTAAGCTCGTACCTTGGTGGGGGTACCTCCTTACTTTTTTGGGGTTCGTAGCTTTTAGGGACATTTTTATTCAAAAGGCGCACACCTTATCACATAATTATCCGGTTGTGGGTCATTTACGTTACTTATTTGAGAGTATAGGTCCTGAAATGAGGCAATATTTTGTAGCAAATAACCGAGAAGAGCTTCCTTTTAATCGTATTGAACGCGGGTGGATATACGCCTCTGCTAAAAAAGAAAACAATTACGAAGGCTTTGGTACTGATCGTGATATTTATGCCCATCAGCATATTTTTATCAAAAATCAAATGATGGGTTTCAAAGTTCCTCAAAACCATCCCAATGCCATTGATACTTCTTTTTTGCCTTGTTCTAAGGTCATGGGCGAGTACAATAAACGAAGAAAACCTTATCGACCTGCTTCAGCCATCAATGTATCTGCAATGAGTTTCGGCTCGCTATCTGCAGCTGCTGTAGAAGCCATGAATAAGGGTGTTGCAAAATCTGACGCGTATCATAATACCGGCGAAGGTGGTTTATCACCTTATCATAAAAATGGTGGCGATGTCATTTTTCATTTCGGAACTGGGTATTTTGGAGTACGTTCTAAAGACGGAAATCTATCCATGGAAAAAATGAAAAAATTAGTGGCTGAAAATCCATGTATTAAAGCCATTGAAATAAAACTCTCACAAGGTGCCAAACCAGGTAAAGGTGGCGTTTTACCCGGAGCAAAAATCACACAACAAATAGCAGAGATAAGAGGCGTTGAAGTTGGTAAAGATGTACTATCACCAGCTACACACAAAGCGTTTAGTAGTGTTAGAGAATTGATGAGTCTTATTGAAACAATTGCTGAAGAAACGGGCTTACCTGTTGGCATCAAAGGCGCTATTGGCAAATTAGATCAGTGGGTTGAGTTGGCAGAGCTAATGAAAGAAACAGGCAAAGGTCCAGATTTTATTGCCGTTGATGGTGGCGAAGGTGGTACTGGTGCTGCTCCCCCATCGTTTGCAGACCACGTGTCTTTACCATGGGTTTTTGGTTTTGCCTCTTTGTACAAAGTATTTCAAGAACGAAATTTGACGCATAGAATTGTTTTTGTTGGAAGTGGTAAATTAGGATTTCCGGCAAAAGCTGCTATGGCCTTTGCCATGGGTGTTGACTGTATTAACGTTGCGCGAGAAGCTATGATGAGTATAGGTTGTATTCAGGCGCAAATATGCCATACAAATAAATGTCCTGCTGGTATTGCAACGCAAAACAAATGGCGACAAAAAGGCCTTAATATTCCTTTAAAATCAGAGCGTTTAGCACAATATTTTAAAACCTTTAGAAAAGAACTTATTGAAATTACACATGCTGCTGGCTACGAACATCCTTGTCAATTTAACATGCATGATGTTCAAGTTAATGTAGATGACAATGAACTTCAAAGAGATTTGGCTTCAACCTACGGGTACCACAAGACTAAAGTACCTTTTAAAGGTATACAAGAATTGTATGACTGTGAATATTTGGGTGGTAGTACTTCTAAAGCAAATGCTTCAAAATAATATTTTGACATTATCTTTGTAGTTCAATGTTTAATTTAAATTCTTTTCTTGTGGTTAAAAAAATACTTCTTCCTACACTAGTACTATTATTTTTCGTTTCAACGAATGCGCAAAAAAAAACGGAGCTGTTTGCTGAAATTAATAGCCTTAAACAACAACGTGATTCTTTAAAGAATCAAGTGGCTGAAGCGCAGCGAAACGAAAAGGCAAGTGCTGTTAAAACAGAATCTTATGAAAAGCAGGTTACTGAGTTACAGGAAGCCAATGCTACACTTATGAAAAATTTGACCACCTTCACTTCAGTTTCTGCTAAAAACTCAGATAATTTCACAAAAGCTATGCAAAGCTTACAAGAAAAAGAATCGCAACTAAGTGGTATAAATGAAGCCCTTGCAAAAAATGATTCTACTTCGCTTATAGTACTTACCAATGCTAAACAAACATTAGGCGAGAATGCGAATATTGGAATTTCGGGTAATTCAATTGTAATTTCAAACAGTTTAATGTCACTCTTTGAAAACGATCAAAATGCCGTAGTTTCTGAACAAGGCGAAATGTTGTTACAAAAAGTGGCCAATGTTCTTGCTATGAATCCGAATTTTGATTTAACAATTGAGGGCTTAAGCATGACAGGTGATTTGGTGTTACCTCGTGAACAGGCTAATGCAGTAAGTATGGTGCTTCAAAAATTTGGTGTTTCATTTGAAAAAATTACCGCAGTGGGTCGTGATGGAGATTTAAAAGAAGGTGTTCTATTGAAAATGCATCCGCAATACGCGAAATTTTATACTATGGTTAAAGAGAACATGAAGAACAAGAATTGATTTTTTCATTCTCTTACTCATGAAACTAAGGAAAGACTAAGCTATTTCCTTGAATATCATTAAAGGCATTTAGCTCATTCCAAATAAAATCAACGGTTGCACCATAATTAGCTTGCACTAGCGTATGTACCGTTCCTGGAACTTCAAAGTTTAAAGGTGCCTCTTCGCCATACATGGCCATATAGGTTACTAAACTTGCCAAAAAGTAAATGGTTGGCCTACCATGTGGTGCATCATCTTCATACAATTCAGAAAATGGAATACCAGACAGGTTAGTTTCAGTCAAAAGCTTGCTAATAATTGGTCCGACAGGAATCATCTTAACATTCAAATCAGGTCTTTGCGTTCTAACTTCTTCATGATAGTTTAGCCACCATTGATGAAATTCACCTAAAGTATAGGTATTGTAGTTGCTGAACTCTATATTAGAAGCTGGCACGCCGTTAGATAAAAATCCTGCCATGTCAGGCCAATTTTCATAAATGTAAATAGATGTACCCGGTTCTTGCTGTTCAACCCAGTCAAATATTGTTAAGGTTGCACCTAATGGTGTTGTATTATCTTGATTATCTCCATCATAAGGCGTATTGACTGATTGGTATTGTATAAAGTTACCTGCAGTTAATAAAATGCTGTTAAAATTAGCATCGGCAAAAGATTCCGTGTCTGAATCCCAAGCACCAGAGGCACGCTCAAACCCCCATTGGGCGAAAGGCGGTAGGTTGTCATGCTGTGGCAAAAAGCCATATTGCCCTGAAACTGCGTAGTCATAATTGGCTGCTGCAGCAAGTTCAGCCATCCAATGCGGTACGGTTGTTTCGTTACTTGGTGTTGGAAACATAGGAGGGTCATGAACAATCAAACTATGTCCAAAAATGAAAGTACGCAAGCTTGTTGTTAATGGCTCATTTTCTTCAGTATTTGTTACTTCGGTGTCATCTGATGTTTCATCAGTATTTTCATTAGGATCATCGACAATTACTTCTTCAATAATAGCGTCTTGTGCTTGTTCTATAACAGCATCTGTTGAACATGCTTGAAAATAAAAAGAGAAAAGTATAAAGTTAATAAGTGCGTACTTTTTCATAACTAGAACAGATTAATGGGCTTACTATTTTGAATAAACGTTTGAGCAATCAGCAATATTGCAATTGTAACAACTAGAAGCACCATTACCCTAAATGAATGTGCTAAAAACTTGAAATGCTGCTTTATACATTCTAATAAAAGCAACATACTTTTTCAAAAAAAATGGCGTTTTAAATTCAAATAACCAATCCGAAATTTCGGTGCTAACAAATCAACTATGACCGGAGATCAAGTATTTCAACTTTTCGCCTACCTATTACCATCTGTAGTTACAGGTGCAATTGCATTTTATTTTTTTAGAATGCACACGAATAATGAAGAAGGTAGAAGACGTTATCTTCTACATAAAGACTCTCAAGCTAGTACGCTACCCATTCGATTGCAGGCCTATGAACGAATGGCATTATTCTTAGAACGAATTTCAATTCCTAGTTTGGTATTGAGAGTGAAGCCAAATTCTACTGATAAATCAGCATATGAAAATTTGCTTATCAGAAGTATTGAGAACGAATTCGAACACAATCTTTCACAACAGGTATATCTTACAGATGAATTATGGAATGTCATAAAAGCGGCTAAAAGCGCTACCGTTCAAATGATTCGAAAAGCAGCTCTTAGTGAAACTGAATCTGCAGATAAGTTACGTGAAGATGTACTAACGGAAACTATGGATAAACAAAACCCGTCAGCAACCGCTTTAGCGTTTGTAAAAAAGGAAGTTTCTGAACTCTGGTAAAAGCCCCCTTGCCCCCAAAGGGGGAATCCATATTAAGAATAAAAAATAAAATTCTACTATAAATTATCCATTTGGAAATTTATAAGAAAGCCGTTCCCGTAATTTTATTAAAAAATTCCCCCTTTGGGGGCTAGGGGCTTTTATTCGTGCTCATTAGGCTGAATAGGGTTCGTCTCTTCATTCTTATTCTTGGCATATAAATAGCCTCGTTTCCACCAACGTGTCATTTTTTCTTTGTTAAAAATCAAAGAGTTTGTTGTTAATACAGTTGGTGTATAGTAGAGATTGATTATTGCATTTTTTTGATTTGCAACCAATTTTCCAATACGAATATTGTGGTTTTCTATACGATCTAATATAAAACTCAACATGGTTGTTAAAAGCTCAAACGGATTTCGTGAAGGCATTCGATTCATATAATTAATCTCAGTATGCAACACTACAACATCAATATGTTGCGCGCCTCGTAATATAGCTTCTTCAATAGGCACAATACTTCCTAAGCCACCATCAGCATACTCTGAGCCGTTTTTACGAACTAGACTCATAAATGGGGTATAGTTTGCAGAAATCCATATCCAATCACAAAATTCATCATACGTATAGTCCATTATAGACTTATATTCTACTTGATTTAATGAAAGATTTGAGACCGTTACAACAACATCATTAGGCCCTTCTCTTAATTGATGATACTCTTCAATAGTCAGGCTATTTCTGATCAATTTTCTGAGGTTTTCACTTTCTCCAAAAGTCTTTTTACCTTGTAAAAAGTTCTTTAACACCCTCCAATGATTAATTGAGATCTCATCAATACCGTGCTTTTTCTTTACTATAAAAGGACAATTATTAAATATTGTTTTCTGATTGACATTAGAATAAATTTCTTTGATTTTATCTAATTTACCTAGCGCTAAATGGCAAATAAGTAAACTACCTGTTGAAGTACCCACAAAGAGGTCATACTTATTTCCTGACTCTTGAATAAGAAACTGCGCCACACCGCCAGCAAAGGCTCCTTTGCTTCCACCACCTGAAATAACTAATGCTCTTTTCATGCTTTGTTTAACTCGGTAAATAAATAACGAAATTCTTCAGCATTTAGTTCTTTTGACATTGCTTTTAATCTCATTTTATAGTCTGAATCTTGCTGTAATTCTTTTAACAAATTTCTTGCAAATTTTTTGAATTGCCAAGAATGATGCTCGCTTGCTTTTATTAAATTCAATAAACTTTGATCATTTAAACCAAAAACTTGTTTTAAATATAAGAAAGCACTTTGGCGAATTTCAAAAGAATATTTTAGACTGGTATATGAACTTAGTTCATCAAAATAAACCTTTGTTTGTTTACTGTTGTAATTCTCTGTAAGCATAGCCAACGTCAACCATAGCAAGCGAACATTCTTATTAGGCAAACCAATTACATTTTGGGTACTATTTAAATAGGTTGCACCATTTTGAGGGTACGCTTGCCACAATTGAAATAATGCAGTTTCAATGGTAATATAACTCTTATCAAATAAAAGTTCTTTTAACTTTTCATTGTCGAGATATGACGGTAAATCACGACCTAATAAAAGTGCTTGTCTAAGAGGAATGGTATCTGATTCAAAAGCTCTTGCATAGATTTCTTCAGGTAATGAGGATCTAAAATTCATGATCATATGCTTTTTAAGATGGATGGAATTGCTAGCATTCCAATAACTGACATAATCGATATCATCACTTTGCGAACGCTGAAAGTCCTTCTCCATCGAAAACAGCATTCTCAATGATTTAGAATCCTTTTGCAATTGTGCTTTAGCTTCTTCGTAAGGAAACTCTTCATTATTGAGCCAGTTGCCTTTATATTCAGATAAATCCTTACCACTGGCTTTCTCAATTTCTTTTAGAAAATCATCAATCGTTACATTCTTGAATTTGTACGTATCTAAATAACTTTTAATTCCCTTTCTGAAAGACTTGTCTCCGATTTGTTTACGAAGCATATACAGCGCCCATGCTCCCTTTTCATAAAACACCAAACTACTTGCCTTTGGATCCATTAAAGCCTGACCATTACCTTTAGCGACTGCATCTTGAAGCTGAATTAAAGAGGAATTCAACTTCCAATAATAATGATCATCCCCGAAAACCTCTTTTTCAGCCAATTGGGCATAATAGGTTGCAAAACCTTCATGTAACCAATGGTGGTTGCCATCTTTCTCTGTTACTAAATTTCCGAACCATTGGTGTGCCAGTTCGTGGGCATTGACATTCACATAATTTTTATCTACAAACGCGGTGGAATCAATCACATACTGATCCGAGAAAATAGTTGTGGTGGTATTCTCCATTCCGGCATACAAGAAATCATGTACCGGTACTTGCTTGTAATTCTGCCACGGGTAGGCAACTCCTATTTCCTCTTCTAAAAAATCAAATATTTGTTTGGTGTAACGGTATGTAGGTTCTACTTTTAAACTGTCTTGAGGGTAATAATAATTTTCAATGGGTATTCCGCTTTTTGATTTTAGCTCTTGCTTTTCATAGTTGCCTATTGCGAAAGCCAATAGGTAGCTGCTCATAGGTTGCAGCATATCAAAATGCCATTCATATGTTCCATGACCTCCAAACTTCTTATCAATTAATTTGCCATTTGCAATTACAACGTGGGAAGACCCACCATTTATGGTTAAATCAAACTCCACCTTTTCCTCCATAGCATCAAAGCTAGGTAACCAATGACTGGTGTACTTGCCTTGCCCTTGTGTCCAAATTTGCTCATTACCAGTAATATTATCATCAAAACCCATATGATAAAGTGTTTGTTGGGGATTTGCCTGGTATCGAATTGTCAATCGGTGTAAAGACCCTTTTTTAAATTTTTTCTTTAGGACTAGGGTTTTTCCGTCATATGTATACTTCTTCTTCTTATCATTAAGATCAACAGATAATAAGTCCATATTTTTCGCATCGATAAAAATTGAATCCACTAGAGCCAAAACTTCGAATTCATAATTCACAGTTCCGCTTATTTTATATTTTCCGCCATAAGGTTTGATAAAGGCTTTTCCCTTAATAAAATCGACCTTATCTTGATGTTGTGCATTAGCTACGCATCCGAAGAAAAAAAGAGAAAGAATAAAAATTGCTTGGTTCATAGTTACTATCATGCAATAGACGCACCAAATTTACCACTTTAGTTCTCCCCACCCTAACCCTCATTCAAGGAGAGGGAATATAATTTTTTACAGATTCATATATTTCGAAATAACAATAGCTTCTCTTCGAATAGGAGCTAACAACTCCTTTCCTTCTGAAGGAATAAGGGAGGAGTTTTATTTTTATCTTAGCCGTCATGAACTCCAATTTTTTGCAAACTCCGATTACCTATCTCAAAGGTGTTGGCCCTAACCGGGCAGAAACTTTACAAGGTGAGCTTGGCATTCATACCTATCAAGATTTACTCAACCTCTTTCCGAACCGTTACTTAGATAAAACCAAATATTATAAAGTAGCACAATTGCAACGCAGCAGTGCTGATGTGCAAATTGTGGGTAAAATCATCAACTTAAAAACCGTAGAACAAAAGAAAGGCAAGCGTTTAGCAGCCACTTTTGTTGACGATACAGGTAGAATGGAATTGGTGTGGTTTCGAGGCCAAAAATGGATTCGCGAAAACCTGAAACTAAATGTGCCCTATGTGATTTTCGGAAAATGCAATTGGTTTAATGGCGTATTCTCTATGCCGCATCCGGAAATGGAGTTGTTAGAAGAGCATAAAAAAGGACTCAAAGTTTTCATGCAACCCATTTACCCATCAACTGAAAAGTTAAGTGCTCGTGGAATTACTAACCGAGTTATCAGTAAATTGATTCAACAGTTGTTTATAGAGACTAAAGGCAATTTTTCAGAAACGCTTTCTGATGGCTTGTTACATGAATTGAAATTACTACCCAAAAGTGAATCCTTGTTGAACATTCACTTTCCAAAAAATCAAGAATTATTAGCTAAAGCACAGTTTCGATTGAAGTTCGAAGAACTGTTTTATATTCAAATGCAGCTGATTTCTAAAAAGATGATTCACAAACAGAAAATCAAAGGCTTCAATTTTGATCAAGTTGGTAAGTTGTTTAATCAATTCTACAAAGAACATATACCTTTCGAATTAACAGGTGCGCAGAAACGCGTAATCAAAGAAATTCGTCAAGATTTGGGCAGCAACGCACAAATGAATAGACTGCTACAGGGTGATGTTGGCTCGGGTAAAACCATTGTAGCTGTTATGACCATGCTACTCGCTATTGACAATGGGTATCAAGCATGCTTGATGGCACCTACTTCTATATTAGCAAATCAACATTATGCAGGAATCAAAGAGCTTTTAGATAAAATCGAAATAAGCTGCGCACTACTTACTGGTTCAGTTAAAAAATCGGCCAGAAAACCAATTCATGAACAACTAGAAAGTGGCGAACTAAAAATACTTATTGGTACACATGCCCTGCTCGAAGACAAAGTACAATATAAAAACCTTGGGCTCGCAATTATTGACGAACAACATCGCTTTGGTGTAGCGCAACGCTCTAAACTTTGGCATAAAAACTCTTTTCCTCCACATATATTAGTGATGACGGCAACTCCGATACCAAGAACCTTGGCCATGAGTTTGTATGGTGATCTAGATATTTCGGTAATTGATGAACTACCACCAGGCAGAAAACCTATTAAAACAGTGCATCGCTTTGATTCGAATCGCTTGAAAGTCTTTCAATTTATACGTGATGAAATCAAAAAAGGCAGACAAGTATATATAGTTTATCCATTAATTCAAGAATCAGAGGCATTGGACTATAAAGATTTGATGGATGGTTATGAAAGTATTGCACGTGACTTTCCACTACCCGATTATCAAATATCGATAGTTCATGGAAAAATGAAACCGGCGGACAAAGATTATGAAATGGAGCGTTTTGTAAAAGGTGAAACCCAAATTATGGTGGCTACAACCGTTATTGAAGTAGGCGTAAACGTGGCTAATGCTTCTGTGATGATTATTGAAAGTGCAGAACGTTTTGGTTTATCGCAATTACATCAATTACGCGGTCGTGTTGGCCGTGGTGCAGACCAAAGTTTTTGTATTCTGATGACTAGTCATAAACTTTCTGCTGAAGCGAAAACTCGTTTAGAAACCATGGTTCAAACCAATGATGGTTTTGAAATAGCAGAAGTTGATTTAAAACTCCGCGGGCCTGGCGATATTATGGGCACACAACAAAGTGGAATTCTAAATCTTAAAATCGCAGATATCATAAGAGATAATGATATTCTTATGACAGCACGTCATCATGCCATTCAACTTTTCAAAAAAGACCCAACTTTAGAAAAACCTGAACATCTTGTTATTCGCCATACCTATGCGCAATTGGTGAAGTATAAGAATATCTGGAATTATATTAGTTAATCAACAATTCAAGGCAGTTTGTTGAACATCGTAATTTTCAATAAGAATAATTTCCGAAGAATACCTTCTTTCCTTAGCTTTGCTAGCTTAGAATTGAAAGAATATGAGTGCGAAAAAGACACTATTTGACAAAGTATGGGATTCTCATGTAGTCCATCAAATTGAAAACGGACCAGATGTATTGTTCATTGACCGCCACATGGTTCATGAAGTAACGAGTCCGGTTGCATTTTTAGGTCTCAAGAATAGAGGCATTGGTGTTATGCACCCTGAAAAAACGTTCGCAACTGCGGATCATAATACACCAACAATTAACCAACACTTGCCAGTTGCTGACCCACTTTCAGCCAATCAATTGAAAATGCTCGAAGAAAATGCCAATGAACATGGTATTTCATATTGGGGCTTAGGTCATGAAAAAAACGGCATCGTTCACGTTGTTGGTCCTGAATACGGTATTACGGTGCCAGGTGCTACAATTGTTTGTGGTGATTCGCATACATCAACACACGGCGCTTTTGGCGCTATTGCCTTTGGTATAGGCACCTCAGAAGTAGAAATGGTTTTGGCTACGCAATGTATTATGCAACCCAAACCTAAAAGTATGCGCATTAATATCACAGGTGAACTTCAATTCGGAGTGACCCCAAAAGATGTAGCGCTTTTTATCATCTCACAATTAACTACTTCTGGTGCTACAGGATATTTTGTAGAATATGCTGGTGATGTTTTCACAAATATGACCATGGAAGGCCGTATGACTGTCTGTAACCTAAGTATTGAGATGGGTGCTCGTGGAGGAATGATTGCCCCTGATGACACTACTTTTCATTATATAAAAGGCCGTGAGTTCACACCTAAAGGAGAAGCTTGGAATACCGCTATGGATTACTGGCAGACTCTATATACAGAAGAAGGAGCTGAATTTCATAAAGAATTAACTTTTGACGGCTCGCAGATTGAACCAATGATTACCTACGGAACAAACCCAGGAATGGGAATGGGTATTTCTAAGGATATTCCATTTGCAGAAGCTACTCAAGGTGGTGCTTCAACCTATAAGAAATCTTTGAATTACATGCAATTTGATGAAGGGGATTCAATGATAGGAAAACCTATTGATTTTGTTTTCTTAGGAAGTTGTACCAATGGAAGAATTGAAGATTTCAGAGCTTTTGCATCTATTGTGAAAGGAAAAAAGAAGGCAGATAATGTTACGGCATGGTTAGTACCCGGAAGTCATAAAGTAGAATCAGCAATTAAAGAAGAAGGTATTCTTGATATTCTAACCGAAGCTGGTTTTGAATTAAGAGAACCCGGATGTTCTGCGTGTTTAGCAATGAATGATGATAAAGTACCTCCAGGAAAATTGGCAGTAAGTACCTCAAACCGAAACTTCGAAGGAAGACAGGGACCAGGTTCTAGAACATTATTAGCAAGTCCGCTTGTTGCAGCAGCTGCGGCGGTTACAGGCAAAGTCACAGATCCAAGAGAATTAATGCTTGAAAACGCTTAGCGCGTCACGCTATACGCTGAACGCTGAACGCTACAAGTGATGCAGTAAAAATTTATCTAATGTAGTTTTCTATAAAAAATGAACTACTCGATTGAAAGTAATAAAACAAACTAATAAAGCGTGAAGCGTAAAGCGCCGAGCGTAAAGCAAAATAAAATGGCATACGATAAATTCACAACATTAACGTCAACTGCAGTACCGCTTCCTATAGAGAATGTAGATACAGATCAAATAATTCCTGCACGTTTCTTAAAAGCTACAGAGCGAAAAGGATTTGGCGATAACTTATTTCGTGATTGGCGATACAATCAAGACAATAGTCAGAAAGCAGATTTCGTATTAAATAATCCGAAGTATAGCGGAAAAATTCTTGTAGGCGGAAAGAACTTTGGTTCTGGCTCTTCACGTGAGCACGCTGCTTGGGCGGTTTACGATTACGGATTTCGTGTTGTAATTTCAAGCTTCTTTGCTGATATTTTTAGAGGTAACTGCTTGAATATTGGTGTTTTACCAGTACAGGTAAGTCCTGAATTCCTTGAAAAAATATTTACCGCTATTGAGACAGATTCAAATGCAGAATTTAATGTGAGTCTTAGTGAGCAAACGGTTACTATTGTGGTAACAGGAGAAAGTGAGTCTTTTGATATCAATGATTATAAAAAGGGCAATATGACCAATGGGTTTGATGATATCGACTACTTATTAAACATAAAAGAAGCCATAACAGAGTTCGCCAAAACTAGACCATTCTAATATACATCATGGCAAAAAGACACTTAGAGATAATGGATACCACGCTTCGCGACGGCGAACAAACTTCTGGTGTCTCATTTTCGGCGTCTGAAAAATTGACGTTAGCGAAACTATTGCTTGATGAGTTGAAAGTAGACCGCATTGAGGTCGCTTCTGCACGAGTTTCAGAAGGCGAATTAGATGCAGTAAAGCAAATTACAAAATGGGCAAAGTCTCAGAAATACATAGACCGCATTGAAGTATTGACTTTCGTTGATGGTGGCGTTTCTTTAGAATGGATGAAAAAAGCGGGAGCCAAAGTCCAAAATTTATTAACAAAAGGATCCTTAAACCATTTAACGCATCAACTCAAAAAAACACCACGGCAACATTTCAATGCCATTGAAAAAGTAATAAAACAGGCAAGAAAACAACGCATTGAAACCAATGTATACTTAGAAGATTGGAGTAACGGTATGCGCAACTCGAAAGAGTATGTTTTTGAGTATCTAGATTTTCTTGCAACCCAGCCCGTTAAACGCGTTTTACTGCCTGATACCTTAGGTGTAATTACGTATCAAGAGACTTTTGATTTTCTATCAGAAATAATTGAACGATATCCGAAAATACATTTCGATTTTCACGGTCATAATGATTATGATTTAGGGGTAGCAAACATCATGGAAGCTGTAAAGGCTGGTGCTCATGGTTTACACCTAACTGTAAACGGAATGGGTGAGCGTGCAGGTAATGCACCCATGGCAAGTGCCATTGCCGTTATCAATGATTTTCTATCAGAAGTAAAAATTAATGTTAATGAAAAATCGCTTTTTAAAGTAAGCAAAGTTGTTTCTGCCTTTACCGGTATCAGCATTCCTTCAAATAAACCTATTGTTGGCGATAGTGTTTTTACGCAAACTGCTGGTATACATGCAGATGGAGACAGTAAAAATAATCTTTACTTTAGCAATCTAATGCCGGAACGTTTTGGCCGAAAGCGCAAATATGCACTCGGAAAAATGTCAGGTAAAGCCAATATTCAAAAGAATTTACAAGAACTCGGACTTACCCTAAATGATGATGATTTAAAGAAGGTTACGGCCCGAATTATAGAGCTAGGTGATAAAAAGGAACGCGTTACTAAAGATGATTTACCGTATATCATTTCTGATGTTTTAGATACTGATTACCAGCAAGAGGTTTTTGTGAAATCATATGTATTAACACACGCAAAAGGCCTGCAGCCCTCTACTACCCTTTCTTTAGAAATTAAAGGAAAAATCTTTGAAGAAAATGCTTCGGGTGACGGTCAATATGATGCTTTTATGAATGCGTTACGTAAAATATATAAATCTCAAAAAATAGAATTACCCGTTTTAGTTGACTATGCGGTTCGTATTCCACCAGGCAGTAATTCAGATGCCCTTTGTGAAACCATTATCACATGGGAATTAAATGGAAAAGAACTCATCTCACGTGGATTAGATTCTGACCAAACAGTTAGCGCAATTAAGGCGACTGAAAAGATGTTGAATATAATATAAAGTGCCAAAATAATGAAACTAAACATTGCCCTATTAGCCGGAGACGGAATCGGACCAGAAGTCATTGACCAAGCAGTAAAGGTTTGTGATTCAATTTCAAAGAAATTCAATCATGAAATTACTTGGCAGCCAGCCTTAACGGGTGCTGTAGCAATTGATGCTGTTGGAGAGCCATATCCTGATACAACACATGAAATTTGCGCCAATGCAGATGCCGTTTTATTCGGAGCCATAGGACATCCGAGATTTGATAATGATCCCTCTGCAAAGGTGCGTCCGGAGCAAGGTTTATTAAAGATGCGTCAGAAGTTAGGTTTGTTCGCTAATGTAAGACCAACCTTTACTTTTCCTTCTTTAATTGACAAGTCCCCTTTAAAAAGAGAACGTATTGAAGGAACGGATCTAATCATTCTTCGAGAATTGACTGGTGGTGTTTATTTCGGAGAAAGAGGTAGAAAGGATAATAATGACACCGCATATGACACCATGACTTATGAGCGTCATGAAATTATACGTTTGGCTGAAAAAGGCTTTAAAATGGCCATGAAACGTTCTAAAAAACTGTGTTGTGTTGATAAAGCAAATGTTTTGGAATCTTCAAGATTATGGAGAGAGACCGTTCAAGCTATGGAAAAGGACTATCCTGAGGTAGAGGTGTCTTATGAGTTTGTTGATGCCGTAGCTATGAGACTTGTGCAATGGCCTAGTGCATACGATGTAATGATTACGGCAAACCTTTTTGGAGATATCTTAACTGATGAAGCGTCTGTAATTTCAGGTTCGATGGGATTAATGCCTTCTTCATCTGTAGGAAGTAAAGTTTCTTTATACGAGCCAATACACGGTTCGTACCCACAAGCAGCAGGAAAAGATATCGCAAATCCGTTAGCAACTGTATTATCAGCAGCCATGCTTTTTGAGGATATGGATTTAACTGATGAAGCAAAAGCTATACGCGATGTGGTAAATAAATCTCTGGCTGAGGGCATTGTAACTGAAGATTTAGCTGACGGCGCAAAAGCTTACAAGACTAGCGAGGTTGGCGATTGGTTGGCACAAAACATTTAAATAAAATACAATTTAAAAACCCCTGATAATCATTGATTTTTAGGGGTTTTTTATTTCTTCTATTACAATGTGAAAAATCTGCAACGGCATTCTAAAGAAACCTAAACTAGTTCTGAAAAGCTGGAAGCTCTACAACATAAGAGTCGACAGAATTTCCATCTTCTTCCCCACTCCAGTCAGAGCCAAATAAAACCCTTGTACCTGTAGGACTAATTACCGCATGAGGTTCACCCCAATAATCAAACTCTTGTTCATCAGCCCTATGATGACCGATGCGATAAACTTTTACGTTGCCTTTCTCTACCCTTGCCAAAACCAACTCTTGGTCTAATAGTGATTGCCCGTCTTCATCATAACCAATCATAGAAGCCGCGACCCAACCTGGGTTTTTATGAGAAACCGCTGAAATATGAGTGCCTGATTGCGGGTATTCATAGCCTTGGCTTTGGCTTATTACAGAAAAACACTCGCCTGTGGTCAAGTCATGAGCAATTATATCTCCAATACAACCGCCTTGAGGTCCTTCTGCAAAAGCAATTGAAAAATGAGCATCTGTACCATCGGTTAATTTTCCTAGACAAGAATGTTCTGTTTTACTTTCATTTAGACTACGTACACTTTTTCCATCTACTCCAAATACAGTTTGGCTGTGATAAAAGGTTTGCCCACTAGGTCCAGGCATAGGCGCAGAATATTCAATATCATTAATTTCAAATTGGGTAACTTCTGAAGTAGAAATACGATAGTAATATGCAACGGTATTATCACATCTAAATCCGATGACATCAGAATCCCAAGACATCATTTGCACATCATTACCAGAACCTATATTACCGCTACAATTTGATATTTCTGCAAGGTTGATTACTATTTCTTTATTTCCACTTTCTATAGAATATTTGATAAGATCAGAAGTTAAACCGTCAACATAAAAAAAGATATCAGGATTATCAAAATCCCAATAAATCTGTTCTATATCATCAGGCTGAATATCATCAAGGTTTTTGATAAACGAATAGTTCATACCATCTAAAAGCTGATGCACTCCATTAGATTGGTCATAGAGAATCATGTAACTTTCATCTGTATTCCACGCCTGAATTGTGCTGTAGATCGGTTTTATAACATTACCATTATCCGCATTTGAAATACGCCTTATAGTTGTGCCAAAAGACGGGTCAATTATAGTTTGTAGATATTTTGGTTTATCAATGTCTTGCATTGGGTGTAGTTCTAAGTCATTTGCTACAAGACCTAAACTAATATCAGTATTGGAATTATCTCCATTGTCATCGTTCAAGTCATCAGAAGTACCTTCTGTGTCGCCATCATCATTATCTAAACTATCAGCATCATCATCAGTTTGCTCTTGTTGATCCGCGTCTTCAACAGCTTCAACTTCTGAATCAGTAGAACATTGAATAAAAAATAGCATTGAAAAAAGGATGGGTAGGAGAATTGTTACTTTATTCATTTTAAAATTATAATGGGGTTCAAATGATATACGTAAGAAACACGCATCACAGACAACCGAATTTTAATTTAAGAGATTAAAGCAAAAACTGATTTCATTAAATAACGCAGTTATTCCTACTGATTTACCTATCACCTCTAACATTATAAAACAATAAGAATTCAAAATAAGTTTTTCATAAATCTAATAACCATTCATCGAATAATCGATATCATTAATACTATGATGAAATACTGATGCGTTTATTATTTTGTAAGAATTTTCTTTCTATCAATAAAACACCATTTACCTGTCCCTAATTAATAAATTTTCAACCTATGGAATACCAAAAACAACTAGTGACGCAAATAAAACAAGCTAAACTTGACCCTGCAGTGGTTCGTCAAATTGCTCCATTGCTAGATGCCATCAACAAAACCTACCAAAAAAATGAGGGCGAACTTCTTACTACTACGCAAAAAGCTGAAGAAAATTCTATTGAACTAACTCAAAAGAACACTTACCTAAAAAATAATATTAAAAAAATTAGAGAGCGACTCACAAAAGTAGCTGGTAACATTAAAGAAATAATTTACGAACTTGACTCAGATGGAAATTTTTCATATCTAAATTGTGCGTGGGAAGATATTATTGGGGTTTCAGTTGAAGAAAGTTTAGGTAAACCTTATAATTTTTATTTAAAAGATGAACAAAACCAACAAATTGTTGATTTAATTGATTTAAAAACCAATATACTAAGCTCACTAAATAAAACAGTTCAAATACTAAGTAAGAAAAGAGGGCTTATATGGCTTGAATTTGCAATAAACCCGGTGTTAGATAATTCAGGTAAACCAGAAGCTTTTGTGGGTACAATATCTGATGTGACTACTATAAAAAAAACAGAGATTCACCTCATTGCTGCCAATAAAGCTAAAAGTGATTTCTTGTCTACTATGTCTCATGAAATTAGAACGCCACTAAATGCTGTAATAGGTATAGCTCATTTATTACTAATAGAAAACCCGAAGGCAGAACAACTTGAAAATCTATCTACATTAAAATACTCATCTGAACATTTACTAGCGGTAGTAAATGACATTCTTGATTACAATAAAATAGTTTCTGGTTCATTAGAACTCGAACAAGCAAGTTTTAGCTTACAAGAGGTTCTAACTACCGTTGAAAGTATTCTCAAAAACAAAGCGACCGGTAAAAACGTTCATTTTCAGATATGCAGAGATAGCCTTATTCAAGACACTCTGATTGGCGATAAAACTAGATTATCACAGGTATTGACCAATCTTATTGGTAATGCAATTAAATTCACAGATGCAGGTGCTGTAACACTTGATGTGAATTTAGAATCAGAAACAGAAGATTCATCAATTCTTAGATTCGAAATAAAAGATACAGGAATTGGTATTCCTGAAGATAAAATTGATAAAATCTTTGAGTCTTTTGCTCAAGCTGGAGAAGAAACCACCCGTTTATACGGTGGTACTGGTCTAGGCCTAGCTATTTGTCAAAAACTTTTAGCGTTAATGGGGAGTGATATTAAAGTTGAAAGCACCTACGGACTAGGGTCTACTTTTCATTTTCCAATCCATTTCAAGAAAGGAAACCCTATTGAGGCATTACTCAAAAAGGATACTACTAATACTACAAATGACAACATAAAACGTTTAAAAGGAATGAAGGTTCTTGTTGTTGAGGATAACAAAATCAATATTTTGGTAATTGAAAAGTTCTTAAAAAAATGGGAGTTGGATTATGATTTTGCGCAAAACGGGCAAATTGCTGTTCAATCTGCTTTTAAAAAAGAGTATGATTTAATTCTGATGGATATTCAAATGCCTATCATGAATGGGTTTGATGCAAGTATTGCTATTCGTGCTTCTGACAATGCCCATAATAAGACCATACCAATTTATGCGCTTACCGCTTCTACCGGAGAAGATATTATTAAAGATGTACTTAGTCATGGCATGAATGGATTGATTGGAAAGCCGTTCAAGCCTAATGAACTGGTAGAAACAATGTTAAAAACATTGGACTTGAAACAATTAGAATCAAAATAAGTATTTTATTATATCTTAAAAATATTTTTTATCTAAGTGACAGGAATCTGTCTTTGAGAAAAGTAAATCAATTCACAATAAGGCAATCAACATTATCATGTTTCCAGAGCCAAGTCGCTGAGAATTCTACCCAAGGCTAATTCATGCCATTTCGCCAACCAATCTCCTTTTTGTTCTATCTCACGTAATTTTGGATATAAGTCTTCGCCTGTTGATTTCTGTATAATTTCTTGAAACCATGTAAAGTGATTGATCCCACAAGCTTTGGTTTGCAGATCCGTTAAGGGCACTTTTAATAATTCAGACAATTGATCTCTACCCATAAAACACCATGACATAAACCAACGGCTTTAATAGAAGTTAAGCGTGTTACAGCTTCGCATATTTTGTGTTCTGGATTTGAGAAATTCAGCAGCATTGCATCAGGACATAGTTTTTCCATAGTCCGTGCTAAATCCATAATGACCTTGATATTTCGTAACGCATGAAATAGCGAGCCTACGCCCCCATTCTCTCCATAAACCTGTTTAAAGCCATATTTTCTAGGGATATGAAAATCTTGTGACCAATATACATTACGGTCTTTTTCTAGGGCACATATAACAAAGTTAGCATTCTTAATAGCTTCATCTCTATTGGTAGTCGCGATAATTTTGGCTTTCCTGTTAAGCTTTTGATTAACATACTCACCATGTTTTATCACATGATCTAAATGGTTTATTTCGATATCCATCAAATGAATTTCTAAACCTTTTTCGCACAAAATGCTACTCATTAAAATGTCTTGTACGATAATCGGTCCGAATTGCAAACTACCAGCCCCGATGTAGGCGATTTTAACCATGAAGTATGCCTTTTATATCTAATGTGCTTAAATATATAAGGATTTTATGCTGAAAGTAAATAAGGTAGTATAGATCTACTTGGTGTCAATTAAAAAGATAATAAATTGATGAGCATCGAAAAGTTAAGACTTAGACAAAATTTGAAAACGCTACGGCAAGCAGCTAGTTGTTATCTATTTGTAAGCTTACTATCGATTCAGTTTTTATTTTCACTTGATTTGAACTGAAAACCTCTTTTACAATCTTATATAAGTCAGGTATTACTGCCTTTGAAATTTGAGATTGTGAATTCAATAACACACAAATTCCTATATCAGAATCAGGAAACATAGCTATTTCGTTTCTAAAACCATTTACACTACCGCCGTGATGCCAAACGGTTATTTCTTTATCAGGCGTTTCTTGAAATCTATGTATTCTCCATCCAAAGCCATAAGAAGTTTCTAAATGACCTTCCCATCTTTGGTAATATTTTCTACGATTCTTATAGGATATAACCGGATTAAACACCTCTTGAATTTCTGTTGAGTTCATTACCTCGGGGTTACCTCCTAACAAAAATCGCATCCATTTACCCATATCCGTTGCACTTGCATTAATGCCGCCAGCAGTAACTGCATTGTAATATTTATCTCTAAGTGAAATCGATTTCCATCCGCTGCGACGTTTTACACTTGGCAGGGCTTTGTTTTCTGTGTTCATCAAATCATCATGAGTCATTGAAACACTTTTCATACCTAAAGGTTGAAAAAAACGTTCATTGAATAACGTCTTTGTGTTCTTACCTGTTGCTTTCTTAAAAACAAGCTGACTCATAGCAAACATTGCATTTTGATAGCTATACTGTTTTCCAGGTTCGACTAAGGGTTGTACCTCGATAAACCTTTCTGAGATTGATTCTGCTGACAAGCCTGCTTCTACAAGATTTGTAAAGCTATGGTAAGGGGTGCCAGAGGTGTGCGATAATATATGAGCTACTTTTACTTTTGAGGTATTGGCCGTAGTACCAAACTTAAATTCTGGTATAAAATCTGTAATTTGATCATTCCAAGATAACTTACCTTCTGATTTTAAATCGGCCGCTAATATGCCCGCGAATCCTTTTGATAGTGAACCTAAACGAAATACTGTATTACCGTTTACTTCTGCTAATGTTTTAAGATCTCGTTTACCAAATCCGTTAGCGAAAACTATTGAATCGCCATGAACAATGCTTACGCCTGCGCCAACAATATACCCATTAGCTCGAGCCTGATTGAAATAAGTTTTTAAGGCTTTTTCAAGTTTTTGTTTTTTACTATTGTAGGCTATTATCTCTTCAGCAGAAAGAATTCTGGGTGCATTCAATTCAGCATAGGCCAGATGACCATCAGAATTGTCAGTAGATTTTGACGAAGTAGCCACGATTACAATGGCGCTAAACAATAAAAAAATTATTAATGCAGACTTAGGACTTCGCATTTAGTTAATTGGTTACGTTGGTTTTTTCTCGATAATCGAGATTTTAAATACTCCAAGGCTTGTCTCAAAATTTAATGTTTTTAAATTTTGAATACCTCTAGAGCCTACCTTAAGGTAGTTGAATTCAATTTGGTGTCTACATAACTTTTTAAATATAGGTTTAGTATGTGGGTAATAAAAAATCCCTGAATTACAGGGATTTTAATATTATACTATAGGCTTCATAGCAGTCATTGATTCTCTTAAACGAGCACCTACAATTTCAACCGGATGCTCTCTCAGTGTTTTATTCACATGAATCAATTTCGCGTTGTCAACACTGTTTCCTTTTCCATAAGCCTTGCCAATGACATCTGTGTCGATAGACTTCATAAAGTCTGTCAATAAGGGCTTACAAGCGTGATCAAACAAATAACAACCATATTCAGCGGTATCAGAAATCACACGATTCATTTCAAACAATTTCTTTCTTGCAATGGTATTTGCAATTAACGGAGTTTCGTGTAATGATTCATAATAAGCAGATTCAGCAATAATACCAGATTCTGTCATTGATTCAAAAGCCAACTCCACTCCTGCTCTAACCATCGCTACCATTAATACACCATGATCGTAAAATTCTTGCTCACTGATTTCAATAGCACCAGCTGTAGTCTTTTCAAAAGCTGTTTCACCAGTAGCGGCTCTCCAAGTCAATAAATTCTTATCATCATTTGCCCAATCTTCCATCATGGTTTTTGAGAAATGACCGGTCATGATATCATCCATATGCTTTTGAAATAACGGACGCATGATATCTTTTAATTCTTCAGATAACTCAAACGCTTTTATTTTAGCAGGATTTGAAAGCCGATCCATCATATTAGTGATTCCGCCATATTTCATGCCCTCTGTAATGGTTTCCCATCCGTACTGTATTAATTTTGAAGCGTAAGCGGCATCAATTCCTTTTTCAACCATTTTGTCAAAACAAAGGATACTTCCTGTTTGCAATAAGCCACAAAGAATGGTTTGCTCACCCATTAAATCAGACTTAACCTCTGCAACAAAAGAAGACATTAAAACACCTGCTCTATGCCCGCCAGTGCCTACAGCGTAAGCTTTTGCTTGCTCTAAACCTTTGCCTTCAGGGTCATTATTTGGGTGTACGGCAATAAGCGTAGGAACTCCGAATCCTCTTTTATATTCCTCACGTACTTCAGAACCAGGACATTTTGGTGCCACCATGATAACCGTTAAGTCTTCACGTACTTGCATTCCTTCTTCAACGATATTAAAACCGTGAGAATATGAGAGTGTTGCGCCTTTCTTCATCAAGGGCATCACAGTACTTACCACATTGGTATGTTGTTTATCTGGAGTTAAATTAATAACCACATCTGCTGTTGGTACTAATTCTTCATAAGTACCAACTTTAAAACCGTTTTCGCTAGCATTTAAAAAAGACTGGCGCTTTTCAGTAATAGCACCTTGCCTTAAAGTGTAAGAGATATCAAGACCTGAATCTCTCATATTCAAGCCTTGGTTTAGACCTTGAGCCCCACAACCAACGATTACAATTTTTTTTCCTTTTAATGCAGATACACCATCAGAGAACTCGCTCGATTCCATAAATCTACATTTACCCAACTGCGATAGTTGATCTCTTAGCGATAATGTATTGAAGTAATTTGCCATGAATTAGTAATTTATTGTAGTTCCCTCGCAGGAGGGAATCTATTTAGATTAATTATTTATTAGGTATTGATTTTAAAAATTGTTTTGCAAACATATTATATTCCGTTCAAACTGCAATTAAGGCTAACTGAATCAAACATTAGTGCAATGAAGCGTTATATTATTCTTGAAAATCTTCAAGCATTGCTGATATTTTCATTTCTTCTTTTGAAACTGATATACGCCCTGAACGTACAAATTGCATAATACCATAGGGTTTTAACAAATCATGCATTTCATTTATTTCACTTCGTCGCCCAGACTTTGCCAAGACAAAAAAGTCACGTGAAACGGTTACAATTTGAGAATTACTTTCTTTTATAATATTCTGTATTTGACGTTCATCAAAAAGTAGGCTTGATGCAATTTTAAAGAGCGCTGATTCTTGATAAATGGTTTCATCATCAGTGTGATAAAATGCTTTTATCACTTCAATTTGCTTTTCAATTTGACCTACAATATTATGCACCCATTTTTCAGTAGTATGCACAACTATTGTAAATTTTGACACATCATCAATTTCTGATTTAGAGACATTTAATCCCTCTATATTAATGTGACGCTTTAAGAATATTCCTGATATTCTATTCAGTAATCCTACATTGTTTTCAGAGTATACTGAAATGGTAAACCATTGTTTTTCCATTGCTCTTATTTTGTTCTAACAGCTATTATTAATCCCGTTGACCAATTCATTTTAGTCAAGGTAAAATCTTCTCTTTTTTCTAAATATGCAATCAATTCTTCTGCATTTTTATCATGTCCTTTAGGCCAATTTGGTTGCACAGCCATATCATCAATCACATAAAACCCACCTTTAGTAATTAATTCTAGAATTTCTTCTATTTCGCTATACTTACCGGGCCAAGCATCAGCAAAAATAAGATCGAATTTAGCGCCGCTATAATTCTTAATCCATGCTGAACCATCAGCTAACTCAAGGCTAACTCTTTCATCAGTACCAAAGCACTCTTTCGCAATCGTGATTAATCTAGGGTCATTATCTACAGAAATTAGTTGCGAACCTTCATTCATTCCATCCAACATCCAAGATAAAGACAAACCAATACCCGTACCCAATTCTAAAAACCTTCCGTTTGGTTTGCTCGAAACCAATGTTTTTAAAAGGGTGCCCACATACAAGTCAGATGGCATTGTAAATTCTATTTCTTCAGATTTACGAACTAATTCTAAATGAATAGCTGGCGTGTCTTGTAGTATTGAATCGTTCATTATGTCCTCCTTAAATCCCTCCAAAGGAGGGGCTTTTTTATTTTAATCGTACCTCTGAAACCGAGGCTCCTGATGGAATCATCGGAAACACATTATCTTCTTGCTCAACCTTAACTTCTAAGAAATAAGGCTTATCTGAAGCAATCATTTCTTGAATGGTCGCCTTTAAATCTTTACGTTCAGATACTCTTTTTGATTCAATATGATAGCCTTCAGCTATTTTTACAAAATCAGGATTTACCATAACCGTTGAGGCGTAACGTTTGTTAAAAAACAATTCTTGCCATTGACGTACCATGCCCAAGTGGTCATTGTTTAAAACCACTATTTTAACCGGAATCTGGTGTTGAAAAATGACGCCTAACTCTTGAATGGTCATTTGATAACCTCCATCGCCAATAATGGCCACCACTTCGCGGTCCATTGCGCCTTGCTTCGCCCCAATCGCTGCGGGTAAGGCAAAGCCCATTGTACCTAAGCCACCAGAAGTAATATTACTTTTTGACTGCTCAAATTTGGCATAACGACACGCTATCATTTGATGTTGCCCTACATCAGTAACAATAACCGCTCTATTTTTTGAGGCAATGTTAATTTCTTCAATGACTTCGCCCATGGTCAATTTCTCTTTCGTCGGATGAATATCATTTTTGATTACTGCATCGAATTCTATTTGATATTTTTCTTTAAACTTATTATGCCAGGCCTCATGCTTATTGTGATTGAGCATAGGCAATATCAAGTCTAGTGTTTCTTTGGAGTTTCCGAGAACCGCAACATCAGCGGCAACGTTCTTATTAATCTCGGCTGGATCAATTTCAAAATGAATTACTTTAGCTTGGGTTGCATACTCATCTAATTTTCCGGTAACACGGTCATCGAAGCGCATGCCAATTGCAATCAAAACATCACACTCATTGGTCAATACATTCGGACCGTAATTGCCATGCATACCCACCATACCTACATTTAAAGGATGACTTGTTGGTATTGCAGATTCGCCCATAATCGTCCATGCAGCAGGAATACCCGCTTTCTCGATAATAGCTTTCAATTCTTCTTCAGCCTGACCTAGAATAACACCTTGGCCCCAAACAATAAATGGTTTCTTCGCATTATTAATCAAAGCAGCAGCAGCTTCTAAAGAACCTACATTTGGTTTTGGAATTGGGTTATAACTGCGAACGCCTTTGCATTTTTTATACGCAAAATCAAATTCTTCAAATTGTGCATTCTTGGTAATATCAATCAAAACAGGACCTGGACGACCCGACTTTGCAATATAAAATGCTTTTGCCATGATTTCTGGAATTTCAGAAGCCTCGGTAATTTGATAATTCCACTTAGTAACAGGGGTTGAAATTCCGATGATATCAGTTTCTTGAAAGGCGTCAGAGCCTAGTAAATGTCTAGGTACTTGCCCCGTAATACAAACCATAGGCGTAGAATCAATCTGCGCATCAGCCAAACCTGTAACCAAGTTTGTTGCTCCTGGGCCTGAGGTTGCAATAGCGACTCCTACTCTACCCGAAACTCTTGCATAGCCTTGAGCAGCATGCGTTGCCCCTTGTTCATGACGGGTTAAAATATGTGTTAATTTATCTTGAAACTTATAAAACTCATCGTAAACGGGCATAATCGCTCCGCCCGGATACCCATATACCAAATCGACATCTTCTGCTAATAGACAATGAATGATTGCCTCTGCTCCGCTAATTTTCATGGTCGTTTCTTTTTTTGTTTCGGTTTGTCTTTCTTTTACTGTTTCCATAGTCCTCCCCACGACCCCCTCCAAAGGAGGGGGAGTTTCTGGGTCATTTTATTAATATTTCTTACTAATCTAAAACTCATCAGTCACGCATCCTTTCGAAGCTGATGATACGGTTCTTGCGTATTTGTACAAACTGCCTTTTTTAACTTTTAATGATGGCGCTTTCCAATCTGATTTTCGTGTTGCCAACTCTTCATCAGTCAAATCAACTGAAATGCTGTTTTTTTCAGCATCAATAGTAATGACATCGCCATCTTGCAAAAGACCAATGGTACCGCCTTCTTGTGCTTCAGGACAAACATGCCCTACAACAAAACCGTGGGTTCCACCAGAAAATCGACCATCTGTAATCAACGCCACATCATTACCCAAACCGGCACCCATTATGGCTGCTGTTGGTTTTAACATTTCTGGCATACCAGGGCCTCCTTTAGGACCCTCATAACGAATCACAACCACATCGCCTTTTTTCACTTCTCCTCGACCAATTCCTGCATTGGCAAGAAATTCATCATCATACACTTTCGCTGGTCCAGAGAAATGCAATCCTTCTTTACCAGTAATTTTTGCAACTGCTCCTTCTTCGGCAAGATTACCGTATAGTATTCTTAAATGCCCTGTTTCTTTAATAGGCGCATCTAAAGGTCTGATTACTTTTTGTCCGTTTAACAAACTAGGTACTTCAGCTAAATTTTCAGCAATGGTTTTACCGGTAACGGTCAAACAGTCGCCATGAAGCATACCGTTCTCGAGCATAAATTTCATAACGGCTGGCACACCACCAACGCGATGCACATCTTCCATCAAAAATTTACCACTCGGTTTTAAATCAGCTAAAAAGGGCGTGGTATCACTAATTTTTTGAAAATCATCTAAAGTAAATTCTATTTCAGCCGCTTTAGCAATAGCTAAGAAGTGAAGCACCGCATTTGTTGAACCACCTAACAGCGTAAGCAAACGAACTGCATTCTCTAAAGACTTTCTACTAATGATATCACTTGGTTTAATATCTTTTTCTAAAAGGTTACGAAGTGCTCTACCCGATTCAATCGCATCATTCTGTTTTTCTTTTCCAATTGCAGGATTTGAAGAATTAAACGGCATAGCCATACCTAAAGCCTCAATTGCAGAAGCCATGGTGTTTGCTGTATACATTCCGCCGCAAGCACCAGCACCGGGACAAGCATTTTGAATAACGCCTTTATAATCAGCCTCATTCATAGTGCCAGCTACTTTCTGACCCCATGCTTCAAAAGCTGAAACAACATCAAGTTTTTTATCTTTAAAACATCCGGAAGCTATAGTACCTCCATACACCAATACTGAAGGTCGATTCAAACGAATCATCGCCATTAAAGCCCCTGGCATATTTTTATCACAACCCACAACAGTAACTAAACCATCATAATTCATGGCCTGCACTACGGTTTCCATAGAATCAGCAATAATATCACGAGAAGGCAAAGAGTATCGCATGCCATAGGTACCCATTGAAATACCATCACTAACACCTATGGTGTTAAAAACCAGGCCTACATTTCCGCTTTCATTCACGCCCTTTTTGACTTCTTGCGCCAAATCATTCAAGTGCATGTTGCAAGGGTTGCCTTCATAACCTGTACTACCAATACCAATCAAAGGTTTTTTCAAATCCTCCTCGGTTAATCCGATGGCATATAACATTGCCTGCGCAGCGGGTTGCGTTGGGTCTTGGGTTACATTTTTACTGTGTTTATTCAATTCCATAAAGGGTGTTAATTTTACCTATTCAAAGCTTCTCTTATCAAATATATTGGCTTTCTGAATTAGATTAAGTCAATTACTCAATTGTTGTCTAAATTCAATTATAAAAATTTTAATTTAAAGGTCTGATTATCAAATATATAGATGTATTAATTTATCATATTCATTGGAGGTGTTCTCTGCATTATAAGATCTAATAATTTGATTTTTTTACAAAAAAAACCTGTATCAAATATATCTGATACAGGTTTTTCTATTCAATGAAAATCTATATCATTCCTTATTAGGAATAATAATTTCATTGACTACGATTTTTGCGTTCTTCATTAAGGCAATATTAATTATTATTTTTTAAACTTCAATACTTAAGTTTGATAAAAGTTTGAAATTCAAAATATCTCTAGATTTCTTTTGTGATAGTGCCGAAATTGCTTGGTCAGATAATTGTAAAATTCTAGGATATCCGCCCGTTGTTTGACCATCTTTCATGAGAATAATCAATTTACCTGAGGGGGTCAATTGCACCGTTCCGGGTAAGGTAGCAGAAGTAAGCATTGAAATTTCGTGACCCTCAATTGTTTCTTCTAATTGATATGCCATTCTATTATTTTCTTTGGCGACTTTAAAATCTTGATGAAACAAGCTTTCAAGTTGATTTTCATTGAGTTGATTATATTCAGGACCTTGATAGACATCAAGCACATGTTCATTTAAACTTGAGTTTTTCTTGTAGCTCAAATCTTTGGGTTCAAACAAATCATTACGTTCATAATCAAGTTCATCTAAATCTTTCAATGCTCTCTTTGAGGTTATCGGGTTATAAAATGATGTACTTCCTAAAACGCTTTCTGTTTTAAATCCGCCTTTAATGGCTAAATAGCTGCGAAAGCCTTTTTCTAATTTTCCGTAAGAAAATATATCTCCAGCATTTACGCGGTAAACTTTGAAGTTTTCAATAGGCTCATTATTCAATGTAACAAACATTTCAGCACCACCCACACAAATAAAACTGGGCGTTTCAAAAACTGCTGTTGGCCCTGTCATGGTAATTTCTAACTGGTTGGTATGCGGCTCGTTCTCTAATAGTTTGTTCAATTTAATTGCCGTTGCAGCATCCATAAAACCACTAACAGGAACCCCTTGTCTTAAAAAGCCAAAACGACCCCCATCTTGAATGGTAGTGAAAAAGCCAGATTTTAAAAGTTTAAGCATTCCAATCTGATTTTTCGTGTTTGTAAATACCTACCTCAGCTTCTATTTTATGCAACTTATATTCATCTCTTGTAATTGGGTAAAACTGCACCTTATCGCCTACTTTGACAAAACAAGGATTCTCTTCTTTGGGATTAAAAAGATCAACGCTACACCTACCAATAATATTCCAGCCACCTGGCGATGTCTGGGGGTAGATTCCGGTTTGCTCTCCTGCAATTCCAACAGAGCCTTTGCTAACATTTAATCTTGGTGAGGATCTTCTTGGCACTTTCAAAGTTGGCGACAAACCACCTAAGTACATAAAGCCTGGAAGAAAGCCAATACCATAAACCGTTAAGGTATTTGCAGTGTGTTCTTCAATTATTTGACCAGGAGTTTTACTTAATTTATTCGCTACTTCTTGAAGATCAATGCCAAATTCTTCATCATAACAAACAGGTAAACGCCATAAGTATTTTTGGGTTTTTACTTGAGTATTTTTTGATTTATACCACTTTTTCAACGCTATACTAATCTGCTCATAATGAACGTGTTCATGCCTATTTATTAAGGTAATTGAGTTGTATGAGGGCACTAGCTCCCACAAATTAACATCAAGACAATTGTTTTTCAAATGCGCTTCAAAAGCAAGCAAATCATCAAGAATTTCTTCTTTGACATGTTGTGGCCATTCAATTAATATAGCGTGAAGCCCGAAAGGTTTTATGGTTATGGCGAACATACTTAGGTTTCAATCATAATATTAAATTCAGGTAATTGGGCTGCAAGATACCTCAATATTTCATAGGCTGATGGCGTATCGCCATGAATGCAAAAGGTATCAGCTTTTACTGCCAAGGTTTGACCATTGGTCAAAACAATTTTTTCATGATTTGCCATACTCACAATATGCTTTAGAACATTCTCTGGTTCAGAAATTACGGCATCTTCTAATTTTCTAGAAACCAAAGAACCATCAGCATTATAATTTCTATCGCCAAAAGCTTCGTGTTTTATATTATAACCCTCTTGTTGTGCAAGCTGTTCTATTTCTGAGTTAAAAGGAACATATAAAAATAGTTGTTCTTTATAAGTTTCAATTGCTTTTAAAAAGATCTTGGCTAAATCTTTATTTTTTGCAATATCATTATATAAGGCTCCGTGTGGTTTAATATGATGTAGCACCGCATTTTCTTGATCTAGAATATTTTCGAACTCGATTAATTGACTTTTTACAGTCTCGATAAGTTCTTGAGCACTAAGAGCAATAGATTTTCTGCCAAAATTTTCTTTATCTGGATACGAAGGATGCGCTCCTATTTTAACCGTATTTGCTTTCGCCAGCTGAATTACCTTTCTCATCGACTCAGCCGTACCTGCATGACCACCAGTTGCAATATTACATGATGAAATCATTGGAAGAATGATTTCATCATTACCAATGCCTTCACCTACATCACAATTAATATCGATATACTTTACATTCATTTAAAAAGTTTCGAACACTTTATAGATACTTTTAGCGCCTAATATCAGGGTCAATATAATAATGATGATTCCGATAGAATTTTGCAGTTTCGAGTTTTTGAATTCTCTCATTACTGAAGATTTATTAACCACCCACAGTAAAAAAATAGCAATGACGGGTAAAAGGAGTCCGTTAGCAATTTGAGCGAATTTTATAATTTCAATGGGTTTATATCCTAGAGACATGAAGGTAATGCCAATTGCTAAAATGAAAATCCATACTGATTTAAATCTAATGTCTTTCATGTTAGCCTTCCATCCAAAAATACTATTCGCCACATAGGCTGCTGCCAAGGGTGCCGTAATTGCTGATGTTACACCGGCTGCGAAAAGGCCTATTCCAATAAAATATTTAGCTGCTTTACCATATAAAGGTTCTAAACCTTGTGCCATTTCAATCACATTATTAATGTCATTGCCTTTAATAGTTGTTGCCGCAATAATGATAGCCATTGAAACCATGCCGCCCAGCGCAATTGAAATAAAGCTATCGCGTTTTGCTGTCTTTAGGTCTT
Source organism: uncultured Flavobacteriaceae bacterium (assembly GCA_937929935.1). Lineage (GTDB taxonomy): Bacteria > Bacteroidota > Bacteroidia > Flavobacteriales > Flavobacteriaceae > Maribacter_C. Next base: position 224,080 of record CALFUL010000004.1, on the reverse strand, counting down.
TATCAGATTTCCATTTTTCACTTACTAACGAAGCATGTAAAAACAAGTTATAAGGCACAACTGTTGTACCCACCAAAGCTATAATTGTCAATATGCCATCTTTTGGTACTGAAGGAATAAATAAGCCTTTAAAAATCGCTACTAAATCTGGCTTGGTAATTATAGCGGTTACTACAAATGATATACTCATAATGATTACAAGGCTTACAAATACCTTTTCAAGTATTTTATAATTACCTATATATAAAAGTATAAAAGCAAAGAAACCTATCACAAAAGGGTACAGTTTTAAGTATTCAGTTCCGAACAAGGCTTCTAGGCCTAAGGTTGCCCCACCAATATTGCCGGCCTCGTATGCTGCGTTACCTACAATAATCGCAGCAAGAATGATTCCTATCAGTAGGTTACGAATCCATTTTGTTTTTAGCTCTTCTTTTATAACCTCTGCCAAGCCCTTTTGGGTAACAATACCTAAACGCGCAGACATTTCTTGTAAGACAATGGTGGCGATAATAGATAATAACATTGCCCATAGCAATGCATACCCAAATTTAACACCTGCTAAACTACAAGCGGTAACGGTACCCGGACCAATAAAAGCCGCCGCAACTAAAACACCTGGACCAATTTTTTTGAACATAATTAAGTTGGTAAGAAAATTAAAGATAAAATGTTATCTGGTAATCGAAACAAAACCATGTAAATATTTCAATCGATGAAATGCAAAAAAAGTGCATTTCATCTAAAACTTTGCAGTTCGTCTAAAAGTGGGGTACCATACATCGAGAATATATAATAATTCAAAAATGGTGTGGTTATTATTTTCCCAACCCAAATTGCCTCTTTAATGAACTGTTTAGAATGTAACGTAAAACTGAGTTATCTCGACCACAAGAATTCTGTTGATTCTTTGGGTGTTGAGCTTTGCCAACACCATCGAGAACGAATGGAAAGATTGAATGAACAAAACGGAACCCCCCTTGAAGCGATCCAATTATATTATGGATTAAAAGAACAAGGTGTGCAAGCCATGTTAGAATGGTGGGACGGTAAAAAGTCAGTAGATATCGCTATTTCGCGCGTAAAGTTAAACATTGAAATTGATTGCGAATATCACATGTTAACACATGAGCAAGCCATCAATGATCTTGAAGAAGCAATGCATTCTTTCAAAAACGGTTTTACCACTATTCGCATTCCGCATTTTTTAATCAAACATTATTTAGATGAAACCGTGCACAATATTATTGGCATAATGGAAGGATTGAGAACGTTTATAAAAGTTATTTAACGCTTAAAGAAAGTTCATATGAATACTAGCAAAAAAGTATTGAAATTACCCATTAGATTTTCTCTGATTGTAATTTTATTCGGAATTATTTCGAAACTATTAGAGTGGTCTTTCGCCAAAGAAATATTACTAGTTGGCTTCACCTCTCTTTCAGCTTTATATGCGTTCAGATATGTAAAGAAAACCGAGCGAAAATTTATTGATACAACTAAATTTGTTTTAGTATTATCATGGTCAATAAACGGGGTATTACAAGTTTTAGATCTTCCGTTCACGCTTTTTTCTCAAATTCTTACTGCAACAACTTTTGTTATTTGGTTTGTTTTAGAAGGCACAGCCTACTTTTTAGATGATGATCGCAATGCAAAAAACTCACTGAGCCAAATTATCTGGAATGGTATTTTAATCATTGGCACTCTAGTTGTTATTTCTGGTAGTATTATGCGATTTTTAGAATGGGATTATGCCATTCATATGTTATCTCTAGGGATTACTCTTATTGGATCTTACATCTTAAAGGATGTCTTTTTACCAGAGGAAAATCATGATCATAATAATGAGGAATATCAAATTTAAAAACACGCATCTTTAGTTTATCCTCTATTATAGAAGTATTCGCTTTTGATCTAATCTACAATATGTATATTTTTTCAACGTTTAAAGTGTAATTTTTAGAAGATTACACATGTTATATTCATTGGTTAGACTATTCTCTTTAGGCGTATTATTCATGCTTCCTATTTTTGGAATGGGTAAAGGATTCTCTCAATCAGATGAAAAATCATCTATAAAAATTACGTCTCCAAATAGTGCTACAGTTTGGGTTATTTCAAGCGGAGCAGAACTTGCCTGGAACACGGTAAACATTCCTGAAGACAAAACACTACAATTTTATTTATTTCAAGATGAACTGGTGGTGCAAGAACTCGGTATTTTTAAAAACAAGAAGTTTGTTAAGAATATCGATCTAAAACGTTCTTTAGCCGCTGGCAATAATTACCGCGTCATCGCCATTGAATTATTTCCTGTAAACAAATTAAGCGTAGCTAAATATGCTACTCCTCTTTTTACCATTAAAAAAGATACTCCTAGAAATACCCAGTTGCAAAACGTAAGTATCCAAAATACACCTTCAGAAGCAAGTTCGACAACACCGGGTCTTCGCGATAGTTTTGATGGTAGAAAAATCAATTACGTTGATGAACTTATCGTTTCAAATAAAGATATTCATATTATGTTGTGGGATCACGGTAGAGTTGATGGCGATATTGTTTCAATTTACTTGAACGGAGAAGCTATTGTTTCGAAATACGCATTAACCTATCAGAAAAAGAAATTTTCTATTCAATTAGATAAATCAAAAAAGAATGATTTATTTCTTTACGCTCACAACCTAGGAACATCGCCACCAAACACAGTTTCTATAGAAATTTCTGACGGAAGTTCTTCTAAAAACATCATTTTGAATTCAGATTTAAAAAGTTGTGAAGCGGTTACTATAAAAGTAGAAAACTAAAGAAAATCTGATGGCTTTCAAGAGCCACTTTTACCCAACTTCTAGTTTTTAAAAAAGCCCACCACCTTCAAAAAGGCTTATTTTAAGTGCATTTTAACATATTTAACGGGGAGTTTATCGAAAACCTATGAATTTTTACTAGGCTTTGATTGAAACTATTTTTTGATCTTTGGATTGTATTAATTCAAATATGATCCCCATGAAAAATTTGACCAATTACAAGATCTTAACCTATGCAACTTTCTTTCTGATTCTGAACACCACACAAGCTCAGCAATCAAAAACCTCTAAAACCAAAACCTCTAAAGAAGCAAACAAAAGACTAGATAATTATTTAAAACTCTCAGAGCTTGGTCAATCTGACAAAGAAATTTTTGAAGACCTTGGTAATGCCAACTTCTTGGCGAAAAATTATGAATCAGCAATTTTTTGGTATGACAAATTGAAAGAAGTAAGTATCTCAAATTCGCTCTCTGCCAATTATCAAAAAAGGTACCAATATGCTATGAATAGCACCAATGGTAAACGCAATACTGCTAAGGCTTTAATAGATTGGACCGAATCAATCAAATCAGACTACATAAAGAAAAAAAACAAAGATGAATATCATGAAGTTGTAAAAACAAGCAAATTTTTACCCTTAGATTTCAATCAAGATAGCAGGCAATTCATGCGTGAAGCCTTACTTTCAAATGCGAATACTGAAACCCTTGAACGATTAGAAGAAAATCAGTATGACGCTCCTATTTCACTCACTAAAGACGGACAGACAGCGTACTTTAGTGCTCCTATAGCCTTGAAGCCCTTACAAGGTGTTTTTTCAAAAAAAGAGGTGGTTCACAAAATATATAAAGCTGAAAAAATCAACGGTCAATGGAAAAATATTCAAGAACTAAATCTTTGTCCTAAATATGCATCAGCGATGCACCCCTCAATTTCGGAAGATGGAACTAGGTTATATTTTGCATCAAATATGAAAGGAACCTTTGGTAACTATGATATTTATGCTGCTGATGTTAAGTCTAACGGTAGCATGGGTATTGCCAAAAACTTGGGTCATAAAGTTAATACAAAGAAAAATGACCTCTACCCCACCATAACACCTAAAGGTGCTTTGTTTTTTGCCTCTAATGGCAGAAAAGGATATGGCGGCTTAGATGTATTCATGTCTGAAATAAATCAAAATAGAGTTACTGTTGCAGCCAATTTAGGCAAGAAAATAAATAGTCAAGCTGATGAATTTGCCATCAGTTTAGTAAGAGATAAAGGATTCGGATACGTGATGTCAAACCGTGGCAACCAATTAAACAAAATTCAAAAAGTTGCCTTCTCTTATGCCATCCCAAAAAAGAAATTAGAACGTGAGTATGATTTATTAACTTCTTTAAACAACAAAGAACAAGTGAATTATACATCAACCACTTTTGAAGATGAATAAGCGGCTTTTTAAAACCTAATATTGTCTCATTTACAAAAAATCCCAAATTATGAAACCTATTATAAAAATGGCCCTTGCAGCTGTTGTCCTATACTTTATTTTTGGTTTGAAATTCATGTATTCACAAGAAATGAATACCTCAGTTACCATTGAAAATACCTATCACAATCAATTACTTTTCAACCGGTATCTATTTAACCCAACATTTTCATTAGTTCGTGAGAACAAATCTTATTTAAACATTCTTCATCGAAACCAATACGCCACTTTTGATGATAACCGACAAAATTATTATTTAGGCTTTAGCACCAAACTCAATAAAAACACTGCAATGGGTATTGGTCTTTATAGTCAGTGGTCAGGGGTTATTCAACAATTTGGCTTCAATGCAAATTTGGCTAAAGCGGTACAATTAGGCGAAAAAAGTAAACTAACTTTTGGCGCTAATATTTCATATTTTAATGAAGGGTTAGATAAAAGTAAAGCCCTTGTTTTAACTGAAGACTCTCAACTGTCACAAGCCAAAAAAGAAAGCAAAATTGTAATTCAACCAGCAATCACTCTAAGCTTAGGTAATTTTGATTTTGGATTATATGCACATGACTTATTAAAATACAATCAAACCACAAATTCAATTGAATCAAACTTCAATAAAGAAAGTGTTACCGCCTTTTTGCAATACAGTCATCATTTTGAGGCTTCAGGCGGATTATTTGAAAATGCTCGCCTTTTGCCCTTAACCCAAATAGGTCAAAATAGTGATGGTAGCCTAAATTATACTGGATCAATGATTTTAGAAATGCCAAAGTACGGCTGGGTACAAACCACTTATAATAATAACTACGGAATGTCAATGGGGGTTGGTTTTAATCTCAATCAAAGATTATCATTAGGGTATGTCTTAGAAAAAGATATTTTAAATCAGAATGCTGATTTAGGATGGAATCACGAAGTTTCACTTGCCTATACCTATAAAAACGATTCAGATCAGGGTCTTTTTGATAATGTCTCTCAAGATGCCAAGATAGATGGAATTGTAAGAAATTATGAAGAACAAATAAATATGCTTTTAGCTGAAAAGAAAGAGCAAGAAAAAGCTCATAAACTAGCGTTGAAGAATTTAGAGCAAAGAAAAAAACATCCGTATGTAAATCCTATGAAATTTACCAATACAAATGATGTAAAAACAATTGCAGAAGAAAACCGACTCATTCTTGATGAATTAATACTACGTCAAGATTCAATTGAAACTGAACGTACCAAACAATTTGAAAAACGCTTTGAAATCATGATGCGAACGGTAAAAAATGAGATCAAAACTAATCTTAAAGAGCGCGCAGGCACTGTGTCTAATAAAGCGAATACGCAATTGGCTTCACAAGCAAACAGCAATAAAGAAGTTAAGTCTACCGGAATTGCACAATCAAAACCCTACAATGATTTACCGCTAAGCTTGTTGGGTAGTTCAGATATGGTAGGTGTAAAATCAGGCTATTATGTAATCGCTAATGTGTTCAAAACCAAAAAATATTTAAAGTCCTTTATGAATGAATTAAAAGAACAAGGTCTTGACCCGCAGCAATTCTACAATAAGGCTAATGGTCTCTATTATGTTTACCTGGCCGATTATAATTTTAAAGAAGATGCTGAATCAGCTTATGTGACAAATCTTGAAGGGCAATACAAAGATGAAAAATGGATCATGCAAGTTGACCAAAGTACCGCCATTGTACAAAATATGTTCATTGATGACTAATCTAAACCAATTCATGCAAAAAAAATAAACCCCAATGCTTACGCCAGTTCTTTCTTAACGGGATTTGAGACAATATGAGCTGGCGTAAATTGGGATTAACTGCACGAAATTTTAACATTTAGGTGTAGTTGAACGAAAAAATCAATCACATAATCTTGGGTACACATATTTTTTATAGTTTTCCACTTTAATTAATTATTGTCTCAAATCCCTACTCTATGAAACTTTTATTTAACCTACAAGAAAAGTACGCAAACAATAGTGCTAAAACGACCAATTTTAAATCTGGTCAAGAAAAAATTCTAGATTTTTATTTACAAAAGGGTTTTTAACCACTCAGTCAATTACTTTTTGAATGAACCTGATTTCTTATGCATTGCATTAGATTTTTAAGAATTGAAATGCTTAAACGGCAAACAAACAATTTCTTTAAAAGTATGCAAATAGCATGAAAACAGGGTGAACGCTAACACTCACTCAAACGCACGACCTACGTGTGCTATTTACTTAACCCAAATCATGCGTGAACTCCCAATACTCTTAATCGGGTATTGGGATGAATCGCTAACTAATCTAGCAATGAATCTACACACCCCTAAAGTCATTGTCATTGACAATGACCAACACCTACATACAGACTATGACTTATTTTTTGAAAGCTATTTAGATGTTACGCTTGCGGGTCTCTTTACCAAAAGTAAAGAAGCCATGAAGAAGTTAGACATTTTGCAACCTGACATTATTTTTATTGAAATTTTAGAAAGTAGCACCCATGAAATAGCTGTGATTCAAAAGTTGAAACTCATGAACAACAAAACCAAAATAATTGTACTCAGTGTATCTAAAGATATTGAACTTATTAAAAAATCTTTTAGATCTGGTGCAGTTGGGTACATAACCAAACCTGTTAGCCAAAGAACACTTTACAATGCATTGCATTCAATACGCTGTCAGGGTGCCTTTATAAGTAATGATGTTGCGCAACAAGTGGTCAGCATGTTTAAAAGAAAATCATTCCCACTATTCTCTGAGCGTGAAAATCAAGTAATTGATTTTTTACAACAAGGAGCAACCTATAAGTACATTGCCGAAAAGCTGTATGTAACATCTAGTGCAATTAATTTTCATATTCAAAATATATATCTGAAGTTAAACGTGAATTCAAAATCTGAAGCACTATTGAAATTGGCTGAGTTAGAAAATTCATAAGTGTTTATTAAAAGCGTATTTCATCAGATTAAACGTAAATAACAAAACTCTTTTTAAAGTATAAAATGGTATGATTATCGAAGTTTTTGTAGTTCTTCTAATTTTTAGGTAGTTCATATAAATATTCAATTGACATGAAGTGCTCATCCGTTTTTATTAAAGACGTATTTGTCATAAAGAACATTGTAGATTAAAATTTTGTATTGATAATTGATTTGTTTTCTGGGGCATTAAATTGAGTTCGCTTCTGTTAAAGTAGAACTTGTATTTTAGATTTTTCCAGATAGTACTTGTGCCATAGTACTATCTGGTTTTTTTGTGCCCATTAAATTATAATCTTTTAGAGATTCAATTTGTTTAAAATTTCCTATATTGTCTGCCCTACTTTGTTTTTGTTTAGTCCCCAAGTCAATTATCATATTAAAATTATAGATAATTATGACTAACAAAATTAATTTAATTCCTAAAAAGTCTTTGATTAAAACAGGTGATGTTGATCATGCTGACTGGAATTACCGTCCTTTACTTGGCACCATCTCATTTGCTCGTTTTCGATTAATTACCAAACTATTGAAAGGTAAGTATGGCGATAGCCTTCTTGAAATAGGATATGGCAGCGGCGTATTTTTACCTGAATTATCTAAATATGCTGAAAACCTTTATGGTATTGATATTCATGATAAATATGATGAGGTAAAGAAAAAACTGAGTGAGATAGATGTTGATGCAGAACTTCATAAAGGAGGAGCAGAAAAATTGATTTGGAAAGACAATTCTATTGATTTTGCTGTGGCTGTTAGCTCTTTAGAATTTGTTGATGATTTAGATCAAGTTTGTAAAGAGGTAAAAAGAGTGCTTAAGAAAAATGGGCGCTTTTTTATTGTAACACCTAGTAAATCTGCCCTAGTCGATTTTGGGTTAAAAATAATGACGGGCGTAAACGCCAAAGAAGATTTTGGCGATAGCCGTGATTTTATAATTCCTACCTTGAAGAAACATTTTGAAGTAAAACAAGAATTAAATTACCCTAAATTAGGTGCTTCTTTAGTGAAATTATATACAGCCTTAGAATTAACTCCTAAAAAATAAGCGCTATTTACCCCAACCAGCCTTCACGATCTAAACTACGGTATTGTATAGCCTCACCTATGTGATTGCCATTGACTTCAGTAGAATTTTCTAAATCTGCGATTGTTCGTGAAACCTTTAAAATACGGTCATATGCACGGGCTGAAAGATTTAAGCGTTCCATAGCGTTTTTAAGCATTTCTTTAGAGGCCTCATCAAGTTTGCAATATTCTCTAATTTGTTTGGTATTCATTTGCGCATTATAATGCACATTATCTAAACCTTCAAAACGCTCGGTTTGAAGTTCTCTGGCTTGAGTCACTCTTTTTCTAATTTCTATACTTTTTTCGCCTTTACGATCATCAGACAACTTTTCAAAGGGCACTGGTGTCACTTCAATATGAATATCGATACGGTCTAAAAGCGGTCCGGATATTTTACTCAAATAACGCTGCATTTCTGCAGGCGAAGAAGTGACCGGTGCGTCTGGGTCATTGAAATACCCACCCGGACTCGGGTTCATACTGGCAACTAACATAAAACTACTCGGGTAGGTAACTGTAAAGCGTGCTCTTGAAATAGTGACTTCTCTATCTTCTAAAGGCTGGCGCATCACTTCTAGCACGCCTCTTTTAAATTCTGGTAGCTCATCTAAGAATAATACTCCGTTATGCGATAAAGAAATTTCTCCGGGTTGCGGGTATGCACCACCACCCACCAGAGCCACATCAGAAATAGTATGGTGCGGCGAACGAAAAGGTCGTTGACTCATCAAGCCCGTGTTTTTAACCTTACCCACTACACTATGAATTTTGGTGGTTTCTAGCGCCTCGTGTAAAGTCATGGGCGGTAAAATTGAAGGAAGTCTTTTGGCCAACATAGTCTTACCTGAACCCGGCGGACCAATTAAAATAATATTATGGCCACCTGCTGCTGCAATTTCCATACAACGTTTTATACTTTCTTGCCCTCGAACATCTGAAAAATCAAACTCCGGAAAATCAAGACTTTTATTGAATTCAGCTTTTGTATCAACTATGGTTTGTGTTAAGGGTGTTCCTTTATCAAAGAAATCAATAACCTCACTAATATTGTTGACGCCATAAACTTTTAAATCTGACACGATACCTGCCTCTTTTGCATTTTCTTCAGGAAGTATAAAGCCTTCAAAACCTTCTTCTTTTGCTTTTATAGCAATGGGCAAAGCACCTTTAATAGGATGCAGACTACCGTCAAGCGATAACTCGCCCATGATAATATATTTTTCAATATTTTCAGATTGAATTTGCCCTGAAGCGGTTAATATGCCAATAGCCAAAGTTAAATCATAGGCAGATCCTTCTTTACGTAAATCAGCTGGCGCAAGATTTAATGTGATTTTTTTACCTGGAATTTTATACCCATTATTCAATAAAGCAGCTGCAATACGGTAGTTACTTTCTTTAATGGCATTATCAGGCAAACCCACTAAATGATACCCTACTCCTTTATCAACATTTACTTCAACGGTTATGGTAGTAGCCTCAATGCCGAAAACGGCACTACCAAATACTTTAGTCAACATGTACGAAAAAATTTATCTAAATGTAAGTAAAGATGAACAAACTAGTCAACTAAAAACGAACGCAATTTCAATAATTTTAAAAGAATCCAGCCAATTACTGACAAATACCTCTTGAACTGAATGTTGTACAAGCTTAAATAAAAACGAAAATTATTAATTCAGCAGATTCTAATAATGCAAACTAAACATAAAACTGTATCTATTGTACAGTTTTACGCACAACTAAAATCATAATGAAGATTTAATTTTAACATCTACGTCCCCATGCAGAAATGTAAAGTTGATTTTTCTGCTAATTGCATTATAATATATTAACAATAGGCGATTTAGTTTACAATAAATATACTTTTTGTACGTTTTTTCTTACATTTTTATATGAATAATAATAATATTTGCGTGCTCTTCGGAACAGTAGAAAGCATTTCTAATTATTCAAAGTCTATTGACTATCTATTCAATAAATCACCAAGTATTGATTATTTAGTTTGTAGTTATGAAAAATTGAACCTTGAACATGCAGCAAACTTTAAAGAAAATTTAAACCGGTATAAAAACTTCTTATTTATACCTCATGAAGATTATCAACTTATTTATCAAAAACTAATTTTTGATGCGAGATCATTTATGAAAAAAAAAGATTGACGTCTTAAACACTCACACTAAATTATTGTATGCGCATGATAAATTTGCTCATTGTAGATGACCACCCGTTGACATGTCATAGTTATAATATCATTATAAAAAATGCATGCCAAAAAAAACTATTACCTAAAATACATATTGAAGAAGCACACTCTATTGCCGAGGCTTATGAAAAATTGAAGGGTAAAAAATCATCAGAAATAAAATTTAACCTCTTGCTTCTGGATATATTGATGCCTGCATCAGAAAAAAATAAAATATATTCAGGAGAGGACTTAGGTTTATTTGTCCAAAAAATAAATCCCAATATTAAAATATTAGTACAAACCGCCCTTATTGATAATCATCGGTTGCATAATATTTTTAAAAATTTGAATCCTGAAGCGATTCTTATTAAAAATGATTTAGATGAACTTACTTTAATTGAAGCCATAAAAACGGTATTAAACTCAGAACCATTTTATAGTAAGACTTTTGCAAAACTGATCAGGAATCAATTTTCTAAAGATTATATACTAGATGCCGAAGATAGAAAGATGCTGTATTTGCTTTCAACAGGTATGCCCTCAAAAAATATTCCGAATTACCTACCTTGGTCATTATCTAAAGTTGAAAAACGAAAAAGACTATTACGTGAAAAATTAGGTGTTGAAAACAAAAGTGTTCTTGCACTTATACAAAGAGCCAAAGACGCTGGTTTTCTTTAAAAAAAGACCATTCTAATAACTTTGAAAAAGTATCTATTTAATTAACAACAAAGGTTTCCGTTAAAGAAATGGGTTTGCCATAGGTGGTGAAACCATCTAGAATAATTTCATAGGTGCCTTTCACATCCGAAGTAAAAAGTTCAAATTCTATTCTATTCAATTCATCAATGGTAACTAGGGGTTTCCAAAACAAAATGGTTCTATAATCGGGCACACGTTGATAACTATCTGAACCATTGGCATACCGCTGTTCAAAATAATTTTTTTTCGCAACGGGCAAATCAATTCTTGCTTTTAGAATATTTTTATGGCTGTGCTCAAGTGCATAATCTTCATCAAAGGTTTGAGCAGCCAAAATACCCTGATACTGTTTGTTCGCGAGTTGAAATTGATCTTGAATTAACTGTATTGATTTAATTTTTTTTGAATTGTAACCCTTGATAGCCTCATGATTTGGAATATATACCCCATCAATTAATACTAAGGCCGAAAAATCATTATACTGTTCATTGGCTTTTTCAAAATCTTGCAGCAAACGCACATAGTCATTACCCCCAGGATTGACACGATACCCTGCGTACTCTAAAATTTCGACCATGGTTTCTTCAAAGGTTGAAAAACGAGTATAGTCATCAAGGTGCACCACCTTGGGTATACCCCCATCAAACGGGTCTACAGGGTCACTCAATAAAATGGAATCAGGCTTTAGTTGAAAAAATTGATTCTCAATTTGATTGTAAACACTTCTTTTTTCAATAAGCGATTGCATAGCCTTATCAAGTCTAAAGTTGCCAAATTTTAGTTCTGAGATATCAAGCTTTCGCTTCTTTTTTAATGCTATCTGATAGGCTTCGCTTTCGTCGTCAATTTGAAATATGGGTTCAGTTGTGTTGTAGGGTTTCTTCATGTACGCATAAAAATTACCAAAGGCATCAGTATTGGCATATTTCAAAATAAACGCTTTACCCGGAAAAGAAATAACCACTGGCATATCAGAAATACGCTCATCACTCCCTTTTTTAGTGACCGTACCAAATAATAATTCACCACGTTGTTCGGGTAGAAACAGACTATCGCCTTTTCGTTTATTTATTTTTTGTGCTGCATTTCTATACCTTTCAGCAAAGGCCTCAGCGTTCATTGCCCCAACGTGAGGTATTTCTTCTTTTTTCTGAACCCGTATTGAATAGGTACCCTTACCCAAATTACCTTTATAATTGACTAAAGACAGTTTTAATTTTTCTCTTTGGATGTATTCTTTTTCTTCAAATTCAATCTGTAGCGGTGTATTTACTGTATTTGACGCTTCATCATCTATTACTTCAGCTATTGGTTCATCTTGACTTGTTGAAGCAAGTAAAGCACTCTGGTCTACCTGATAGGGGTTTATAACCGTTATATTCTCTTGAAACACTTGTGAGAGTCCGTTATTTTTCATCCATTGGGTATACCCTAACAATTTGTAATTACCTGATGGTATGTCAGTGGTAACAAAAAAATCGCCCTGCCCCAGCCCCTTATCTAATCTTACTTTTTGCTCAAAAACGTATTTCTTATCTTCATTAACTAATGCTACATAACCCATTGTACTGATGTTACTTCTTCGGTTGGTTTGCGCATTAAAGCAATAAAAACTATAGTAGACGTATTCGCCAGAAAAAACCATGGGCCCCGTATGCGCTAGATAAACCTTTTCTTGGGGCACCTTTTCTAAGGGTAATAATTCTTCATTAGCCTCTATTACATACTGCGACCACCCCAAACTTACTTGGAGTATAAAAACTAAGATTAAAAAAATTTTATTTTTCATAAGTGTTTATTCTTCTATCCAAAATTCAGGTTTAACGTTACTGCCTAAAATTCTACAATCGCCACAAACTATCGGCACAATGGCATGAGGCCCCGGGCATGCACCTAAATTTTCAGAATTTTCGCCTGTGTAGGTAATGTTATTTATATTAACTCTTTCTATAACTGATGTAGGGCAATCATTAAAAGTTGGGCCTGCCGAACAATATGAGACATGTGATTCAGGTGATGATGATACAACGCAATTTATAGGATAATCAGGTAAAGGTGCATCAGGAAAAAAATCAGTGAAATTGAAAAACAAGCGTTTTTTTGATACCGATGCCACATCAAAGAACCCAATTACAGCACAAGGCACCCCTTCTGTTGACGTTATATTTCCTTCTAAAAAACCCGGTTGAATTTGAGAAAACACGCTGCCATTTTGGCTAAAATTATTTAATTTCTCATAAAAACCATATGATTGCGCACTGGTAACCAACTGTTGAACTTCAATACTATAACGGTGTGATATTTTAAAATTATTTTGCCCTAAAACTTGAATCGAAAATCTGTTCAAAGAACCATCATCATTCAAATTATTATCATTGAGTATTACATTCGGCGAAGGTACCGTTGAAAAGCACACTTGCGCCTCTTCAGTTCGCGGACGAATTTCTAAATCATAGGTTACTTCGGGTAAAGCACAGGGGTTGTAATTGGTCAACACAAATTCATTCGGGTTCCAATTTGGTGCTATAATTTTGTAGGTCTCATCATAGGTAAACCTTAAATTACCTGTAGCGCCATTTATTGGGTTGTTATCAATAAAAATTTCAACCCCTTCTCCACCATCTGACAACTGTATTTTTTCAGCATAAATATTCGCAATAGTTGACGTGCCTTCAATACTCATAGCAGCAGAGTTAAAACTGCGATTGTCGGCCGTAGTTACTGCCAGTTCATAGGTCAAACCTTGTTCAGCTTGAAATTGCTGCGCAGCAATATAACTACCGGGTGCACCTTCAATAAACTGAATTTCACTACCATCTGAAACTAGAATACGGACTTGTGCATTTTCTTCATGAGGTACTAAATCAAGGTCTAAAGAATCAGCCTCAACACCAATACCAAAAGGGTTGATTACACGATCAACACCCAAATCGGTTAAAGAGTCTACCCTACTTAAACGAATTTCATGAAACTTTAATTCATCGGTAATAGTGGCTTCAACAATTAAAATGTTAGGCAATTCATTTTCGCCGCCAAAATTCACGTCTAATGCTTCTACACATGAGCTCAGTGTACTAAAAAGAATAAATATTTTAAATACATTTTTAATCATTCAATCCAAAATTCAGGTTTTACATTAGATCCTAAAACAGTACAATCGCCACAGGCTCTTTGGGTTACCAAATAGGGTCCCTCACAATAATCTGGTGGATCTGTATTCACTAAATAAAACTCAACTGCTTCAGCTTTCAAATGATCAACCAATTCTGTTTGAACACCACAATTGTATGAATCATACCCGCCATCTCTTGGAGAAAGTGAACTGTTGAAAAGTCTAGGAGAAAAAAAGCTGGGACAATTCAAGTCATTAAAATATGGTGGTAAAGGTTCATTAGGAAAAAAATCAACATAATCAAAAAATAAACGTTTCTGAGTAACGCTAGCCACTTCAAAATAGCCCAATACAATTTTCTGAGTACTTGCTGTAGATTTTATATTCCCTTCAATCAGTCCGGGTTGAATTTGGCTAAAAAGATTTTCACTTTGAGAGAAATCAGCTAATGTGTTATAAAAATTGGCTGCATCTTGTGACTGTAAAAACTGTTTTACCAAAATACTATATCGATGCGATAAAATTGGATTGTTTCGATTAATAAATCGAACCTGATTTTTATCAATTCTACTTTCATTTAACAATGACCCATCAGAAAGTATGATGTTATTTGATTTTATTGAATTATAACATATTTGCTCTTCTTGCATTCTTGGCACTAACTTAACATCAGGATAAATAATTTCAAGAAGCTCACCAGTGTTTTCATCTCTTATCAATTCATATTCTTGAAGTATCTCAAATTCACTTGACGTCCAATTTGGTGCAATAATCTTGTACGTTTCTTCATAGGAGTAACGATAGTAATTGACATCTCCAGATGGGTTTGAACTGTCTACAAAAATGGCTATTCCATCGATTTGAGTATCCGTAGTTACACGCTCAGCATAAAGATTATCTATAGTTGATTCTCCTGCACTTGCTTCAAATTTAGATTCATATTCCTCTCCTTTATCAGTTGCAATGAGTAACTTATAGCTTCTGCCAATTTCGGCAGCAAAAGCCTCTGAAGAATCATATTGCCCATCTATTGTGTTTTCAAACGAGAAAAGGTTTCCAATATCATCAACAACAGATACAGATGCGTTTCTTTCATAAACTATAGTACTATCATTTACAAAACTTGATGCTCGAGTTAGAAGAATCTTCTGTTGCGTAAATTCATTTGTAATGGTGGCTTCTACCACCAAAATATCTTCTACATTAATTTCAGATTGGAATTGATTATCAACAGAAATTTCTTCTACACAATTAAGGTGTAAAATCACGAACAACAGAAAAAAATATTTATTAATTCTATCCAAAATTCTGGTTTTGTATTACTACTCAGGACAATGTTATTATGTAAATCTCCATATTCTTTAGTTTGAGTATCAAAAACTTTAAAACTTAAAATTGTACGTTATTGACGGTATGGGTATGGCAAATATTGAACTTTGCAATGCCTTTACTTCCCCGTCTTCGGTTACAAAAAACACTGAATACGGATTGTTTCTTCCTAGAACGTTATACACTGATATGGTAAAGAAACTGTGGGCTAGTTTATTTTTTTTATGATTTCCTTCTATATTAAGACCAAGGTCTAATCTGAAAAAATCTGGAATTCTAAATTCATTCCGATTACTAAATGCAACAAAATCAGCATTATTAAATCTAAAGGTACCCACCGGAAAAGTTACTGGCCTACCTGTTTGATACACAAAATTACCTGAGAAACTAAATCGTTTTGTCAGCTTATAATTTGCGATCAAGCTAACATCATGCGGCTTGTCAAAATTTGAAGGGAAATACTCGCCATTGTTGATACGCTCTTCACTAAAAGCACTATCAAATTTGTAAAAAGATCTTGAATAGGTATATGCCAACCAACCGTTTAGATCGCCACGGTTTTTCTTTAATAACATTTCAATACCATAGGCTTTACCCTCGCCTTGAATGATTTCTGTTTCAACATTATCATTCAATAATAAATCAGCTCCTGTTTTGAAATCAGTAACATTATAAAGTAACTTATAATAACTTTCAATGCTGAATTCATACATGTTGTCATTAAAGTTATTGTAAATACCGAGTGAGGCTTGATAACCATTTTGAGGTTTAATATTAAAATCAGACAACTTCCAAGTATCAATAGGCGAAACTGTGGTATTATTTGAAAGGGTATGAATAAATTGATAAGCGTTATTCAAACTAGCTTTTAATGAAGAATTTTCATTCAGCAAATAACGTGCTGAAAACCTTCCTTCAAGTCCACCATACGTTTTGATAATGTCGCCACTACCAAAATCAGTAGTTGATTGAACCGTGGCATCATTAAGTGGAAAATCAGGTTCATAAGTACGTTCAATTTTAGGGCCCAAAGCTGCGAAAAAATTATAACGCAACCCACCTTCAATTGAAAATTTGTCTGAAACAGTAAACCTATCGCCAATAAATAAAGCTGCTTCTATTGCTCTTTCTTTTTGAATAAATTTTGGAATTACGGCCGACTGCGTACCAAGGGGTTCAATACTACCCGGGTTTACATTGTATAATTTTGCTGAAGCCCCATATTCATAGGTATGTTTTTCATTAGAGGTGGTTTTTAGTTTATAGCGCAACCCAGTTTCTGAAATACCATAATTCAAATCAAAACTGGCATTTGATAAATTTTCAAAATCAATACCAAAACGGTAATCGCTATTTTGTAAAACCAAAGCACTTGAAGCCTTATCACTAATTCTTTTATCCCATCGTAAAGATGCCAAGCGATTGCTATATTGGTACAAAGAGTCTGAGGTAATACTGAAGGCATCTTTACTATAATAGGCTGTTGCTCTTAACTCATTCTTTTCATTGATTTTATGATTGTACTTGATAATGCCATCATAAAAGGAAGCAGAGCTGTTATTCAATGCTGGATCATCTAAAGACTTTAAAATATAATTAGCATATGCCCCTCGCCCACCAATCATGAGTGATGAGGTGTCCTTTTTAATTGGAAATTCTAAGGCTAAATTTCCGGTTACTGGCCCAATGGAACCTTCACCTGATATTTTCTCTACATTTCCATCTTTAGAACGGATATCAAAAAGGGAAGACAACCTACCACCATGTTCAACCGGTAAGGTTCCTTTATAGATTTCAACACCTTTAGTGGTAAAAGGATTAAGAGCTTGAAAAAGGCCGAAAAAGTGCGTTGGGTTATAAATTACAGCATCATCTAAAAGCACCAAGTTTTGATCTGTTTTTCCGCCTCTTACATTTAAACCTGATGCACCTTCACCTGCTGAAGAAATTCCCGGAAGCGCTTTAGCCACTTGTAGTAAATCACGCTCACCTAATACGAGTGGAATGTTCTTTGACTCTTCTAAATCAATTTTTTCTGTACCCGTTGTTGTCTCCTTTACATTTCTTACAGCATCAGCGGCTACCACAACCTCTTCAAGCTGCTCAAGACTTTCTTCAAATTCAAAATCATACGTGGCATCACTATATATTAAAAGCTCTCTCTCAGTATTCGCAATGCCCATGGCTGATGCTTTAATTCGGTTATACCCTGATGGTAGTTCAATACTAAAATTTCCGTTTTCATCAGTAACCACCAATCGGTTACTTCCAGCTACCCGAATTGCTAGGTCAGGAATAACCTCTTTTGTTCTCGTATTAATGGCACGACCTTGAAGAATGTAAGCTGACTTCTGTTTGTTTTTATCTGTTTTACCCACACGAACTACCGGGTATTTCTTTTTTCCTTTCTGACCCTTACTATCATAAAATACAGGATCCGCTACTTGTTCTTGATATACTGTACTACGAGTGTTTTGTGTAGAGTCTGATTGACCAAAAAATCCTTTAGGTAAAGCGTCATAAATAATACCGTTTTGAATCAGAATGACTCTTTTTTCATCATTTAAAACGTAATAGTTTAGTGAAGAATCTTTAAGCAATTCATTAAGCGCCTCTGTTACTTCTAAGTTTGAAATATTCGCTTTGGCAGGTACATTTTGCAACCAATTTTCATCGTAAAAAAATTGATATCCTGAGGTAGCTTCTAATTTTTGTAAAACAGCAATTAATGAATTTGCATCATTTTGAGTCGCTTGAATTGAATCAATTTGTGCACCAACCCATTGAAATGCCAAAAGAACAGTAATTAAAATTGAGGCTTTTTTCATATTCAAAATAGAGGTTCAATTGGTTATTTAATTTTTCTCTTGTGACTTAAATTCTACATGAAAGTTAGCAAAAATTAATTTAATGGTACAGGTTTAAATACCAATTGCGATTTTGCCTTTTTCACAATCTCATCTTTGTTCATCATCATTTTTCTGAATTCTCCTTTCACAAATAATTCTGCTTGATCGTCATAATGTTCGCTAAACGGGTTTCCTGATTGTCCTGTAGGTAAAACACTTATACTATTGTCAACATCTGAAAAGTCAATAACTCTTCTGGTTGATGGGCCTGAACCCACGTGATAGTAAACACTACCATTTTGACTAAAACCCATATTATTGATTACCTCAGTGGTGCCCATAATAGGAAAAGGACCTACATTGAAAAATTTTCGCAACAAACCACCTACTTGACCAATGGGGTGCCCATGTTCAATGGTATGAACTTTGCGCCACTCCCATTTTGTATAATCTTCGCCGAATTCTTTCTGCAGAGATTCATATGCTTCAACATATGATTTTTGAATAATGGCCGCATGGGTTTCAATGATATCATCAGTACGTACGTCATCCCACCAAGCGGAATTTGAATTTGCAGCCATTGGTGCGATTAAACGTTTGTAAAAATGTGTAGTTTGCATTTCAGTATACAATCGAGATCCTAGTTCGTCTTCAAAGGTGTTTTTAAGCGTAAAATAGGTCCATTGATGAAACATACCAGCCGCTATACTTTCAAGTGGGTAATCGCCTTGCCAAGCATTCAATTCATCTAAAAGTTTAATTTGATTTGATGACAAAGCTTCAATATCAAGTGATTTGGCCAGTGATTTTACTACGGATGGGTTTACCGAAGAGGTCACATCGGTGATCATTTTACTAACCCCCTTTTGATCCCAGTCATTTTTTGATTCTAATAATTGTACCACGCGCTTCGCTCTGTTTTCAGGCAAATAATACCCCGGATACAACATACCCGCTATAGAATCAGGTTGGTTGTTCGCCGAGTACACATAATTACTTTCTGGGTTTATTGCCATGGGGTTTTCAGAAAAAGGTAAATATGTTCTGCCCATACTAAAACCCTGGTCTGCCTCATGAATAAATTTGGTATGCACAGAATCTGGAATTTTAAATAATTTTGCGGTTGCCCACCATGCAACATTACCTTTTGCATCGCCGTACATAATATTTAAGCCGGGCGCATGAATTTTTTGAAGATTCGCTTGAAACCCTTCAATATCAGTAGCATGACTGATATTATACAAGGCTTCAATAACCAAATTTTCTTCTTCAGTATACACCCATGACATACTGATAGGGCGTTCGCCATTGATTTGTTTTGCAATTCCATTTAATACAGGGCCGTTAAGCGTTTTCTTGTAGCTAAAAGTGTCATCAGCTTCGCCCTTAACTTTTATGGTCTTTTCAACAATTTCATAGGGTAGCCATTCATCACCTCTTTTGTATTTAGTTTCATCAGTTGGGTGTTGTTCTTCATAGTAAAAATCAACATCATCATTTTCAAACATGGTCATACCATAGGCAATATTTCGATCATGACCCAAGACAGCAAATGGCACGCCAGCCAAATGACACCCGTACTTTTCATAGGTTGGTGTTACCACATGCGCTTCATACCAAACCGATGGCTGTGCGAACCCAATATGCGGATCGTTTGCAAAAATGACTGCTCCGTTTTTTGTTTTTTCGGGGCTTATGACCCAACTATTACTACCTTCAAAAAGAGGTATTGCCAGTTGTTCTAAAGTATTACGAACCGAAACTGAAATGGTAACCTGCGGTTCTGCATCCTTTTTAGCATTCGTTGTTTTTATGAGGGTTGTATTAGGGTCAACATCTATTTCTAAATCTTTTAAATATTCGGGTCCTAGTTTTGACCTAATTTCAGAAAGTAAAGGATCTGTTTTGTGTGCCTGTGCAAAACTAAAAGCCATGTACCCCATGGTATTATAGATATCATGTTGCGTAAAAGGCGTTTTATCGAGTCCGGTTAGATAATATTCTACAGGGGTTGGGCCCTCTTCAATAAATTGATTGATACCATCTAAATAGGCTTGAGATAGTTGAGCCGCTTGAGAATTTTTATCAAGTTTCGAAACCGACTTTTGAGTAGCATCATCAATGCCTAATGCTAAAAAGAAACGATCTGTTTCTATAACATCTTTACCAAAAATCTCTGAGAGTCCGCCACGCCCAATTCTACGCAGCAATTCCATTTGCCAAAGTCTGTCTTGTGCATGCACATACCCTAAGGCGCGAAAAGCATCTTTTTCATTACTTCCGTAGATATGCGGTATACCGTAGGTATCATAGTGCACATTCACTTCAGAAGAAAGACCTTTCATCTCTTTTTCCCCATTATAATTAGGCTTTAAAACACTTTTAGTAACAAACCATGCAGCTCCTAACAAAAGGGCTAGTACTAGCAGAATTCTGCCTAATCTTCTCAATATTTTCAAAATAGCATCTTTTGCAGTAAAAGATATGGCTATTTGAAGAATAATAAAAGAATGTTCTTATAGAGATTCTAAACTTTTAGTTCTTTGTTTTAATAAAGTTCTGTAACCCAGTATTTAGCCAGTCTAAATAGGTTTCAGCATCTGTAGATTGAATAGCTGAATTCAAAACTTCTAAATCAGGAGAAAGTAAAACATAATAAGGTTGTGAGGCGGCATTGAAATTTATGGTTTGAAATGTACCCCACTTCTCCCCTATGGTTTCCATGGTTTTAATACGACCTGATTCATATTGAAAGTTGAATTGTTCTTCGGATGAAAGCGCCTTGCGGTCGTCAACATAGAGCGATATTAGGATGTATTCCTCGTTGATGATTGCGAATATTTCAGCCTCGCTCCATACGTTTTCTTCCATTTTACGGCAATTGGCGCAGGCCCATCCGGTAAAATCTAATAAAATTGGTTTATTCTGTTTTTTGGCTTCTTGCAGTCCGGTTTCAAAATCTTTATAACAATCTAGGCCTAAGGGGCAATCACTCTCTTTCTCATAAACACTATAAAAGTCTGGCGGCAACAAACCACTCAACAATTTCATATCAGTTACCTGAGCAAGTCCTAAGCCTAAATAAACAGAAAAGAGCAAGCTAAGTACTCCCGTTAATTTTCTGCCCGTAGCTAGTTTTTGTTTGGGGCCGTCATGCGGAAATCTAAACACTCCGAATAAATACAAGGTCAATAAAAGTGCTAAAAGCAACCAAATACCTATGAATATTTCTCTTTTTAAAATACCCCAATGCCCAACTAAATCAGCGTTAGATAAGAATTTAAAAGCGAAAGCTAATTCAACAAAACCTAAAACTACTTTGACCGTAGTCATCCACCCACCAGACTTGGGTAGCGAATTTAACCATGACGGAAACAATGCAAAAAGTGCAAATGGCAATGCCAAGGCAAAACCAAAACCAGTAATAGCCGCTGAAAGGTTGGTGGCTAAATCGCCTTCAGAAAGCACAGTGCCGCCTAACAATAATCCTAGAATAGGACCCGTACATGAGAAAGAAACAATGGCTAAGGTTAATGCCATGAAAAAGATGCCTATTGAACCTCCTATTTTACTTGAGGCTGAATCCATTTTATTTCCCCAAGAACTTGGTAAGGTTAACTCATAATAGCCAAAGAATGAAAAGGCGAAAAAGATAAAGATGACAAAGAACCCAATGTTTAACCAAGAGTTTGTGGCTATGGTGTTGAGTATTTGCGAGTCGATGGAATCAAATAAATGGAAGGGCAAACTCAGTAAGAAATATATCAAAACAATAAAAAAGCCATATAAAAGGGCATTAAAAATTCCTTTAGATCTATTCTCTGATTGTTTTGTAAAAAATGAAACCGTCAACGGTATCATTGGAAAAACACATGGAGTTAGTAAGGCTATTAATCCGCCTAAAAAACCTAAACCAAAAATACCCCAAAGCCCTGAATCACTATCAAGTTCCTCAACGCCTTGCGTCAAAAGAGCTTTGTTTTTTAAATCAAGTTTTAAAGCCTCAGTCATGGCTAAACTTCGGGCATCAACGGTCTTTGTACTTAATTTAGCCTCACCACCATCTAAAACAAATGTAAAGTCATAATCTTGATTAATACAAACATCTTCACAAGCCTGATAAAACAGATTAATGTCTATCTGTTTTAATTCTTTATTAAGCACTTTGATACGTTGGGTAAAAATCGCCTCATCTTTAAAATAGATTTCATCTACACCAAAAGCATCGCTAAATTCTGTGACGGTTTTACTTTCTTCTGCCGCTCCTACAAGTTCATACGCATTACCAACTTCTTTAAATGTAAATTCAGTTTTTAATGGCCCATCATCAGGTGTATGTTGAGAGTAAACGTGCCAACCTTCAAAAATAGCAGCTTTAAAGGTCAGTTCGTATTCATCATTACCAAGGTCATGTAATTCTTGTGACCATTTCACAGGTTCGTCAGCAGTTTGGGCAAAAGTTGCTAAACCAAAAAAGAAAAATAGACTGAGAAAAAGTTGTTTTATTCTGTACATGTTAGGCATAATATTTTCTTTGTTGTTGCAGTAACCTTGAACCTTTCATCAGTTCGCTTGCCTACCACCCAAACAATGTCATCGCCAGAACAAAGCAACCATTGCTTGTCTTTAGAAATGACATCAATTTTTTCATCTTTGAAATACTTAGAAAGCTTCTTCTTTCCTTTCATTCCTAAGGGATAAAAATAATCTCCTTTTTTCCATTTACGCAGGACAAGAGGGAATTTTAACGAATCTTTATCTACATACAAGGTATTGTTTGCGGTAAGCCCAACCTCATCAACCCAGTCAAGGGTCATTTTTATTGGGGCTTCTACACTTTCTTGTCTTTCTTCAATAACGTAACTTTCGTCGCTTTTAGTTTGCAATTCTTCTAAAATCAAACTAGTTCTATCTTTTAATAATCTGTGCGTTTTAGAGCGAACCTCTTTACCACTATTACTCGTTAAAAGCGTTGAAATATCATTCCACGCTTTAAAACCATACTCTTTAAGAAGTAAGTGCAGATAGGCTTTTTGCGGCCTTAGCGCGTTCAAATCTTCAATGTAAATATGTATGAGTCCGTTTTTTTGCTGAAACAATCTCGATTTCAAAGCCTCAGCATGATTATCAAGAATAGCTTTTGAATCAGTCAAATATTCTTGTGTTTTTTTGAAGTTTTTCAAAAAAGCTGGACCAATTTTTTTCAATTCAGGCACCACCTCATGACGTATTTGATTTCTCAGATGAACCGTATCTTGATTAGAACTATCTTCACGCCACGCTATATTTTCCTTTTTAGCAAATTGTAGAATCTCTTCTTGAGTAAACGGTAATAAGGGTCTAAAAATAGTAGCTGTTTTTGCCGGAATTCCTTTTAACCCGTCAATACCTGTACCTCTAGAAAGGTTGATTAAAAAGGTTTCTAAATCATCATCAGCATGATGCGCTGTAACCAAAATATCAAGTCCGTTTTTAGCCATAATTTTAGCAAACCAATCGTAACGTAGTTTGCGAGCAGCCATTTCAATAGAAACTTTATTTTTATTTACATAATTAATTGTATTAAAGCTAGTTGTGTAATATTTTTTGTTCAGTAATTGCGACAATTTTTCTGTAAAAAGTGCATCGCCATCACTTTCGGCGTCCCTTAAATTAAAATTACAATGAGCAACATGAAAATCTAATTTTGACTGCTCACATAAATGTGCTAAAACTACACTATCTAACCCACCACTGCATGCCAAAAGAAAAGGCTTTTGATGTAGGAGTTCAAAATGGGTTTTAATATGTAATTTAAATTCGGTTAACACGCTTCAAAGGTACTAAGTTATCAATTGCTTCTGTCAAAATAGAAGTCTTTCAAATAGATTTTAGCTAATTTTGTTCTTTTGGAGTAGTAGAATTACTTCAAATAATAACCAACCAACAAAGTTAGCACATTGCATAAAAAGTCAAGTCGTTTATTTTTTATTGATGCCATAAGAGCTTGGGCCATTTTAATGATGCTGCAGGGTCACTTTATTGATAGCTTACTCGATACTCGTTTTCATGATGAAAACGACCTTCTTTTTACGACATGGAAATATTTTAGAGGCATGACAGCCCCAGTATTTTTTACGGTTTCAGGCTTTATCTTTACGTATTTACTTGTTCGTGTGCCTCAAATGGGTTTTAATAACCCCAGAGTAAAAAAAGGGTTCAAGCGCGGACTCGAACTTTTGGTCATCGCCTATCTTTTGAGATTGAATTTAGGCGGATTACTGGCGGGTAAACTTTATGACGCTTTCTTGTTAGTTGATGTACTTCACTGTATTGGCCTCTCTATTATTTTTATTCTAATTGCTTATTTAGCATTTTACAAATTGAGTAAAACCATATTTGCAATAGTGCTTTTAAGTGCTGGTGTGTTGCTATTTACCTTTGAACCTTTGTATGCAGATCAGCCATTTGAAATGCTACCTACTGCCGCAGCTAATTATATTACGCAGTACTACGGGTCAGTTTTCACTATAATTCCGTGGTTTGGTTATGCTGCTTTTGGCGCATTCATATCGCTCTTATTTAATACCTATAAAACCTATAAAAACCTATACCCTGCAGCTATTTCAATTTCGGTTTTAGTAGGTCTTTTTCTAATTTTTATTTCTTCAGAGGCATGTGTTACACTATATGAAATAACTGATATTCAACTATTTGACTCGATAAGTAAAAACAATTACCTATTCATTCGCCTTGGCGATGTGCTTATCATTTTTGCGCTATTCATGGGCTGCAGAAATTATATAAGAAATACTACCTTCTTGAAAATTGGTCAAAGCACCTTATCGATCTATGTTATTCATTTTATCATTCTTTACGGAAGTTTTACAGGCCAAGGACTATACCGACACTTCAATCATTCTTTAAATTGGACGCAAGCCCTTTTAGGGGCATTAGTTTTTATAATCGTCTGTTCATTTTTAGCTCTTCGCTATGAAAAAAATAAGATTGCGATCAAAGCATTTCTCAAATCGTTTACAAAGCGTCTATTTGGATTGGTTAAAAACTAGCATCTTGATTATTTTGATCTAAAAGTTTAAGCTATTTTTAGAGTCAAATAAAATAGGAAAGATGAGTGAAACAAAATATACCCCAATCGCTTGCGATTTAGAAAAAGACAAAAAGTATTCATGGTGCACATGCAGCCACAGTACAAATCAGCCTTTTTGTGACGGTTCGCATCGTGCTGAAAAAGCAACGCCCCCATTATCATTTGTTGCTGAAGAAAGTAAGAAGGCTTATTTATGTACGTGTAAATTGACAAAGAATCCGCCCTTTTGCGATGGTTCTCATAAAGCATAAAAGAAAAAGGCTGTCAATTGACAGCCTTTTTTATTATAATAGCAGATTACATTATTCAACAAAAGCAAACCAATGCAATTGAAAAATTATCGAACAATTTTAGTCTAAATGTGCAACGCTCTATTATCAGTAGCCGCTAAAGCCGCTTCTTTTATCGCTTCACTATAGGTTGGGTGTGCATGACTCATTCTTGCAATATCTTCAGCAGAAGCTCTAAATTCCATCGCTGTTACCGCTTCAGAAATTAAATCAGCACAACGCGCACCAATCATATGAACGCCAAGAACTTCATCAGTTTTTTCATCGGCTAAAATTTTAACAAAGCCATCAATATCCATACTAGCTCGGGCACGCCCTAAAGCACGCATCGGAAACTGACCCACTTTATACGCCACGCCAGATTCTTTTAATTGTTCTTCTGTTTTACCAACTGCCGCAACCTCTGGCCATGTGTATACAACACCAGGTATCAAATTGTAGTCAATATGTGGTTTTTGTCCTGCTAAAGTTTCAGCAACAACAGTTCCTTCTTCCTCAGCCTTGTGCGCCAACATAGCACCTTTAATCACATCGCCAATGGCATATATATTTGAGACATTGGTTTGTAAATGTGCATTTACCGCAATTCTACCTCTTTCTTCAGATTCGATTCCAGCAGCTTTAAGGTTTAATCCTTCAGTATATGCTGAACGCCCAACTGCCACTAAGCAATAATCGCCTTTGAAAATCACTTCTTCTCCTTTTTTATTATCAGCCTTTACAATGATTTCCTTACCTTTTCTTTCTACAGATTTCACGCCATGAGAAAGTGCAAATTTTACTTTTTGCTTTTTCATTGCCTTCATTAGTTCTTTTGAAAGGGCAGCATCCATGGTAGGAATAATTCTATCTTGATATTCAACCACAGTAACCTCAGCACCCAATCTTTTATACACCTGACCCAATTCTAAACCAATAACACCACCACCAATGATGATCATGTGTTTCGGAATTTCTTTCAGCTTCAAGGCTTCAGTTGAAGTAATGATACGTTCTTTATCTAATTTAATAAAAGGCAGCGTTGAAGGTTTTGAACCAGTCGCAATAATTACGTTTTTGGTTTCAATTATTTCTGCTTTGTTCTTTCCTTTTTTGATTGAAATATGTGTGGCATCTTTAAAACTTCCGACACCTTCAAACACCTCAATTTTATTTTTATCCATCAAAAACTGAATTCCCTTGGTAGTCATATCAACCACACCTTGCTTACGGGCAATCATTTTCTCAAGATTGACTTTTACTTCTCCAGGTATTTCAATTCCGTGCTCTTCAAAATGCTTCACAGCATCTTCATAATGGTGTGAAGAATCAAGTAATGCTTTAGACGGAATACATCCTACATTAAGGCATGTACCCCCTAGCGTACTATATTTTTCAATGATTGCGGTTTTCATACCTAATTGTGCGCAACGTATTGCAGCAACATATCCACCGGGCCCAGAACCTATAACAGTTACATCGTATTGACTCATAGTCTTATTTTAATGAGATAAATTATTATATAGCAAAAATACAAATGCCTGCGCAATTAACGCATACATTCAAGTTATAAGTATGCAGCAGCACCTAAAAATCTAAAGAATAAGTACTATTGGTTTATTAACTGTTTGCAGAAATCTCGAAAAAGCAAAGATTCATTTAAAATCATTTTATAAAACTGACAATAAGAAGTAGGGGTATTCGTTTGTTTTAGTAGTTTTATACGAACTAAAAAGCCACCTATGATAATTTTTGGAACAAGAGGAGTTAAAACAACCAAAGCAAAAGGTCAGTTTAACTGCCCGCAATGCGAAACTAATAGAGATTACAGACACCGAAAAGTAACTCAATTTTTTACCCTGTATTTTATCCCATTAATTCCATTAGGTAATAAAGGCGAATACGTTGAATGCGGCCATTGTAAAGGCACGTTCATACTCCGAGTTATAAATAATCAGCCTTCTGGCGATAAGCAAGCTTTTATGGCTATGTATGAAAAAGCGATAAGACATGTCATGGTTAAGATCATGCTCGCTGATGGTATAATTGATGAAAAAGAAAAGGTTGCTGTTTTACAAATCATCAATAAATTTGGTCATAATGATATGACTGCCGCTGAATTAGATGTATACATTAAAGAGGTAGAAAAAGATAATAGTGATATTTCAACTTATCTCAAACATGTTGGGCCATCATTAAATGAGCACGGTAAAGAAGTGTTAATAAAATGTGCCTTAGCAGTCGCTTTCTCTGATGGTCATTTTGACGATTCAGAAAAAGAAATGATTTTGAATATGAGTAAAATAATGGAAATGTCTTCTGCACACTACAAAGGTATTCTTAGCGAATTCATTGAAAACATGAATTAATTTACTTTTACAAAAGAAGTACTAAAAACCAACCTCATGAAACATACTTTTCAAGAGCGCATTGCGTATAAAGCTGAACGCTTTTTAAGTAAAGGAGGGTCTTCAATTTTTAAAAGTCTTCTTGTTTTATTTTTAGCTTCATTTGTTATTTTAGTGGGGTTACGGTTATTGATTATACACCTCTTTCCTACCTTAAATTACACAGGAAATGTTTTTAAAGATATTTGGATAACGTTTCTAGAAATGACAGCGCCTGGCAATATGAATCAAGACAATAGGGCTCCTGTCTTTTTAAAAATATTGACCATTTTATCAGGCTTAACAGGTGTTATATTACTTTCAATGCTCATTGGTTTTATTACCTCTACGTTAAATACGCTATTATATGATTTTAGAAAAGGTCGCGGTAGAGTTATTGAAAACGGGCATACTGTTATTTTAGGATGGAATGAAAGAGTCGTTGACGTCATTAGAGAACTTATTTTAGCCAATGAGAGTGAAAAAAAGGCTTCTGTAGTTATTCTTTCTTCGGTGGATAAGGAAACGATGGATAATTTGATTACCAAAAGATTACCCGAAACACTAACCACCGAAATTATTACTACCCAAGGTGATTATGCCAATATCAATGAACTTAAAAGAATAAACATAGCCTCGGCTAAATCGGTTATTATTTTATCTAATTGCTCAGAAAGTGCTACACAAGATAAAAAAATAAGCAGTGATATTCAATCAGTAAAATCAATTTTGGCAATTACTGCTTGTCAAGAAGGCCTCAATAAATTACCTATAGTTGCTGAGATTTTCAACCAAGAAAAAAGAGATATTATTGGCTTCTTTAATGACCCAAATATTATTGCTATTGACAGCTGGAATATCATGGGTAAATTATTAATTCAAACCTCTCTAACCAGTGGCTTAGATTCAGTTTATAAAGAGATCCTTTCTTTTGATGGGTGCGAAATTTACTTTAGATCTAAGCAATGGAACAATACCAATTTCTATGACCTATCTTTTTATTTGAAAGACGGTATTCCGTTAGGAATTTATTCTGAAGAAAACGGACTCATTTTAAGACCTCCTACTGATACTGTACTAAAAAATGGAGATACCGTTGTTATTCTTGCTGAAGATGATTCTACCATTGTTTTTGACAGGCAACAATATTATTTTCCTGACAAAAACAAAATCATTATTGAAAATAGACTTGAACAGCGTAAAAAACGGATTCTTATTCTAGGATGGCATAAGGTTGCAGAAGTATTTATTGATGAGGCTACTGACTATTTACTAGAAGGTTCTGATTTCGATATTATGTTTAACGCTCCTAGCGGCGAATTAGTTGAGAAAATCAAGCACATTAAAAAGTCATATGAAGACTTCAATATAAATATTATTGATGCGAACCCTTTGAACCTTCATCAATTGAAGAAAATAAACCCTGAAAGTTATGATAACATTGTGGTGCTTTCTCAAAGTACAGAGGAACAATTGGCTGATAAAATAGATTCAGATACATTAATTATTCTATTATTATTAAGAAAATTAGTGACTGACTATAGTAACATACATATTATTACTCAAGTACTAAATTCTGAGAACCAAGAAATCATTACCCAAACTAATGTTGATGATTTTATCATTAGTAACAAGTTGATTACCATGATTTTAGCTCAGCTTAGTGAAGATGCCTTGATTAAAACGTTTTATGATGATATTTTTTCAGAAGATGGTAGTGAAATCTATGTAAAACCTGCCACTTTGTACTTTGATAGTTTTCCTCAAAAATTCACGTTTGCTGACGCTATTTTTTGCGCCCAACAACGTGATGAAATTTGCTTAGGAATACGAAAAGGTAATCAGAGTAAATCATTAAAAGAGAATTTTGGTGTGCATTTAAATCCTGATAAGGATATGCAAATTGAGCTTCAAGCAAATGATTTTCTAATTGTTCTCAGTGAAGATGAATTGTAAGCCTATAAGACTCTTCATCTACTAATTAAACCAATTAGATAGTGTAGACAGTGCTGAAGACATTTCTTCAACAATAACAAATTCATTGGTTAGTCCTTTTGCAATGATATAGGCGGTAAACAATACATACATTGTTAATAGCAACCAAGCGTGTATCTTTTTCACACCGTTTTTACTAAAAACAAAAATAAAGAAGACAAGCACCGTCAATATTAAAAGCAATACTCTAAGCTGCCCTATATTTTCAATAGTATCAGGTGTCATTGAAATTGGTCCGTAGATGAGGGTAAATAAGAATAACGGTAAGCCTAGCGCAAAACACACATCAAAAATATTACTACCTAGGGCATTTGCAACGGCATCATCATAGTTGCCTTTCATTGCATCTTTATATGATATAATGGTATCTGGTACGCTTGTAGCTGCTGAAGCCAATACTACCGAAACAAAGTAAATAGGCATACCTATCGCATCACCAAACATTTCACAAGCTTCAACCAACCAAAAACAAGCCATACCAATTACAAGAACAGATGAAATTAAAAGTATAATCGCTTTGGGTTTATTTATCTTAGAATCGCCCAATACGGCTGTAGACAAATCGCCTTTTAATAAAGCAACGGCTCTATTACCGCCATCAGCTTCGTCTTCATAATCATTCTCAACTTCTCCTGCGCCCTGACTTAATAACATATAGGCAACGTAGATAAAGTAAAGTACCATTAGAATTAAACCATGCGTCCAATCAAGGGTAGTTCCGGTAATTAAAAAAATCAAGGCTAGCTCTGCAAGAATTAAAGCAATACCATCTCTTAAAATAACTTTTCGTGAAATGGTTATTTTAGAAGAAATTCCCTTGCCAATAACGGCTAGTATGACCACAGCAGGTATAACCATAGCATTAAAAACCGCGCTTCCGGCGGTGGTACCAATACCCCCTGCAAATCCATCTTTATCTTTTAAAACAAAAAGAAAAAATAAGGTGGTAAACAATTCAGGCAAGCTACTACCTATTGCATTGATGGTTGCGCCTTTGATACCCTCTTTCATATTGCGGCCCAAGTAATTAGACGCCATTTCAAAGCCATCGCAAGACCTCCAGATTGCGATGCAGGTTATTAGAATTAAGCCTAAAGACGAAAAAATTTCCATATACTAAGGTATCAAATGCAAAGCTAGCTATAAAAATTGCTTTTACACAAGTCTTATAATCTGTTTGCAGAAAA
Organism: uncultured Flavobacteriaceae bacterium; assembly: GCA_937929935.1. Taxonomy (GTDB): domain Bacteria; phylum Bacteroidota; class Bacteroidia; order Flavobacteriales; family Flavobacteriaceae; genus Maribacter_C. The sequence goes on along the minus strand of CALFUL010000004.1, from coordinate 192,650 downwards.
GCTTCTAAAATTGTAATATTACCCGAATACCAATCCACAGAAAATGTCAGATAAAAAAGAGAGCGCAGCCTATCGCGAAGATGAAAATATTGTAAAAAATAAAGAGCTCAATATTTGGGAAGCCCTATTACCTGTTTTCATTTTGGTAGCCATGTTGGCATATAATGTTTATGTTTTTGGCGATGATGCTTTAAGCGGCTCTAACCAATTTATTCTTTTGCTAGGTGGCGCTGCTGCGGCCATTGTTGGCTTCTTTAATAAAGTCTCTTACAAAAAAATGATGGCCGAAGTTGCTGAAAACGTAAAGTCAACTACTGGAGCCTTACTCATACTTTTAATGGTTGGGGCACTTTCAGGCACCTGGTTGATCAGCGGTATAATTCCTTCTATGATTTATTACGGCCTACAAGTATTGAACCCCACCATATTTTTAGCAGCTTGTGTGGTTATCTGTGCGGTTATATCAGTCGCTACCGGAAGTTCATGGACCACATCAGCGACGGTAGGTATTGCTTTAATTGGTATTGGCGAAGCTTTGGGCATTTCATTAGGAATGACCGCAGGAGCCGTATTGTCTGGCGCTTACTTTGGCGATAAACTCTCGCCCTTAAGTGATACAACCAACCTTGCCCCGGCAATGGCAGGTGGCGAATTGTTCAGCCATATAAAGTATATGAGTTTAACCACCATACCCACTATTATAGTGACTTTGATTGTTTTTATTATACTTGGGTTCACTATTGATACCAGTGGATCTGCTGATACCGATGCTATTTTGACTTCAATTGAAAAAAGCTTCAATATATCGCCATGGCTATTCTTGGTACCTTTAGCGGTTGTTTTCATGATTGTCAAAAAAGCTCCACCGCTACTTGCGCTGTTAATTGGCACACTATTAGGCGGCGTTTTTGCTTTGATTTTTCAACCAGAAATTGTAGCAACTATTGGAGGTGGAGAAAGTTTAAGTTTTACTTCTGGGTACAAGGGCATTTTAAATGCCATTACGGTGAACACTTCAGTACCCTCAGATAATGAAACTCTGAGCGGTTTATTTTCAGCTAAAGGGATGTCAGGAATGTTAGGTACGATTTGGCTCATAGTTTGCGCTATGGTCTTTGGTGGTATCATGGACGGTATTGGGGCTTTGTCAAGAATCACTAAATCTTTATTAAGTATGGCAAAAACTACTTTCGGGCTTTTTGCGAGTACCGTAGGTAGTTGTTTAGCTTTGAACGTAACGGCTTCTGATCAATATTTAGCAATTGTTGTACCTGGCAAAATGTTTGCTAAAGCCTATAAGGATCGTGGTCTAGCACCAGAAAATTTAAGTAGAACGCTTGAAGATTCAGGTACGGTTACATCTGTATTAATTCCTTGGAATACCTGTGGCGCATATCATAGTGGTGTTTTGGGCGTTGGCGTTGGCGAGTATTTTATCTATGCCATCTTTAACTGGTTGAGTCCGTTTATGACTTTACTATTCGCTGCCTTTAAAATCAAAATAAAACATTTGACTACGGATTAAAATTCGTGAAATCATTTTGGTTATACGGTTGTGTTAAACACTTATTCTTGTTAATTTCACACAAAATTTAAATTATCAAAATGGCGACAATAACATTAGGCGGAAATACAATACATACTTCAGGAGATTTACCTGCAAACGGAAGCAATGCTCCTGCATTCAATTTAACAAAAGGCGATTTATCAAACTGCACATTAGCTGATTTTAAAGGCAAAAATGTGGTTATGAATATTTTTCCGAGTATTGACACAGGTACGTGTGCAACATCCGTTAGAAAATTTAACGAAAAGGCAGCAAGTCTTGAAAACACGGTAGTACTGTGTATTTCTAAAGATCTTCCATTTGCTCAAGGTCGTTTTTGTGGTGCTGAAGGCATCGAAAATGTAGAAATGCTATCTGATTTCAGAGATGGTAATTTTGGCAAATCATACGGTCTTGATTTTAGTGATGGTCCGTTAGCACCTTTACACTCAAGAGCAATTATAGTACTAAACGGCGAAGGTGAAGTAGTTCATTCTTAGCAAGTTTCTGAAATTGCTGATGAACCCAATTATGCTGCTGCATTAGAAGCCTTAAGCTAATGGCCAAAGAATCATTTTTTGTAAATAGAATAAAATCGGTAGGCTTCGCTTTACGCGGAGCCCTACTCTTGTTACGCACTGAGGCGAGTATAAAAGTTCAATTTTTTATTGCCATTGTAATGACCGCCGCAGGTTTTTTCTTTGAGATTTCTATGACTGAATGGTGTATTCAAATTTTAACCATTGCTGTTATCATGGGTACTGAAGGGTTAAATACTGCCGTTGAAAAAGTTTCAGATTATATACAGCCAGAATTTGACACTAAAATTGGCTTTATTAAAGATATTTCTGCTGGTGCCGTAATGATCGTTTCGATTGCCGCAACCATTATCGGGTTCGTCATTTATTTACCAAAGATTTTATAAAGCATTTTGCTTCACTAACAAATTTGTACTTTTATCTTTAGAATCAGCGATTGAATGGCAAAGAAGGCAAGAAAGGCAAAGCCAAAGACTACGAAAAAAGGCAACACTTTCACGGTATCAAAACAGAATAAAATTATACTCGGCAGCTTGTTAGCTTTGTTGAGCATTGCGTTATTCTTTTCATTTATCTCTTTCTATTTCAATTGGCAAGAAGATCAAAGTTTACTTTCTCAATTTAGTGATCGAAATGAAGAAGCCAAAAACCTATTAAATAAATTTGGTGCCGCTGTAAGTCATTTTTTCATGTACAAAGGCTTTGGTATAGCAACCTTAATTCTTCCGATTTTATTGGGTTTAAGCGGACTCTATATGTTTTTAGGACTTCAGCAAAAAGGAATGCTTAAAAAATGGATTTGGGGTACAGTCTTCATGATTTGGATTTCAATTGCCCTTGGTTTTTTCGCCACCACCAAACCTTTACTCGGAGGTTTAATAGGCTATGAATTGAATGATTTTCTTCAAGATTATACCGGTAAAATTGGTGTAATACTGCTTCTTCTTTTCGGATTAATATTAATCTTGGTGCGCCTTTTCAATTTTACACCTGAAAAAATAGGTGCCTATTTTAAGCGTAAATCTGAATCATTGAAATCAGAATTTAATGGTAGTGAAACAGGCAATAGCACTGAATTCTCTTTAACGCCTGAACCTAAAGAGCAAGAAATTATTGACACCTACACCCATAAAGAAGATATTCCGTCATTAAAACCAGAACCGGTTGCTGAGGAATTAAAAATTTCAGTTCCTGTTGAAGAAGAGGCTGTTGATGATTTAGCTATGGAAGTCAAAGAAGTGGTTCAAGAAGAAGAAGAGATTGACAATATCGCGAATAAACTGGTTGATGATTTTGGCGAATTTGACCCTACTTTAGAGTTGGGTAATTACAAGTTTCCGAAAATAGAATTGCTTGATCAGCATGGCGCTTCAGGTGGTATTACCATCAATCAAGAAGAACTTGAAGAAAACAAAAACAAAATTGTTAGAACCCTTAACAATTACAAAATAGGCATCGCTCAAATTAAAGCAACTATAGGCCCTACAGTTACGCTTTATGAAATTGTACCCGAAGCTGGGGTACGAATTTCAAAAATCAAGAACCTAGAAGATGACATTGCCTTATCGTTGGCTGCCTTAGGTATTCGTATCATAGCGCCCATTCCTGGCAAAGGAACTATTGGTATTGAAGTGCCAAATAAAAATGCCACTACAGTTTCAATGCGTTCTGTTATTGCATCGTCAAAATTTCAGAAGGCAGAAATGGAGCTTCCTATTGCCTTTGGTAAAACTATTAGCAATGAAACCTTTGTAGTTGATTTAGCGAAAATGCCGCATATGCTAATGGCAGGTGCTACGGGTCAGGGTAAGTCAGTTGGTTTAAATGCTGTTTTGACATCGCTCTTGTATAAAAAACATCCGGCTGAAGTAAAGTTCATTTTGATTGACCATAAGAAAGTTGAACTAACGCTTTACAATAAAATTGAACGTCACTTTTTAGCAAAATTGCCTGATTCAGAAGACGCGATAATTACTGATAATACCAAGGTCATCCACACCTTAAACTCACTCTGCATTGAAATGGACAACCGTTATGACCTTTTAAAAAAGGCCATGGTTCGAAATATCAAAGAGTACAATGAAAAATTTAAATCGCGAAAACTCAATCCGAATGACGGGCACAAGTTCTTACCGTATATAGTTTTAGTCATTGATGAATTTGCTGATTTGATCATGACGGCGGCTAAAGAAGTAGAAACACCCGTTGCCCGTTTGGCGCAACTTGCACGTGCCATTGGTATTCACTTAATTATTGCCACGCAGCGCCCATCAGTAAATGTTATTACAGGTATTATAAAAGCGAATTTTCCGGCACGTATTGCTTTTAGAGTTACGTCAAAAATTGATTCTAGAACCATTTTAGATGCTTCTGGTGCTGATCAATTAATTGGTCGCGGCGATATGCTTTATACCCAAGGTAATGATGTTACCCGTATTCAATGTGCTTTTGTTGATACGCCTGAGGTTGCAAAAATCACTGATTATATAGGGGCACAAAGGGCTTATGCAAGTGCATACGAATTACCTGAATATGTGGGCGAAGATTCTGGCACAGGTATTGCTATTGATATAGCAGATCGTGATGTTTTATTTAGACAGGCAGCAGAAGTAATTGTTACCGCGCAACAAGGTTCAGCATCATTGATACAACGAAAATTAAAATTAGGCTATAACCGTGCAGGGCGCATAGTTGATCAACTAGAAGCTGCAGGTATTGTTGGCCCTTTTGAAGGCAGCAAAGCACGTCAAGTATTAGTACCTGATTTTGTAGCGCTTGATCAATTATTAAGTAACGAAACAAAATAAATTCTAATGAAGAAGTTTAGTATTTTTCTTTTAATTATCATTTCAGGTCAACTTTTAAGCGCTCAAAATGCGGCGAAAGCGCAGGCATTGCTTGATGAAGTTTATACAAAAGTGACTACTTATGAAAATATGGTAGTTGACTTCAAATATGAATTAAAAAGTACTGAAGCTGATATAAATTCAGAAACCAGAGGTAAAGTTACCCTAAGTGGCGATAAATATCTTGGCGAATTGTTTGGCACACAGCAAATGTTTGATGGTCATAAGGTGTACACGATTATACCAGAGAATGAAGAAGTGACAGTTGAAGATAAATCTGAAGAAGAAGATGCGTTTACACCTTCTAAAATGTTTACTTTTTATAAAAAGGGACATACTTATGCTTGGGATATTCTTCAGAATGTTCAAGGAAGAAAAATTCAATATGTAAAGTTAGTACCCATTGATTCAGATACTGAAATCAAGCATATTTTAATGGGCATTGATGTGGGTACCAAACACATTTACAAAATCATTGAAACAGGCAAAAACGGTGCAACTACAACGGTTACTGTTAATTCTTTTAAAACAGACCAACCTTTATCAAAAACCTTATTTACCTTTGATGAAACTAAGTACGAAACTGAAGGGTACTACATCATAAGGAATTAAAGTGAAAATACTAGACCGGTATATTTTATCGCGATTTTTATTCAACCTCATCAGTTCGTTTGTGATTATGATGTTCATCTTCATTTTCCAATCGATATGGCTTTTTATTGATGATTTAGCAGGCAAAGGACTTGACATAGCTATCATTGGCAAATTCTTTTTTTACAAAATGCCTGAGCTCACTGAAAAGGTACTACCCCTAACCGTTTTGCTTTCTTCAATACTAACTTTTGGATCTTTTGCTGAAAACTATGAGTTTGCAGCCATGAAAGCCTCAGGCATATCGCTACAACGAGCGATGATTAGTATCATTGTTTTTATTTTCTTTTTAGGCGGATTAACCTTCTTCTTTGCCAATTCAGTAATTCCGGCTTCAGAACAAAAAATATTCAACTTACGTAGAAACATTGCCAAACTCAAACCCGCTGTTGCTATTACCGAAGGTATTTTTAGTGATTTTGAAAGTGCTGACATGAATATCAAAGTCGATAAAAAATACGGCGAGAATGATCGCTTTCTTAAAAATATTATCATTCATCAAAAAACAAAATCAAATATCAATTACAGAGTTATTAAGGCAAAAGACGGCGAGTTAATTAGTGGGGGCGATTCTGACATCATTCAATTGGTTTTGAAAGACGGCCATCTTTATCAAACGGTAGAGAAAAGAGGAACTGATAGGCAAAGATATCCGTTTGCCAATTCACAGTTCGAAACCTATACCATGAACATTGATTTGACAGAACTCAACAATGTTGACCTAGAAGAAGAACGTGATATTGAAACTGCTAAAATGAAGAATATCAGCAGGTTAAGAAAAGATGTTGATTCATTGAGTAAAGACAACCTAAGAATTGTCACAGCATTTTCTAAAAATATTTTAGTTACCAAAATGGGGGCTTTTGGCAAAGAAAAACCGAGTAGCATTGAACCTACGGTTATTGAAAATGCAAGAAATGACAGTATTCAAAAACAATTAAAAGAAAACGATGGCAAAGTAGAAAACATACTTAGTCTCTACCCAGATTGGCAACAATTACAAGTTTTGAATGCGGCAACCAATACTATTACAAATGCCTTGAATACCGTAAAAGCCAAACGTACAGAAATGGGTAAACGCTATGAATTGCATAGGCGACATATCTTTTCATTTCATGATAAATTTGCGCTGGCGTTTTCATGCATCATATTATTTTTTGTGGGCGCACCCTTAGGTGCAATTATTCGAAAAGGAGGCCTTGGCTTGCCAATGGTTATTGCGATTGTTCTGTTTTTAGTTTATTATTTTGTGGGCGTTTTTGCTGAAAATTACTCGAATAAGGGTAATATTCATCCTATTTTAGGGGCATGGACCTCTACCCTCTTGATGTTGCCTTTAGGTATTCTTTTAACAAAGAGAGCAACTGCAGATAAAGGGTTGATGTCCTTTGGAAGAATTATAGACTTTTTCAAGAAAACATTTGGTAAAAAGAATGATTTAGAAGAGGAAGTAGAAGACCTATCAGTTAACCATGATTCGCATTCTATTGATGAAAATTCAATAGACTATCAAACCCTTTCTTCATACAGTGATGAACGTTTAATAGAAATGGGTCGAAAACGGAAACAATTTAGGTACGATCCAAAATTTTCAGCAACTATTTTCGCTGTTTTAGATAGCCGTGGAATAACCCAAAAACAACTTAAAATAAGTGGTCAAATTGATAATTCGCAATATGAAAAAGCCAAAGCTATTTTATTGAAATACAATAAAAATTCATACGCAGCCTTGGTCTTTTATCTACTTTACATTGCAAGTTATATTGTATCTTTAACCCTAGTAAAACTGGAGTTATTTACCTTAATTACTAATATTACGTTGATTGCTTCATTAATACTATTCACGGTATTTTTAATCAAGTCAATTATTAATTACTATACCTTTAGAAAAGAACTAGGTAAGAAAGAAGATTACGTTTTATATATCTTGTTATTTGGAGGGATACCAATTTACTTCTTGGTTTACTTTTATACTAAGAAAAAACTCAATGAAGAGTTAAATACTATTTAAAAAAATGTCTGAAGTACTTGACAAACATATTCAATTAAACACCATTGAAGAGGCTATTGCCGATATTAAAAAAGGCAAGGTTATCATTGTAGTAGATGATGAAAATCGTGAAAATGAAGGCGACTTTTTAGCTGCAGCTGAGTTGGCTACCCCTGAAATGGTCAATTTTATGGCTACACACGGTCGCGGTTTAATTTGCGCCCCACTTACTGAAAATAGATGTAAAGAATTAGGCTTGCCAATGATGGTTAATAATAATACCGATCCGCTTGAAACAGCTTTCACGGTATCTGTTGATTTACGCGGCAAGGGAGTCACTACCGGTATTTCAGCATCAGATCGTGCGAAAACGGTTCAGGCTTTAACTGATGAGCATACTAAGAATCATGATTTAGCACGACCTGGGCATATTTTTCCGTTAGTGGCTAAAGAAGGTGGCGTTTTAAGGCGAACAGGTCATACAGAGGCTGCCATTGATTTTGCGCGCTTAGCAGGATTAAAACCAGCAGGTATCATTGTAGAGATTATGAATGCCGATGGAAGCATGGCGCGATTACCCCAACTGGTAACTGTGGCAAAGAAATTCGATTTAAAAATAGTCTCTATTGAAGATTTGATCGCCTATAGGATGGATCACGATAGTTTGATTGAGAAGGAAGCTGATTTTGATATTACCACAAAATACGGCGATTACAGACTACGTGCCTACAAACAAACAAACAACAATAGAGTGCATTTAGCCTTAACCAAAGGCAGTTGGACAAAAGACGAGCAAGTACTAACCCGTATTAACTCTACGCTGGTTAACAATGATATTTTGGGCACCTTAACCAATAATCCGGATCAGAAATTGGCAGCCATGTTTGATGCTGTGAATACCGAAGGAAAAGGTGCTGTTATTTTTATCAATCAAAATACAGATTCATTAAATCTATTATCGCGATTGACTGAAGTGAAAGAATTGCAGAAAAAAGGCATTTTTAGTGCTCCAAAAATTGAGATGGATTCTCGTGATTTCGGAATTGGTGCCCAAATACTGCATGATTTGAACATTTCAAAAATGCGCTTGCTCTCAAATGGTAAACAAACACCTAGGGTTGGTATTGTGGGCTACGGCCTAGAAATTGTGGAATACGTACCCTACTAAAGCGTTGCTTGTATTGTGCTTACCATAAGTGCCGCTCTGTGCTGCACTTCTTCATGAGTCCACCCTATTTTGACCAGACAAGAAATGGTTCTTGACATCCATTGGTCAGAATTTGAAAAATCTGCCTTCGAATAATCAGGCAATTGATTGATAACCTCTTGCGGTAATTTTCCTAAAGACTTCAATTCGGTTAAATGGTCCCACTTGCGGTAATAATGCCAATTATTATCATACCAATAAAAACATACATCTAAACCAGCATCAGCAAAGGCTTGATGCACTCTTTTGGTAGTTGTTTCATCAGGTAAAAAGAACGATAAAAACGAATAATTTTCAACGCCGCCTTTGGGCACCCTTCTAAAGGTCACAGATGAAACTGCTGATAAGGCATCCCGAAAAATTGTATAATTCCTTTTTTGAAGTGCTAAAAATTCATCTAAGCGCGCTATTTGTGCTACGCCAACGGCAGCGTTAAGTTCAGATATCCTAAAATTATATCCTAAGAAAGGATGCGCCTCTGCCCCCCTATTGTTACCAATGTGATCATGACCGTGATCTGAATAATGGTCTGCGTTCTGCTTATAGGTCGCATTATTAGTAATGATGGCTCCGCCTTCACCACAAGTAATTGTTTTTACATAATCAAAAGAAAAACATCCTAAATCGCCATAACTGCCCAAGGGTTTATTTTCAAAACTTCCGCCAATGGCTTGACAGGCATCTTCAAGCAATAACAAATTATGTTGAACACAAATAGCTTTTAAGGCTTTTAAATCAGCCATAGAACCACACATGTGTACCGGCATAATCACTTTGGTTTTATCAGTGATGGCTTTTTCAACCGCTTTTGGATCTAGCGTCAACGTATCATCAATATCAACCAAAACAGGAACCGCGCCAATCGCCAAAATAGATTCAAAAGAAGCTACAAATGTAAAAGTGGGCATAATGATCTCATCGCCTGCCCCAACACCGGCACTTGCCAAAGCAACGGTCAAAGCTGAAGTACCACTACTGACCAATTGCGCATGCTTTACTTGCATACGCGCCGCTAAGGCCTTTTCTAATTCAAGTGCTTTATAATGCCCCTTGCGCATGCCATCAAAGCCGTATCGCATTAAAACACCCGTATCAAGCACATCTTGCACTTGTTTGCGTTCTTGTTCTCCAAATAATTCAAATCCTGGCATATTTTAGGGTTAAGGGTTAAGGGTTAAGGGTTAAGGGTTAAGGGTTAAGGGTTAAGGAAATTAAAAAATTCTATTTGTATACCGTACATATTTCTAAAAATTTTCAAAAAACTACTGATTACTGATTACCATCTAAGTAAAGAACCATAATTTGACGGCCATGCCAATAACGACGATGACCATAAATATGCGAACAAATTTGTCGCCTTTATCTACAGAAAAACGACTTGCGACCCATGCGCCGGTACCATTACCAACTGCTAAAATGAGGCCTACCACCCAATTCACTTTATCATTAAGTGCAAAAACAATTAGGGCTGCCGTGGTGTATAACAATACGGCGACAACTTTGGTGGCGTTTGACCGCACTAAGGTCATTCTATTCACGTAATGCAAAAATAAGACAATCACGATACCGATGCCTGCATTTATGAATCCGCCGTAAATTCCGATAAAGAAAAAACCAATGATCCCGATCCATAAATGTTTGCCAGTTACCCGCTCTTGAAGTTCTTCAAGTTTCATTTTGGGTTTAAAAGCAATGAGTAAGATGACCACAATCATAATGACTGCCAAAATCTTATTGAAGGTATCGCCTTTGATATCAACGGCCAATCGTGCACCCAGAATAGCCCCAAATAAAGCCGAAATACCTAAATAAATATTAAACGGCGCCGTAGATACCCCTTTACTCTTAAAACCTGCGGTACCAATTATGTTTTGTATTACCACTGCAACACGATTAGTGCCATTGGCTACGGTTGGCGGTAAGCCTAAAAAAATAAGAACAGGTAGTGAAATGAGTGAGCCACCCCCGGCAATAGTGTTGATAAAGCCTACGGCAAAGCCCGTTACTACTAAAAGTATATTCAAATACCATTCGTTCATAATGCAAAAATAGGAGGTAAAAAATGAATGAATATAAAATTCTTAAAATAAAATATACAGAAAGCCTTTACGTAATAGAAAAAGCTGTTTATATTTGCATCCGCATTCAGGATATACCTGACTAAGGTTCTCACTTTCGTGAGAACAATTCGGCTTAAAATTTTTATGTGACTATGTCTTTAAAAATTTAGTCTCATTGGAGGAATGGCAGAGTGGTCGAATGCACTAGTCTTGAAAACTAGCGAGGGTCACACCTCCGGGGGTTCGAATCCCTCTTCCTCCGCTTAGAGCAAAGCTCAATTTCTGTACAGAAATTGGGCTTTTTCTTTTTGAGGATGTCAAATCCCGTTTGAACTTATGGAGGATCAAGTCATAAACTTGTGGGATTTGAGATTAAGCAAAAATATTGGTTAATCTAAATAGGAAGAATTCTACATTTCTTACGCCTCTGAATTGTGCTCTAAAAGCTTTTATTTTAGCATTAAAAGATTCTGCCGATGCGTTAGTGCTTCTGTTGTCAAAGTAGTTTAGTATGTTCTTGTAATGAATAGCCATCGTTCTAGAGATGCTATTGAAGCTTTTAAATTTAGCCTGTCGTACTTTTTCATCCCATTTAGCCAATCGTATCAGGGCTGATGTTTTATCTTTTGTGTTGTTGAATATCCAGGATAGGTTCTGGCATAGCTTGTATGCTTTTTCAATATCCGGATAGTGTTCAAATAGTATTTTTGCTCTTACTATTTGATTATCAGTCCATTTACTACTTGATTTATATAGCAAATATCTACTTCGGGCTAAGAGTTGTTTTAAGGTGTCTCCATTATCTAATAGAACTGGATTATACTTTAAAGATTTGCTTCTAGCTTTTTCTATGGCATCATTTTCAGTATCGAGTGCTTCCCACCTATATTTGATTCTAATTTCTTGAAGAGCATCTAAAGCTAATTTTTGAACATGAAATCTATCTATAACCAAAGTAGCTAGTGGGAATGAATTCTTGACGATGAGTCCCATATTACCAGCCATATCCAAAGTAACTTCCTTGACTTTCTTTCGTTGTTTTAAAGGAATCTTATGAAGAATTTTAATAACCGAATCGGCTTTGGTTCCTTTGACCATAGCTATTATAGCTCCTTTCTTTCCTTTTGCTTTTTTGTTGGTTAGTATGGTATATAATTCTCCGTTAGAAAAAGCGGTTTCATCCAAAGAAAGATAACTTCCTAGATTCTTAGGAAATAACATCCAATCTTTAGCATGTCTCTTTTGATTCCAAGATTTGAAGTCGCTTAAATAATCTTTGTATTGCCTTTGCATACTTCTAGGGTTAACGCCATAGAACTTCGATACAACGGCCGTACTAGAGGCGTTATCACTAATTGATTTCTTTTAAAAAAGCAGCAAAATCACTAGTGATTCTAGTTCCTTTTGCTACTAATTGCCAATCTCTTGTAACTACTTCTCCTGTAGATTTATTAAGCCATCTACGCCGTGTTATATGCAGAAATACATTCTTACCGCGTATAGGAAAATCTTGAACTGTAGCTTCTGGGAAGAAGCCTTTCGAATGTAGATTATCATCTTTAAACTCCTCAGGAACTACATTTGATTCCGTAAAATAAAAGTGAAGATCTTCTCCTTTAATCTCATGACTCTTCAAGTCAAAATAGTTAACAATCACTTCAGGAAGTAGTAAATGGGCTGCTGAAAATAAAACGTCTGAGAACATAGATTTCTTTTAACTCAAAGTTCAACCATTTTTATTCACTCCACAACTTTTTGTCTTGAGCCCTTATACCTCATTATTGAAAAATCTCATCAAGCAAAGCTTTGTGAGGGTTTTATGCTTGGCCATGATTGCCTTTTGGGGATATGTAATCACTCTTTTTCTGCCCAGCACAACTTGATTTTCATACAGGCATTTTGTATAACATGGTTATCAAAAACACTAAAAATGTTATACAAAATGCATGATATCTTATTATATGTTATGCTCCTTGTTTATGGGAGTTAACAAATAATTACTATCTTCGGAAGCAATAGCGTAAATACAGACTTATTTACGAGTTGTAAATAATGCAGAAAAACTCTGCTGATTAAAATGAAAAACGAAATTAAACTGACTTTAGCTGCAGAGGATTTTGCAAAATGTTACGGAATTCTGATTCTTGAAAATGGAGACTATATGATAGATATTGACCAATCAAAAATCTCATCTGACTTTCTCAACAGACTAAAAATATGGTATGAGGAATATTATCCATATACAGGAATGACTTTAACGGAATTGGAATCTCACCGAACTCATACTGAAAAGTTGGACAAAATTGGAATTGAACTACTGAACGAAATTTATAATAACGGAATATTTAACGATTTGAATATTGATAGATATATTTATTATAGCAGAGGAATTGATAAACCAATACTTGAACTGAATTGAAAAAAGCACTATTTACAACAATGTATAACCGCAATTACGGCGGATTCGACTACGTCCGAATCCACTCGGAATTGCTAACTTCAGTGCTAAACCGAAAATTAACGCATACTAACCCGTAACTGACGGTTATACGAGACCGTTGTAACAAATGCTGAAAATCCGTTTTAGCATAATAATTCAGTTTGTAAAAAAGTAAATAATAGTTTACCTTTGAATTGTTGAATCAAAGCGAAACTGAATGAAATGTTCCCAACTTTACAAAATATTAACGAAAGATGGTTGGTATGCGGTATCGCAAAAAGGTTCGCACGTAAAAATGCGACACGATACGAAAAAGGGAACAATTATCTTTCCAAATCACGGTAGCCAAGAAATGGGTAAAGGTTTGGAAAAGAAAATCCTAAAAGACGCTGGAATTAAAAAATAGGATTATGGCTAAAAAGAAAAAAGTTACAATGACTGTTGAGAAAACAAGTACTGGATTTTCTGCATTTTCAGCGGATTACCCAATATTTACAACTGGTCAATCAATTCCTGAACTGATTAACAACACATACGAAGCGACGGAATTACATTTTGAAGATGAGAAAGTAAAAGTTGAACCGAATGACATCGGATTTGAAATTGATTTTAAGCAGTTCTTTAAGTTTTACAAAGTTTTAAACGCCAAATTCCTTGCAGAAAAAATAGGAATGAATGCTACTCTATTATCACAATATGTTTCAGGAACGAAAAAACCTTCAGCGAAACAGACAGATAAAATTTTGAGTGGAATACATCAAATTGGACAGGAATTATCTGGAATAAATCTATTGCAAACGGCATAGCAGAACGCAAAGCACTTGCTACAACAAAACCTATACGTAATGTGGGGCTAAGGTGATTATTCGCAGCGTTTGCGTATTTTTATGATGTCCGCAAAATCTTTGGGATTTGGTCTTTAAAATGAAAAAGATAAAAACAAAACAAAAAGCTTTGGCTCGCAGACCAGACGGAAACGAAAAGTTTCCTTGCCTGACCTACTTTTCATAGCTCAACCGTTGTGTGCAATTTGAAAATTTTGCAATCATACCAATTTTTGGTATATTTGAGAAAATTCGTTTCAAATGAACAAAAACACATCAATATCACTCGGAAATTATTTTGACCAATTCGTTCAAAGTCGCATAAGTGAAGGTCGATTTAAAAACGTTAGTGAAGTAATTCGTGCTGGATTAAGACTTTTAGAAGAAGAAGAAAGTAAAGTGATTGCCCTAAAAAATGTAATACAGGAAGGAATCGATAGCGGAATTGCTCACGATTTTGACCCAAAAAAACATTTGGAAATTTTAAAAGCGAAAAAGAACTCGAATGGCTGAATATAAACTGACCAATAAAGCTGTTGAGGATTTATCGAAAATATGGGATTATACCTTTGAAGTTTGGTCTGAAAAACAAGCTGATAAATATTATAATGAACTGATTTATAATTGTGAGGAAATTGCTGAAAATCCAGATTTAGGAAAACACTACAAAGGAATATCAGAGCAACTTCTCGGAATCAAAACAAATCGACACATAATATTCTACAGGAACTTAAGTGAAAACTATGTAGAAATTACGAGAATATTGCACGAACGAATGGATTTGAAGAAAAGAATCGCGGAATAAAAACTGCACACAACACCGGTATCCGTGGTACAAACCTTTTATTCTGAATAAAAGGGTTCAATATAAGCCTCTTTAAGAGGCTTTTTTATGATTATCTTAGTATTGAAAGGTTAGTTTTTGAGGTCTTAGAAACACTAAAAAGAGGTCTTGAACTACACTTTTTACAAATTGTGTAAAGGCAAGCTTTCCTTGCTCACTTTTTGAACGTTTTTGTTCAAATTTGAGATACTTTTTAAGGTTGTAAGCTATTGCAGAAAGGTGCATCACTTTGTTGGCCTGTTTGAGTCCGATTGTATTGATCTTACGCATACCCATAAACTGAGTTACAGTTCCAAAAGCTGAAATAGAGAAAGCAAAACAAATTCGAACAGAATATTTCGAACAATAAAAAACAAGGTTATGGATACAAAAAAGAAAAAAATGAAGATGATGACCCTTGACCAAATGAAGGACAAGGATATCGGAAAAGTCGGAACGGAAGAAAGGGACAAGTACGAGTTTGATTTGCGAATGGAAGTTCTTGGAGAAATGATAAAGTCAGTTCGAAAAGAACGAAAATTGACTCAAGAACAACTTGGGGAATTAATTGGTGTTCAAAAATCTCAATTATCGAAATTGGAACGGAGCGCTAAAAATGTTACAATTGAAACGATTTTAAAGGTGTTTAATGCACTAAAAGCAAACATTAAGTTTAGCGTACAGATGAATGACGCAGAATTCAAGGTTGCGTAAAAAGCACTAAAGATAACAATGCTAAACGTAATGCGGGGCTAAGGTGATTATTCGCAGCGTTTGCGTATTTTTATGAAGTCGCTAATTCTTTGGCCCCAAAGCGTCGGGGTTGCTTTAAACAATAAAAAAAACAATATGAACACCAACAAACTAGTGCTATGCTTTAGCTTAATTTTAACAACTTTAGTTCAGTATTCATGTACTATGAATAAGAATGATGAAAAAAGCGCAACAACATCTCAATGGCAGAATTTAATTGATGATGAACTTACCAGCTGGGATACTTACTTAAGTTTCAAACACCAAGTTGATTATGATGGCACCCCGCCTACTGATTCAACTGGCACTGCTATAGAACCCATAGGTTTAAACAAACCGGGGTATCATATTTTTACCACCATAAAAGAGAATGATGAATTACTGATTAAAGTAACCGGAGAATATTACGGATCGCTGGCTACTAAAAAGGAATATGAAAATTATCATTTTCAATTACAGTATAAATGGGGCGATAAAAAATGGGTACCAAGAATAGATAAGATGAAAGATTCTGGTATACTCTATCATTCTATCGGAGAATTTGGAGTAGAGTATTGGCGTTCTTGGATGATGTCACAAGAGTTTCAAATTATGGAGGCGCATACCGGTGATTTCTGGAGCCAGGCTACCTCAGCAATAGATATTAGGGCATATGCCTCAGAATCTGGCTTAAACCCTATGGCACATGAAAGTCAAGATTTCTTGAGTTTTGGAGAAGAAGGCGAAGCTGGTAAATATTGTTTGCGAAGTAATAACAATGAAAAACCAGAAGGAGAATGGAACACCTTAGACTTATATTGTTTTCAAGACAAGAGCTTGCATGTGGTTAACGGCGAGGTGGTTATGATTTTAAAAAACTCTCGCTACCTCAATGAAAACAATGAATTTGTACCTTTAACTAAAGGAAAAATTCAATTACAAACTGAAGCCGCAGAAATATATTTTAAGAATGTAAAAATAAGAGCGATAGATTCTTTAGGTGAAAAGATGAGTTCTTATTTTTAAAAATAAACGCTCGAATCATTAAGGATGTACCTTCATGAAAATTGGAAAGAAAATTATGAAATGGATTTTAATTATTTCACTACTTCCTGTAGCCTATATCATTATTTCTTTGCTCCTATCTTCAATTACAGTAAATAATACAGCTGGCAATGAAAATGCTGCCAAAATAATCTTTTTAAACACCAATGGGGTTCATTTAGATATTATCATTCCAATAAAAGATATCGATAACTTAGTCTTAGCTGATATTAAGCACTACCCCAATGAGCGATATTTGGCTTTTGGTTGGGGCGATGAAAATTTTTACATCAATACACCTACTTGGAACGATTTGACTTTTAACAATGCGTTTAAAGCAATGTTTTTAAAAAGCACAACCTTATTACACGTAACACGATACCAACAAAAACCTTCAGATTGGGTCGAAATAAAAGTCAATGCATCTGAATTACAGTCACTAAATAGCTATTTGCTGAACACCTTTAAAATTAATAAAGACGGAAAAAAAATAATACTTGAAAATCAAGGATACTCATCAATTGATGATTTTTATAAATCAAAAGGAAGTTATTCTTGTTTCAAAACATGCAATAGCTGGGCAAATGATGCATTTAAAGTAAGCGGATTAAAGTCTTGTTTATGGACTCCCTTTGACTTCGGATTACTAAATAAATACGAATAAAGAACTAAGGATGAAGAAACTAATTGTTTTACTAACACTGCTGTCACTAACTAACATCAATGCTCAGGAGAAAAAATTATGGGCAAAATCATTTCTAAACCAAAAGGCACCCGAACTTGTGATGGGAGAATGGTTAACTGATAAACCGGATACAAATGGAAAATTCGTTTTAATTGACTTTTGGGCAACTTGGTGTAAACCGTGTAAAAATGCAATTCCTGAATTGAATGAATTTCATCATAAATTCAAAGAGAATTTAGTTATCATTGGGCTTAGTGCTGAATCTAAAGCTAAGGTCAAAAGTATGAAGCGACCCGTAATGGAATATTACAGTGCCATTGATACTGAAAGAAATCTAATGAAAATGTTTGAAGTTAGTGGTATTCCGCATTGCGTAATCATCAACCCTGATGGTGTTGTGGTTTGGGAAGGATGGCCGCAACAAAAAGGATTTGAACTAACTGAACAAACCATAAGCGATTTGATTGAAAATAATTAAACTTTATATGAAACTTTTTCTTTTCACAGCATGCACATACGCAGTACATAGTCAAGAAAATGATTTCATTAATGATAAGACTTAATGACATACAACCACCCAGATATATAAAGTACCAATAAACTTGATTCTTGTAAATCAATTCAAATAGACCTAAATTAAAACCATGAAAGTTACTGCTGAGAAAAACGAAAAAGTTGCAAAAATGATATTTGCTTCTATTTATCCGCTTTACTTGAATAGATTGGTAAAGAACGGCAGAACCAAAGAAGAACTCAACCAAGTGCTAGAATGGCTTACAGGTTTTGATGAAAAAACCTTGAATTCTCTTATTGAAGAAAAGGTAACTTTTGAAACCTTTTTTGAGCGAGCAAAACTACACCCAAATGCAACCATGATTAAAGGCGTTGTTTGTGGGTATCGCATTGAAGAAATTCCTGATGAATTTAAAGTCTACAAAGAATGTCGCCAAATGGAAAAGCTCATTGATGAATTGGCTAAGGGTCGAAAAATGGAAAAAATTTTAAGAACCGTCAAAGCTTAATAAAGCAACCCTGTTTTAAGCAATACGCTCGATTTTTGCGCCAATTGCCTTTAAACGTTGCTCGATATCTTCATACCCACGATCAATTTGTTCAATATTATGAATAGTTGACGTGCCTTTTGCAGAAAGCGCCGCAATTAATAATGATACCCCTGCTCTAATGTCAGGTGATGTCATAGTCGTTGCCTTTAAGGTTGATTTAAAATCGTGTCCGATAACGGTAGCTCTATGTGGATCACAAAGAATAATCTTCGCCCCCATATCTAAAAGTTTGTCAACAAAGAATAAACGGCTTTCAAACATCTTTTGATGAATCACTACTTCGCCCCTAGCCTGTGTTGCCATGACCAAAATGATACTCAATAAATCAGGTGTCATACCTGGCCAAGGTGCATCAGCAATAGTTAAAATAGAACCGTCAATGTAATTCTGAATTTCGTATCCGTCAGTATGAGCAGGAATATAAATATCATCGCCTTTACGTTCCAATTGAATTCCTAATTTTCTGAATACCGCAGGTATCTGACCTAAATCATCCCAACTTACATTTTTAATAGTCAGCTCACTTTGCGTCATTGCCGCAAGGCCGATCCAACTACCAATTTCAATCATATCAGGTAACATTCTATGCTCGGTGCCACCTAACTCATCAACCCCTTCAATAGTTAAAAGGTTTGATCCTACGCCAGAAATTTTTGCGCCCATTCTATTCAACATCTTACACAGTTGTTGTAAATAAGGTTCGCAGGCAGCATTATAAATGGTAGTAGTACCTTCTGCAAGTACAGCTGCCATAACAATATTGGCGGTACCCGTCACTGAAGCTTCATCAAGTAACATGTACGTACCTGTTAATTTTTCAGCTTCAACACCATAAAAATATTCTTCTTTATTATATCTAAAATTAGCACCTAGCTTGATAAAACCTTCAAAGTGGGTATCTAGTCTACGTCTTCCAATTTTATCGCCTCCTGGTTTCGGAATATATCCTTTTCCAAATCTGGCTAATAAAGGCCCTACAAGCATTATTGAACCTCTGAGTCCGCTTCCATCCTTTTTAAATTGAGCTGATTGCAAGTATTCTAAATCAACATTGTTGGCCTCAAAACTATAGCTGCCTTTGCCTAGTTTTTCAACCTTAACCCCTAAATCTCTCAAAAGCTGAATCAGCTTATTGACATCAATGATATCTGGTATGTTATTGATTGTTACTTTTTCAGCAGTTAGTAAAACTGCGCAAAGAATTTGTAAGGCTTCATTTTTGGCACCCTGAGGAGTAATATCCCCAGAAAGTTTATGACCGCCTTCTATTTTGAAAGTACCCATGTAATGAGAAGAGTTTAATAGCGTTTTTTGCCGCGATTGTTATTATTTCTGTGGTTTTTCTTGCTCGAAGTATATTTTGGTGTTTTAGCAACTCTATTTTTCAAAAATTGACCGCTATCTGTAAGTGTTTCGATTTCAGCATCTAAATTAATCTGCCCGTCACTTAACTCATTTAAATGTTTAAAAATAGCAGTATCATCAACCGTATCTTTGTTCCAATTCAAATAACATTTCTTCATGTGATTTGCGATTGCGTATTCGAGACCGTCACGCATATCGCCTTTATCCCAACTTACAGCTACATCAATCATACGTTTGATGTTGTTACCATAAAATCTGTATTTAGGATGATTTTGAGGATATTCTAATGGTTCTGGCCGCTGTCTTAATTCTTCTTTTGAAGTAATCGGAAACGGCGAATCAACATCTAATTTAAAATCAGACATGATAAACAATTGATCCCAAAGCTTATGCTGAAAATCGGGTACATCTCTTAAATGAGGTTGTAAATTACCCATCACGCTAATGATCGAATTGGCAATTTTATTACGCTCTTCACGATCTTCAATTGAAACGGCATGATTAACCATTTTTTGAAAATGACGCCCATATTCAGGAATTATTAAATGCGGACGTTCGGTATTGTATTCTAATTGTTCAACTGTTTCCAAAGTAAAAAAATGTTAGGTATCTAAATGAAAGGAAGTGTTCTTATAACGCTGGCAAATTAGCAAAATTATGCCACAATAACTATTTTATAAAGCGATTACACCTTCAATAAGACCCACGGCTTTGTATTTTTCAATAACTGCATCGGGGTTTTTTAAGTTTACCGTAACTGAAATACTGGTATAGGTTCCCTTTTTTGATTGACGTGTTTCTACTACAGCGCCCGTATTATTGAAGATTTCTTCTATCGCTTTTATTTTATTCTCATCCGTAGGTACTATAAATTTATAAAGATAATCTGACGGCCATTTTGAGGTATCTAAAAGCTGACCTTTTAATTTTTTATAAAATTCTTCGGATTTGTTTGCGTTCATAAAAGCAAAATTTTTAGCAAAGATATGACTTCAGTATTGATTTTTTTATCCTCAGTGTTTGTTTACTTTTGTGCCTATAAGGATACACTTTGAATACCAAAAAAATTGTCATCACTGGTGGCCCCAGTACCGGAAAAACATCGGTCATTAATGCGCTAGAAAAAAAAGGGCATTCATGTCTTCATGAAGTGATTAGAAGTTTCACATCAATAGAACAAGAAAAAAACGATTTAAAAGATTTCAAAACCAACCCCATTGTTTCTGTTGAAGACCCCATGGCCTTTAATCAAAAAGTGCTTGATGCACGATTAATGCAATACCAGACGGCATTGAATTCTAATAAAGCATTAGTTTTCTTTGATCGCGGTGTTCATGATGTGCTCGCTTATATGTATTGCTTTGATCAAGAATACAGTCAAGACTTTATAGCACATGCAGAAGACACTAAGTATGATGCTGTTTTTATCATGCCCCCATGGACTGATATTTTTATAAGCGATAGTGAACGTTTTGAAACCTATGAAGAAGGCCTAAAAGTGCACAACAGTCTTGTACATACATATGAGAAGTTTGGGTATGAGGTCATTCTTGTTCCGAAAGAATCAGTCAAAAATCGCGTTGCATTTTTAGAATCTTATTTAAAAGACACAATGTGAGTCAGACCCCAAAAGACATCCTATTAAAATACTGGGGGCACCAACATTTTAAAAGTTCTCAAGAACGCATTATCACTGCGATTTTAGAAGAAAAAGATGTGTTAGCTTTATTGCCAACTGGTGGCGGAAAATCCGTTTGTTTTCAAGTGCCAGCAATGGTAAAAGAAGGAATTTGCATTGTTGTTTCCCCTTTAATTGCCCTCATTCAAAATCAAGTGGATAGCCTTAAAGAAAAAGGCATTAAAGCTATCGCATTGACAGGCGGAATTCCTGCTTCAGAAGTGAATGATCTTTTAGATAATTGCGTGTTTGGCAATTATAAATTCTTGTACCTCTCACCTGAGCGTTTGCAACAAGAAATAGTACAGCAGCGCATACAACAAATGAATGTCAACCTCATTGCGGTTGATGAAGCGCATTGCATATCACAATGGGGTCATGATTTCAGACCTGCATATTTAACCTGTGCTAAATTACGATCTTTCTTACCTGAAACGCCCGTAATCGCCTTAACCGCAACCGCAACTTTACAGGTAAGTAAAGATATTGTTGATTGCCTCAAGTTTATAAATCCGCTTATAGTAAAAGATTCTTTTGCTAGAAAAAACATTGCATTGCAGGTTTATTGGGAAGAAGATAAAAGGTATCGCCTAAAACTTCTTTGCGCAACTATTAAAAAGAGTGTTATTGTGTATGCTCGCACCCGAAGACTCACACAAGAAGTTGCTCAATATATGAATGCAAACGGAATCTCAGCAACCTATTTTCACGGCGGAATTTCAAAAGCTGAAAAACAAAAAAAATTGCAATCTTGGCTCAATAACAACATACAAATTATGGTGGCCACGAGTGCCTTTGGCATGGGTATTGACAAAGCTGATGTTGAACTAGTGGTTCACTATCAAATTCCTGATTGTATTGAAAATTACTTTCAAGAAGCAGGTCGCGCAGGTAGAGATGGGCAACCCGCTAAGGCAATTTTATTAACAAATGCCGCTGATATTAATAGGTTGAAAAAACAATTTTTGAGTGTTTTACCTGATACGGCATATTTGAAATTGGTATACAATAAACTGAACAATTACTTTCAAATACCATACGGTGCTGGGCATGAAGAAAAATTTCAATATAATTTTGATGCCTTTTGTTCTATCTATAAGTTAAATGCAATGCTTACCTACAATGCGCTGCGAATTTTAGATCAAAATTCAGTGATTGCATTAAGTGAAAATTTTTCTAGAAAATCAACGGTGCAATTTCTAACAACAAAAGATCAGTTATTTAATTATTTTGAGAAAAATCAAAATTTAGTACCTATTGCGCAAACTGTATTGAGAACCTATGGCGGAATTTTTGATTTTGAAACTAAAGTAAATCTCGCTTTAATAGCAAAAAAGGTAAACAGTTCAGAGTCAAAGGTTATACAAGTTTTAAAGCAACTTCAAAAAGATGAAATCATCAAATTTGAAGCAAAGCATAATGATTTAGATATCACTTTTTTAGTACCTAGAGAAGATGATGTTACCATTAATATATTTGCCAAAAAAGTTAAAGAAAGACACCAGCTAAAAAAAGACAAAATTGAAGATATGTTAGCGTATGTCAAGAATAAAACCATTTGTAGAAATAAAGTTATTTTAGAATACTTTGGTGAGCAAGTTCAAGAAGAATGCGGAATTTGTGATATTTGCATGCAAGAAAACAATAGTATTACGCCTCAAGAAACTATTGAAATAGCGCTTTTAACGTTATTAAAAAAAGGAAATAAATCATCAAGAGAATTAATCGCAGCAGTATCATATAAAGAAAATGAAATTCTAGAGGTAATTCAGCAATTACTTGAAGATGAGAAAGTACGTATTAATGATTTAAATGAATATGAATTAACATGAGAGATATACGCATTGTATTTATGGGTACACCTGATTTTGCCGTGGCAAGTTTGGCTGCTGTACTCGAAGCCAAATATAAAGTGGTTGGTGTGATTACGGCACCTGATAGACCCGCTGGTCGAGGTCAAAAGCTACGTCAATCAGCCGTTAAAACATTTGCCATTGAAAATGATTTAAAAGTGCTACAGCCTACCAATTTAAAGAATGTTGATTTTTTAGAAGAACTCAAATCACTAAAGGCCAATGTACAGATTGTAGTTGCTTTTAGAATGCTACCTGAGGCCGTTTGGAAAATGCCTGAATTTGGCACCTTTAACTTGCATGCTTCATTACTTCCTAATTACCGCGGTGCGGCACCAATTAATTGGGCATTGATTAATGGGGAAAAAGAAACAGGTGTGACCACGTTTTTTATTGATGAGAAAATTGATACTGGTGAAATCATCCTTCAGAAAAAAATAGCTATTGAGAATGATGAAGATGCCGGAAGCCTACATGATAAATTAATGCACCTAGGAAGCACGCTAGTGATTGAAACTGTCAACCAAATTACAACAGAAGAAATAACAACCCAAAAACAAAAAGAGCATACCCAATTAAAATCAGCCTATAAAATTCATAAAGAAACTTGTGAAATTGATTGGAATAAATCTATTGATACTATTTACAATCAAATTCGAGGTCTAAGCCCCTACCCTGGTTCATGGACTACCTTATATAATAAGGACACGAAAACATTGGTTAAAATATATAAGGTAAGTAAAGAGCTTACTGAACATGAATTTAAAAACGGAGATATCATTTTTACAAAAAAAGAAATGAAAGTTGCCGTTCAAAATGGGTTCATAAACTTGCTAGAAATACAGCTGCAAGGCAAGCGAAAAATGAAAACTATTGAGGTATTAAATGGTCTAAAATTGGAAGAAAAGGCTAAAATGGGCTAAAGTCCCATGTTTATTGGGCTTCAAGAAACTGTTAAAATGACCTACTTTATCAACAAACACCCTGAGTTATCAACAAAAACGGGTATTTCAAGCGCTTTTACTTGTGTTACGTCTAAATGCTTATAAATTTGTTATGAGTTTAAATACTTTTTAACAACAATTAATATATTCAAATTATGAACAAAACAGAATTAATCGATGCAATGGCAGCAGATGCAGGCATCACAAAAGCAGCAGCAAAGAAATCTTTAGAGTCTTTTTTAGGAAACGTTGAAGGTTCTCTTAAAAAAGGTGGAAGAGTTTCTTTAGTAGGTTTCGGATCTTGGTCTGTAAATAGAAGAAACGCAAGAGAAGGAAGAAACCCTTCAACTGGAAAAACTATCCAAATTGCAGCTAAAAATGTAGTTAAGTTTAAAGCTGGTACTGATTTAGGTAAAGCAGTAAACTAATTAGTTAGCTCAAACTAATATAAATAAGCATCTGTCAAATGGCAGGTGCTTTTTTATTTTAAATGGTTTTTTGATGTTTCACAAAATTATCTCTAACTTAGAGTATGGCCATCATCTTACCAAAAAAAGGAAAACTACTAATTGCTGAACCTGCCCTAACAGGCGATATTTCATTTAACCGATCCGTGCTTCTCTTAGCTGAGCATAACTCAAATGGTTCAGTGGCTTTCATTCTCAACAAACCCTTAGCGTTTGGTATTAATGAACTAATTCAAGACATCAATATACCTATGGTTGTATATAATGGTGGTCCTGTTGAACAAGACAATCTTTATTTTATTCATAGTATACCACATTTAATAGACAACAGCATTGAAATAGCTGATGGCGTTTATTGGGGCGGCGATTTTGAAAATGTTGTTTCTTTAATTAATGAGGAAAAAATAACGGAAGATGACATTCGCTTCTTTTTAGGATATTCAGGTTGGTCATTTGAACAACTTGATAATGAATTAGCTTCAAATTCATGGATTCTTGTAGAGAATGAATACAAAGACAAAATTATCAAAGAATCAAAAACTACTTTTTGGAAAGAGAAAATGCAAGAATTAGGGGGCAATTATTTATTGTGGTCAAATGCACCCGAAAATCCTGAATTGAACTAAGAAAGTTTTGCTGCAGCATTCAATTTACCCAATATATCAGCAGCTACCGTATTACCAAATATTTTCTTTCTGTATTTGGTTACAGGTTGAATTCCGTTTTTCACGTGAACAATAAAGAGTTCATCAGCTTTTTGAAGGTTAAAAGGAGAAATACTTTTTTCGTGTATTTCATACCCTTCTATCTTGGTACAAATAGCAATTATTTTTTTTCTTAGTATTCTGTTTAAACAACCATCTTTGAGCGAAGGTGTGGTGATCACATTACCATTTACCATAAAAATAGTTCCGTTTAAGGCTTCAACTACCATTTTAGAGGCATTTAGCAACAGGCAATTCTGATAGCCATTTTCTTGTGCGTAAACGCTTCCTACCACCCTAATGATACTATTATTGGTTTGTAAGGTTGCGGTTAAGTCATTGTTAACCAGAAAATCTTTGAATAACTCAATTTCATAATGATTCTCATTTAACAAGTAGAATGATGATGAAAGTGGGTTGCATTCAATGATATATGTTATGTCATTAGTTTCAGGTAAGAAATCGCCACCTGTATTTCTATACACTACAAAACGAACAATACTTCCGCTTTTATGTTCATCATTCGTAGCAACGGTTTTCAAAATTTCTTGTTGAAGAAACTCCATGGTAAATTCCATCGGAATTGACATCCGTAAAATACGCATTGAAGCCATTAGTCGTAAATAATGGTCTTCCCAGAAAATAATCTTGTTATTAACTACTCTTAGTTCTTCAAAAAGTGAGTCGCCAAAACGAATGGCTCGATTCTCTTGGTTTAAGAAATTTGAGTTTTGTTGAAGTAACTTTCCGTTAAAATTAATCATAAAAAAAGCCCTGATTTAATCAGGGCTAAAGATAGTTATAATGTGTACATTTTTACTTGGATCCTAAAACTTGTTTTAGGTCGCCAATTTGGTTATTCCATAACATTTTTGATTCTTCAACCTCATCTTCCTCTGCAAAATCAGTTATGAATAAAGAAACATCTTTGGTAATCTCATCAACAATGATTCGCATTTCAAAATAAGAATCATCTTCATTATCTTCCCAAGAAAATTTTACAAATTCATCACTTTTCCTTTTCAACAATTTGGCATTCTCTTCGGCGCCATCCCAAATGAAAATAAATATTTCGCCACGTGAATTTACGTTATCAGCGAACCACTCAGATAAGCCAGATGGGGTTGACAGGTATTGGTACAACATTTTAGGCGATGATTGTATCACAAACTCCTGTTCAAATTTTATTTTATCACTCATTCTATAGTCAGGTTTAATAAAAGCAATATATATATTTATAAATGATAAAAGAAATCAATCTGTAAGAATATTTTTAATCGACTATTGTTGATGAAGAAATAATTAACCTTTATATTTGCAGCCGCCAAAAAAGCGATTTGGCGAGGTAGCTCAGCTGGTTAGAGCGTCGGATTCATAACCCGGAGGCCGTGAGTTCAAGTCTCACTCTCGCTACAAAACCCTTTCATTTATTTGGAAGGGTTTTTTTATGGCTTTTTGTAATTTGTTGTTAAAGAACAATATAGATGTTTTTGATATGATTATCTTTAAGGGGTGAATCATTAATTATGAAACTATCAGCAACTTTATTTAGTCTTCTTTTAACAAGTCTTTTATTTGCTCAACAAGAGACTCTTTCAAATATTAATGACCAAAATTTAAATGACATTTGGGTTGGAACAAAGAATTCGGACTTTAGTTTGAATTTGAAGAAGTTTAAATTAAGTCAATTAGTCCAAGTCAATAACCCATTTGATAAAAGACACAAAATATCAAGGAGTTTAATGATAAATCAAAAAGATGGTATTCTTATAATAGTGCCCAATAAAATATTGTTTCCAACTTTTTTTGATACCAAAGAGAATTCGAGAGACATCGATACTATTTACGATTTTGAAAATTCAATATACTTTTTTAGAAACGCTGGTTAAATTATACCATCGCCAAAAAATCATCCTCAGAAATAATAGCAACATTTAAATTCTCTGCTTTCGCCCTTTTACTAGGCCCCATATTATTACCTGCCACTAAAAAGGAAGTTTTTGAAGATACTGAAGAACCTACTCTACCCCCATTATCTTCAATCATTTTCTTGAGCTCATTTCTACTGACCTTTTCAAAAACTCCTGAAACAACAAACGTTTGTCCTTTTAACTTTTCGGTCTGATTTTCTAATTTTTCTGCGGATAGTTCAAACTGAACGCCATAACTTTTTAATCGGGATACTATGGCTCTATTATCTTCATTCTGAAAGAACTCAACCACACTTTTAGCAATGCGTTCTCCTATTTCATCAACAGCCACCAATTCTTCTTCTGTTGCCACCATCATGGCATCAATGTTTTTATATGCTTTTGCCAATTTTTTGGCTACTGTCTCGCCCACAAAACGAATACCCAATGCAAACATAACACGCTCAAAAGGAATCTTTACAGAAGCTGCAACCCCATTTACTAAGTTCTCAGCTGACTTCTCTGCCATACGTTCTAATGGCATTACTTCTTCTTTAGTTAGCGTATAGAGATCTGCATAGTTGGTAACTAAGCCTTCTTTGAACAACAATTCAATAGTTTCACTACCCATGCCCTCAATATCCATCGCCTTTCTAGATATATAATGTTGAATTCTACCTGTTATTTGAGGCGGACACCCATAATAATTAGTACAATAATGCTTGGCATCGCCTTCTGTTCTTGTGAGCGGCGTATGGCACTCCGGGCAATTTTCAATATATTTTGTTGGTACCGAATTTTGCGGTCTTTCATCAAAATCAACCTTAATTATTTTAGGAATAATTTCGCCTCCCTTCTCAACAAAAACCGTATCGTTTTCACGAATATCTAATTTCGCAATTTGATCGGCATTGTGCAGTGAAGCTCTTTTTACCGTAGTACCTGCCAACAAAACAGGTTCTAAATTCGCTACAGGCGTAATGGCTCCTGTTCTGCCAACTTGATAGGTTATTTCATTGAGTACCGTAGAAACTTGTTCTGCCTTAAATTTATACGCCATCGCCCAACGTGGCGATTTTGAAGTATACCCTAACTCATCTTGATGTTGTAAATTATTGACTTTGATAACCACCCCATCAGTTTCATAAGGTAGGTCATGCCGATGCACATTCCAATAATCAACAAATTCTAAAACTTCATCTACGGTCTGACACAATTTGGCTATCGATGGAACTTTAAAACCCCACGTTCTTGCCTTTTCAAGCATTTGCCATTGGGTTGAGATACCAGTGTTTTCGCCCACAATACCGTATAACAAACAATCTAAAGGTCGTTTTGCAACGGCGGCACTGTCTTGTAATTTCAAACTACCCGATGCCGTATTTCTAGGATTCATATACGGCTCTTCGCCATTAGCAATTCTTTCTTCGTTCATTTTATGAAAACCAGCAAAGGGTAATACTATTTCGCCTCTTATATCAAATTTAGGAGGATAATTACCTTTTAATTGTAGGGGTATTGAATTTATAGTTTTGATGTTTGTGGTTACCAAATCGCCTTGAAATCCGTCGCCACGAGTCACTGCTCTTGCTAATCTGCCATTTTCATAGGTAAGACTAATTGAGGCTCCGTCATATTTCAACTCACAAGTAAACTGAATGGGTACATCACCCAAAACACGTTGAATTCTTTTTTCCCAATCCTCTAAATCTTCTTTAGAATAACTGTTATCTAAAGAATACATGCGCTGTTCATGTGTTACCGTTTCAAAATTTTTGGTAACCATACCTCCTACTCGTAAGCTTGGCGAACTTGGGTCATGAAATTCAGGATGCGCTGCCTCTAATTGCTGCAACTCTTTTAACTTCATATCAAAATCATAATCTGATATGGTTGGTGTATCAAGAACATAATAGTTGTGGTTGTGTTCTCTGAGTTCAGTTCTTAAAGATGCTATTTGTTGTTCTATTTTCATTTAAAATCTTATTCTACTATACATCTAGGTATCAAAAGAGGCATATTAAAGTTGTTCTTTTTTAATCCACTTTGGTACGGGTAAGGGCTTGTAATTATTCATTTTATACAATAAGTCATCAATAGACGCATCAACTAAAATCATATCAAAGTTTTCTTTTTTCACAAAACCCTGATCCACCATTTTGGCCAACATGGTCATAAGTTCAGTATAAAAACCGTTTGTATTTAACACCCCTATTGGGTATTGATGCAAACCTAATTGACCCCAAGTTAACATTTCAAAAAACTCTTCTAATGTACCATAGCCACCAGGAAGCATTATAATACCATCAGAGAGCTCATGCATTTTCAATTTTCGTTCATGCATGTCTTGTGTTACAATCAACTCGGTCAGATTCGTATGAAAAACTTCACGAATTTTTAAAAAATCAGGAATGACACCAATAACTTTTCCGTCATCCTCTAAGGCTCCTTTTGCTACGGCGCCCATGATTCCAATTTTTGTGCCACCATAAACTAAAGTGATTTTCTTTTGGGCTAAGGTTTTACCTAAAGCATATCCTTGCTGCACGTATTGAGGGTTCGCCCCTTCGCTACTTCCGCAGAATACGACGATGCTTGTTAGTTTATTCATACTACTGTTTTGTTGTTTTAAGGTATAAGGAATCTTCGCCAACACCATTCTATCTTTCTCAAACAAATCTTTTCTAAGTTCAATTTCCGAAAAATTATGTTCAATCAAAAGTGCTTCAGTTTCGGCTGCTAAAAATTCATTTATTTCAAGAAATAGACTTCCGTTTGGCACTAAATTTTGATTGGCAAAAGCGGCGATGGTTTTATAAAACTTTAAGGCATTATCATCTGGTACAAATAAAGCCTGATGCGGTTCATACTTTAAAACATTATCATGCATTTTTTCTTTTTCGTTATTTCTAACGTAAGGCGGATTAGATACTATAATATCAAATTGCTCTTTTAATTCAAGTTCAAATATATCTTTATGTATGAACCGCACTCTTACCTTGTTAGCCTTTGCATTTTCTTTTGCAATCTGAATGGCATTTACAGAAATATCTATCGCAAAAACTTCAGCATTTGGAATATTCTTGGCCAACGCAATAGCAATACAACCACTACCTGTGCCTATATCAAGTATTTTGATGTTTTTTTTACGCTGTACTTTAGCTAATACCCAGCGTACTAATTCTTCAGTTTCTGGTCTGGGTATTAAAACATGTTCATTGACTTTGAAAGACATATCCATGAAATGGGTAGTTCCTAAAATATATTGAATAGGCTCTTGTAATTTTAACTTTGAAAGGGCAACGAATAATGGTTGCTCCTCTTCTTTTGACACAATTAAATCTGGCTGCAGCGCAAGTACAAATCGTTCTAGTTTCAAATAGTGCTCAATTACTAAATAAAAGAAACTAGCCACTTCTTCTTTACCGTATAAAATAGCTAATTCTTGATGATAAATATTTTTGATTTCTTGTAGCAGCATTTGGGCTAATCGATGTTCTTTTTAAAGCACTATTTTTGTGCTGTGAAGATACATTAATTCGATCTTATTAAATATGCGAAAAATCATTTTAATCATTACAATTTTGGCATTTACAACAAGCTGTAATTTTAAAAAGAAACCAGAATTTCAGCGAATTGACAACGTAGGTGTCATTGAAGCGAATTTGAGCGAAGTTTCATTAAAAGCAGATGCTGTTTTTAAGAATCTTAACCATTTAGGAGGTAAATTAAAAACAGATAATATTGATGTATTTATTGATAATCAATTAATTGCAAAAGTATCTTCTGAAGAATTTAAGGTACCTGCTCGCGACGAGTTTACAATTCCTCTAATGGTTAAATTTGATGCTTCAAAACTAATAAATGGCAACAAAAACGGACTCTTAGGCAGTCTGGTAAAACAGTTGCTAAATCAAAAGGTTAATGTTCAATTTAAAGGAGAGTTATCTTATACAATTGCTGGTTTTAAAGCTGTTTACCCCATAGATCATATTGAAGAGATTGAAATAAAATAGTTTAATGAGAGATCATTTTTTTATGAAGCGCGCCATTCAATTGGCAAAAAACGGATTAGGAACTACGGCTCCGAATCCTATGGTAGGCGCGGTTTTGGTTCATAATGACCAAATCATTGGCGAAGGATTTACCAGTGCTTTTGGCGGACCTCATGCTGAAATAAATGCAATTCACGCTGTTTCAGATAAATCTCTTTTAAAAGAAGCAACGCTATACGTTACTCTAGAACCTTGTTGTCATCATGGTAAAACTCCACCCTGCGTTGAGGCAATCATAGAACATCATATTAAAAAAGTTGTCATTGGCCTTTTAGATCCGCATGAAAAAGTGGCTGGTAAAGGCATTGAGAAATTGAAAGCTGCAGGCTGCGAAGTTACTGTTGGCGTTTTAGAAGCTGAATGCCGTGAACATCATAAGCGCTTTTTAACCTTTCATGAAAAAAAAAGACCCTATATCATTTTAAAATGGGCGCAAACTGAAGACGGGTTTATTGCCCCTGAGCAAGAATTTCGTGCTGATACTGCAGAACCCTATTGGATAACCTCAACCCTATCACGGCAACTGGTTCATCAATGGCGGGCTGAAGAACAAAGTATATTAATAGGAACCAATACTGCTTTGATTGATAACCCCAAATTAGATGTTCGACATTTTGAAGGAAAAAATCCGGTGCGTGTTATTCTAGATCGAAGGCTTAAAATTCAGCAACCATACCATGTTTTAGACGGGTCTATAAAAACTATTATTATTACTGAAAATACACATCAAGAAAAATATCAAAAGCAATGTACCTATGAGGTAATCAATTTTGATCATGAATTGGTTCAAAATATTTGCAAAGTTTTACACAAACACAACGTGACCAGTGTCTTAATTGAAGGAGGCACTAAAACACTTCAAACCTTTATTGATAGTAATTTATGGGATGAAGCTCGCGTATTCATTGGTAATTCAAAATTCAAAAAGGGACTTGCGGCACCAACTTTAAACAGACCATTATTTTCTAAAACTAGGATACAAGAAGATAAACTTCAAATCTTTTATAAATGATAAAAAACATCATTTTTGACTTCGGAGATATATTTATTGATTTAGATAAAGAGATTGTATTTAAAGAAATCGTCAAGTTTGGTGGTTCTGCGAATTTGAGTCCTGAAATAATGGCCTTAAATCATTCTTATGAAGTTGGCGCAATAACTTCTAAAGAATTTATTGATGGTTTAGCGTTGGTCTATCCTATGGCGAAGCCTGATGAAATAAAGAATATCTGGAATTCTATGCTTTTAGATTTTCCTGATAACCGTCTTGATTTTCTAGAAGAACTATCCCTAGAAAAAAAATATAAACTATACTTATTAAGCAATACTAATGAACTTCATATTCAGGAGGTTATTCGCAAAATGGGACTTAAAAAATATACCCGTTTCAAAAATTGCTTTGATGAATTTTACCTTTCTCATGAGATTCATTTACGAAAACCCAATACAGACATTTTTGAATTTGTACTGCATAAAAATAAGCTCAACGCTTACGAAACATTTTTTATTGACGATACTAAAGAGAACACTGATGCTGCCCTAAATATAGGTATTCAAAGCTGGAATCTTCAGGTAGGTGCTGAAGATATTACTGAACTTAAAACAAAATTAAAAGATGCTTGATTTAGCGCTGAGTATCCTTTTTTCTAGTTTAATTTTTGTCATTTTCAAATTCTTTACGCAATTTAAAGTTCAAACACTTTATGCAATCATCACTAATTATTTCGTGGCATTCCTTGTTGGCAATTTATTCTATACAGGCGATATTCGATTAATTGAAATACCACAAAAACAATGGTTTTGGGGCGCTTTTGCATTAGGTCTTTTATTCATTTTAGTGTTCAACCTTATGGCCGCCACCTCTCAAAAATTAGGCGTTTCAGTGGCATCGGTGGCAACAAAACTATCGTTTGTGATTCCTGTATTAATTGGTGTTTTTGCTTACAATGAAGCTCTTAACGGCTATCAAATTACAGGTATTCTATTGGCGCTAGGAGCTGTATATTTTACGTCATTAAAAGAAAACTCAACGTCTTATTCTAAAATAATTTGGTTGTTACCATTGTTAACTTTTATTGGTTCAGGTGGCGTTGACGCTGCACTGGCCTATTTTGAAAAAAATCAAATTGCAAAAGAAGATTTGTCAATTTTCTCTGCCACGGTATTTGGTTGTGCGGGTAGTATTGGCATTTTATTTATACTCATTAAATCTTTCAAAGGCGGTTTAAAAATTAATCTTCGAAATATCATTGCAGGTATTTGTTTGGGGGTTCCTAATTTTTTCTCGATTTACTTTTTGTTACGTGCTTTGAATAATGACACCTTTACAAGTGCTACACTTTTCACTATCAATAATGTCGCCATTGTTTTATTTTCAACTTTATTGGGCATACTCTTATTTAAAGAAAAATTAATTGCTAAAAATTGGTTGGGTATTGCGCTGGCGGTTATAAGTATTTTACTAGTAGCCAAAAAATAATGAGCCAGAAATCAGATACATACAAAACACTTTCTAAAGCCTCTGAGCCAATAATCTTTAAAGAAAAAAAGAGTAAATTTTACGGTTATGCTTTTCCGGTTCAAACTATTGAAGAGGTAAAACCTATACTAGAAATACTTAAGAAAAAACATCAAGGTGCAAATCATGTTTGCTATGCTTGGCAGTTGGGTGTTGAAACCAAAAGCTATAGAGCCAATGATGACGGTGAACCTAACAATTCAGCCGGAATGCCAATATTTGGCCAAATACAAGCCTTTGAGGTAACCAACACCCTTGTGGCTGTAGTTCGAATATTTGGCGGCACAAAACTTGGTGTGGGAGGTTTAATTAGCGCTTACCGCGAGGCAGCTAAAATGGCTTTAGACGTGTCAAGCATTATTGAAAAGGTTCAAAAACTGCCCATACACCTATCTTTTGAGTATGCTGATATGGATTTTGTTATGAGAATAATTAAACAGTATCGTTTAAAAATACAAGAACAAGAATTAAAAGAAAAGTGTGCTATACAAGTTCTTGTGCCTAAAAGTGAATTTGAAAACATTCATAGCATTTTTGAAAGCAAACATACTATTCAACTAAAGAAACTATAATGCATCGAATTAATCCTGAGCTAATGCTTCAATTTTAGTCAGTAAATTTTCAGGACATTTTATTGGTCTATTTTTTTTCATATCCATAAAAACCAAAACCGTATTTCCGGTCACTAATAGTTCTTCTTTTTCATTTCGGATTACAAAATCAAATTCAATTCTTACAGAAGGTGTATTCTTCAGTGTAGTCCTTACTGTAATCAAGTCATCATACTTTGCTGGTTTTTTAAAATCGATATCTAAATGAATAACAGGAAGCATGACCCCATCTTCTTCCATTTCTTTATATGACGTACCAAGCTGTCTTAACCACTCAACTCTACCCATTTCGAAGAACTGGGCGTAGTTGCCGTGATACACCACCCCCATTTGATCTGTTTCACTATATCTAATTCTAAAAGAAATTTCGTTAAAAGTCATAATATTTAAAGTAAAAATGATACATTTAAGGTTCTCCAACTTACTGTGTCTAACATGAGGAAAAAAAACAATAAATTCAATACCATTTCATTTTTTTATTAGATAATTTGTTCACATATTTGTTCATGCTAGAAAGGCAGGTTCTCTTAACCTAATTTTCGACCAAACAACTTTAAAAAAGACTAACCATCTATTAACTGAGAATTTCAATGAATGTAACTGCAACATCAGTATGGGAGAACTGTTTGACCTTTATAAAGGATAATATTCAACCCCAGGCATTCAAAACATGGTTTGAACCTATCAAGCCCGTCAAACTCTCAGATAACGCACTTAGCATTCAAGTACCTAGTAAGTTTTTCTATGAATGGCTTGAAGAGCACTACGTCAAATTACTTAAAGTAGCATTAATTAAAGAATTAGGCGAGACTGCCAAACTGATCTACATTATCAAAATGGAGAACACGTATGGTAACAAAGAGCCTTTTACTGAAAAAATTCCAAGCTCGAACAGAGGCGGCATGATGGCTCAAGAGATGAATGTGCCTATTAAATCTAAAAATCCTGAATTACGAAACCCATTTGTAATTCCTGGAATCAGAAATATAAAAATTGAGTCTCAGTTAAATCCTAATTACAACTTTGATAATTTTCTTGAAGGAGATTCGAATCGTTTAGCACGCTCTGCCGGTATGGCGGTAGCAAATAAACCTGGTGGCACGTCATTTAATCCACTTTTAATATTTGGTGGTGTTGGTTTGGGTAAAACACATTTAGCCCATGCTATTGGTGTTGAAATAAAAGATAAATACCCTGAAAGAACAGTACTGTACATTTCTGCAGAGAAGTTTACACAACAATATATTGAGTCAGTTAAAAAGAATACACGAAATGATTTCATTCATTTTTATCAATTAATTGATGTATTAATTATTGATGATGTTCAATTCTTATCTGGTAAGTCTGGTACTCAAGATGTATTCTTTCATATTTTCAACCATTTACATCAAAATGGTAAACAGGTAATTCTTACTTCAGATAAGGCACCTGTTGATATGCAAGATATTGAGCAAAGATTACTTTCTCGTTTCAAATGGGGCTTGTCAGCTGAGTTACAGAGTCCTGATTATGAAACACGTATCTCAATTTTGAAAAATAAATTATTTCGTGACGGTGTTGAAATGCCCGATGATATTGTTGAATACGTTGCAAAACATATCAAAACCAATATTCGTGAACTTGAGGGTGCGATAATCTCATTAATTGCCCAATCATCATTCAATAAAAAAGAAGTTACTCTTGAACTTGCGCAACAAGTAGTTGAAAAGTTTGTCAAGAATACAAAACGTGAAGTATCAATTGACTACATTCAAAAAGTAGTTTCTGATTACTTTGAAATGGATGTTGCCACGCTGCAATCTAAAACAAGGAAAAGACATATTGTTCAAGCTAGACAATTGGCTATGTTCTTTGCTAAAAAATTCACAAAAGCCTCATTAGCCAGTATTGGATCTCAAATAGGTAAAAGAGATCACGCAACAGTTCTTCATGCATGTAAGACCGTTGATAATTTGGCTGAAACTGATAAGCAGTTTAGAAAGTATATTGAAGATCTTACCAAAAAACTCTCTTAAGCATTTAAAATGATTAAAGTTTTAATGGTTTGCCTCGGAAATATCTGTAGGTCTCCATTAGCAGAGGGTATTCTCCAAAGTAAAATTGACAACGCTAAAGTTTATGTTGACTCAGCAGGCACTGCTGGTTATCATCTGGGCAATTCGCCAGACCCAAGAAGTATTGAAGTTGCTAAACAAAACGGAATAGATATTAGTCATCAACGTTGCCGAAAATTTATAGAAGCAGATTTTAGCAGTTTCGATTATATTTATGTGATGGATCAAAGCAATTATAACAATGTTTTGAAATTGGCAAATGGTTTAACTGAAATTAATAAGGTTCAATTACTTCTTTCAGAGGCTTCACTTGAAACCAACGAGGTGCCTGACCCCTACTATGGTGGTGTTCGCGGATTTGAAAGCGTATATCAAATGATTGATAAGGCTTGTGATAGTATTGCAAACAAATTGAATCAATAATTTATGTCAAAAAAAGAAACATCATTCGGTAAAATTTACCTGATACCCACAACTTTAGGAGATAGTGCTCCTTTAGAGGTAGTACCTATATCGATTAAAAGAACTATTGAAGATGTTGATTATTACATAGTTGAAAATGAGAAATCAGCTAGAAAATTTATTAAAAAAATCAGCCCCAGAAAATCACAACCAAAGCTGATTATTGAAACGCTTAATAAGTATACTGAACAAACTTCAATATATGAGTTTATACAACCCTGTTTTGAAGGCAATGATATTGGTATCATTTCAGAGGCAGGATGCCCTGGCGTAGCTGACCCGGGTGCTGATGTTGTAAAAATAGCACATGAAAAAGGCATACAAGTTGTACCATTAGTTGGGCCTTCTTCAATTTTACTGGCTTTAATGGCTAGCGGACTCAATGGCCAAAATTTTGCCTTTAACGGTTACTTACCAATTGATACTACAGAGCGTAAAAAGGTTATTAAAGAATTAGAAAGAAAATCAAAAAGTCAACAGCAATCACAACTGTTCATTGAAACCCCCTATCGAAATGATAAGCTTTTGGATCAAATGCTTAAAACGTTACAAGGGCAAACTCAAGTATGCATAGCAGTTGACATTACTTTAACCACAGAATATATAGCAACCAAAACCGTTGCAGATTGGAAAAAAACACCAATGAATCTTCATAAAAGACCCACGATTTTTATCATACAAGGCTAAATAAATAAACCCCAGTGTATACCGGGGTTTATCATCTTCATATATATTTCCCCTCTCAACGGGAACTAAATCATCAAATTCTTGGATTTCTTTTTGGCATAACAAATGAAGTGTCATAACCAGAAAACTTTTTCATATAAGCTTTGATGTTAGTGCCATAGGCATCTTTTACATCATACTTACCCCAAGAATATAAATATTTTTGCACGTTTCCGGGTCCGGCTAAATGAGCTGCTGCTAACATGCCTGACTCGGTAATCTTGATTCCTCTAATTTTTTTACCCTGATACTTTGAAATATCCTTTCTAAGAATCCATTTGTTTCTAGCAATATTTGTTTTAAAAGCTTCTTCTTGTAAAACAGGATTGTTTAAAAAGTGGGTTGCGTTTTCAACGCCTATTAATTGTAAAGTACCTATTCCAAATTGATATTTTCCTAAATACCCTAAAGTATTGATTGACAAATAATTACCTTGCGACTCTTTAAAAGCAAGTGCTTCTCTAAAGCCTATAAATGTTGACCCTAAAAATGGTGGAACTGCCACAAATTGAGCCAATACATCTTGTTCTTTCTTATAATTATCTTCACTTATTGGATAAATTACCGCAACCGCTTCTTTAACTAAAAGCTCTTCAGGAACCTCTTGATTTGATAAAACACTTACAAATAAGGTTACAATTATAAGGGGATAAAAAACATGAATCCACTTTTTCATAACATAGGTTTTTTGCGCCATTAATACTTAAATTTGGGGGCTTTAGTATTTACAAGAGCAAAGATATGCGCCTATGAAACCAAAATCTCTAAGATTTAGTTAAACGGGTACATTGCTTAGATAAGAAGTAGAAAATGAAGAGTTTTGAGGCTATCTGGTAATACGTTGATTATTAATCCAATTGATATACTGTACTTTATTTCGGTTATGTTGCCGTGCAGTTTCAGCAAACATGTGATAGCCAAAGTTCTTAACGTTGGCTACCATGTATATATAATTATGCTTTTCAGCATTCAAAACGCCATCAATAGCTGAAATATCAGGCATTATGATTGGCCCTGGTGGAATACCAACATTCTTGTACGTATTATAAGGAGATTTAATTTCTAAGTCTTTATAAAGCACTCTTTTGATAACCGTATCATAATTACCTGTTTCTCTTTTAATCGCAAAAATTACGGTAGGATCAGCCTGTAAAAGCATTCTTTTTCTAACCCTGTTCAAATACAAACCTGCTACTTTGGGTCGTTCATCAACCTTGGCCGTTTCTTTATGAACTACTGCAGCTAATGAAATAACTTCTGTTGGGCTAAGATTTAATTTTTTCGCTTTTGCGGTGCGATTATCATTCCAAAATTTTTTGTACTCTTTAAGCATGCGACCTCTGAATTCTTCAGCACTCGTATTCCAGAAAAATTCATAGCTATTAGGTATATACATAGCCATTTTGTTATGCTCATTAAATTTATTGGCATTTAAAAAAAGCTGATCATTAAAGGCATTTAATAGGGTTATACTATCGGGTTCAATTTGCTGCGCAATTCTACCCGCCAAATTTTCAATTCGTTCTTGATTATTAAAAACTAATTTTATGGGTGCATTCTTGCTTCTTAATACATTAATAATATCATTGTTACTCAACCCTTTTTTTAAAATGTACTTACCTCCTTTTATATTTGTGGCATATCCTTTTTGTTGGGCAGTTTTTTCAAAATCATCAATATCAATCAATAAAGGTTTAAGCTTTTCTTTAACATCATCAAAAGAAGCGTCTGAATTTATATAAACATAGGCTTCATCATTCTCAAAAGCTGTATTGGGTGTGAAAAAGGCTGAATACACATAAAAGACAAAGATTCCGCCTAAGACCAATCCTACTAAAACAATAAATAAGATAATTTTTTTGATGTACATTATTTTATAATTTTCTGATATAGTAATTCGTTTTTGAATTTTCCTTCTGATAAAATCCAATCTTTTTTAGAACCAACTAAGGTATATTTCATTTTCTCAAAAAGATGAATACTTGCGGCATTATCATCTAATATGTTGGCATATAACTGATGTAGCTCTAAAGATTTTTTAGCATATGCTTCTAGCAAAATCAAGGCTTCTTGACCGTATCCTTTATTTTTATTTGCATCAGCAAAAATAATAACACCTACCCCTGCACGACGATTCTTTGGGTCAAAATCAAAAAGATCTAGTAGACCAACTGCCTTTTTATTATGGTCACAAATACATAAACGCAATTGTTTTATTTCATAAATATCACGATGCGCATTTTCAATATACTTTTTTAAGATATGTTTTGAATAGGGCAATAAGGTTCCGCTGATTTCCCAAACATTTGTGTTGTTTTCTAGGGTGTATAAGAAATCAATGTCATCTGGTTCAAGTGCCCGTAGGCTTATATTTTTTTCCTTTAAATTCAACATTCAATTTCTCCTTTAAAAACTAAGTTAGCAGGTCCGTTCAAGAAAACATCAGTGTACCCATCATTTTTAGTAAAAGATACTTGTAACTGACCGCCTAAAACATGAACAGAAATAGTGTTTTTTTTAGCGATACCTGCATTATGCATAGCAATTGCAACGGCGGTTACACCGGTACCACACGATAGTGTTTCATCTTCTACCCCTCTTTCATAAGTACGTACTGAGAAACTCTCATCATCAATTTGTTCAACAAAATTTATATTACTACCCGTTGCGCCATACAAACCATATCTTAGTTTTGCACCTTCTTGAGCAACGTTGAACTCTTTTAAATTCTTAACCATTTGAACATGGTGTGGCGACCCTGTATTAAGAAAACTAGCATTTGGTTTGGTTTTAATCTCATTTACATCAATCATTTGAAGACTCACTAGTTCATCTTTAATAGTAGCGTGATGCAACCCATCAATCGCATTAAAGGTTGTTTTTTCATTAATGATATTTAAATATTTAGCAAAAGCCACAAGACACCTACCACCATTACCGCACATGGTACTGGTATTGCCGTCAGCATTGAAGTAAATCATTTTAAAATCAGACTTGGCATCATTTTCGAGTAAAATTAGTCCGTCAGCACCAATGCCAAATTTTCGATGACATAATTTAGCTACCAACTCAGTATTGCTTGCCGGAAAAAGCTTTTCGCGGTTATCAATGATAATAAAATCATTTCCTGTACCTTGATATTTGTAAAAAGTTAGCTTCATGTTTTTAATATCGATAACAAATATAGAATTTATTTAACCGTTTTTTAGCAGTTAAAGTGACGTTAAATCGTTTTAAAAAAAAATGAAATTCAATATTTTTACAGAATAATTTAAGTGTAATTAAAAATAAAAAAACTATGAAAAGATTAGGAAGTTTATTTGCTGTGGCTCTTTTTGCTGGAGCGATTACCTTAGGAGCATATAAGTTCTTTTTTGAAAAAACCAATTTTGCGGTTATAGCTGAAGAAGCTTCTCCCAGGGTATTTAATACAAGTATGAACTCTGCTCTAAATAATGGTGCTGCTATTGATGGAGTAGATTTTACCTTAGCAGCTAAGAATACTGTAAACGCTGTTGTGAATGTAACTAATGTTACTTCAGGCAGGCAACCAACTAGTTTTTTAGATATGTTTTATGGTTCTGGTGGCATATCAAAACCTCAGGTTGGAACAGGGTCTGGTGTGATTATTTCTTCGGATGGATATATTGTAACCAACAATCATGTGATTGAAGGTGCTCATCAACTTGAAATCACTTTAAATAACAACAAAAAATATGAAGCTGAAGTTATCGGAAGCGATAAAACTACTGACATTGCATTGATTAAAATTGAACCTGAAGAGAAGTTACCCTATTTGGCTTTTGGAGATTCTGACCAAACACAAATTGGAGAATGGGTTTTAGCAGTTGGTAATCCTTTTAATTTAACTTCTACCGTTACGGCTGGTATTGTTAGTGCGAAAGCTAGAGACCTAGATGTGGGTAGAAATCAATCTTTCATTCAAACCGATGCAGCGGTAAACCCTGGTAATAGCGGTGGCGCTTTGGTCAATACAAACGGAGACCTTGTAGGTATAAACACTGCTATTTCTTCACAAACCGGTAGTTATGTGGGTTATTCTTTTGCGGTGCCAAGCAATATTGCGAAAAAAGTAGTTGAAGATATTATGGAGTATGGTAATGTTCAAAAAGGTTTGTTAGGTATAAATTCTTTGAGAGCAAATTCAAAACTTGCTAG
This sequence comes from uncultured Flavobacteriaceae bacterium, assembly GCA_937929935.1. Lineage (GTDB taxonomy): Bacteria > Bacteroidota > Bacteroidia > Flavobacteriales > Flavobacteriaceae > Maribacter_C. The sequence goes on along the minus strand of CALFUL010000004.1, from coordinate 150,673 downwards.
TGAGTATGGCATCAATGAAATTGAAGGCGTTTATGTTTCTGATGTTGAAGAAAATATGGGTGCCCAAAAAGCTGATATTCGCAAAGGCGATATTATCAAACAAATTGATGATATTAAGATTAAAAAGTTTCCTGATTTAACAGGATATTTATCAGCTAAAAGACCTGACGATAAGGTTATGGTAACCATTGACCGTGATGGCGAACTACTTACATTACCAGTTGTTCTTGAAAAAAGACAATCAGTTAGAATAGCGCAATTGGGGGTTGAAGTGAAAAACTTAACAGAAAAGGACAAGAAAATATATAAGACAACCAAAGGTGTCAAAATTGTTGATGTGCCAGAAAAACTACGAAACTTAGATTTAGGCGGTAAAGTTTTAATTGCTGTTGATGACCAAGAAATAGAGAATATTGAGAATGTTCAAGAGGTGTTCAATAAAATTTCGAGGTACGGAAATACCAGTATCACTATGCTTAGTGAAGGTGGGGAGAAAGAGCGACTCGTATTTCAATAAACTTTAAATACTTAGTAACACAATAACGCTCTTAACCAGAGCGTTTTTTATTTTTAAAAATGTAACAGAAAGATTCTAAATCTATATTTTTGTAACTTAAATCATTATCTCCAATCATAAAATGAGCGCAGCAAAAAACTACGAAAAAGAATTAGCTTTTCAAGCTGATCGAAGAAAAGCCACTACTGAATTTATTAAGCTAATTAGTGATTTATGGTATGACAAATCAATTGAAATAGTTCTTTTTAAAAATCAAGTCATCGACAAAAATGTAAGTGATATTATTCATTTACATGAATATGCTGGTGAATTTGTTCAAAAACCCATTTCAATCTTTGATTCGGTAGAATTATTACGCGCTATAATTGATATAAAACTACCACCAGCTAAATTAGATATTGGTAAATTAACGTATGAATATCATACTTATGATTCAAGTTTTAATGATGCCAAGGCGTTTGTGCTAACCAAATTAAAAGGAGCAAACAAAACCAATGACATAGTACCTAAAGATGTTGTTTTATATGGCTTTGGCCGTATTGGTAGATTATTAGCAAGAGAGCTAATGACCAAAACAGGAAAAGGAGCGCAATTACGTTTAAGAGCAATTGTGACTAGAGGCAAAATAACTGAAGAAATTTTAGAAAAAAGAGCAAGTTTACTTCAAATTGATTCAGTTCATGGTAAATTCATGGGTACGGTTGAGGTAAGTTTGAAAAAGAAGGCGATGATTATTAATGGTACTACGGTACATTTAATTAGCGCTGATAGTCCAGATAAAATTGACTACACCAAATACGGTATCTCAGATGCTTTAATTATTGATAATTCAGGCGCTTTTAGAACTAAGAAAGATTTATCGTTACATCTTAAATCAAAAGGGGTATCAAAAGTTTTACTAACTGCACCAGGCAAAGAAGTTCCGAATATAGTTCACGGTGTCAATCATAAAGAACACAACCCCGATGAAGTTGATATTTTTTCAGCTGCTTCGTGTACCACAAATGCAATCACACCAATTCTTAAAGTGGTTGATGATTCATTAGGAATAAAAAAGGGACATTTAGAAACTATTCATGCGTATACCAATGATCAAAATTTGGTTGACAACATGCATAGCAAGCACCGCCGTGGTAGAGCTGCCGCCCTAAATATGGTTATTACTGAAACAGGCGCCGGCAAAGCTGTAGCAAAGGCTTTACCAAATTTAGAAGGTAAATTATCATCAAATGCTATTCGTGTACCAGTACCTAATGGATCACTGGCTATTTTAAATCTTGAAATAAACAATAAGACCTCTTTAAGCGGAATTAATACTATTTTGAAAAAGTATGCCTTAGAGGGCGATTTGGTTGAACAAATCAAATACTCATTAGGTAAAGAAATGGTTAGTTCAGACATTGTAGGCACCTCTGCTCCTTCTATTTATGATAGTAGAGCTACCATTGTTTCAAGTAATGGAAAGAATTTGATTCTATACATTTGGTATGATAATGAATATGGGTATTCTCATCAAGTAATCAGATTGGCAAAATATATAGCCAAAGTTCGAAGATTTACCTATTACTAGTATATCATTGAAATAACTTTTTTGGCCAAATAACTTGGTTTTAAAAGTTTCTGAAAGCTAAATGCCCGTTTTTTTCGTATTTAATAATATTGAATTACTTTTGAACCCATAGTTTATTGTAAACTAATAACCCTGACCTATGAAAGGATTGAAAATAATACCCATTCTTATACTCGCCTTAACCCTCAACTTACAATCTTTAGAGGCACAGGAGCAAGAACCTGTTGAATTATCACTAGACAAGGGCACCATTAATAATCAGTTTGATTATATCTATAAAAAGTCAGGTAATTACAGAGCTGACGGAAAAAAATATGAGGTTGTTCGCGTTATTTCTTTAGATAAACTGAGAAAAAATATTGCAGATTCTTTAGTAGCCTATGCTAAAAAAGAAGAAAGCTTGAAATCAACAATTGCAAGCCAAGAAGCAACTATCTCATCTTTAAATAAGAATCTTTCAGATACTTCAAACAATTTAGAAAATGTAACTGAAGAAAAAGACAGCATGTCCTTTTTAGGCATGTTAGTTTCTAAAACAGTATACAATACTATTTTATGGACGGTTATAGCTGGCTTGTTAGGACTTTTACTTTTCTTCATCTACAAGTTTAGAAATAGTAATATTTTGACTCAAGAAGCAAAAAATTCATTGTCAGAAGTTGAAGTTGAATATGAAAATCACAGAAGACGGGCTTTAGAACGCGAACAAAAAATAAGTCGTCAATTACAAGACGAAATAAATAAGTATAGAAAAGCAAAATAAAAAAAGCTTCGTTAAGCAGCTTTTTTTATAGCTTTGTTTATGACTTCAATTATCAAAGCAACCCTTGCCGACTTACATTCAGTTGCTACTCTATTCGATGCCTATCGCGTATTTTATAAGCAAGATACAGACATCCTAAAGGCAACAAAATTCTTAGAAGAGAGAATGACTAAAAATCAATCTGAAATATTTTTAGCCATTACTGACGATAAACCAAGTGGTTTTGTACAACTATACTCTTCTTTTTCATCGGTTTCAATGCAACCCATCTTTATTCTAAATGATTTATATGTGGATGCATCCTATAGAAAAAAAGGAATTGGCACACTGTTATTAAATCGTACAAAAGAACATTGTAAATTTTTAGGATACAAAGGTTTACTCATAGAAACAGCAACTGACAACCCAGCTCAAAAACTTTACGAAGCTTTAGAATGGAAAAAAGATACTGCCAGTTTTCATTACTTTTGGCATTGCGATTAACCAACTATTTTTTGAAAAGCTAGTTGTAATCGTTAAAAATAAAATTGAGCTAAAAGATATACATCTCGTTTACCGAGTAAAACATACTTTTTATGAGAATTGATATCATTACTGTACTGCCTGAGTTAATTAAGAGTCCGTTTGAAGCATCCATATTAAAAAGAGCGATTGCTAAAAATATTGTTGAAGTACATTTTCATAATATACGCGACTATACAGACAAGAGTTACAATCAAGTTGATGATTATCAGTTTGGAGGTGGTGCCGGCATGGTACTCATGATAGAACCCATTGACAAATGCATAACCGCTTTGAAAAAAGAGCGCGACTATGATGACATCATTTACATGACACCTGACGGAGAAACGTTAAATCAAAAAATGGCAAACGGTATATCATTGCAAAAGAATATTATTATTCTTTGCGGCCATTATAAAGGGGTAGATCAAAGAGTTCGCGATGCTTTCATTACGCGTGAAATATCAGTAGGAGATTATGTATTATCAGGTGGCGAACTTGGTGCCGCCATTCTTTGTGATGCAGTAATACGGTTAATACCAGGCGTTTTAAATAATGAAACCTCTGCCTTGACTGATACTTTTCAAGATGATCTTTTGGCCCCGCCAGTGTATACTAGACCGGCAGATTATAAAGGAATGAAAGTGCCAGAAGTACTTTTAAGTGGCAATTTTCCTAAAATTGAACAGTGGCGTGAAGAAGAAGCTGTGAAGCGAACAGAGAAATTGCGACCTGATTTACTGTAAACAAGTTATATTTTTAGAAATAATTTGTTGTATTCTCTAAGATTAATATTATTTTTGCACACTGTTAAATCAACCTCTGACGAAAATCGTGAATGTTGATTACAACAAAACCGTTAAAATAGAATCATGGATTCATTAATAAACTTTGTAGAAAACGAATTTGTAGCCAAAAAGGAATTTCCAGAATTTTCTTCAGGAGACACCATTACAGTTTACTACGAAATTAAAGAAGGTGAAAAAACTAGAACTCAGTTTTTCAAAGGGGTTGTTCTTCAAAGAAGAGGTAGTGGTAGCACTGAAACTTTCACAATTAGAAAAATGTCAGGCACCGTTGGTGTAGAGCGTATTTTTCCAATCAACATGCCCGCACTTCAAAAAGTTGAAGTCAACAAAAAAGGAAAAGTTCGTAGATCAAGAATATTCTACTTTAGAGGCCTTACAGGTAAGAAAGCTAGAATCAAAGAAATACGTAAATAAACATACTTTACATAAAGTAGTACTTTGGCCCGCTCAAAAAGCGGGCCATTTTTATGAACAATTGTTAATAGCTACTGTGCATAAAATGTTGATTATTAATGCTTTAAAAGCAATTATTCGTTAAAAATAATTTATATATTTAAGTGTTGTTAAAATGAAAAGTACAACGGTATTTAAATGATAACAATTATAGAGTTGACGTTCTTTATACGCTTGCTAAAGAATTTTGAATTTTATGTGAAAACAAAAGAATCAAAATCTCTGACTAAATTTTAGAAAGCTGTTGTTTTTTAAATTTTAGTGATTTAAACAGTATTCAATCTAGTTTAGTTTAAATAGTGTCAAGATTTAGCATTGCGAAAGAAGTATTGTATTATTTTAAATCTCTAGTTTAAAAAGTACCAACTTCAAACGTATAAAAAGTAATTAGTACAGCGATCAATGGTTGCACGTTTGTTGAAAAACAAACCCAGAACTACTACTTTTTTAAGAAACCCATGTCAAAGTACTTGTACAATGACATGGGTTTTGATTTTTACAATATTTAACAATGTTGTTTCATATCTCTTCTTTCTTACTTTACCATGTTTTAGCACTAAGATCAAGGCTATAAAATTGTATATTTGCACCTCTTTACACCAAATTTATAGTACAAATGCCAAAAATATATTATACAAAAACTGACGAGGCACCTGCCTTGGCAACCCAATCTTTTCTACCAATAGTAAAAGCATTTACAAAATCATCAGGTATAGAAATTGAAACAAAAGACATTTCATTAGCTGCAAGAATACTTGCCGTATTTCCTGATTTTTTAAAAGAAGATCAACGTCAAAGCGATGACTTAGCAGCATTAGGGCAAATGGCTAAAGATCCTGATGCAAATATTATAAAATTACCAAACATCAGTGCTTCTATTCCGCAATTGAAAGAAGCTATTGCTGAACTACAGGCCAAAGGGTTCGCGCTACCCTCCTATCCTGCAAACCCAACTAACGATGCCGAGAAAGAAATTAAAGTGCGTTATGACAAAATTAAAGGAAGTGCTGTAAACCCAGTACTTAGAGAAGGTAACTCAGATCGTCGAGCACCAAAACCCATTAAGAACTACGCCAAAAAGAATCCGCATTCAATGGGTGCGTGGAGCAGCGATTCAAAAACCCATGTAGCAACCATGTCAAAGGGCGATTTTAAATCGAATGAAAAATCATTAACCGTTACTAAAGCTACCAATGTTAAAATTGTTTTAGAAAGAAATGATGGCTCAAAGCAGATATTAAAAGATCAAATTTCTTTGTTAGACGGAGAAATAATTGATGCTACAGTGATGCAGAAAAAAGAGCTTGTAGCATTTTTAAGTGCACAAATTCAAGAAGCAAAAGAACAAGGCGTTCTTTTCTCTTTACATATGAAGGCGACCATGATGAAAGTGTCTGACCCCATTATTTTTGGTCATGCCATGGAAGCATTTTTTTCAGAGGTATTTAGAAAACATGCCAGCGCCTTTGCTGAAATTGGTATTAATTCTAATAACGGACTCGACAGTTTATTGACAAAATTAGGAGAACTTGATGCTGCTAAAAAGCAAGAAGTTGAAAATGACATCAAGGCTGCTATCGAAAATGGTCCTGATTTGGCAATGGTAAATTCTGATAAGGGAATAACCAATCTGCACGTACCTAGTGATATTATTATTGACGCTTCAATGCCTGCGATGATTCGCAATTCTGGTCAAATGTGGAACGCTCAAGGAAAATCTCAAGATAGCAAAGCCGTAATTCCTGATAGCAGTTATGCGGGTATCTATACAGCTACCATTGACTTTTGTAAGAAACATGGTGCTTTTGACCCAACCACAATGGGTACCGTACCTAATGTTGGTTTAATGGCTCAAAAAGCTGAAGAATATGGTTCTCATGACAAAACTTTTGAAATTGAAGCAGCTGGTTCAGTACACGTTATAGATAGCAACTCAAATGAAGTGTTTTTATCGCACACTGTTGCTGTCGGAGATATTTGGCGCATGTGTCAAGTTAAAGACGCCCCTATTCAAGACTGGGTTAAGTTAGCAGTATCTAGAGCTAAAGCTTCTGATACACCTGCTGTTTTTTGGCTAGATGAACAAAGAGCGCATGATGCAGAAATTATTAAAAAGGTAAACACGTATCTACCTAATCATGACACTTCAAATCTTGATATTAGAATTCTCGCACCTATTCAGGCTACTGAATTTACTTTAGCTAGAATCAAAGAAGGCAAAGACACTATATCAGTATCAGGCAATGTTTTACGTGATTATTTAACAGACCTTTTTCCTATTTTAGAAGTAGGTACAAGCGCTAAAATGCTTTCAATAGTGCCTTTAATGAATGGCGGCGGACTTTTTGAAACTGGTGCTGGTGGTTCAGCCCCAAAGCACGTTGAACAATTTAATGAAGAAGGCCATTTACGTTGGGATTCACTAGGTGAATTTTTAGCTTTAGGTGTTTCACTTGATTTTTTTGGCGAGAAGTATAAAAACAAAAAAGCAACAGTTTTAGGTAACGCCCTTGATTTGGCAACTGAAACCTTCTTAAATAATAATCGCTCACCTTCTCGTAAGGTTAAAGAATTAGATACCAGAGGCAGCCATTTTTACCTTGCGAAATATTGGGCAGATGCTCTTGCTTCACAAAATGAAGATGCAGAACTAAAAGCCACCTTTAATGCTGTATCTGAACAGTTAAATTCTAAAGAAGATGCTATTATCAAAGAATTGACTGATGCTCAAGGCAAATCTCAAGATGTTGGTGGTTATTATTTGCCAAATAAGCAAATGGTTTCAGCAGCTATGAGACCTAGTCAAAGTCTAAATGCTGTTTTAGAAATGTTATAAAAAAAGCAATCATAATTAGTAAACCCTCTTGCTATAAAGTAAGAGGGTTTTTTTATTTAAAATAAATGTTAAGTTCCTTTAAATACGAGGTTTTACTGTTTATTTTTATAAAAAAAAACTATGAGCCAACTTGGCCAAAAGCTACTCTTACTTACCCTTTTTATTTCTTTAAGCTGTTTTTCTCAACAAAAATTTACCATTAGTGGCACCATTACTGAAGCATCAAGTAATGAAACACTTATAGGCGTAACTATTGCAATTCCTGAATTGGCAACTGGGGTTACTACTAATGAATACGGATTTTACTCAATAACACTTGATCAAGGCGAGTATCAAATAATTGTCAGCTATTTAGGTTTTCAAGAAATTAACGAACCCATCAGTTTAAATCAAAATTTAAAAATGAATTTTGAATTAATTGAATCAGCCGAGCAACTTGATGAAGTTGTTGTTACAGAAGATGTTGAACGCTTAGATGTACGTAAACCTCAAATGAGTGTTAACGCTCTTTCAATTGCAACCGTAAAGAAAATTCCTGTAATTCTTGGCGAAGCAGATGTTATCAAATCTATTTTATTACTTCCGGGGGTAACCAATGCAGGCGAAGGTGCATCCGGATTTAACGTGCGTGGCGGTGCAGCAGATCAAAACCTAATTTTATTAGATGAGGCCATTATTTTTAATTCTTCTCACTTATTTGGTTTTTTTTCTGTTTTTAATCCTGATGCTATAAAAGACATTAAACTTTATAAAGGGGGTATTCCTGCACGCTATGGTGGGCGTGTGTCTTCAGTGCTTGATATTTTTCAAAAAGAAGGTAATAGTAAAAAATTCAAAGTAAATGGTGGTATTGGCGCTGTCGCAAGTCGTCTTTTACTCGAAGGACCCATTGTGAAAGACAAAGCTGCTTTTTTAATAGGTGGCAGAGGATCTTATGCCCATTTGTTCTTACCGCTTTTTGACTTAGACAACACCGCCTATTTTTATGATTTAAATACCAAACTTAGTTATAATATTAATGACAAAAATAGCATCTATCTATCAGGGTATTTTGGGCGCGATGTTTTTGGCATCAGTGACAGCTTTGTCAATACATACGGTAACTCAGTGGGTAATTTTAGATGGAACCATCTTTTCTCTGACAAGTTATTTTCTAACCTTTCATTGATTTATTCTGATTATGATTACGGACTCAAACTTGATTTTGTTGGTTTTGATTGGAATTCTGGTATTGAAAATTTCAATGTCAAATATGACCTAAAACATTATCTCAATGATAAACTTCAAATTAATTATGGTATTAACAATATTTACTACAGTTTTAATCCGGGTAAAATTGAACCGAGTAATAGTGAATCAGGCATTGTAACGAATCAGCTTACAAAAAAATATGCCAATGAATTTGCCGCTTACATTGCTGCTGAACACAAAGTCACCAAAGATTTAAGTCTAGGATACGGAATTCGCTTTAGTAATTTTATACGCCTTGGACAAGATGAAATAAATATTTATGAAAATAATAATCCAATACTTTTTGACCCTTTCTTATTGGTGTATCAAGAAGCTAACCCTATTGGTATTGACAATCTTAACAGAAGTGGAAGTCTCGCAACCTTTAGTAATTTCGAACCTAGAGCATCATTAGCGTATACTATTAATGACAAGAGTTCTATCAAAGCGAGTTATACACGATTAGCCCAATACCTTCATTTACTCTCAAACACAAGCTCGCCTACACCCTTAGATGTTTGGACACCCAGCGGGCCTTTTACCAAACCACAATTATTAGATCAATATGCTTTAGGCTATTTTAAAAATTTCAAAAATGGCGATTACAGTCTTGAAACTGAAGTTTTTTACAAGGATATACAAAATAGGATAGACTACATTGACGGTGCAAATTTAATTGCGAATAATGCCATTGAAACAGTAATCTTAAATGGTGAAGCCCGTGCATACGGACTTGAATTATTATTGAAGAAAAATGAAGGTCGTTTTCAAGGATGGTTCGCCTATACCCTATCTAAATCAGAACAAAGAACTCCTGGAAGAACTTCAACCATTGATAACGGAAGGTCAAACTTAGAAACCGGAATCAATTTTAGTGAATGGTATAACACGCCTTATGACAAAACCCATGACATTTCAATCTATGCTAGCTATGAGGCAAGCAAAAAATGGAGTATCAATACAAATTTCGTTTTTCAAACAGGCCAACCCACAAACTATCCTATCGGGCAATTTAAGTTTCAAAACCTTAACATTCCATATTACGGCTTAAGAAATCAAGAACGCCTACCAAGCTATCATCGCATTGATTTATCAGCTACATTGACCCCTAAAAAGAATGCAAAAAGAAAAAGAAAGACAGAATGGGTGTTCAGTATCTATAATGTTTATAATAGAAAAAATGCAGCATCTATCAATTTTAGAAGAAATGCTGACACCGGTGCGAATGAAGCAGTAAGAACTTCTATTTTCGGTATTGTGCCTGCCGTAACCTATAATTTTAAATTTTAAGAAATGAAAAAAATTGGATTGGTTCTTGGTATTATGTTTTCGTTTTATTCATGCGAAGATGTTATTGAAGTTGATTTACCTGAAGATGCCTCAAGAATTTCAATTGATGCTTTAGTTAGGCTTGATACTTCTGAAGCCTTTACTACGGTTTCTTTAAAAGCAAGTTTAACCAGTGGCTTTTTTAATGAAATAACACCCGCTGAAATATCTAATGTGGCCATTATTAATAGCACCTATGTACCTACAAGTGCTTTAGATTTAAATACAGTGCCTTTGAATGAAGTGAGTCCTGGGGTTTATGAAGGAAGTAAACAAACCGCTTTTTTTACTGAAGGTGAGTTACAACTGGCTTTTACTCATGAAGATCAACGTTATATTGCACTGACAAATTTTGTTCCTTCAGCACCAATAACCAAATTAGAACAAGGCACTCAAACTTTATTTTCAGGAGAAGAAATCGAAGTGATTATTGCTTTTGATGATGATCTAGAAAGAGATAATTTTTATTTGGTGGATCTTGATTTTGATGAATTTTTGGTTACTGAAGACGAGTTTTATCAAGGTCAAAAATTTGAATTTTCTTATTTCTATGATGAAGGTGTAACTGCTGGTCAAGAGGTGACCATTAGTCTTTTAGGTGTTGATGAGCCCTTTTATAACTATATGAATCAGTTGATTGTACAAGCAGGTGGTGATCAAGGCCCTTTTCAAACACCGGCTGCCACAGTAAGAGGAAATATAATAAATGTGACCAATATTGATAACATTAACAGCTTTGATAATGTTGAAGATTCTAATAATTTTGCTTTAGGTTATTTTGCTGTGGTTCAAGAGTTTAAACAAACCATTATTATTGAGTAACTTTTAGATAATGCATACAGATAAAGATTTATTGGTCAAAGGCATTAAAACTATGGTATATACTGCCTTATTAATGTTCACAGCACCAATTATTTTATATCAGGCATATAAGAATGTTGATCATCAATGGTTTATACCTGTGCTTGTCGTAGGAATTATTTGCTCAATATGCGCCATAGCCATGGGCTTTTTAGGTATTAAAAGAATAATCGATGCGGTATTTGGCAAAAGAGTGAAAAAGCAAAAAACCTAATTAGCTTTTGGTTTATCTACATTGCCCCACTTATTATTTAATTCAGAATATTTATAATCTAAAACAGATGCTTGACGCTCTATACTGCCTTGAGCAAAAGCTCTTTGTAATATATCTTCAATTAAATAATCTTCATGCACCTCTTTGGGGTCAAACACTTCTTTTAGAGAAATATCAAATAATTTTGCAGTTGTACTATACCAAAAGGCACGCCAACCACTACGTAGTTCTTTTACCAAATCAAAAGCTGTGGTACCTGTCTGTCTATGAATTAGCTTTACCAGTATTTGCCCTTCTGTTCGTGTCAGCTTTTTAAGTTCAGCTGAAAATTCTTCCTCAATGTATTTCTGTACTTTTTTAGTGTACTTTTTCTGCTTTGAACGTTTTTTTATTTTTGAAATACTATCATTAAGTTCTACCAAACGCTCAGCTGCTAATTTGGCATACGGATAAACCTTTAACGTTTTTCGTCTCAATACATAATAGCGTAATTTCTCTTTATAGGTTGAAAACTTCAACCCACCAAAAAGATATACTTCTTCAAGCTCAATCGACTTCTTAAAAATTGAATCGCCTTGAACAATTATCATTTTCTCAGTAATCGAATCTAAAGGTTGATCCTCTATTTGTGAAAACCCAATAAATACGAAGCCAAGAAATAAAAAAAGAAAGCTATTTTTTTTCATTATATAGTTTAAAACAAAATCCTTGCCAAAATTAACGATAATTACTGGTGCTTATTATTAATTAAAAGTGAATATTCTTAACTTCGTTCAACAAAGAAGAAATTATGGCTCAAAAGAAAATCATTACAAAAAAGTCGTTAGAGTTTTTTGAAAAATATTTGAATAATGCTGCACCAACGGGTTATGAATGGGAAGGTCAAAAAATTTGGATGAACTACCTAAAACCTTATGTAGATACTTTCATTACTGACACTTACGGTACCGCTGTTGGGGTTATAAACCCTGACGCAAAATACAAAGTAGTCATTGAAGGTCACTCTGATGAAATTTCTTGGTATGTAAATTATATCTCAGATAATGGTTTGCTTTATGTCATTAGAAACGGAGGTAGTGACCATCAAATCGCCCCTTCAAAATGGGTAAACATTCATACTAAAAAGGGAATTGTAGAAGGTGTATTTGGCTGGCCAGCTATTCATACTAGAAACAGAGCGAAAGAAGAACCGCCTAAACTTGATAATATTTGTATTGATATAGGTGCTAAAGATAAAGCTGAGGTAGAGAAAATGGGCGTTCATGTAGGCTGCGTGATTACCTATCCTGATGAGTTCAAAATATTAAACAAAGATAAATTTGTGTGCCGTGCTATTGATAACAGGGCTGGCGGATTTATGATTGCTGAAGTAGCTCGATTACTTCATGAAAATAAAAAGAAACTTCCTTTTGGTTTGTATATCACAAATTCAGTGCAAGAAGAAATAGGATTACGTGGAGCAGAAATGATTACCCAAACTATAAAGCCCAATGTGGCAATTGTTACTGATGTTTGTCATGACACCACTACTCCAATGATTGATAAGAAAAAACAAGGTCACACTGAAATTGGTGCGGGTCCTGTTATTTCATACGCCCCGGCAGTACAGAATAAATTACGTGAGCGAATTATTGAAACAGCAGAAGCTAATAAAATTCCGTTTCAACGTATGGCAGCTTCAAGATCCACAGGTACTGATACTGATGCCTTTGCGTACAGTAATGGCGGTGTGGCATCTGCCTTAATTTCATTGCCGCTGCGCTATATGCACACAACTGTTGAAACTGTACACCGTGATGATGTCGAAAACGTAATTCGTTTGATATACGAAACCGTATTAAATATTAAAGCCGGAGAAACTTTTAGTTACTTCGACTAAAAGCCCCTCCCAACCCTTCCCAAAAGGGAGGGCTTATTTTAAAATGGACGAATTAATTGATATTTTAGATACAAAAGGAATGCCTACAGGTAAAACTGAATTAAAGTCCTACGCTCATCGCGTGGGACTTTTTCATGCTACTGTTCATGTATGGTTTTATACTGCGGATGGAAAAGTACTTTTACAAAAAAGAGGGCGAGATAAAAAAACCTTCCCGTTGCTATGGGATGTATCTGTTGCCGGACATATTGCAACTAAAGAAGAAATTCAAATTGCTGCGTTGCGAGAAATCAAAGAAGAAATAGGCATTTCAATAACTCAAGATGCACTTCAAAAAATAGGTGTTTTTAAATCGGTACAAAAACATAGTCCTTCATTAATAGATAGCGAGTTTCATCACACTTTTATATGTGAATTAAAACTACCGGTTACATCCCTAGAAAAACAAGAAGCAGAAGTTGAAGAACTAAAACTAATTAGTATAATACAGTTCGCTGAAGAATTGAGCAATACTGAATGGGCAAAAAATTATGTGCCGCATTCTCTAGTATACTATCAAGAGATTTTAAAAGCCATAAAAAAGTCCCTTTAACAATATGCCAAAGGGATTTTTATAAGTAAATTATTTTATTTAGATACCTGAATACCAGTATTTTGCAAACGAACAGTCTCCATATTTTTGATATACATGCGTTGTAGTTTACTCCAAAAACCTGATGTCATTGACATAACATAATCTTTTTTATCAATTCTATCAGTAATTCCAAAACGTCTTACTTGACCAGTAGCATTTTTCATACCTGTATGAGCACTTTGACCATATATAACGGCGTTATCACTATGATACGAATAAAACTCTTTTTTGAAGTCAAAAATATATCGATATTTATCCTTATCGGCGTATTTTGCAGAATTCAGTGCTTCTTTACTTACCAACTCATAATTGCCTTGGTACGCTTTTTTAATATTTCTTTTTAAATACTTATCGTAGCTTCTTTTTCCTGAAGTAACAAACAGAACCACACTATTGTTACCCCCAAAATTAGCTGGTATAGCCCCTTCTTCAACGGTGGCGAGTTTTTTCGCTTTTGTTTTAACTATAGCTCCGCATGAACTTAAAGTTAGTAAGGCGATTATTAGAACTGTAAAAGTTATCTGAATTTTTTTCATGAGATTGGCGTTTCATTTATTGTACCAACTCATAACGAAATTATCAAAAGTCTAGTATTAATAATTGGTTCTATAATACTTTTAAGAATTCTTCTATGGCATTCATGGCATATTCAGTTTGTTCTCCGTTAACCATATTTTTGACTACAAATGTTTTGTTTTCTAATTCTTGCGCCCCAATCAAAATCACATAAGGTACTTTGCGATTATTGGCATACTTCATTTGCTTTTGCATTTTGGTCGCCGTTGGGTACACATCAGCTTTGACACCTGATTCACGTAATTTACTAATCAGCTGTAAAGCAGTCATAGCTTCATCTTCACCAAAATTAACGCACAAGACATCAAGCGTATTTTCTATGTTTTCTGGAAATAAATTAAGCTCTTCAAGAACCAGATAAATTCTATCGAGTCCGAATGAAATACCCACCCCACTTACATCTTTGAGTCCGAATATACCCGTAAGGTCATCATATCTTCCACCGCCACCTATTGACCCCATAGCAATACCTTCAGGGGCTGATACCTCAAAAATAGCACCTGTATAATAATTCAAACCACGTGCTAAGGTAATATCAAGGCCTAATTTCGAAGATTTTAACCCTAACGCTTCAACACCCTTTATAATATAGGTTAACTCTTTAATGCCTTCTAAACCAATTTCTGAATCAGCTAGTAGTTGTTTCAATGATTCAAGGCGTTCTAAACTACCCCCCATCAAAGAAAATAAAGGAGTTAGTTTTTCAATAGATTGTGCTGAAATTCCTTTTTCAAGCATTTCTTTTTGAACACCTTCAATACCTATTTTGTCAAGCTTATCAAGTGCCACGGTAAAATCAATCAATAAATTCTTAGCACCAATAACTTCAGCTATTCCTGCTAAAATTTTGCGATTGTTCATTTTTATAGTAACACCCTTCAAACCTAAATCAGTAAAAACGGAATCATATAATTGTATGAATTCAATTTCTTGTATAAAAGATTTAGAACCAACAACATCAGCATCGCATTGATAAAACTCTCTAAAACGGCCTTTTTGTGGGCGGTCAGCTCTCCAAACCGGTTGAATTTGATACCTCTTGAACGGAAAATCTAATTCATTTTGGTTCATGACTACGTAACGCGCAAAAGGCACAGTTAAATCATAGCGCAGTGCTTTTTCAGAAATCTTAGGTGCAATTGTGTTTGATTTTTTAGAACTATACGTTACATCATCAACCTTACTAATAAAGTCTCCAGAATTCAAAATTTTAAAAATCAAGCGATCACCTTCTTCACCGTACTTCCCTAATAAGGTTTCAGATTTCTCAAATGAAGGGGTTTCAATAGGCTGAAAACCAAAGGTTCGAAAATGCTTTTTAATAATATCAAAAATATAGTTGCGTTTAGAAACTTGCGAAGGAGAAAAATCTCGCGTTCCTTTAGGTATTGAAGGTTTATGTGCCATTTAGTTTAGGTAAACTACAAATATCGACTTATCCAATCACATTATCAAACCATTGATACAAGTCGCCCTTAGTAATACTAGCACCTTGCTCAATTAATTTAAAGATATCTAAATGCTTATCATCAGAATAAGCTTTAGCAGCAATCAAGTACTCAACAAAATCAGATTGCCAGTTCTTTTTAAACCATTCAAATCCTATTTTAGTTTGCAAGTCAATTTCTGGATTCATGACCTTTACAGAAATTAATTTCATTTCTTTTTCAAGACATTGAAATAAATGCATTTGCTGTGAAGAAATATTCTCAAGGTAGTTTACCTTTTGTAATACACCTTCCCATATTAAATCACTAAACACATCTAGTTCTGCTTCAGCTTCTGATGGCCTATTAGTTTTGATCATTTGCCATTCATCTCCGGTAATAGACTGTGTTGCCAAGAAGTTTATAAATTCTTGATGTAGAGCTTCAAGCTGTTCTTTGGTTAATCTTCTGTATTTCATAAGTGGTGAAGATTCATAAAAAAACCGCTAAGCAGAAGCTAAGCGGTTTTAGTTACTATATTTAAAACTATTACTTTTTCTCTGCTACAACTTCAAAAGAAAGATCAACAACAACATCACGATGTAATCTTACTTTCGCATTTGCAGTACCTGTTCTCTTAACAGTACCACCAGCAATGGTAATATATTTCTTGTCAATATCATGACCTTCTTTACCAATGGCATCAGATAAATCAGCAGTACCAACAGATCCAAACAATTTATCGCCAGCACCAGTTTTTGCTGCTATTTTAATTTCAAGTGTTTTCAAAGCCTCAGCTATCTTGTTTGCACCATCAATTACTTTTTTCTCTTTATGAGCTCTTTGTTTTAGGTTTTCAGCAAGAACTTTTTTCGCTGAAGGTGTTGCCATTGAGGCTAAACCTTGAGGAATTAAAAAGTTTCTACCGTAGCCATTTTTAACATTTACCAAATCGTCTTTGAACCCTAGGTTCTGAACGTCTTCTTTTAATATAACTTCCATCGTTCGTTTTCTTTTATTTTAGTAAATCGCCAACATATGGCATTAAAGCTATGTGTCTTGCACGCTTAATCGCTTGTGCAACCTTTCTTTGGTACTTCAAAGATGTACCAGTAAGTCTTCTTGGTAAAAGTTTACCTTGATCATTAACTAACATCATTAAGAAGTCAGCATCTTTATAATCAATATACTTTATACCATTCTTTTTGAAACGACAATACTTCTTTTTAGTATTGGTTTCAATGTTTAATGGGGTCAGGTATCTGATTTCCCCATCTTTTTTACCTTTTGCTTGTTGTTCTATTGATGCCATAACTTATGCTTTAGCGGTTTTTAAACGGGTTCTTCTTTTCTCAGCCCACGCAACAGCGTGTTTATCAAGTTTTACAGTAAGAAAACGCATAACACGTTCGTCACGCGAAAACTCTTGCTCGTAAGAAAGAATTGTTTCTCCGGGCGCAGTAAATTCGAAAAGATGGTAAAAACCACTCTTTTTGTGTTGTATGGCATAGGCTAATTTTTTTAGCCCCCAATTTTCTTTGGCTACCATTTTGGCACCATTCTTAATTAAGAAATCTTCAAATTTCTTAACTGTTTCCGCTATCTGAGTATCAGAAAGCACGGGATTCAAAATGAAAACAGTTTCGTAATGATTCATATTAATATTTGTTTTAAGGTTTGCAAAAATAATAATAAAATTTGCTAAGAACTATAAGAAAAGCGAAAAAACTTCGTTATATATGGAATGAGTATTAAAAATAAACTTAACCTATAACCCAAATCAGAATTTATGATCGAAGATTAAGTGAATAAAATTAGCCTCTTTGTTTACAACTTTAGTTGTGATTGAAGTCGTTATTTCAGAATTTTGTCTCTCGATTTAACCCCACAAATCAACCCATTTATGAAATTACGAAGTATTATCGTAGACGATTCATCGATGCAACGGATGGCAGTCGCCAAATTAGTGAACAATCATCCGAATTTAGCTATGGTAGCCGAATACAGCAACGCAATTGAAGCGAAAAACGGTTTAAAAAACAATGAAATTGATTTAATCTTCTTAGACGTTGAAATGCCTATTATCAACGGATTTGATTTACTTGAATCATTAGACAACAGTCCGCAAGTAATCTTAATTACTGGTAAACCAGATTATGCTTTAAAAGCATTTGATTATGACGTGACTGATTATTTACACAAGCCTATTACCATGTCGCGTTTTGACGCATCAGTACGTAGAGCGGTTGCTAAATATGAGCAAATACACAGAGTAAACGAAGATGAAGAGCATATTTTTGTAAAAAGTAACTTGAAGAAAAGAAAAGTTATTTTAAATGATATTAAATGGATAGAAGCTCTTGGCGACTATATTAAATTAGTAACTGATGAAGCCAATATCGTTATTTTATCAACTATGAAATCTTTTGAAAAGCAATTGCCAGAAGAGAAATTTTTAAGAATTCACAAATCTTACATTGTGAACCTTGAAAAGGTTGAAAAATTCAACAGTAAAAATGTAGAAGTTAGCGGAAGATCTATTCCTTTGAGTAGAAACAAGAAAACTGAGCTAGCTGACGCATTAAGTAGAGTATAAAACAAGTATCCCTTGATTTTTTTGTGGGAATTAAAAAACACCTCTTTCGAGGTGTTTTTTTTTATGCTAATTCTAAATATGGTCTACGTTATAAATGATTCTCACGCTACGATAATAAGATATCGCATTAAATGACTTTTCAATTCGACGAATATTCGATTTCACTTGCCCTAAAGATTGATTGAATTCAATTTTTAAAATTACATGTTTTAAATATTGATTGCGTATTCGCGCCACGGGCGGAAATTCTGGCCCTAAAACTGCATCGCCAAAAATATTACGTAAGCCTTTCGAAAACCATTCAGATGCCTCATTCAATTTGTTGTATTCTTTATGCTTAAAGGTAATTTTCAGAATTCTATTTAACGGCGGATACTTATATAATTGTCTTTCATACAACTGATCTTTAAACATACCATCATAATCATTAGTTGAAACCTGCTGTAAAATTTGATGATGCGGGTTATAACTTTGAATGATAACTTTTCCTCTTTTTTTGGTGCGCCCTGCCCTACCTGAAACTTGGGTCAACAATTGAAAACTACGCTCATACGCCCTGTAATCAGGAAAATTCAAAAGAGAATCTGCATTCATGATACCAACTAAATTTACATTTCTAAAATCTAAGCCCTTGGTTAGCATTTGTGTACCCACCAAAATAGAGAGTTCTTGTTGTTCAAAAGCAGTAATGATTTTCTCATAACCGTATTTACCTCGAGTTGTATCTAGATCCATTCGACCAATTTTGGTTTCCGGAAATAAGGTTTTGAGCTCTTGCTCTATTTGCTCTGTTCCAAAACCTTTGGTATCTAGTGTAGAACTTCCACAAGCTTGACAGCTTTCTTGAAGCGCCATATGATAACTACAATAATGGCATCGCATTTGCTTTTTATACTGATGGTACGTTAAGCTAACATCGCAATTAGGACAATCAGGCGAATGCCCGCAGGTGTTGCACTCAACAATAGGTGCGTAGCCTCTTCTGTTTTGAAAAAGAATAACCTGCTCGCCTAAATCTAGAGTTTCTGTTATTTCTTCAAGTAAACGCTCAGAAAAATGACCTTTCATTCGTTTTTTACGCGATTGCTCTTTGATATCAACCAATTCAATATCTGGCATAACAACATTACCAAAACGTTGACTCATGCTGGCATAACCGTATTTTCCTTTTTTGGCATTATAATATGATTCAACACTTGGCGTTGCTGACCCCAAGAGAATATTTGCGTTATGTAATTTGGCTAAAACAATGGCCGAATCACGTGCATGATATCGTGGGGCGGGATCAAATTGTTTAAATGAACCTTCATGTTCTTCATCAACAATAATTAAACCTAGGTTTGAATACGGCAATAAAAGGGCAGATCGTGCTCCTATAATGATTTGAGCTTTTGCCTTTTCTTGCTTCACATTATTCCAAACTTCTACTCTTTCTTGAACGTTATATTTAGAATGATATACTGAAACTTTAGAACCAAAATAGCGTTGTAGCCTACCAATTAATTGTGTAGTTAAGGCTATTTCAGGCAACAAATACAAAGCTTGTTTACCCGCTAACACACAGTCTTCTAGCAACTTCACATAGACCTCAGTTTTACCCGAAGATGTTACACCATGAAGCAATGTAACTTGTTGTTTTTTAAATGATTGAGTGATATTTATTAACGCTTTTTCTTGTTGTTCATTCAAATTTTTTAAATCATCAATACGTTCTTTATTATCAAAATTAACACGATCAGTTTGAATGAAATACTCCTCTAAGATTTCTTTGGTAACCAATGATTTAATGACTGCTTTTGAACCCCCACTTGCCTTTTCAAGAGCTACAACTTTTATGGGTTTTGATGCAACAGCTTGCAATTGAAATAATGCTAATACAACTTGACTTTGTTTTGGTGCTCTTTTTAAATTTTCTAATAACATTTCGAGCGCCTCTTCAGACTCAAATGCCTTACCTATTTTGACATAGCGAACTAACTTTGGTTTGTATTGCTCATAAATTTCTTCTTTTAATAAAATCACATTTTTCTCAAGCAATCTATTGATAATTGGTAGAATATTTTTACGCGCTATAATCGCGCTCACTTCTTGTACTTTTAATGAAGATTGATGGTTAAGAGCTTCATAAACCAAAAATTCATCATCTTTTAAATCAGCTTCATTAACTTCAGCATTTTCATTTTTTAAAATTAATGTCTCGCTCTCTAATAAGAGTGCGCTAGGTACTGCTGACCTAAAAACCTCGCCAACAGCGCACATGTAATACTCGGCAATCCATTTCCAATGCTTTAGTTGTTGAGGCGTTACAATGGGTAACTCATCAAGAACTTGATGTATTTCTTTGGCTTCATAAACCTGAGGAGGAGTGTTATGCAGCTCATCAATTAAAGCCGTATAAATTTTTGATTTTCCAAAAGGTACCGCGACACGCATTCCGGGAACCAGAAAAAGGGCTTGTTCATCAGTTATTTCATAAGTAAATAATTTCTCTAAAGGAATGGGTAGAATTACATTAATGAAGTTTTTCATGCAGCTACCCCCTATTCTTCTGATCTTACCCAAGTTTGGGTTCTATAGATAAATGCTAAATAACCACGCACCTTTAATTCATTTGAATTCTCAGGATTAAGCCAAATTTTAAAACGAAAGGTCATGGCCTGTTCTGGATCAAAAAGATTTTTTCCTTTCCATTCGCCATCTTCATTTTTCACGCCATCTTTGATGATATGCATTCCTACTACAGATTTATCTTTCATGTTGCCATCACATTTTTCACAAACAGCATCTTCTCTACCCTCTTCTAAAACCTTTAAAATTTTACCGTACATCAATCCATTCTTTTCATAGATTTTTATGAGCCCCTTTGGTTTGCCAGTGCGGTCATCTATTGTTTTCCAATTACCAAATACATTTTGCGAAAAACTAAAAACGGAAAATAGTACAGAAAATAATAAAGCGATCCCGAGTTTTTTATTCATTATTAGTCAATTTTTTACGCAATGAGTTTAAGGTCGCATTTAATTCAAAACCAAGTAGTAAGATATTTGAATTTATCAAGATATAGACCATTAAAATTAATAATCCTCCAAGAGCGCCATACAATTCATTGTACCTCGCAAATTTATCAATATAAACACCAAAGAAATACGAGGTTAAAATAAAAAGTAGCGTAGTCATCAAAGCACCTGCTGAGAAAAAACTTGTTTGTTTACCCTCTCTTGTGCCAAAGTAATAAAGGGTTGCTGTTGTTAAATAGGATAAAATAATGAAAAACAAAAACTTAGCTATTTGAATACCCAGTACATCTTCGTTATCAATAATGCTTCCTGATGTTCGCTCAGCAAAATCTTTTAAATATCCTAAGACATATACTTCAAAATAAACAAAGGCAACAAAACCTATTAAAATTAAGATGGACAGTATCAAGCCTACCATTAATGCAAAAGCGTATTGTTTGAAAAAATTACGCGTGAGCTTGACATGGTAAGAATTTTCAAAACCACCAAAGATGGCATTTACCCCATTTGCCATTAAAAATATAGATATCGCAAATGTTGAAGATAAGAGTCCTGGTCTTTTTTGGTCACGAATCTGCTGATAAATCTCCTCAAAATACTCGCCTGTAGCTGTGGGTAGAAAAGATTCTAAAAAAGCCAAAAAATCAGCATCAAAACCGTCATTACCTAAACTTAAATAGGAAATGATGTAAGGCACAAGGGTCAACATAAAAATCAAAAGAGGAAAAAGCGCCAAAAACAAACTGAAAGCGATAGCACTCGCTCGGGTTGACAAAGCTCCTTTAATGACACCTAATGAATATATTTCAATAAGATCATACATTGAGAGTCCTTCAAAACCTGGTAATCGCAGCTTTTTTAACAGACCAAATAACCATTTTACTGGAGGTATTTTACTTAATTTATTTCTGATTGTTTTTGACATTTAGACTGCCTTTAAACTCAAATCCATATTATAAACTGAATGAGTTAATGCTCCTGAAGAAATAAAATCAACTCCGCAATCAGCGTAATTACGAATGGTTTTTTCGTTGATTCCGCCAGAAGATTCAGTCAAACATTTTAAGCCAATCAATTGCACAGCGGTTCTTGTATCTTCATAATTGAAATTGTCAATTAAAATGCGATACACTCCATCTGATTTTAATATTTCTTTAATTTCTTCAAGGTTTCTAGCTTCTACAATTATTTTCAAATCACGTTTTGTAGCGCTTAGATAGTTTTTAGTTTTATCAATGGCTTTAGTAATGCCGCCTGCAAAATCAATATGGTTATCTTTTAACATTATCATATCATACAGTGCAAAACGATGATTTTCGCCTCCTCCTATCTTTACGGCCCATTTTTCTAGTGCTCGTAAACCTGGTGTCGTTTTTCGGGTGTCTAAAATTTTACATTTTGTTCCTTCTAATAAGTCAACAAACATTCTGGTTTTTGTTGCGATAGCACTCATACGTTGCATTGCATTTAAAACCAAGCGTTCTGCTTTTAAAATACTTTGTGAGCTGCCGGTAACATAAAACGCGATATCGCCGTACTTTACTGCGGCCCCATCTTCAATAAGCACCTCAATCTTCAAATTTTTGTCGACATAAGCGAAAACTTGCTTTGCAAAAGCAACCCCTGCGATGATACCATCATCTTTAACCAAGAGTTTAGCTTTACCTGTTGCCTCTTCAGGAATACATGACAATGAGCTATGGTCGCCATCACCTACATCTTCTCGAATAGCATTTGTAATTATTAAATCAACTTCATTTTGAAACTTATCTTTTGAAATCATTTGCTGTTTAATCTTTACGCTAAATTAACAAAAACAAAAGCCAATTAAGAAATTCATTTAACTTTGAAACATGACTATAAAACTGATTGCCATTGGTAAAACGGATAGCAACCCACTACAGCAATTAATTGCCGAATATGAAGCACGCTTAAAACACTATATTAAGTTTGATTTTGAGGTAATTTTAGATGTTAAAAACTCAAAAAATCTCTCTGAAAAGCAACAAAAAGAGAAAGAAGGTGAACTTATTCTCAAAAAATTAAAACCAACTGATGTTTTAGTATTACTTGATGAGGGGGGCAAACAATTCAGCTCAATTGAGTTTTCAACATATCTTCAAAAGAAAATGAATTCTGGTATGAAGCAATTGGTTTTTGTTATTGGCGGACCCTATGGGTTTAGCGATGCTTTATACCAAAAAGTACAAGGTAAAATAAGCGTATCGAAAATGACTTTTTCACATCAAATGGTACGCCTTTTTATTATAGAACAACTCTATAGAGGTTTTACCATTTTGAAGAATGAGCCTTATCATCACCGGTAGTGTTAAGTGTTAAGTGTTAAGTGTTAAGTGTTAAGTGTTAAGTGTTAAGTAAAAACTAAATTATTCCTGTTTAAACTCCTAAACTCAAATTATAGAATCAGATTCAAATGAATCCTGCCTTCGCGAGAATGACAATAAATTGATTAATAAAGAACCCTAAACTTAATGGTATTGTTTATTTTTTTGAGTGCTTTAACCACATCTTTATTGTACTCTTTATCTAAGTCAGTAATTACATACCCTACTTCACTATCTGTCGAAAGATACTGACCAGAAATGTTCATTTCATATTTTGCTAAAACCTTATTGATTTCAGCCATGACCCCTGATACGTTTTTGTGAATATGTAAAAATCGATGTGCATTATTTTGTTTGGGCAGTCTTATATTCGGAAAATTCACGGCGTCAACTGTATTACCAGAGTTGATATATTCCATGATTTTATTGGGCACAAAATCGGCAATATTTCTTTGTGCTTCTTGCGTACTACCACCAATATGAGGGGTCAGAATAACATTATTCAAACCTTGTAATTCTGTTTTAAAAGCACCGTTACTTCTTGGCTCTTCAGGAAATACATCTACCGCCGCACCACCAAGCTGACCACTTTTTAAAGCATTCGCCAAAGCATTAATATCAACCACAAAACCACGACACAGATTAATAAACATGGCTCCTTTTTTCATGAGGTTAAATTCACGCTCACTAATGAAATTTTTGTTTGCTTTATTATCATCAATATGCAGTGTTACCACATCAGAAAGTCTTAGTAAATCTTCAAGGCTACTACATTTTATAGCGTTACCTAATGCCAATTTATCATCAACATCATAGTAATAAACTTTCATGCCAATAGCTTCAGCTAAAACTGAAAGTTGTTTTCCAATATTACCATAACCAATGATTCCGAGATTTTTACCACGAACTTCATTAGAACCGTCAGCTGTTTTTTGCCATTGTCCGTTATGGATTTCAGTACTTCTCGGAAATATGCTCCTTTTGAGCATTATGATTTGACCAATTGCCATTTCAACCACTGATCTTGTGTTACTGTAAGGTGCATTGAAAACAACTACCCCACGTTTTCTACAAGAATCTAAATCTATTTGGGTAGTACCAATACAAAAAGCACCTACCGCCAATAAGTTCTTGCCAGCTTTTAATACTTTTTCAGTAACCTGCGTTTTTGAACGAATACCTAAAACATGTACTCCCTTAATTTTTTTAATTAGCTCTTCTTCGTTTAAACTATGCTTTACAAGTTCTACTGAAAAACCATCTCCTGATAAATTTTCAAAGGCATCAGGATGCACATTTTCAAGCAACAAAATCTTTATTCTGTTCTTCGGGTATGATATGTTTCTAGGCAAATCATTTACATAAAGAAACTCATCTAAATTAGGCGTCACATGATCTGCATTACTAGCTGCCTTTTCTCTATGCACATTCTCAGTATAAGCAAAGAATTTATCAGCTATGCCTGCCTCTCGCATTACATAATCACTATAGCCATCGCCGATAACTTGTACCTCGCCTTCGAGATTCATCCCTTTTAGGCACTCAATTTTACCGTTGTGTTGTGAAAGCGGATTTTGCTCATCAAACCCAATTATTTTTCCATCGATATCAAATTTAAAGGTGTTTGCATATACTCGATCTGAAGGAATGTTGTATTCTGCTACTATAGGGTCAATAAACTCTTTGAATCCGCAAGAAATCACATAAATATCATCTGAAAATTTTTCAAAAAATTCTTTATTAGATTCAATTGATTTCGATATTTTTTTTCTGAGTTTAGCAACCAATCCATCTAAATCACTTTTGTTGGCATTTAAAAGTTTTATGCGCCGTTCTAATGATTCAGTAAATGAAATTTCGCCATCAATACCCAAGTTGGTTATTTCTTGAATTTCATTAATGATTTCATCACGATTTGACTTACCTATTAGGGTCATTTCAGCTAAAACATCTAAGGCCTCAACTTTTGTTAAGGTACTGTCAAAATCAAAAACATATTTACGTGACGCTTCAATCATTTCAGGGGTTATTGGTTTATCAAAGCATCAAAAATAAAAGATATTCTCATATTTTATTTTGAATGTTGTTAAAAGTTATCCTTTAAAGCTAAGGATTACAAAGAATTACGAAATTCATTTTTTGCGATTAGGATTTTTATCAAATTCACAATAGAATTGTCCTTAGAAATAATTCAAAATAGCATTAGAAAAGGCTTTGGTCTTGTGAGCACCGTTATGATCCCCGGGTACAATTTTAAGTTTACTTTTCTGAATCACTTTATGAAGTGCCTCTGGATCACCATTGTCTTTGTCTAAATTTCCGGCGATTACCAAAACTTTAGCTTTTATAAATTGAAGCTCTTTTATTGTAGTAACAGACTGAAATTTTTGCTGTAGATACAAAGATTTAAAATCTGCTCCTATTGATTTCGCATAGTCTACAGCTCCTTTGGTTTGATCATTAACTTTACCGTTAAAAGCATCTCGAAATAAGATGCGACGATGCCAATTTTTATTGGTAAAATCAATACCCATACCGCCAATCACAGCTTTTTTAACACGCCTGTCTTTAGTCAATAATTTTGCTAAAACAATGCTGCCACGAGAATACCCAACTGCCCAATATTTTCTAATTTTTAATTCAAGCATTAAGAACATTAGATCCATGACTTCTGCATCATGCGAATAAGCATTGTCATCTTGAGGCTTGTCAGAGTCGCCATTACCACGAAGATCAGGCGCTATGACACGATATCCTTTAGCAAACAAATC
Source organism: uncultured Flavobacteriaceae bacterium (assembly GCA_937929935.1). Lineage (GTDB taxonomy): Bacteria > Bacteroidota > Bacteroidia > Flavobacteriales > Flavobacteriaceae > Maribacter_C. The sequence goes on along the minus strand of CALFUL010000004.1, from coordinate 124,345 downwards.
TTTTTTTAAAGCGGTGTTATCCCATGATTTTCTTGAGTTTAAGAACCCGTGAATTAAAAGTATTGGTTTGCCTACTCCTTCATCAGTATAAGCAATTTTAGTATCATCAAAAGAAGTGAAATACTTAGTTTGAGCAATACTCGAAAGACTAAAAAGAAAAACAACAAGTATTAATAAACTCCTTTTATTATACATTCTATATTTTATTTAACTGAATCAAAACCATCTTCTTACCAAAGTACAATATTGGGCATACTCATTACCAAACAATTCTTTTAATGCTTCTTCTTCAGGAATAATCTGAAACTTATTCATGTACATCACAAAAAGTGCTGCTGTGATTACATTAAATGCATTACCCAAATATAAACCCCAAGCTAACAACAATAATAGCATGCATAAATACATTGGGTTACGTGTATATTGAAAAAGGCCTTTTGTAACTAAGTTACTTGCTTTTTTTGGCGTTGTTGGGTTGATGGTAGTTTTAGACCTAAAGAATTGTAATAACGCTATAGCGCCAATTAATATGGCTAAACCTGTCAAAAGATATAATAAATACTGACGCCCAAAAAAGTCAAAATAACCGACTTTAAGAAATGTTGAGAGACAGTACATACAGATCGCAGCAGTAATAAAAACAATAACGGGTGGTACTTTTAACTTCATCATTCAAATGTACTATTTTTGAATCGCTCTTAAATATTTCTAAATGAAGCTTGTTTTCGCCACCCATAATTCAAATAAATTTAAAGAGGTAAACGCCTTAATGCCATCGTATATTGAATTGGTTTCTTTAACTGATATTGGTTGCCATGAAGACATTGCTGAAACCGCAACAACCATTGAAGGTAATGCTCAAATTAAGGCTGACTATGTGACAAATAAATATCAGCTACCTTGTTTTGCTGATGATACCGGACTTTTAGTTGATGCATTAGATGGGGCGCCAGGAGTTTACTCTGCACGATTTGCTGGCGAAGAAAAAAGTGCTGAAGATAATATGAACAAACTCATAGCACTCTTAAAAGAACAAGCCACGCGAACAGCGCATTTCAAAACTGTCATTGCCTACAACACCCAAAAAGAGACGCTTTTATTTGAAGGTCTTGCAATTGGTCACATACTTCAAGAAAAAAGAGGCACGAACGGGTTTGGCTATGATCCTATTTTTCAACCTGAAGGCTACCAAGAGACATTTGCTGAACTTTCTTTAGACATAAAAAATAAAATAAGTCATAGGGCAAAAGCAATTGAAAAGTTTGTGTCTTTTCTTAAAACCACCTCTTAATTACAGTCTAAATAATAAATACTACCTTTGCCGCATTAATTAATGCCGCTGGTATAGCATGTGTTGCGTCGAGTTTAGGTAGGTTACGTCGATAATCGCTCAATGCAACATACATATTTGCGATTAACGTAAACTACATTATGAATAAATTTGAAGCACTAGGACTCGAAAAGTCCTTATTAGATGCTATTGCTGACATGGGTTTTGAAACCCCTTCAGAAGTACAAGAAAAAGCAATTCCTATTTTATTAGAAACTGAAACTGATTTGGTTGCGCTTGCGCAAACAGGTACAGGTAAGACGGCCGCATTTGGTTTTCCGCTGATTCAAAAAATAGATAGTGCAAGTAGAACCACACAAGGTTTGATACTCTCTCCTACCCGTGAACTTTGTTTGCAAATTACTAAAGAGATTCAGGCATATTCTAAGTATGAAAAACAAATTAATACGGTTGCCATATATGGTGGTGCCAGTATAACAGATCAGTCACGTCAAATCAAACGTGGGGCTCAAATTATCGTTGCGACCCCAGGTCGTATGAAAGATATGATTAGCAGACGTTTGGTTGACATTTCAAAAATAGATTACTGTATTCTTGATGAAGCAGATGAAATGCTCAACATGGGCTTCTTTGAAGATATCAAAGATATTCTTTCAAACACCCCTGATGAGAAATCAACATGGCTATTTTCTGCTACGATGCCTAAAGAGGTCTCGATAATAGCTAAGAAATTCATGCATAACCCACAAGAAATAACTGTGGGAACAAAAAATGCAGGTACTTCAACAGTACAACATGAATATTATGTAGTTGGTGGTAGAGATCGCTACCCTGCTTTAAAACGTTTAGCAGATACCAACCCAGCTATTTTTGCGGTTATCTTTTGTAGAACAAAAAGAGATACTCAAAAAGTTGCAGAGAAACTTATTGAAGACGGCTATAGCGCAGGTGCTTTGCATGGCGATTTAAGTCAAAACCAAAGAGATTTGGTTATGAATTCGTTCAGAAAAAAGCAAATTCAAATGTTAGTTGCAACTGATGTAGCGGCACGTGGTATTGACGTTAATGACATTACACATGTTATTAATTATCAACTACCCGATGAAATTGAAACCTACACCCACCGTAGTGGTAGAACTGGTAGGGCGGGTAAATCAGGTATCTCAATGGTTATTATTACGCGCAGTGAAATGCGTAAAATAAAAGCCATTGAAAATAAAATTCAACAAAAATTTATTACCAAGAAGATTCCGACCGGAATTGAAATTTGTGAAATTCAGCTATTTCATTTGGCAAATAAAATTAAAGAAACTGAAGTTAATGAAGAGATAGAGGCCTATTTGCCCGCTATCAATGATGTTCTTAAAGATGTAGATCGCGAAGAATTGATTAAAAAGATTGTATCTGTTGAGTTCACACGCTTTTTCTCTTATTACAAAAAAGGCAAAGACCTTAATCAAGCTGGTTCTTCAGATGGAAGAGAAGGAAGAGATGGTGGCGATTTTTCTAGAGGACCAGGTAATGGTCAAGTACGCTATTTTATTAACGTAGGAGAAAAAGATGGTTATGATTGGATGTCTTTAAAAGACTTTGTAAGAGATACCGTTGGCTTAGGAAAAGATGATTTATTTAAAGTTGATGTTAAAGACAGTTTTTCATTTTTTAATACTGAAGCTGAAGTTACAGATAAGATTTTAAGCACTTTTACTGATTTAAAAGTTGATGGCAGATTTGTCAATGTCGAAGTTTCAAAGAACCCCGGCGGTGGCGGTGGCGGAAGAAGAAATCGCAGCGGTGGCGGTGGCGGCGGACGTCGTGATCGCAATAAAAGCGGAGGCTCTGGTGGCAGAGATAAAAGACGTGGCGGTAATAGTTTCTCTAAAAGCGAAAATTCTGGTAAAAGAAGAAGTAAAAAAAGAAAAAGTGATTTCTTTTAGTTAATACTATATTAACAGAGCACATTGATTTGTTTTTTTTTATTTTGTTTGCAGTACTAACATTTTTGTAGATGTATAAAAAACTACTCTTTGTATTTTTATTAGTAGCCTATATAGGTCACGCTCAAGAAGATGAAGTTGACGCTGGTCAAGAATTCAAGGCTGTGGTTGTTAATGCGCAAACTGATTTTCCGCTAGAAAGTGTTCATGTTGTTAATTTGAACAAGGTAAAAGGCACCATTACTAATGCTGAGGGTAAGTTCAGTATTACGGCTTCAGTTAATGACACCTTATATTTTTCTTATTTAGGATTCAAAGCGCAAAAAATCAGGGTAACTAATGACATGTTCAAATTTGAGGATACAGAGATTTCTCTTACAGAATTAGCCTACGCCCTTGAAGAAGTCATAGTTAGACCCTATCAATTAACAGGTTTCTTAGAAATAGATGTAAAAAATCTTCCTATCAACACGGCGTATCAGTATAGTATTTCAGGGTTACCTGTTACTTATGAAGCAGGTAATAAAAGCCCAAGTGCCGTTACCAAAGTTCTAGGAGCTATATTAAATCCGGCAGATCTGTTACGCAATCTCTTCGGAAAAAAACCCAATCAAATGCGCAAACTGCGTAAAATTAAAGAAGATGATGAAATTAGAGATTTACTAGCTTCAAAATTTGATAGAGAAACTTTGAAAGAATTATTACAACTTGAAAAAGTAGATCTTGAAGATATTTTAACCAATTGCAATTATTCAAAATCCTTTATTGCTACCGCCAATGACTTGCAAATTCTTGACGCAATTAGCGGTTGCTATGAAGACTTCAAAGTTTTAAATAGAAATAATAGGCCAAAAAAATAGCCCTCCATCAAGATTTCTTTTTATTATAGAACAAATATATTTTTCAATTAGAATTGCATTTAATAGCTTTAGAAAAAATAGGCATTAAATGAGCAAATTACTTTTTACAGTACTGGTTGTTTTATCTTTTTTATCTTGTAAAGACGACAAAAATAAAGTTGCAAAAGACACCCATACCACTCCGTTTTTATGGAAAAATGCAAGTATTTACTTCTTAATGACAGATCGTTTCAATAACGGAAACCTAAATAATGATGTCAATTTTAATCGCAATAATGAAACCGCTGTTTTAAGAGGATTCATGGGTGGCGATATTCAAGGCATTACCCAAAAGATAAATGAAGGTTATTTCACTGATCTCGGGGTTAATGCCATTTGGTTTACCCCTATAGTAGAACAAATACATGGCGACACTAATGAAGGCACCGGAAATACCTATGGCTTTCATGGTTATTGGACCAAAGACTGGACGGCCTTAGACCCAAATTTTGGAACCCATGAAGATTTAGAAGAAATGGTTAAAACCGCTCATTCTAAAGGGATTCGCATTTTGATGGATGCCGTTTTAAATCACACCGGTCCAGTTACCGAAGAAGATCCTGTGTGGCCTAAAGAATGGGTGCGAGAAGGGCCAAAATGCGAATTTACAACCTATGAAAACACTACGTCATGTTCTTTAGTTGAGAACTTACCGGATATTTTAACAGAATCAGACGCTGAAGTAGCATTACCTGAACAACTTTTGACGAAATGGAAAAATGAGGGTCGCCTTGAGCAAGAATTAAAAGAATTGGAACAATTTTTCGAGCGTACAGGCTATTCTCGAAACCCTAGAGCGTACATCATCAAATGGCTTACTGATTATGTTAATGAATTAGGAATTGATGGCTATCGCGTTGATACTGTTAAACATGCTGATGAGAAAGCATGGACGGAGCTTTATGAGCAAGGAGCGTATGCTTTTGAGAATTGGAAAAGCAAAAACCCAGCTAAAAAACTTGATGATACTGCCTTTTACATGATGGGTGAAGTTTATGGCTATGGTATTTCTGGGGGTCGTGAATATAATTTTGGCGATAAGAAAGTAGACTACTTTGCTCATGGCTTTAATAGTCTCATCAATTTTGAATTAAAATATGATGCTACCCATGATTATGAGTATATTTTTACTAAATATGATTCTTTATTAAATACTGCCTTTAAAGGTAAAGGTGTGGTCAATTATTTGACCTCTCATGATGACGGACAACCGTTTGACAAAGCGCGAGAAAAACCATTTAAAACAGCTAACATTTTGTTATTAACACCTGGAACTTCTCAAATTTATTATGGAGATGAAACTGCCAGAAATCTGACCATTGAAGGTGCTCAAGGCGATGCCACATTACGTTCATTTATGAATTGGAATGATTTAGAGACTTCAATAACGACTCAAAAAATTCATCAGCATTGGATGAAACTCGGACAATTCAGAAATAGTCATTTAGCCGTGGGTGCAGGAAATCATCAACAAATACCTCAAGAACATTATGTGTTTGGCAGAACCTATATTAAAGATGATTTTAGTGATAAAGTGGTGGTAGGTTTAGACTTACCAAAAGGTAGAAAAGAAATTTCAGTAAAAGATTTTTTTGCTGATGGCACTAAATTACGTGATACCTACTCTGAGACTGAAATAGCTGTTGAAAATGGCATTGTCACACTCAACAATGAAAATGAAATGGTGCTGCTAGAACGTATGAAGTAAGCTTACTGATTTGAATGTAAAGCAATTCTATTGCCTTCAGAATCAATAAATAAGGCCATAAAGCCATGCCCGACGCCTATTTGAGTTTTGGGTTTTAAAATAGTACCCCCAGCCGCTTCTACCCTGCTCAATTCATTAACAAGATTTTTACAAGAAAAGTAGATTAAGGTACCTTTAGTGGCACTAGGGGTATACATATCATGTTGAATTAATGTGCCCGGAGCACCTTTCTTTTCTGGATCATAAGGAAACCAACCCATTGGTAATCCCCCAAAATCATGAACTGTAATTGTGATATCAAAAACCTTATCATAAAATTGTTTAGCACGTTCTAAATTTAAAACCGGAATTTCAAACCAACCCACCATATTTAATACAATTTAATTTATTTCTTAAGATTCAAGCTTCGCTTTTAAACTTTTCATTCCTTCTTCAAAATCAGGTCCTACCATATTGTCCATACTCTTAAACAGCGACATAATGGTCATCGGAAATTTATTGCTTCCTGAAAAACCCCATTTAACAGTAGTGTTTCCGGTACCATTATCTTTAATATCTAAATAACAATCTGAAGTCGATTTAAAAGGTTTTAAAAACCTCAGTTCTGATTCAATTCTGCTGGCACCAATTATCTTCTTTATCTCTTGCTCTCCTTCTCCTACCTCCTTATTTCCTAACCAATAACTTACGGCACCTACTTCACCATCTATACCTGTAAATTCTTTTTTCATATTCGGGTCTTTTTTCGCCCAAGGCGACCAATCATCCATATTTTTTAGATATTTGAGATAGTTAAAAACTTCAGATGGCGGTCGTGCAATTTCGACAGTTCTAAAAACATCATAACTTTTAGGGCCTAATAAATGTAGTAGTATGACTAATGCTAATAGTCCGGACAGAATGTAGAGTGCTGTAATCATTTTTGTGTAGTTTTAATTCTTAAATATATGAAAAATAGCTAGTTAAGTGTTTTATACCGTTCTAAAATATCTTCAATACTTTTGATGCTTTTTTGTGTCCAATCTAATCTTTTTTCCAATTTTTCTTCATCTGTCAATTGCCAATTCAAATCTGATTTTTTTAGTTGTATTGAAAGATGCTGTAATATAATTGCTGCAGAAACCGAGATGTTGAAACTTTCAGTAAAGCCTGACATGGGTATCTTTAAAAAACCATCAGCCTTTGAAAGTACTTCTTCACTTAAACCATCTTTCTCGGTACCAAAAAACAAGGCGGTTTTTTGGTTAATTTTAAAATCATGTAAAAGGCAATCATCTTTATGTGGGGTGGTTGCAATAATTTGATAGCCATTATCTTTTAACTTTTGAATGCATGATGTAGTGCTTGAATAACTATGAACATCAACCCATTTTTCAGCACCCAAGGCAATGTTTTTGTCAAGTAATTTCTGGTTTCTAGCTTCAATTACATGGGCATCTTGAATTCCAAAAATTTCACAGCTTCTTAGCACTGCACTTGTATTGTGCATTTGAAACACATCTTCTATCGCAACCGTCAAATATTTGGTGCGCTCTTCTAAAACATCTAAAAAACGCTCTTTACGCTCTTCAGAGATGAAGTCTTCTAAATAATTTAAAAGTTGGTGGTCAAACATGATTCGAATATAATAAAAGTATATTTTTAAAGAATGAATAAAATAGTTGTACTTACGGGCGCCGGCATTAGTGCTGAAAGTGGTATTAAAACTTTTAGAGATGCTGATGGTTTATGGGAAGGTCATGATGTCATGGAAGTTGCATCGCCGCAAGGTTTTGCAAAAAACCCGGAACTAATTTTTGATTTTTATAATCAGCGTAGAAGGCAACTTCATCAAGTAAAACCAAATGCTGCCCATTTTTCATTGGTTGAATTAGAAGCTAAATTTGAGGTTTCAATTATTACCCAAAATGTAGATGACTTGCATGAGCGCGCCAAAAGTAAAAATGTGCTACACCTACATGGCGAGCTTTTAAAAGTGAGAAGCACCGTCAATCAAAATGATATTTTTGAATGGAAAACCGATTTAAATCAAGGCGACCTTTGTACAAACGGTCATCAACTACGCCCACATATAGTTTGGTTCGGCGAACAGGTACCACTATTAGAAAGGGCTGTTGAAATCACTGAAAAAGCTGACATTCTTATCATTATAGGTACTTCAATGCAGGTTTACCCTGCTGCAGGACTCATCAATTTCGTAGCACCGGCAACCCCAATATACTTTATTGACCCTAAGCCTAATGTTTCAAATTCAGATTATGGTAATTTAACTGTTATTCAAGAATCAGCAGTTATTGGAGTACCAAAACTAGTTGCTGAATTAATGGGCTAATAAATCTAAATGATGACCAAAGAAGAATTGTGTAAGGCATTAGACCACGTGAACCATTCACGAGAAAAACGTAAAGAAATGGCGACCCTAGTTTTAAATAATCAAGATTTAGTGAAACCGCTACTCGAAATTGCTTTTGAACAGAACAATCATATTTCATCAAAATCATGTTGGGTATTAGAGTTTACTGCCAAAGAAAAACTAGCTTTTATTTTTCCTCATTTATCGGTTTTCGCTGCTGGTTTAAATACATTGCATTTACATCCTTCTGTTCGGCCTATGGCTAAAATATGCGAATATTTGATTTTGGGGTATTTCAAAAAAAAAGATAGTAGCGTTCAAAAAGCCCTCAATAATAATCATTTAGAGCGTATTACCGCAGCATGTTTTGATTGGATTCTTGGAGACCATAAGGTGGCTGCTCAAGCTTACAGTATGACCTGTTTATTATTGTTAGGGCAAAAATTTGATTGGGTGCATCCTGAATTAAAAATGATTTTAGAACAAAATTATGCACGCGGTAGTGCAGCGTACAAGGCACGAGCTAGATTAACACTCGCAAAACTAAAATAGTTTTAAAAGAGGTTACCCTTCTTCAGGTACTCTTGAATGTTTATCTTTGCTTTTTGCTAAAATTCAATCAATTCTATTTAAATGTCTTTGAATCCTTTAAACGCTATTTCCCCTATTGATGGGCGATACAGAAACAAAGTTGTATCTTTTGCAGCCTATTTTTCAGAACAAGCTTTAATACAATATCGCGTTCGTGTTGAAATTGAATATTTCATTGCGCTATGTGAAATTCCGTTACCACAGCTAGCCAATTTTGATGTGTCTAAGTTTGAGGTGTTACGTGATGTATATCGCAATTTTGACAGTCAAGATGCTCAAGAAATAAAAGAAATTGAAAAAACCACCAACCATGATGTTAAAGCGGTTGAATATTTTATCAAAAAAGCATTTGACACCTACGGATTAGGAGCTTATAAAGAATTTATACACTTTGGTTTAACCTCACAAGACATCAACAACACCGCCATTCCTTTATCAATTAAAGATGCAATGAATGATGTGTATGTACCCGAGTATTTTCAGCTTGTTGAGAAACTAAAAGAGTTAGCTGCTGAGTGGTCAGATATAGCGATGCTTGCAAGAACCCATGGTCAGCCAGCTTCCCCTACTCGATTAGGTAAAGAAATTGACGTTTTTGTTGAACGCCTCAAAGAACAATTTAATTTATTAAATGACATACCAAGTGCCGCAAAGTTTGGTGGTGCTACTGGTAATTTTAATGCCCACAAAGTGGCATATCCGCAGATCGACTGGAGGGCTTTTGGGAAAAAATTTGTGCAAGAGAAGTTAGGTTTACAACATTCTTTTCCGACCACGCAAATTGAGCATTATGACCATATGGCGGCTTTATTTGACACCCTAAAAAGAATCAACACCATTATCATTGATTTAAATCGCGATTTCTGGACCTATGTTTCAATGGACTATTTCAAACAAAAAATCAAAGAAGGAGAAGTGGGGTCATCAGCAATGCCGCATAAAGTAAATCCTATTGATTTTGAAAACTCTGAAGGCAACTTAGGTATTGCCAATGCCTTTTTCGAGCATTTATCAGCAAAACTACCCGTGTCAAGATTACAGCGTGATTTGACTGATAGTACGGTTTTAAGAAATGTTGGTGTGCCGTTTTCGCATACCAGTATTGCTTTTAAATCAAGTTTAAAAGGTTTGAACAAATTACTGTTGAATAAAATAAAGTTTGAACAAGATTTAGAAAATAATTGGGCGGTAGTTGCTGAAGCAATTCAAACTATTTTAAGACGCGAGGGCTATCCAAACCCTTATGAAGCTTTGAAAGGTCTGACACGTACTAATAACAAGATTAACCAACAATCAATTGCAGCGTTCATTGACACGCTTGAAGTGTCTGATGCCATAAAAAATGAGCTGAAAGCTATTTCTCCGAGCAATTATACAGGAATATAATTCTCAAATTAATGTAAAAAAAAGACCGCCAATGGCGGTCTTTTCTGTTTATATATATTATTTGAATTATCCTTCTTTCTGAATTTCAACAGCATGTGGATAAGGAATTTCGATACCCGCTTTATCAAGTGCTAATTTACTTCCTTCAACCGTTGCAAAGAAAACATCCCAATAGTCCTCTGGCTTACAAAAAGGTCTTACTGCCAAATCAACTGAGCTATCACCTAAATTAGCGACATTTACTGATGGTGCAGGGTCACTAAGTACTTTAGGGTTTGAAGTCAATACTTCCATTAAAGCATCTTTAGCTTTTTTGATATCCTCGTCATAACCTATACCAACCATGGTATCAACTCTGATTTTACCTTCAGCGGTGTAGTTGATGATGTTTCCGTTACCCAAAGTTCCGTTAGGTATAATGGCTAATTTGTTATCTGGGGTCGTCAATTTAGTAGTAAAGATTTCTATTTCTTTTACCACACCTGTGACTCCTTGACCTTCAATTAAATCGCCTATTTTGAACGGTTTGAAAATCATTAGCAATACACCGCCAGCGAAATTAGCTAACGATCCTTGTAATGCCATACCTATTGCCAAGCCAGCAGCAGCAATTAAAGCTGCAAAACTTGTTGTTTCAACTCCTAAGGTGCCTATTACTGTAATAATTAAAAATATCTTTAAAGCCCAACCAATGAGATTTATTAAGAATTTTTGTAGTGATTCATCATAGTTTCTTTTCGCCATTACCTTTGAGGTAACTTTCATTAATTTTTTAATAATCCAAGATCCTATGATGTAAATCAGAATCGCTTTCAAAACAGGTATTCCGTAAGTCTCTACGTAACCCATAATAGTTTCCATTGATAAATTTTCCATTTTCTAAAAGTGTTTAATTAGTGTTTAATAAATTTTTAAAGTAATGCGAATATATAAAATAGAATGTTAAATAACAGTTTTGATTATAAAGTGCTAAATCACAATACTTTAATATAAAAACCCCGCTTTAGAGTTCTAAAGCGGGGTTTTATGTAGTAAGAAACTAGCTAACTATTCTTTGAAGAGTTCTCCAAATTTCTCAAGGCCTTCGCCTTTATAATCTGATTTCTCTATGGCTTGCATTAGCTGTATTAAATGTGCAGGATTCATTTCATCGCCCAAAATTCGAATTAAGGCAAATCCTTTTGAATCATCATTCCCAAAAACAATAACCTCGTCAATGGCATCTTCTTTGCCTATATATTGAACCGTGGCATTACCATAAGCCGTTTTCATTTTCATTAACTCTGTATACTTATCACTCTGTAAAATTGCATTTACCTTTTTCTGTTCAACCTCATAGTCAGCACTATTTGAATCAGTCTTTTTAAATGCCAAAATATTCAACTTATTCAATGATTCAATTGCTACTTTTTGCTTGTCATTAAGTTCTGCTACCGGAATATTAAGAATACTCGCAGGTAAATCAAATGACATAAAATTGGGGTTTTCATTATTGTCAACATAATATTCCTGAAGACTTGGTCCGGAGTTGCATGAGGTCAACATAACCATCAATACTACCGTAATTGTATAAAAAACGTGTTTCATAACTGTTTGATTTTAGATTGATGAATTACTTTTCTTTTTTAGATGCTTCATTAAGCTCTTTGGGCAAGTTCATTTTCTTAGTTAAAGAATTGATTTTATTTAAATCAATATCGCCTGTCAAAGAAAGAATCACTGTTTCAAATTTTCTACCATTAACTTCGACATCTAAATCTTTGAAGCCGCTTACAAACATGAGTAATTCGCTTACGTGGTCATCATCTTTACCATTTTTAATGTAAATTTTTACATTAGAATTTTTGTCTTTGATTCGCATCAATTCTTCAAGTGATGCTGAATTTAAGTATGTACTTACTGAAGATTTCATATCTGCGCTTATCTTTTTGTCTCCAGTAGTAAACATTTTCAGACTATTGATGCTCTGAGCGATATCCATAAAATCTTGCGCTTCAGGGTCATCAACCTCAACATCAATTTTACTCAATAAATTAAACATGGTCTTATTAATGACCACTGAAGATACTTCATCTAAATCTTCATACTTATCAAAAAGTGATTGTGAAAATCCGAAGAGGGGTAAAAAGAATAGTAATACTATAACAAGGGGTTTTTTAAATTGTATCATAATGAATTGTGTTTATTTAATAAATATTTTTTGTTTTGTTTCTTCAAATTCGTTTAAATAGCCAATTTTCTCAGTGCCTCGCGTAAAATTATCTCCTATGAGCACTAATGCTTTTTTTAATTCTTTTTCAGCAGTTTTAGCAGCTATCATTTCTTGTTCTGATAGGCTATTTGTACTGTTATATTTAGTTATACCAAAATAGATGCCAAAAAGTAAAACTGCCGTTGCTGCAATTGCTTGCCAGTTAAAATTGCTCTTTTTAGTTTTTAGCAAAACTGGTTTTGTAAACTGCTCTTTTTTCGCATCAGTAAAATATGTAAACATTGATGCGTACTGCTCTAAATGTGGGGCGACCTTATCTTGAGTAAAGTACTTTTTCAAGACTTCTTCTTCAGCTAAAGTGGTTTCAGCCTCTAAGTATTTAGCTAATAAGTGTTCAATTTTATCTAATTCCATACTTATGCTTTTGCATTAATTTTTCACGTACTGTTTTTCTAGCTCTTGAAAGTGCTACCCTTATAGCTACTGGTTTCATATTCAACATTTCAGCTATTTCTTCAAAATCATACTGTTCAACATCACGTAATTGCAATATAATTTTTTGTTGATCAGGTAAAGCTTCAATAATAATCTGAACCCATGCTAAACTATCTTTTGCCTCAATTTGTTTTTGCAGGCCACTACCTGATTCACTGTAATTACTATGAACTAACTTCAGGTTTGATGCTTGTTTTGATTTTAAACGATCCAAACAAAAATTCTTAGTCATAGTCATGGCAAATGCCTCAACATTAGTATATGAACTTATCTTTTCATTTTTGGCCCATAATTTCAAAATAACTTCTTGAGTGGCATCTTCTGCTTCTTCATTTGAAACCAACAAACGTTTCGCTAATCTAAATAGCTTGTCTTTAAAAGGCATTACCACATTTAAAAACTCTGAATGTTTCATAGAGATCGTTACGCTTTGCAACCCAAATTTAAGCTGTTTACATATTGAAGACGACATATATCGATTTTTGTTACAAACTTTTTTTTTATTCTACGGATGTACCTAAATTGTGAATTCTAAATACAATTATTTAAAAAGATAACCCATAATGAAATTGTGTTTCAAGGAAGGGTTTTTGAACACATAATTGTTAACTTATTAAAAAAATTGCTGCTTATACGGTAATGTGAACCAATTCATTGCTACGAATAAATCATATTTAAAAAGAAAAATAGAAATGAAAAATTATAAACTGATTTTAATACTTACCCTTCTTACCTTATGCACTGCTTGTTCTAAAGATGATGATGGAATGACTCCTGATCCCACTGCAAATGTTGAAGTACAAGATTTTATGTGGAAGGCCATGAATTTTTGGTACTTCTGGCAAGCAGATGTGTCTAACTTGGCAGATGATGCTTTTGCGAACACCACCGAAGGCAATAAAAAATACACCGATTTCTTGCTTTCAGAAGAAAATCCAGGCGACTTTTTTGATAATCAATTACGATTTTCTGAAGACCGTTTTAGCTTTTACAATTCTGATTACAGAGTTTTAACCCAATCTTTATCTGGTATCCAAAAAAGTAATGGTCTAAAATTTGGTTTGGTAAGGTTTGGTGAAGGTGATGATGTTTTTGGGTATGTCAGATACATTGTTCCAAATTCAAATGCTTCATCAACTGACATTAAACGAGGGGATATATTTACTAGAGTAAATGGTGTTACCATAACTATTGATAATTTTCGCGATTTACTCGTTGGCGATGAAGATACTTATACGCTTAATATGGCAGATATTAGTAACGGGGAAATAACTGATAACGATAGAGAAATAACCTTGACAAAACAAGAGGGTTTGCAAGAGGACCCACTATTTCTTGACAAAATCTTTGAAATTGATGGAAAAAGGATTGGTTATTTAATGTACAATAGATTTTTAAATGAATATGACGAACAACTTAATCAAGTCTTTGGTAGATTTCGTGCAGGAGGTGTAACAGATTTAGTACTTGATTTACGTTATAACCCAGGCGGATCGGTTAGAACCACAGTGCTTTTAAGTAGTATGATATATGGTACAAATACCAACGAAGTTTTTTTAAAAGCACGTTATAATGATAAATACCAGCAAAGGCTAGAGGATAATAATGTTGAAACACGCAGGTTTTTTGCAGATGAAACGCCTGATAACAGTGAAATAAATACCCTTAATCTGTCAAAAGTTTATGTTTTAGCTACTAATAGTTCTGCCTCAGCTAGTGAGTTAGTTATCAATGGTCTAGACCCTTATATTGACGTAGTTCATATTGGTGAAACCACGCGAGGTAAAAACGAGTTTTCTGTTACTATGGTTGATGACCGTGAAAGCAACTTTGGCCCTTATGTGTTTAATCCTGAACGTGTAAATGAAATTAAAAGTGGTAACGACTGGGCAATTCAGCCTTTAATTGGTAGAAATGAAAATTCGGTTGGATTTTCAGATTACACCTCTGGTTTCACACCAAATATTCCATTAGAAGAGGACCTAAGCAATTTAGGTATTTTAGGAGATGAAAATGAACCTTTATTAGCACGAGCGATTCAAGAAATTTTGGGCTCAACCACTAAAAGGGACTTCAGTGTCAAAATGCCAGCAAAAGTACTTGTAGGTTCTGAAATGTTTGATGTTACAAAAGATAATATGTGGGTAGATAGCCTTCCTGAGATACCCAGTGCCAATGAATAATATTTAAAAAGCTCAGTGAAAACTGAGCTTTTTTTATGTGTTTTTTAGTTAAAATAAATGCCACCTGGTATAATACCTACAGCTATAGCTTTTAGTTCTTCTTTAGTATTTAAATCATAAATACTAAGATTACCAATACTGGCAAAATCGCCAGCATCAGTAGTATATAATTTACCGTCTTTAATCGCCATTGCATAAATATTCAATCCTTCAAAACTTGCCTCTGTAGGTAATTCTAATGCTGAGGTAGACATACTATATACTGCACCAGCCAAACTGTAATATACGTTTGTACCATCATATGATAAATGGTTAGGGTGCTCAGTTGATTGAAAATCGAATTGTGCTACAACTTCATTGGTGGCGGTATTAATGCGAGACAAAGAACCTGCAGTTTCTTCTCCAGTAAAAGATGGTTTACCCCCAGAGAGTACCCATAAATTACCCGTTGCATCAAATTGCAGTGCATTGGGTACATCGCCCACAGTAATTACCGAAGTAACCGCATCAGTATTATCAATTACAGACACCTTATTGTTTTGACCAAAGGCGCCTTCATGTGCTACATAAATATCATTTGATTGCGCCACTATCTCTTCAGGACCTAATTCAACAGCAATACTACTTTCAACCGTATTAGTAGTTAAATTGATGACCGCTACAAAATCATCAGTATCATCTGCCGTATCACCCCAATTGGTTACATATCCTTTACCATTAGCTGAAACAAAATAGCGTGGATTACTTAAACCCGTTTCAATTATTGTCTCTTTTTTAAAAGTATATCTATTGACTACTGTGATTTTATTTGAATTGTTGGCTATGACGTATGCCTTACTATCAGTGAAACCTATCGATTGTACAATATTGCCTAAATCTTCATTATTAACTGCATTATAAATAGCATTCTCAACCATTTCTAAATCTTCAGAAATAAAAGAAACTGTACCTGTACCATTTTGAAAAGGACCTTCATTTGAAATTAAAATTCCATTTTCATAAGCTCCTAGTGGTTCTTTAGGATCTACATCTTCTTTACTGCAGGCGACCACAATTAATGACAAAATAATTAAGACTCCTACTCTTGATTGATTCATACTCTAAAATTTAAAATTAATATTAAGGTTTACATTTCTATTTGGCATAGGCCTAAAAGCAACATTTTGATAGTTGGTATTGGTCACATTATTCGCAACCAGTTGCAATTGGGTTTGAATACCATATTTATCTGGCAATTTATACGTCAGACCGGCATTCAGAACAAGATAATCGGAAAGATCTTGACTATTATCAGTGGTGGTATAGACGTTGCCATTATGTAGCCCTTGAAAAAAAGAGCTCCATTTTTTATAGTGATACGCAATAGTCGCTGTTAGCTTATGTAGAGGAACATAAATCAATTGAGTATTGCTTTGGTTATCAATAGCTTTGGTATAGGCGTAAATAGATTTCATTTGCACCTGGTGTGCGCCAAAATTTTTATTGAATTCAGTTTCAAACTCGAGTCCGTATTGGGTAACATCAGCAATATTGTTTGGCGACCAAGTACCTGAAATATCAGGGCGCCATTGAATTAGGTCTTGCGTTGCAATGTAAAATCCATTTAATGAAAAACTACCCTTTTTTAGCTGAAGTGTTTGTCCTATTTCAGCTTGCAATGCAGTTTCGGGGGTCAGATCAAGATTTCCGGTCGCTCCAGGGCCATCCCAGTATAAATCATTAAAAGTGGGAATTCTGTAATTTCTCGATGCATTAAATTTTAGTGCATATTTTTCTGAAGCTTGATATTTAAAATCCGTAGAAAAAACTACAGGGCTATTAAAATCATTAACCCAATCTTGTCGAAGGTCAAGTTCGTATACCAATTTTTCAGAAGGTGCATGTGATATTAACACAATGGCACCTACTCTATTACGTCTTTCGGCGAGAATTGAAGAACCCTCTGCCTTCACATTATTCGCTTCAATAATTCCGTTAAATTTCCATTTTTTAAAACGATATAAATAATCATAATTTAACAAAAAACTACCTGATTTACCAAAGCTAAATGCATCACTTTCTTTATTAGCATAATATCGAAATCTTTCAGATAAATAAGCCATTTTTACCCGTTGTACATACTTTTTTTTGAAATTTGTCAATTCTAATAAAGAGCGCGTATTTAGATCCCGATAAGTATCATTTGATGGTGCCGTTAAGGTGCCTGAAAAGTCTCTATTACCTAAAAAAGTATTGTGAAAAAATTTAATAATATGGGTGTCTGAAAGTAATTGGCCAAAAGCAAAATCTAAATTTTGATTGGTAAAAGCACCGTTTTCATTTCTTTGATTAGTACCCAAGTATTTGAAATTATTTTCTGAGCCAAAATGACCAAGTCCAATACTGTAAGCAGTTTTGCCTGTACCCCATTTTGATTTGTAGTGCAGGTTTCTAGTTTCAAAACTACCATAACCTATTCTTAAATCGTTTTCAAATTCATTTTCAAAATGTAGCTGGTCATTCAAATGAATACTACCCCCAACTGCACCTGTACCATACTGAGTGCTTCCGCCTCCGCTACGAATTTGTATGGCATCATAGTTTTGCGCCATTACCGTATTAAAATCAGTTTGCCCAGTTAATTGAGAATTGATATTAATACCGTTCCAAACTACTGCTGTTTGTTGGGCTGAAGTTCCTCTGAAGCTAGCAGATGAAACCATACCGTAACCGTTTTGTCTGAAATATATGGGTGTTGTAAATTTCAAATTATCGGTTAACATGCCCTTATTAACTTGAAGTACTGAATCTTTTAAAATGGTTAATTTTCTACCTTCTGCGAACTGAGAAAGTTTACTATCAGACAAAATGACTTCATTGAGCACAATGACTGAATCGCGCTGGGCTGATAGTATACCAACACCAAAAAAAGCAGATAAAATAAAAACTGTAAATTTCATAACGCAAATGACCTTTTACCCGAAAGTCCTTCGATTTTTTTTAAGAAATTAGGCAGGTCTCCTGACTTGCGATTTGTTATTTTACCTTCCCAGTCTATACATAGCCCAGTGGTACTGCAGTAAATAACAACTTTCCGGTTTTTTTGGAAAGATGCTGAATGAAATTCAGCACATGCTTACAGTTGCGGGAACAGTTCTGGTTTTGCACCAGATTCCCTTTTAATCACATCAAAATAGTTTTGATATAAACCCAAAATCATCACGAAAGTAAACATTTTGTTTAATCTTTTTAGTGAAAGTTTAAATAATACTACTTTTGAAAATGGCTAAATCGCATTTAAAAAAAATAGCATTTTTAATAGTTCTTTCGATTTGTGCTTTTTCATGCAAAGAAAAATCAAATCAAGTAAATGAAGAAAAATCATCTAAACAATCACAGTTAAAATATGCGAAAGGTTTTACCATTGAAAACTATACTGAACTCACTGTCTTAAATGTAAATTCGCCTTGGCCAAATGCTTCAAAAGTGCTTAAATACGCGCTTGTACCTAAAGAGAAACTGGCGACTATTACTATTAATAAGAATGAGTATGATGCAATTATTGGGGTGCCCGTTGAAAACATAGTGGTAACCTCAACTACCCACATACCTGCACTTGAAGCCCTAAATGAAGAAACAAAACTTATTGGTTTTCCTGATACACATTATATTTCTTCAACAAAAACCAGAACACGTATTGATAATGGGCTTGTAGCTGAACTAGGGTCAAATGAAACTTTAAATGTTGAACGTGTCATTAGTTTACAACCTGAACTAGTTATTGGTTTTGGTACTAGCGGTCAAACAGCCGCTTACAAAACAATTCAGAATTCAAACATACCTGTGATTTTTAATGGGGATTGGACAGAAGAAAATCCGTTAGGTAAAGCAGAATGGATTAAATTTTTTGCGCTTTTCTTTCAAAAAGAAACGGTTGCTGAGACCCTATTTTCAGAAATAGAACAAAATTATATAGCTGCAAAAAAGGTAGCCCTAATGGCCGATAAAAAGCCCACCGTGATGGCGGGTGCTATGTACAAAGATATTTGGTATCTACCAGGTGGAAATAGTTGGTCTGCTCAATTTTTAAAAGATGCCAATGCCCACTATTTATGGGAAGACACTAAAGGGTCAGGAAGTTTGTCATTAAGCTGGGAGGTTGTTTTAAACACCGCTAAAAATGCTGATTATTGGATTGGTCCATCACAATTTACAGCCTACACAGAAATGCAAAAAACCAATATACACTATACTCAGTTTGATGCTTTTACTCAAAAAAAGATACACACCTTCGCAAACGCAAAGGGTACTACTGGTGGCTTGTTATTTTATGAATTAGCGCCACAAAGACCTGACCTAGTTTTAAAAGATTTAATCTCTATTTTACATCCTGAATTAAACACTGATTATGAACCTGTTTTTTATACGCCTTTGAAAGATTGAATTCATTTCGAACATACAAGTTTCAATTTCTATTGCTTTTAGTTGCTGTAGTTATAAGTACATTGGCAAATGTTTCTTTGGGTTCTGTGAACATTCCTTTTAAAGAAACAGTGAAGGTATTTTTATCGCAATCAGTACAAAATGAAACCTGGGAATACATTATCTGGAATTATAGAATACCCAAAACTATTACCGCCTTATTGGTGGGTGGCGGACTCGCACTTAGCGGACTTTTAATGCAAACCTTATTTCAAAATCCGTTAGCTGGGCCATTTGTTTTAGGTGTTAGCTCAGGAGCAAGTTTAGGGGTAGCACTATTAATTATGGGATCTTCTTTAATTTCAGGATTATTCATGTTTGATTTAGCGAATGATTATTCACTAGCCATCATGGCGAGTGTAGGCAGTTTTTTGGTCTTGATGATTGTAATGCTCATTGCCGCTCGAGTAAAAGATACCATGGCCTTATTAATCATTGGCCTTATGTTTGGCAGTATTACGGCTGCCGTGGTCAGCATACTATCCTACTTTACAAAAGCTGAAAATTTACAACAGTACATTTATTGGTCATTTGGATCTTTGGGTAATTTAGATGGGAAACAAATCGCACTGTTAATGCTATTTATACTTTTTGGATTAGTGCTGAGTATTATTGCCATAAAACCTCTCAATGCCTTTTTATTAGGCGAAAACTATGCACAAAGTATGGGAGTAAACATTAAGAAATCAAGATATTTAATTATTATAGCAACAGGTCTTTTAGCCGGAAGCATCACAGCATTTGCTGGCCCCATAGCATTTATTGGTTTGGCTGTACCTCATTTAACAAGACAAGTTTTTAAAACATCTGATCATAAAATATTGATTCCTGCTGTACTACTAGTGGGTGCGATTCTCATGGTTCTATGTGATACCGTTGCGCAATTACCTACCTCGGTAAATGTGCTACCCATCAATGCAATTACTAGTATTATTGGAGCACCAGTAGTTATTTGGCTACTTGTTAAGAAACGAAAAATGATTTTTTAAACAATGGCGTATCTAATAAAAAATAGCACAACACAAGATCTTGAAGTAATACTTCAACTCTATACCCATGCTAGAACCTACCAAAGTGCAAAAGGTGCGGTACCATGGCCCATTATAACATCAGAAGTCATCACTTCAGAAGTATCTGAAAAACGACAATGGAAAATGGTATTAGAGGGTAAAGTCTGCTGCGTCTGGGTTACTACCTTTACAGATCCTTATATTTGGGGTGAAAAGAATGCTGACCCTTCTTTGTATATTCATAGAATTGCTATAGACCCCATATTTAGAGGAAAAAACTTGGTGGGTGAATTGATAGAATGGAGTAAGAAATATGCACTAACCCATCAAAAAGATTACATTCGATTAGATACCGTAGGGTACAATAAACCCTTGATTGACCATTATACCAAAAACGGATTCTCATATTTAGGAGGCATCCATTTAAAAGCGAATTCAAATTTACCTTCGCATTATCATGATGCTGAAGTTTCACTTTTTGAAATGAATTTAAAAACTGCGTAATTATTAGCATCCCTAAAAAAAATAAAACCCTAATTGTAGATAACCTAAGTATAGGTTATGGTTCTAAGCATATTGTTGACAACATTAAATTTTCAATGCAGTCTGGCGAATTAGCAGCTATAATTGGTGTCAATGGCATTGGCAAATCTACTTTAATCAGAACGCTAGCAAACATGCAAGCGAGTCTAAAAGGCCAGATTCTAATCAATTCAAAACCACTAACAGCATACAAGACTGCTATTTTAGCGAAAGAAATAAGTGTGGTGTTAACCAATGCTTTAGTATCAAAAAACTTAAGTGTTCAAGAGGTGGTTACCCTTGGCAGACAGCCCTACTCAAATTGGATAGGCTCTTTAAAAAAAGAAGACAAGCAAAAGGTAAATAAGGCACTAGATATGCTTGATTTGCAAAAATTAGCAAAAACACCATGTTATGAATTAAGTGACGGTCAGTTGCAACGTGTAATGATTGCTAGAGCCTTAGCACAAGACACTTCAATTATTTTATTAGATGAACCAACTTCACATCTTGACCTCTATCATAAGGTTCAAATTCTAAAATTACTGAAGTCAATAGCCCATGATATTCAGAAAACCATTTTATTTACGAGCCATGAAATTGAGCTTGCACTTCAATTATGCGATAAAATGTTGTTATTGAATAATAATGAGAATCCGTTTGGCAAACCAGATGAATTAGTGGCCCATCAGGCTTTTGAAAATTTATTTCCTAAAGACACCATAGTTTTTGACACGAGTACAGGTGCATATCGTATTAAAAAGTAAATGCCTAACTATTTTGATTTGAAAGTCAATCTTGTATCTTTACTTATTAAGAATTTCATTACATGAATGAGTATCTCGTTTTCATAATTATTGCACTATTAGGGCTTTTAGCGGGGTATCTTTTGGGTACTTATATTCAAAAACTAAAAACCAAATCAAGCCAAAGTGAATTAGAAGAACGGCAACGTCAATTGACTACTAATTTGGGTGTGCTTGAGAATAGATTAGAAGACGCAGACCAGCATAAGGTACAATTACAACAAGAGAAAGAAATTCTTGGCAACAAATTGGTGCGCTACCAAACTGAAATGCAAAACCTGCAGCTTAAAAATGTTGAACAGAAACAAGAAGTAGAAAAATTACAAGAAAAGTTTACCAAAGAATTTGAAAATTTGGCCAATAAAATTCTTGAAGAAAAAAGCTTAAAGTTTACTGAGCGTAATGAGAAGAATATTAAAAACATTCTTAGCCCTTTAAACGAGAAAATTCAATTGTTTGAAAAGAAGGTTGAAGAAAGTCAAAAAGAAAATATTAGTATCCACTCTGCCTTAAAAGAGCAACTGGTCAATCTACAAAGTCAAAACCTCAAAATTACCCAAGAAGCTGAAAACCTAACTAAGGCACTTAAAGGCGATAGCAAAATGCAAGGTAATTGGGGCGAGTTAGTACTTGAAAGGGTACTAGAAAAATCAGGTTTAGAAAAAGACCGTGAATATTCAGTTCAACAAAGTTTTACTTTAGATGACGGCTCAAGGGTTTTACCTGATGTGATTATTAATTTACCTGATGGTAAAAAAATGATTGTAGATTCAAAAGTTTCATTGACTGATTATGAACGTTTTGTAAATGCAGAAGATGATGATGCGCAGGCCAAACATTTAAAAGATCATATCAATTCATTGCGAAGACATGTGGATCAATTATCAGCCAAAAAATATGAAGATTTGTATGAAATGGAGAGTCCTGATTTTGTTTTACTTTTCATTCCTATAGAACCTGCTTTTGCCATAGCAATTAATAATGACAACAGTTTGTATACAAAAGCTTTTGAGCAAAACATTGTAATTGTTACACCTTCTACCCTACTCGCAACATTGCGTACTATTGATAGTATGTGGGGTAATGAAAAGCAACAGCGTAATGCCATTGAAATTGCTCGTCAAGCGGGTGCTCTTTATGATAAATTTGAAGGTTTTGTTAGTGATTTGACTAAAGTTGGCAAGAAGATGGACGATGCTAAAATTGAATACAAAGGGGCCATGAATAAATTAGTTGAAGGTCGTGGCAATATTATTACCAGCATTGAAAAACTTAAAAAAATGGGTGCGAAAGCAAAAAAATCAATTGCTGAACCCCTATTGAAAAGGGCGCAAGAAGATGACTTTAATGTAACCAATCAAGAGTAAGTTACCTCGAGGTAAGCTTACAAGTAATTAAAAAAAGAAAAAACATTAAATTCGAGACAAGCCCCAGCGCATTTCAAATCTCGATCATCTATTAAAACAGTATTATAAAATGAAAAAAGCATTAGTAACTATTCTTCTAGGTATTTTAACACTCTTTATGTTGATTTATGCCATTGTCTATTTTGTACCCTATAGCAACGGAGTACGCTCAGGAGAGTTAATTAAAATCAGTAAAAAAGGTGTGGTCTTCAAAACATGGGAAGGCGAAATTAGTCAGGGCATTTCAGAATCTCAAATTTTTGAATTTTCAGTTTTATCTAGAAATAAAGATGTTATTCAAAAACTACAAGACTATCAGGGCAGAAATGTCAAACTAAACTATGTAGAACGTTATGCAACATTTTCTTGGTTGGGCGACACAAAATATTACATTACTGATGTAGTCAAACAAAAAGACCTACCTGAAAGCCAATAACAATTTAAAAGATGGAAAAATTCAAATCTGCGAAAGATTCTAGAATATCAATTACTGAATTAATGCTTCCGTCTCATTCAAATTTTGGTGGTAAAGTTCATGGCGGTTACATTTTAAATTTAATGGATCAAATCGCATTCGCTTGTGCCTCAAAACACTCGCAATGCTACTGTGTAACAGCTTCTGTCAATCGTGTTGATTTCTTACAACCTGTAGAAGTTGGTGAACTGATCACCCTTAAAGCATCAATTAACTATACGGGCAGAACCTCAATGGTAGTAGGTGTTCGTGTAGAATCACAAACCATTACAACAGGAAAGAAAAAGCATTGTAATTCATCTTATTTTACTATGGTGGCAAAAGATGAGCTTGGTAAAAGTACTCCGGTACCAGGACTCATTATCGATAGCAAACAAAGTTTACGCCGATTTGCAAGAAGTAAAAAGAGAAAAGCATCAGTAGATTTGCGAGATAGTGAATTTGATGAAGCTAACTTTGAACCAGGGCAAGAAGTATATTCTTTGCTTGAGAAAGAAAATCTAAAAATAGCATTCAAATAAATCTATTAAAATGCCCACAGCTTCATATGACTTCGGATTAATTGGCTTAGGCGTTATGGGGCGCAATTTTATTTTAAATGTTGCTAATAACGGTTTTACAACTTTTGGTCAAGACCTTGATGTTCAAAAAGTAAGTGCTTTGCTTGAAGAAGGTGGTAATCTTCAAAAAGTAAATGCTTCTACCGATATAAAAACGTTTGTTCAAGCCCTTTCAAAACCAAGAAAGATAATGCTCTTGGTACCTGCCGGAAAAATTGTAGATACTGTTATTGAAAATTTGATTCCGCTTTTAGATAAAGACGATATCATTATTGATAGCGGAAATTCTTTCTTTACAGATACAGATCGTCGTGAAGGTTATTTAGCTGAAAAAGGAATCCATTTTTTTGGAGCTGGAGTTTCTGGGGGTGCAAAAGGAGCACGTTTAGGTCCGAGTATAATGCCTGGTGGTAATAAAGAAGCCTACCAGCATGTAAAACCCATTTTTGAAGCTGTTGCCGCCAAGTATAACAGAGAACCGTGTGTTGCCTATTTAGGTCCGAAATCAGCCGGAAACTACGTGAAAATGGTGCATAATGGTATTGAATACGGCCTCATGCAGTTAACTTCAGAAATGTATGACCTCTTAAAAAGTGGGGGCGATTTCACAAATAATGAACTGCATAGCACTTTTTCAAAATGGAATAAAGGAAGACTGCAATCTTTTCTAGTGCAAATCACTGCTGATATTTTTGCTCAAGATGATGATCTCGGAGAAGGTAAATTGGTTGACAAAATATTAGATAAGGCTAAACAAAAAGGTACCGGAAAATGGACCAGTCAAAATGCGATGGATTTAGGTATTCCTACCCCTTCAATTGATATTGCCGTTAGCATGCGCGAAATATCAGCGTTGAAAAATGAGCGTATTCAAGCTGAAAAATTATACCAACAACCTAATGTTACTATACTACCTAAAGAAAAGTTAGAAGAACTTGCTGAACAAGCACTTTATTTCTCTTTTATTATTACCTATGCTCAAGGGCTTCATCAACTAGTTGTTGCCTCGAAAGAATACGGTTATGCTCTAAAAATTGCTGAAATCGCCAAAATATGGCGCGCTGGGTGTATCATACGTGCGGGCTTATTGGCTGATATTTCAGATGCCTTTGCTACTGATAAAGAATTGCCAAATTTATTGCTATCGCCCGCCTTTGTTGAAAAAGTTCAAGGTACCGTATCTGCAACTCGCGAATTGGTTGCCTATGGTGCAGAAAATGGCATTCCACTTCCCGGACTTTCAAACTCGCTTACCTATTTTGATGCCTACACCTCTTCAAGACTGCCCTTGAATTTGATTCAAGCACAACGTGACTACTTTGGCTCTCATACCTATGAGCGTTTAGATCGTGAAGGTGTTTTTCATACGGAGTGGGAAAAATAAAATAATATGATTATGAAACATTCAATTTATATTTTTCTGATTAGCATTCTTTTTTTTTCTTGTAATGAGAATACTCCCGCTCCAGAAGTTGAAGAAACGCAAGAAGAAGAGCAAATAGAAGACCTTAGTCAAAAAACGCTGTTTGTGCCTTATCATAATTCTGAAATAGCCTATGAAGGCAGAATTGATTCTTTACCTACAAAAGCAGTACAATTGTTTTGGTCAAGTAGTAGTATTTCAATGAATTTTGAAGGCTCTTCAGTTAAAGCCTTAATGCAAGACACAAATTACAACACCTTTTATACCGTTGCCATTGATGATCAAGAACCTTTTACGGTGCAACCAGATAGTCTTGAGAATTATTTGGTATTGGCTGAAAATTTAAACGATGGTCCTCACACCATTGAATTACATAGAAATTCTGAATGGACACGAGGTATTACTCTTTTTAAAGGTTTTGAAATAGTAGGAAACCCTGAATTACTACCTAAAAATACATCAACTCGAAAAATTGAATTTTATGGCGATTCTGTAACTGCCGGAGCAAGTGTCAACGATACTTCTGGCGATGATTCTGCAGATGGTAGCTTTACTGACAGTTTTAAAAGCTACACTTCTATCACTGCTAGACATTTTAATGCAGAACAACGCTCTATTTCAAGAGGTGGTATTGGTCTTATGGTTAGTTGGTTCGAACAGATCATGCCTGAAATGTATACCAAGCTGAATCCGTTTGAGGAAAATAGTGAGTGGAATTTTTCTCAATACCAACCAGACATTGTAGTAATCAACATAGGTCAAAATGATTCTTGGATTGTTAATTTAGACGGACACCCTAGATTCATCAGTACTTTTGGCGATACGCCCCCTACTCGAGCGTTTATTATAAATGCATACAAATCATTTATTTCTGATTTACGCGAAAAATACCCCAATGCAAATATCATTTGCATGCTTGGCAATATGGATGTTACCTATACTGACTTATGGCCAGGCTATGTAACGCAAGCTGTTGAAGAAATAGGCGATGCAAAAATATTTTCCCATTTCGTTCCTTTTAAAGGCACTGGAGGACATCCGTCAGTTGCAGAACATCAAATTATGGCTGAAAGCTTAATTGATTTTATAGATAATAACATTACCTGGTAAGGTAGTTACTGATTACAAATAAATCATCGTACATAAAATATCTTCGCTTATTTAAAAGCAATGTTCTATTTCGACAAATACATTTTGCGTCTTGCATACAAATTATAGAACTCATCATCTTTCAAACTATCAATAAACAAAATACTTTCGCCTGTACTTTTCATTTCAGGACCTAAGTTTTTATTGACATTCGGAAATTTATTAAACGAGAAAACTGGTTGTTTAATAGCAAAGCCCTCTAACTGCGGATTAAAATCAAAATCCTTCACTTTTTTATCGCCTAGCATAACCTTAGTTGCATAGTTGACATAAGGCTCCTTATAGGCTTTAGCAATAAAAGGCACTGTTCTAGATGCTCTCGGGTTCGCTTCAATGATAAACACTTTATCATCTTTAATAGCAAACTGAATGTTAATTAAACCAACAGTATTCAATGCTAACGCAATCTTTTTAGTGTGATCTTTAATTTGCTGCATCACAAACTCGCCTAGATTAAACGGAGGAAGTGTAGCGTTAGAATCACCTGAGTGAATTCCGCAAGGTTCAATATGCTCCATAATACCAATAATGTAAACATCTTTACCATCACATATAGCATCTGCCTCTGCCTCAATGGCTCCATCAAGGTAATGATCTAAAAGTAATTTGTTGTTAGGTATTTTTCTGAGCAAGTCAACGACATGCTCTTCTAATTCTTCTTTGTTAATGACAATCTTCATTCCTTGGCCTCCTAAAACATAAGAAGGTCTTACTAGAAGCGGAAAACCTAATTTATCAGAAAGGTTCAATGCTTCATCAGCTGTTTCAGCAACACCAAATTTAGGATAAGGAATATTATTCTCTTTTAACAAGGTTGAGAAGCTTCCTCTATCTTCAGCAAGGTCTAAAGATTCATAACTAGTACCAATTATTTTGATTCCGTATTTAGAAAGTTTTTCTGCTAATTTCAAAGCAGTTTGTCCTCCTAACTGCACAATTACCCCTTCAGGTTTTTCATGTCTTATAATATCATAAATATGTTCCCAAAAAACAGGTTCAAAATAAAGCTTATCTGCGGTATCAAAATCAGTTGATACAGTTTCTGGGTTACAATTAATCATTATGGTTTCATAACCCGCCTCTGAGGCTGCAAGAACCCCATGAACACAACAATAATCGAACTCAATACCCTGCCCTATTCTATTAGGCCCAGAACCCAATACTACAATCTTTTTTTTATCAGTTACAACACTGTCATTTTGAACATAACGCTCGCCATCAGCAGTTTCTATTTCTGCCTCAAATGTTGAGTAATAATACGGTGTCATGGCTTTAAATTCAGCCGCACAGGTATCTACCAATTTAAAGACCCTGTTGATATTCAATTCAGTTCGTTTGTTATATACCTCACTTTCATAGCATTCTAGCATGTGGGCTATTTGACGATCAGCAAAACCTTTTTGCTTTGCTTCTAATAATAATTCACGACTGATATTAGCAATGGTATATTTTGATATTTCTTTTTCTAGTTCATACAGCTCTTCATATTGGCGTAAAAACCACATATCAATTTTAGTAATCTCATGAATTCTACTTAACGGAATACCCATTTGAATGGCATCATAAATAACAAATACACGATCCCAACTGGCATGTGTTAATTTGCTAATGATTTCATCATAGTTTTTATACCCTTTTCCGTCAGCACCTAGGCCGTTTCTTTTTATTTCTAATGATTGTGTTGCTTTGTGCAAGGCTTCTTGAAAAGAACGCCCTATACCCATAACCTCGCCTACTGCTTTCATTTGTAAGCCTAAAGTTCTGTCAGAGCCTTCAAATTTGTCAAAATTCCAACGTGGTATTTTAACAATAACATAATCTAAGGTAGGTTCAAATAATGCCGATGTAGATTTGGTAATTTGATTATCTAACTCATCTAAAGTATATCCTATAGCTAACTTTGTAGCTACCTTGGCAATAGGATATCCGGTTGCCTTTGAGGCCAAAGCTGATGATCTTGAAACTCGCGGATTAATTTCAATCGCGATGATTTCTTCCTTTTCATCAGGGCTAACCGCAAACTGCACATTACATCCCCCTTCAAAATCGCCAATACTACGCATCATGTGAATTGCCATATCACGCATCTTTTGATACGTACTATCTGATAAGGTCATTGCTGGGGCTACGGTAATTGAATCGCCAGTATGAATGCCCATAGGGTCCATATTTTCAATGGCACAAATAATTACCACATTATCATTACGGTCACGAAGTAGTTCTAATTCATATTCTTTCCATCCCATCATCGCCTTATCAATCATGACCTCATGAATGGGCGAAGCTTCTAAACCTCGACTTAATAACTCATCAAAATCTTCTTGCTTATAAACAATTGATGCGCCTGCTCCACCTAAAGTATAAGATGCTCTGATTACTAAAGGAAAACCAAATTCTTGCGCAATTTCTTTTCCTTTTAAAAAGGAAGTTGCGGTTGCTTGTGGCGCCATGCCTATACCAATCTTGCCCATTAGTTCACGAAACTGCTCTCTATCTTCAGTAACATTAATGGCATCAATATCAACCCCAATCATATCAATATCAAAATCTTTCCAGATCCCTTTTTCGTCTGCTTCTATACAAAGATTTAATGCCGTTTGACCTCCCATAGTAGGTAATACAGCATCAATTTGAGGATGTTCTTTTAAAATCTCAATTATTGATTTAGTATTTAAAGGTTTTAAATAAACATGATCCGCCATTGAAGGATCAGTCATAATTGTGGCAGGGTTACTATTAATAAGTATGGTTTCAATACCATCTTCACGTAATGACCTCAGTGATTGCGAACCTGAGTAGTCAAACTCACAGGCTTGACCAATAATAATAGGACCTGAACCAATAATTAAAACGGATTTTAAATCTTTTCTTTTAGGCATTATTTTTACTAGTATTTTAAGTTGTAATCTAAAAAAAAGGTGCTACTTATAAAAAGTAACACCTTCAATATTTTAAATAATATCAATCATTTATCTCTTGTGACGTGTTTCTGAAGAAACAGATAATTTTTTTCTTCCCTTAGCTCTTCTTCTTGAAAGAACCTTTCTTCCGTTAACACTAGCCATGCGTTCTCTAAAACCATGCTTGTTCTTTCTCTTGCGCTTTGAAGGCTGATATGTTCTCTTTTGACCTGGCATCTGTAAATCCTTTTCTTAATTGAATGTCGTGCAGTTATACCTGCAAAACTGGGCGCAAATATACGAAGAGTTTTCTCTTTGCCAAATACAAAAGAAAAAATAATTTATAAAATCGCTAGTGCCACTACTTATGTAATTTAGTATTTTTGCCCGAATAAGTTTCTAATATAGCGTAAACAAATGTTTAAACCCCTAATTAATTGATTCAAATATAGGTTCGCAAAAACAGTTACCATCAATGAAAAAAAAAATAACAATACTTCTTTTCTTCATCTTTTCATCACTGTTGATGGGGCAAACTTTATTACAGTATGATTTAAAAGTAGGTGATACTTTTGTAGTGCAGCAAAAAGCTGAGCAGGTCATTACTCAAGAATTAAATGGTGCAGCGCATGTCATAACCAATTTACTTGACGGTATTATTGAATTTAAAGTAACCGAGGTTAAAGAAAATAACTATTTAATTTCCTTGAATTTTCAAGATCTTAATATGAACATGAAATCTAGCATTCAAGGCGATCTCATGAATGTACGTGCTAAAGAGGTTAATGATGATGATGTGCAATCAAAGATATTTAATAGCCTTTTAAATAATCAAGTCGAGTTAACCTTTGACAAAACAGGCAATATTTTGAAGGTCATTGGTGGTGATAGTTTAATTACCAAAATGGCTAATGCCTCTGGTATTGAAGATGATTTCACGAAAAACATGATGAAAGAATCATTAAAAAAAGATTTTGGATCTGAGGCTCTGTCAAATAGTTATAAGCAAATGACCTATTTCTATTCTTCAAATGAAATTGAAATAGGCGATACTTGGCAGAATAACTACGAAGGCAAATTGATAGCACAGAATACCTGGACATTAGAGAATTTGTCTGATTCTGAAATAAAAATCAATGGTTTGGCTCAAGTAAATATTACAACCAATGAGCCAAGTATTTCAATGGATCTAAAAGGAGAACAAACCACCAAAATAAACGCCAGTAGAACTACAGGTTTTATTAATACAATGTATGTTGAAGGTGAGTTTAAAGGAGGCTCAGTAATGCCGCAAATGGGTGAGACTGAAATACCAACAACTATTAAATCAACTATTACCTACGAACTAATACACTAAACTATGTTTAATAAAATATTCAAACTTATTATTGCCGGCCTAATTATAGCTTATGCTGGTTATCAGTTTTTTGAAGGAAATATTGGCAACGGAATTTTTTTAATTCTTCTTTCATTGATATTTGTTTTCCTTTATTTCAGAAATGAAATGATTTTACTTGCTTTTCTAAGAATGCGAAAGCAAGATATGGATGGCACACAAAAATGGTTGTCGAAAATCAAAAACCCTGAAGCGGCACTAACAATAAAGCAACAAGGGTATTATAACTACTTGCACGGTATCATTTTTTCTCAAACCAATTTAACACAAGCTGAAAAATATTTCAAAAAGGCCTTGAAATTAGGACTAACTATGGATTATGATGTAGCGATGGCAAAATTAAGTCTTGCAGGTATTGCAATGCAGAAAAGACGAAAAAGAGAAGCTACAACGCTTTTAAATGAAGCCAAAAAATTGGACAAAAATAATATGCTTACTGAGCAAATTAAGATGATGCAAAAGCAGATGAAAAGGATTTAATTAAATACTTTTTCAAAAGAAATTAAAATCCGTACCCCAAAACAATGCCGTAACTAGTGAATTTGGTCGATACTAGGTTACTAGTAGGAAAAAGAGCTCCACGATCAGTGTCATACCGTGCCTCTAAACGTATTTTATTATTATAATCATATCCAAGGCCAAAAGACCTATTAGATCCTTTTCTAAAACCAGATCCGCGGCTAAATGGCAGAAGAGAAGAATTCAGGTCAAATATTAAAACATAAGAGGCGTTAATAAATATTTTTGATTTTTTGGATAGAAAAAAATAATGCCTCAAACTTAAAGGCAATTCAAACGCTTTATAGGTTAATGTGGCTAATTCAGGAATTGTATTTGTAGTTGTTGATTCAGATTTTATAAAATTATAGGATGGTTCAATAGAAACAGACCATTTATTTTTATTAAAAGGTAAAACGTACTCTAATTCAAAGCCTATTTGATAGCCAACAACGTTACTAAAATCATATTCGTTGGGATTTGGATTTAAACTTAAACCAGGAAACCTTTTAGGAATTCTAAACGTATTTATCGAAGCTCCGGGTCTAATAAAAAACCTAAATTCTCCTTTCTTAGTTTTTTCAACCACCTTTGCTTCTCCTGAAATACAATTGTTCTGTTTTTCAAATAAGTTACGTAATGCCTTCTCGTTATAGGCCAGTCTACTTATGCCTGATGAAATAGCAGCATTGCAATTTAGAATACCCGTTAATTGTTGTTTGTACCCGTCATTAGTTGCAATCGCTAGTTGTTCTTTATAATATCTTTTGTATATAAGTGGCTCAATTTCTCGTTGCTCATTGTTAAAGAAAAAAAGAACTAAATTTCCATCTACGAGTGAGTATAAATTTATGTTACCACGAATTAATTCCTTTAAAAAAACAACCTCTTCTTCAAATTGAGGCGCTCTTTTTGAATCAAGCAATTCTGTAATAACTGGCGAACGATCAACAGATCCACTATATTTAACAAACTTGAATTCGCCAACACCAAATTCTGAGATTTCTTCTGTACTTGCATCTATTTCATTGCCATTTTCAGACAATTTGTATTTGATGTTTTCTGGGTTATTTAACCATTCTAGGTTTTTAATTAAACAACTTGTTTTGACACCGTCATTAGTTATGATATACCCCTTTTCAAAAGTTATTTGAGCCTGACAATAAAAGGTAATTAAGAAAAGTAATAGCGTAAGTTTTTTCATTAAAGTTTGTACGTTGATTTAATATCAAATATACTACTTTGTGATATAATGGCCTTTATGCGGAATCTCAATCGTATACTTTTTACCTGATTGATTATTTAAATGCGGTTCACGTAACCAAGCATTATGACGTTTTAAGACTTTGTAGTTAATCTCATATTGTTTGGCAAAATCTGCAAAATCTGCAATGGGGGTATCAACTTCAACTTTAAAAGTGGGTACCGCTTTGTACAAATCTTCTTTTGCAACTTCAAAACCATATTTTTCAGGATGGCTCAAAATTTCTTTAATCGCCATGATTCTAAATACATAACGCCCCGTTTCTTGACCCAGTAATAAATCATAATAATCATTCACTTTTTGAATTCTCATATATTTATCAACAGACCCTGTACCCGTATTATACGCAGCAGCTGCTAGGGTCCAGCTACCATATTTTTTTTTGTACTTGTTTAAATATTGGCAAGCCACCTCTGTTGATTTTGCTAAATGATAACGCTCATCAACATTCTTATTAATTTCGAGTCCGTATTCTTGACCCGTAGCTTTCATAATTTGCCAAAACCCTGTTGCTTTAGCATGTGACACCACATTATCTAAACCACTTTCAGCAACTGCTAAATATTTAAAATCATCAGGAATACCATTCTTGGCCAAAATTGGCTCAATTATCGGAAAGTATTTGTTCGCTCTTTTCATCAATAAAACCGCATTTGACTGCCAATAGGTGTTGACTAAAAATTCGCGATCTACACGTTCTAAAATTTCTGGGTCTTCTTGTGGTACTTTCTCTTCAGCAAAATTGAGGTCTTTAGGTATATCAATTGAAGATATTTGGTATCCTTCAGCGACACTCTTTTTCTTTACTTCTTTTTTTAAATGGATGATTTCTTGATTTTGCTGAACTGCAAAAATGAGTGTGCTAATTACAAAGAGCACACCAATACCCATCAAAAGGTTTTTTAAAAATTTCATTTTTTGGTTTTGTTTAAAACTAAAGGTATAAATACAACTCTTTTATTGCAAAATAATTGCCGGTAAGTGCTCATTAAACCACTTAGAACGGTGAATAATCATGGTATGCGTGCCGTTTTTTACAGGAATACATTCTTTAATATTTGAAATAGGAAAAACATTATCCTTCTCGCCGTGAATATGAATAAGGCATTCAGGGCAGTAGGATGGTTTCCAATTAACAATTTGATCAATAGCCCAATCTATATAATCTTTATCACGTACTGAAAGGTATTCTTCATACAAAGCTAAGCGTTTAGTCACTGTTTCACCAAAAGCATATTTTGCCAAAAGCTCTACATTATTGACAATACCCGTAGGTAATAATTTATGCACCTTGGTATATTTAGCAAATAGCATGCGTTTAGGCAATTCTGTTTCATGCTTGACACTTGATACTACAATAACCTTTTGGGCATTTACATATTTTGCAATTTCTTGAACGAGCATCCCTCCAAAAGAAACTCCAACTAACACTGGGTTAGGATGGATGATTCGCTTTGACATTTCCTTGGCATAGGCAGATAAAGACATCCCTTTTTCAGGAACAAACCACGATAGTAAATGTTGTTCAAATTTATCTTCAGGTAATTTAATATGCCTGAAAATAGAAGGATTCGCTGCCATACCCGGCATAAAATAAATTGATATTTTTTCACTTGCCATATGCGTAAAAAGGACTGTATTTTTAGGAAAAACGTGAAATTTGTTGTACTTTTGTATACTGCTTTAGTTGAGAGCAATTATAAGCTAAAGATAGTGGAAAAAAAATAGTAAAAATTACGGCTGAGAACCCCGTAATTTTTTTGCCTTAAACCGAAACTTAAAATCAAACTATATGAATGAAGTAGAAATCAAAGATAATAGCTTTCTTAGACAATTTGAAACTAGCGTGGAAGGACATTTAGCCAAGATTGAATACTCTTCACAAGAACGTAAAGTTTTTCTAACCAAGTTAGTCATACCAGAAGCTATTTCTCAAGATGGTTTTAAAGAAGATTTTATCAAATCTGTATTACACCACATTCAAGACAATAACCAACGCGTGGTACCAACTAGCCCTCAAATAGCAGGTTTTTTAAGAAAAAATAGACAATACAAAGAAATGCTACCTGTTGGCATTAGAATTTAATTCTCAGCAACTATACTAGATTACATTTCAAAAGTTAAAAGCTCAATTACTAATAAGTAATTGAGCTTTTTTTATATATATTTATGAACTCCCCTATCAACCACACATATTAATAAAAACTATAAAAATGAGAAGTAAGCATTTAATGATTAAGACCATCGCCGCAGTTTGCCTTTTACTAATGATAGCGCCCAATCTTCAAGCACAAAAAAAAGAAGAAAAAAGGCAAAAAGGGTGAATCAGCAATGAATCTAGATCCTAAAAAAGACAAGAAGAAAACAATTGATGATTTAGTTAAATCAAGTAAAAAATTAGAAGGTCTATTTACCATTTACCGTGACACGGTTACCGGTGAAACTTAAATGCTTATTTCTAAAGAGCAGCTTAATAAAGAATACATCTACTTTAATCAAATAGCTGATGGTGTAACTGACGCCTATAGTTTTAGAGGTGCATACGGCGGGGCTAGAATTTTTAAAATTGCGAAGTTTTATAATAGACTTGAGTTTATATACCAAAACAATTCCTTTTATTTTGATGAAGAAAATGCACTTTCAAAATCAAGCAAAGCGAATATCAGTGAAGCGCCCTTAGCTAGCTTAAAAATTGAAGCA
This sequence comes from uncultured Flavobacteriaceae bacterium, assembly GCA_937929935.1. GTDB lineage: Bacteria > Bacteroidota > Bacteroidia > Flavobacteriales > Flavobacteriaceae > Maribacter_C. The sequence goes on along the minus strand of CALFUL010000004.1, from coordinate 88,720 downwards.
ACTGATAGTGTAAAAGGGCATTATTTAATAAAGGCAGACGCTCTTTTTAAGAAAGAAAAGCTAACACAAGTGAAACCTCCAAAATTTCCAGGAAGTAAACCAACTGATTTCTCATTAGGCAGCCTTGAAAAAGATGCTACAAAAATCAAAGACATTCGCAATTACCCAGAAAATACTGATGTTGTTGTCTCTTACATATATTCAACTCCCTCAGTATTAAATGGCGGTTCTGCTGCTGTTACTGATGGTCGTAATGTCAAAATCAATATTCATCATAGTTTTATACAAATCAAAGAAAGTTCATATAAGCCTAGATTTGATGACCCTCGAGTTGGTTATTTTCTAACTCAAACTAATGATATGACTTCGGTTGATGCAGCGAATTACAGAGATAAAATACACCGCTGGCACCTAGAAAAGAAAGATCCATCTGCTACAGTTTCAGAGCCTGTTGAGCCAATTACTTGGTGGATTGAAAATTCAACACCAAAAGAGTTTAGATCCACAATTAAAGTAGCTGTTGAACGATGGAATATTGCTTTTGAAAAAGCTGGTTTTAAAAATGCTATTGTAGTTAAAACACAACCTGATGATGCCACATGGGATGCTGGTGATATAAGATATAATGTATTGCGATGGACCTCCTCTCCTAACCCACCTTTTGGAGGATATGGTCCTAGTTTTGTAAACCCTAAAACTGGACAAATAATTGGAGCAGACATCATGTTAGAATTTGTGTATCACACAAATCGCGTTCGGGTTGATAAATTATTCGATGACATTACCGCAGAGAATCAAGATACCTCATTTGATTGGTTAAATTCAAAAAATCAAATTAATTGCTCATACGGTCATCTAATGCAATTCAATACACAGTTTGGAAAAACTGCACTTGCTATTGCAAATGCTGACGACATGGCTATGGAAGGATTGAAAAAAGAGGCGATGATTGAGCTTGTTATGCATGAGGTTGGGCATACTTTAGGTCTAAACCATAACATGAAAGCAAGTCAATTATTTAGTCCTGATGAATTAAATAATCCAGATTTTATTAAAGGGAAAGCCTTAGTAGGCTCTGTAATGGATTATACTGCAATTAACGTTTCTAATGACCCTACCAATCAAGGTCATTACTATTCAACCACGGTTGGACCTTATGATGAATGGGCTATTCAATTTGGATATCAACAGTTTGCATCTGATGCTGAAATGCAAAACCTTCTAAATCAATCTACCAAACCAGAACTTCAGTTTGGTAATGATGCAGATGATATGCGGGCACCAGGAAAAGGAATCGACCCTCGCGTTAACACCGGAGATTTATCAAATGATCAAATAACCTATTCAGTTAATCGAATTGCATTGGTAAAACGAATGTTTGGCAAACTCAAGGATAGGTATTCAAAAGAAGGTGATACCTATAATGATTTAAGAATAGCTCATGCCATTCTTATGGGGCAATATGCCCAAGCTGGTAATGTAATGTCACGATTTATTGGAGGTGTTTATGTAGATCGAGCAATGGCAGGTCAAGAAGGAGCAACCCAACCGTTTACCCCCGTAAGTTATGCAGATCAAAAAAGAGCAATGAAAGCTATAAACACACATATTTTTGCAAAAAATGCATTTAACTCACCCAAAGAATTGAATAATTATTTAGCCAGACAACGTAGAGGATTTAACTTTTTTGGTGGTCCTGAAGATCCAAAGATTCATGCCACTATCTTACGTTTTCAAAGAAATGTATTGAATCATATTTTACATCCGAATACCTTACAGCGAATTTCAGATTCAGAGAAGTATGGTAACAAATATGATTTGGCTGAATTTATGACAGAATTAAATGGAGGTATTTTTGCTTCAGATATTTACGGCAATGTAAATTCAACCCGTCAAAATTTGCAGCAAGAATATGTAAAAAAATTAATATCAATTGTATCTGGTAAATCTAAAACTCGTTATTCTAATGCCTCTGTGTCAATGGCGCTTTATAATTTAAGAGCTATTAATAGAATGGTTGCGAACAATAGCGGAAACACATCAACTAAAGCTCATAAGTACCATCTTAAAACTTTGATTAATAATACAATGGAGGAGATAAAGTAAACCATTAGACTTGTACTTAAAAAGCGTTTCATAAACCAATATGAAACGCTTTTTTTAATGCTATTAAATAAACTCTTTAGTTTAGTAGTACTTTATCAGAAACAAAATCAAAACGTACCAACCCGTCTTCATCAATTTTAGTTAATGCAACGCTATGAAGTGTATTAACTAATGCAGGGTTCCATGGTACTTTTACCTTCACATAATTCTCAGTAAACCCATGAATATAGCCTTCTTTATTTTCGCCTTCAAATAAAACGGTTCTTTGACTACCCAACTGACTTTCATAAAATGCTCTTCGTTTTTTTACTGAGAGTCCGCGTAACATCTTACTTCGCTTGGCACGAACTTTCTTGGGCACTACCCCATTCATTGTGGCCGCTTCAGTATTATCGCGTTCAGAATAGGTGAAAACATGTAAATAGGATATATCAAGTTGGTTTAAAAAATTATAAGTTTCGAGAAAAAGTTCATCTGTCTCTCCCGGAAATCCCACAATAACATCGACACCAATACAAGCATCTGGCATAGTTGCTTTAATTTTTTTTACTCTATCTACATATAAATTACTCATGTAGCGCCTTTTCATCAGCTTCAATAAAGCATCGCTGCCACTCTGCAACGGTATATGAAAGTGGGGCACAAAAGTAGCACTACCGGCTACAAAATCAATAGTTTCATTTTTCAAAAGATTAGGCTCTATTGATGAAATGCGTAAACGATGAATACCGGCAACATCATCTAAAGCCTTAACCAGGTCTAAGAAAGTATGTTCATGTTTCTTGTTACCAAATTCTCCTTTACCATAATCGCCAATATTAACACCGGTAAGAACAATTTCTTTAATGCCTTTTGCTGAAATCTCTGCTGCATTCTTAAGTACATTCTCTAAGGTATCACTACGTGAAATTCCTCTAGCTAACGGAATAGTGCAATACGTACACTTGTAATCACAACCATCTTGTACTTTTAAAAAAGCACGTGTACGATCCCCTATAGCGTAACTACCTACATAAAAATCAGCAGCATCAATTTCGCAAGAATGTATTTCTCCTTTATCATTTTTACTTAAATCATTGACATAGTCAGTGATATTGAATTTTTCAGTAGCGCCTAGCACCAAATCAACACCGTCAACCGCCACCAATTCTTCTGGTTTCAATTGCGCATAACACCCTATTGCAGCTACAAAAGCATCAGGATTCGCCTTCTGCGCTTGCTTTACAATGGTCTTAAAGCGCTTGTCAGCATTCTCAGTAACTGAACATGTATTAATGACATACATATCAGCTTTTTCTGAAAAGTCAACACGATCAAAGCCTTCTTTTTGAAAACCTCTCGCTATGGTAGAAGTTTCTGAAAAATTCAGCTTACACCCTAGCGTATAAAAGGCAACCTTTTTTTTCATTAATGTTTCATGATTTAGAAAAAACAAAGATAGGAATTTGTACTATCACAAAATTTTCAAAATTAAATATCAGGCTAACTCATAACCTATCGATTTTGCTATATTTTTACAGCTCTTAATTTGTTTCAATCAAACCTTATAGAAACTTTAAAATAACCTACCACAAACGTATTGATGCAAAATACCAACTTGACCATTTTATTAATAGCTATATATGTCATAAGCATCATCGCTGTAGGTGTATTCAATAGAAAAAATAAAACCTCTGAAGATTATTTTCTTGCCTCTCGCAAGTTACCTGCTTGGTTATTAGCCATCACTTTTATTGCATCATGGTGGGGTGGCGGATCTGCTATTGATTTGGTGGATCACGCACATCAAAACGGACTAAGTTCTTTTTGGATTTACGGCGTACCGGTACTCATAGCTACTTTTCTCATGTTTGTTTTTGCTAAAGGAATTCGAAATATTGCTACCATTTCGCAGCCACAATTAATGGAAAAAAGATACAATACAACAGCCGCACTACTTTTAACCGTCTTCATTATTATTTTTATGGTAATCGCAGCTGCCATACAAATCATTGTTGTGGGTAAATTTTTTCACTCCTTTTTTGATATCAGTTATGAAACAGGTGCTCTAATCGGGGTTTCAATTGTTTTATTCTATTCTCTTTTTGGAGGTTTTAAAGGCGTTGTACTCACTGATTTAGTACAATTTGTCTTCTTCTTAATAACTGCCGTTATCCTTTTTTTTATTGCCTATCGGGATGCAGGAGGAATGGCAATGGTTGAAAAGATAGCAGCAACCAATGATAAAACCGGATACACTAATTTCTTTCATGACGTTTCAGACAATCTTGCCTATGTCATAACCTTTGGAACCTCATGGATGATACAGGCCAATATTTGGCAACGAATTTCTGCTGCTAAACAATCAAGTGATGCACGCCGAATGATGCTTTTGAGTTTCGTGGTTTTCATTCCGTTATACCTGATGGTTACGTATACAGGTATGTACAGCTCTGTTTTTTATGAAGAAATACCAAGTGGCGGAATTATACCTGATATGGTCAAAAACATTTCAAACCCTTTGTTGAGTTCGCTTCTTTTTGTTGGGCTTTGTTCAGCGATTATGTCAACCATGGATTCATTAATAAACACAGGTGCTTTATCACTTTCTATTGATGTTTATGAGAAATATTTAGCGCCCAAAGACCGTCATGTTTTAGGTGTTAAGGTCGCCAGAATAGCAACCTTATTAATTGCCGCATGCGCCTTATTTATAGCCTTAAGAATACAATCAGTATTAACTATTTCATGGATCGGTTCTGACTTTTTAACTACCGGAGCATTCATCCCCTTAGTTCTTGGTTTTGTTTGGTATCGAGGTACTGCTAAAGCCGCGGTGGTTTCTATGTTTTTTGGTTTGGCATTTTCATCGTATAACTTACTTGTTGCTTTGGGTGTGAAATTACCTGTTGCCTATGAAATAGCATCCGTAGAGCAAGCCCTTATTGGCATTACAATTTCATTACTCTTATTTGTGGGGGTTAGTTTAGTAACCAAAGGAGATGAACAAAAAAGTAGAAAATTTATTGAAACAGCAAACATTTTCAACAAGAAGAAATCGCAATAAGCATTAATGTAAAGAAGCGCTACTTTGAGTGTAATTATTAGTAATTACGCCACTTTTTAGTCACTTCAAAAACATGTTCTAAAATACGTGCTTCTACTTCATTAAACTCAACATTTCTTCGCGCCATCATTACTTTAGCTACATCAAAAGCCTTTTTAGGCAAATAGCTTGAAAAGCCTGATGCCCCGCCCCAACTGAAACTAGGAATAAAATTTCTAGGAAAACCTGGTACATAAATATTGCAATTAACGCCAATAACAGTACCCGTGTTAAACATGGTATTAATGGCCGTTTTACTGTGATCACCCATCATGAGACCACAAAACTGCAAACCTGTTTGTTCAAAACTTTCAGTAGCATAATTCCATAATCTTACTTTCGCATAATTATTTTTCAAATTTGAATTATTTGAATCGGCACCAATATTACACCACTCACCTAAAACAGCATTGCCTAAATAGCCTTCGTGACCCTTACTTGAATAACCAAAAATAACTGAGTTACTTATTTCGCCGCACACCTTGCTCCATGGGCCTATAGTAGTAGCGCCGTACATTTTACCACCCATTTTAACGGTGGCATTTTCGCAGAGTGCAAATGCACCTCGAATAAGACTACCTTCCCAAATTTGAGCATTTTTTCCAATGTAAATAGGGCCGTCAGTGGCGTTTAAAATACTGTATTCAACACTGGCACCCTCTTCAAGAAAAATGCGTTCTGGTTTGATGCAACTGTTGGTTTTAGAAATTGGTTGACTTTTTCTTCCTTCAGTAATAAAGTCAAAATCAGCTTGTATAGCTTCTGCATTCTTTGAGAAAATGTCCCAAGTATTTTCAATTTGCATGAGGTTTCCTGAAAATTCGATCTGTTTAAAAGCTTGCAGGTCAATATCCTCTTGCGCTTCTTTTGCATAAAAGGCAATCACATCTTCACGATAAAAAACCGCCTCGTTCTCTTTCAGTGCCTGTATTTGATCAACTAATTCTTGATTAGGTAAGAAAGATGCATTAATTAAAATATTTTCTTCAAACTCAACCATTGGGTATTTCTCAGAAAGATACTCTTCAGTAATGGTGGTTGTGGTAAGCCCTAAATACTTTTCCCACTTTTCACGAATGGTTAAAATACCAACGCGAATGTCAGCTACAGGTCTTGTAAAAGTAAAGGGGAGCAGGGCCTCTCTTGCAGGACCATCAAAAAGAATGTAGTTCATCTAAATAGTTGTTTCAACAAAAATAGGGATTCTCAAAATTAAGATGCGTACTATTTTAATTCAAAAGGTAGCATCAGTGAGTATCAGGGTCAAAAAAAAAAACCTCTGATACGTTTGTATCAGAGGTTTGTATTATATATAAATGAAAATTTATTCTTCTTCGCTTGATGCCTGAGCTTCAGCCTTTGGAGCTTCTTGCTTTGGCTCTTCATTTACAACCGGAGCAGCTTTTTTCTTGAATTTATCATACTTGCTCTTGAACTTATCAATTCTACCGGCAGTATCTAAGAATTTCGCTTTACCTGTATAAAAAGGATGAGAAGTTCTTGAAATTTCTAATTTTACTAGCGGATATTCAACACCATCAACTTCAAGTGTTTCTTTAGCATCAGCTGTTGACTTTGTTAAAAACACATCATTGTTTGACATATCTTTAAAAGCAACTAGTCTATAATTTTCTGGGTGTATCCCTTTTTTCATCTTGAATAATCTTTGTTGCGCCCATACCAACAGGCACTAAATTCAGGGTGCAAATTTAATTCTTTTTATTTAATTAGTCATAAAAATTCTCAAAAAAGAAATTGAAAATTAGTGTACTTTTAAATGTAACTATTTTTAGCAAATAACAACTAACATTTATAACAATCAAAAAACACCTTTAAAATGGAAGAATTAGAAGTTAAAACAGGCAAATTTGCACTTACCTATGGTGCGATTTTAGGCGGAATATACCTCATCTTTAATGGTATGCTCTTTTCTATGGATTTACACTATTCAAAAGATACTACAATACAAATAGTAGTAATTTTATTAATGGTAGGAGTAATTGTTTGGGGAATTATTAATTTTAGAAAAGCTAACCAAGGTTATCTTAAACTAAGTCAAGCATTAAAAATAGGTGCAGGAATTGCACTTATTGCCGGAATCGCAGTCATTATTTATACGATGGTTTTATCAAATTTTCTAGACCCTGATTTCGCTAAAAACACTGCTGAAATACAAAGAGAGGCTAGTATAGCCTCAGGATATATGAGTGATGAACAAATTCAACAACAGTATGATGGAACCATAAACTATTTTTGGATGTCGTACCCCTTTATACTAATTCTTTACATCATTTTTGGCTTAGTATGCGGACTCATTAGCGGGCTAATTCTTAAAAAACAAAATCCAGCATATTAAAGGCAAAATCGTACTTTTGAAAAGACAATCAGAAGTACACTATGCAATTATCTATTGTAATTCCTTTACTCAACGAAGAAGAATCGTTAAAAGAACTTCATGATTGGATTGTTTCTGTGATGCAATCCAATCATTTTTTATATGAAATTCTTTTCATTGATGATGGTAGTACTGATGATTCTTGGCAAATAATCTCTAACCTTTCAAAAGAGAATTCAAATGTAAAAGGCATTCGTTTTTTGAAAAACTTTGGTAAATCACAAGCCTTACATGCTGGTTTTAAAGCCGTTAAAGGCGATGTGGTTATTACTATGGATGCCGATTTACAAGATAATCCTGAAGAGATTCCTGAACTATATCAAATGATTCATAATGAAGGTTATGAATTAGTTTCTGGTTGGAAAAAAAAGCGATATGATTCAATCTTATTTAAAAACATGCCCTCAAAACTTTTTAATTGGGCGGCTCGTAGAACCTCAGGGGTTAAACTCAATGACTTTAATTGCGGATTAAAAGCCTACAGCAAAGATGTGGTCAAAACCATTGAAGTGTATGGCGAAATGCACAGGTATATTCCTGTTCTAGCAAAAAGTGCTGGTTTCTCAAACATTGGCGAAAAAATAGTGCAACACCAAGCACGTAAATACGGAAAAACAAAATTTGGAATGGAACGATTTACAAACGGATTTTTAGATTTAATAACCATATGGTTTGTTTCTAAATTTGGCAAACGCCCCATGCATTTGTTTGGTGCCTTAGGGGTTGTGATGTTCATGATAGGGTTTGCATTTACCCTTTATATAGGCATTGATAAATATTACATCAACACCGCGGCAAGACTAATTACTGACAGGCCTCAATTTTATATTGCCCTTACTGCAATGCTTATTGGATCACAATTATTTTTAGCTGGGTTTGTGGGCGAAATGATCATACGCTCTAGAAAAAATGAAACGCGCTACACCATTTCAGAAGAAACAAAAAAGTAACACCTAAATAGATAATAGACCTCAAATTATTAAGTTATAATTACTATGAATGACTTTTTAAAAAATGCCCAAGATTGGCTAACTGATGTTTTTGACGCTGACACGCGCAAAGAAGTACAGCACTTAATTGATACTGACCCTGAAGAACTTAAAGATCGTTTTTATAAACATATGGCTTTTGGTACTGGCGGAATGCGCGGCATCATGGGGGCTGGCACCAATAGAATCAACAAGTACACCCTAGGTAAAAGTACCCAAGGACTCAGTAATTTTCTCAAAAAAACGTATACTAATGAGGCCATAAAAGTGGTCATTGCATTTGATTGCAGACACAATAGTGACACCTTGGCGAGAACCGTAGCTGAAGTATTTGCAGCCAACGGCATTAAAGTTTTCCTCTTTTCTGAATTGAGAACTACCCCTGAACTATCATTCGCAGTAAGGCATTTAAATTGCCATGCCGGTATTGTTTTAACCGCATCGCACAATCCGCCAGAATATAATGGCTATAAAGTTTATTGGACGGATGGCGGACAAATTGTACCCCCGCAAGACGCTGAAATTATAGCAGAAATTAATTCTCTTCCTTTTAAAGATATTAACTTTTCTTCGGATGATAGTCTGATTGAAATCATTGACAAAGAAGTTGATGAAGCCTTTATAGAAGCATCTGTGGCAAAAGGAAATTGTAACGCTGCCGGTAAGGATGATTTTAAAATTGTATTCACTTCATTACACGGCACCTCAATTACCGCTATACCTGAAGTATTGAAACGTGCAGGCTACAAAAATGTGACCGTAATTGAAGAACAAGCCAAACCTGATGGTGCTTTTCCTACTGTGAAATCGCCAAATCCTGAGGAGCCAGAAGCATTATCAATGGCAATTGCCAAAGCTGAAGAAATTGGCGCTGATATGGTTGTTGGTACTGATCCTGATAGTGACCGCTTAGGCATTGCTGTTCGTGATTTAAACGGAAAGATGAAAATTGTCAACGGCAACCAGGCTATGGTACTCATGACCAAGTTTCTTTTAGACCAACAGAAAGAAGAAGGTTTTCAAGGCAATGAGTTCATCGCTACCACAATCGTTTCAACCCCCATGATGGAAGTCATGGCAAAATCATACGGCGTTGAATTCAAAACTGCCTTAACTGGTTTCAAATGGATTGGCAAAATGATTAAAGATTTTCCTGATGCGAAGTTCTTGGGTGGTGGCGAAGAAAGCTTTGGCTATATGGTAGGCGATTTTGTTCGTGATAAAGATGCTGTCACTTCTACCCTACTTGCTTGTGAAATTGCAAGCCAGGCAAAAGCAAATGGTAGCTCTTTTTATCAAGATTTGATTGGTTGTTATTCAGAATTTGGCTTTTATAAAGAACATTTAATTGCCTTAACCAAAAAAGGAATAAGCGGTGCTGAAGAAATTAAGCAAATGCTTGTTGACTTTAAAGAAAATCCGGTACAAGAAGTAGCGGGTTCAAAAGTAAAATGGATTGAAGATTATAATACTTCAATGGCAACCAACGTACTAACAGGTGAAGAAAAAGCAATTGATTTACCAAAATCAAATGTATTGATTTATGAAACTGAAGATGGTACCAGAGTGGCCGCGAGACCAAGTGGCACTGAACCTAAAGTAAAGTTTTACATCAGTACCAACGCACTTTTAGAGCGTTCTGAAGATTTCAGTAAAGTGAACGCTCAGCTTGATGAGAAAATTCAAACCATACTCTCAGAACTTAAATTGAGTTAATGAATTACTTCAAGAAAATACTGCGATTTGCCAAACCATATAAAAAATATGGCTATCTGAATATTTTCTTTAATACGCTTTACGCCCTATTTAGCGCTTTATCTTTTGCTGCTTTGATGCCCATGCTTAATGTGCTCTTTGAAAAAGACAAGCAATTGCATGTAGCCCCAGTATTTAAAGGTTTTGGAGGACTAAAAGAATACTTCATGGATTTCATGAATTATCAGGTTACCCAATTTGCCGCTGATGATAAAATGAAAGGCCTCATTTTGGTCATAGGTTTGGTCATTGTGCTTTTTCTTCTTAAGAATATGTTCAACTATTTGGCCATGTATTTTATAACTTTTCTAAGAAATGGGGTTTTAAAAGATGTCAGAAATGCCATGTATCAGAAAATAACTGATTTACCAATTTCTTATTATTCTGAAAAACGAAAAGGAGACCTTATAGCGCGAATAACCTCAGACGTTCTTGAAATTCAACACTCCTTTCTTTCTATCTTAGAATTGATTGTAAGAGAACCTTTGACTATCTTTTTTACAATTATTGTCATGTTTTTGATCAGCGCAAAACTCACCTTGTTTGTATTTATTTTCATTCCTGTTTCTGGTGCCATCATTTCGTGGATTGGTAAATCATTGAAAAAGAAATCAGACCGAGTTCAAAAAGAACAAGGCGAATTTTTATCTGTTGTTGAAGAAACAATTGGCGGACTTCGCGTTATTAAAGCTTTTAATTCAGAATCAAAATTTTATAAAACCTTTGCCCAATCAACCCAACGTTTTTTCGAATTCAGTAATACGTTATTAAATCGTAAAAATTTGGCTTCTCCTTCTGGTGAGTTTTTAGGTATTCTTACTATAGGCGTTTTGTTATGGTTTGGCGGTAAAATGGTATTGATTGATAAGACCTTAGACGCGCCCTCTTTTATTGCCTATATGGGGCTCGCATACGGCGTTTTAACACCCGCTAAGGCAATTAGTAAAGCATCTTTTGGTGTAAAGAAAGGAAATGCAGCAGCTGAACGGGTTTTAGAAATTCTTGAAACTGAGAACCCAATTTCAGAATTAGAAAATGCAGTTACTAAAACTGATTTTGACAAAGAGATTACCCTAAAAAATATTTCTTTTAAATACGAAGACGAATACATTCTAAAGGACTTCAATCTGACGGTTCCTAAAGGGCATTCTGTTGCCCTAGTTGGGCAATCAGGCAGCGGTAAAAGTACTATAGCGAATTTAGTGACTCGGTTTTATGATGTAAATGAAGGCGAAATTTTAATTGATGGTCTCAACATTAAAGACATGACCAAGAAATCATTGAGAAACCTCATGGGATTGGTTACTCAAGATTCCATCCTATTTAATGATTCTGTTAAGAACAACATCCTCTTAGGAAAAGAGAATGCGACAGAAGCTGAAATTATAGAAGCAGCTAAAATCGCTAATGCGCATGAATTTATTTCAGATTTACCAAATGGCTATGACACGAACATTGGCGATAGCGGAAACAAGCTAAGTGGCGGTCAAAAGCAGCGTTTATCTATTGCGAGAGCGGTTTTAAAAAATCCGCCAATAATGATTCTAGACGAGGCCACATCTGCCCTTGATACTGAAAGTGAACGTTTGGTACAAGATGCCTTAGAAAAAATGATGCAAAATAGAACCTCATTGGTTATCGCGCATCGATTATCTACAATTCAAAAAGCAAATACCATCATAGTACTTCAAAAAGGTCAAATTGTAGAGCAAGGTTCTCATGAAGAATTGTTGGCTAAAAATGGTACTTATAAAAAATTAGTCGCCATGCAATCTTTAAGTTAAAAAACTAAAGATTAAGAATCTGCTCTGCTCAACCTATAGGTAAAATAACATTTATTTATGGCGATATGAACATCTTCAAATATTATTTTTCCTACAGATTGCGATTTTTTATAATGCGTGCTGTTATGTTTCAACGATAAAATTAATTTAACCCAAATCTTAATCGTATGAATCAAATAAAATTAGAATCCGTATTATTGATGGGTATTTCTGTAATGGCCTTCATTTCTTGTTCAAAAGAAAATGTAGGCGAAGTAAAATCAATTAGTAAATCTTTTGAAGGTCATGAGCTAGAAGAAATAGAGTATCCAGCTGTAAAAACCTCTTATGCCGAGGAAGTTCTTAATGTTGAATCAGGCAAGTTCAATGTAGTGGTAGACAATGCCCAATTAACTGCAACCTTTGAGAGACTTTTTACTAATGGTGAAGACTTCATGTGGTCTTTTCCTGGTGCAAGCCCTGCTACTTCTATAAATGCCAATCCGGGTGTGATTATTTATCTTTCGGCTGGCGATTATGATATCACCTTAGATGTAACCATTGAAGGTGTAGATTATTCGCATACAGAAACTGTAAAGTTCGAATAAATATCAAAATATAGGTATTGCAACTTCTTTTAAGGTGGCAAACCAAAATTTTCAAAGTCCGGATTTTCCGGGCTTTTTTTTATATCAAAATACTTACGTTATGTGAATATGAAAAATTCGCAACTGTTAAACCTTTTCATAACTTTAGAGTCCAACAAAAGAATTCAAACAAACATCTATTGTTAGCTGAAGTCAATTTAGTAGAAGAATTAAAAGACTCAAAAACCCAGTCACAGGCGTTTGAAGTCTTGGTAAACACCTATAAGAAAAGGCTGTATTGGCATATTCGAAGTATTGTATTAAATCATGATGATGCTGATGATGTTTTGCAAAATACCTTCATCAAGGTTTTTAGAAACATAAACAACTTCAAAGGCGACAGTAAATTATATTCTTGGATGTATCGTATTGCTACCAATGAATCACTGACATTTTTAAAACAAAAGCAGAAGAAAACAGGAATCAGTAATGAAGAATTGCAGCATCAGATGTTATCTAATTTAGAAGCTGATGTTTATTTTGAAGGAGATGACATACAATTAAAACTGCAGCAGGCCATAGCAACCCTACCTGAAAAGCAAAAACTAGTATTTAATATGAAGTATTTTCAAGAATTGAAATACGAAGAAATTTCGCAAATTTTAGAAACATCTGTTGGAGGCCTTAAAGCTTCATACCATTATGCAATAAAAAAATTAGAAGCCTATTTAAAAGACACATAACCGTTTCCCTTTCTGGGAGGGGATTAAGGGGTAAGTAGATATAGAGTTTATAAAAAACACCTCCCTTAGTCCCTCCTTATTAGGAGGGACTAAAATTAAGATTAAACCTTTTAATGTGTTGATAGTCAAACAAAAGAGATGACAGCGTTTAACAAAAATAATCCGTTTAAAACACCTGAAGGTTACTTTGAAAACTTTTCAGATGCGCTTGAAGATGAATTGAGACTCGAAAAACTCAATGTATCAAAGGAGGCTGGTTTCGCTGTACCTGAATCTTATTTTGAAAACCTGACCCAAGAGCTTCTTTTAAAAATCGAACCTAAAGAAACCAAGGTAGTTTCTTTATATAAAAGATATTATGTTGCTGCTGCAAGTATTGCTGCAGCTACCATCATAGCCCTGATAACTTTAGGTATCTACCAAAATCAGAAACAAAACCTTACAGTGAATACTGACATTGCCTTAGAAGTCATTGAAGATTACATACTTGAAGATGAAGGAGTTTTTTTTGATTTTAATTTAACCAATGAATTAGTGGTAACTGAAGACTTACAGTTTGATCTTGAGTCTATAGCAACCCAAGAAATAGAAACTTTTTTAGAAACAGAATTAGATAATATTAATTTCGAAGATTATGAAAACGATTAAAAATACCACTTTACTATTATTTCTTATGATGTGTGCGATTAGTTTCGGACAAGAAGATAATGGTAAAGAGAGAATAAAAACATTAAAAATTGCGCACCTTACCGATCAGCTAGCCCTTACCGCAGCAGAGGCTCAAAAATTTTGGCCTATTTACAATGCCCATGAAACAGCTGTAGAAGCCTTTAACAGAACCAAAAAGGATATTGATTTAAGAAAGAAAATGCAAGAGGTCAATGCATTAAATGAAGCAGAGGCTACGAGTATTCTAGAAAAGCTACGTGTCTTAAATGAAAAGCGTGAAAAAGAGAAAACAGATTTCATTGCGACCATACAAAAGCAATTTTCGTCAAAAAAAGCACTACAGTTAATGGCCGCTGAAAATAGCTTCAAACGTAGAATGTTACACAGATACAAATCGAGATTCGATGAACGCCGAGAGGAAAAAAGGGAAGCCTTTGAAGAAAGGCGTGAAAATCTAATAAAAGAACGTTCAGAAAAATTAAAAGAACGCAATAAAAAAAGAAAGTAAATATCTTCTTTATCTTTGCGACTAAGAAGGGAACTTCTAAAAGGATTCATTTGATTCAATGGTTTAATGAATGACCTGTAGTTTCGAAAACTTCACGTTTTTCAAAAACCGATTTCTAAAAGTTTAATTTTATAGTAGACTCCTCCTTTGTAGGAGTGACAAAATTAACGGAAAGATAGCTTTGCTATTCGATTACGACCCGCTGCATAGGCAATTGAGTCATTTAAAAATCGAATTGTATAGAATGATTCATCAGCGAGTTTTTTCCAAGTTTTACCAATATCACTTGAATATGAAATTCCTGTAAAGCCAACAGCAACAACTTCTTTGCCGGCAGTATTAGGCACAAACTGCACACAGCTTTTATAGTTGGGTTCTTGACCGTCTGCGATGAGTTGCCATGTTTTACCTCCGTCAATGGTTAGGGCTTTATTGGCTGTATTTCCTTCCGGGTTGGTGTAATCGCCTCCGATAACTATTCCTAAGTATTCGTTCCAAAAGTCTAAAGAATAGATGCCTTGTGGGCCTTCCTCTTTTAAAATGGGTGTTTCAAAAGCTTGCCACGTTTTTCCTTTATCCCCAGAAAATAAAATTCGTTTTGTCGTGGCTACCCAAGTTTTATCGCCAACGGTTTTGATATTTGTATTACTTGCTGCAAACGCGCCTTCTCCTTCTATTCCATCCGGCAGGCTATCACAAGGCAATTTATTCCAGGTATGACCTCCATCTCTAGTGATAAGTATTGAAAAGCAACCATTGACGGTATCACCAACTGCGATTCCTTCTTGATCATTCCAAAAAGTCATGGCATCATAAAAAACACCTTCGCCCTCCTCTTTGTAAACGATTTCCATTTGTCCATTTTCTCCTGTTTTATAAAGCAAAGCCGGGCTTTCAATAGAAAGCATAAAAAAGTTAGTTTCAGAATGTGCAATAGCCCTGAACTCCAGCATTGTAGTATCTTGATATAGCTGAACGCCTTCCATAATCTTTCCCGTTTCTAAATCTATATTGCCAAAAGTGCTTTTATTCGCTGCATACCGCAGCGTATTTCCAACAATATCTATTGCTCGAATACTCAGCGAATCAGAGTAAATAGATTCGATTTCTACAGATGAAAAAGGAGAGTGTTTTGATGTTTCTGAGCAAGAGAACATCCAAAGAAAAAAAAAAACCTAAAAAGACATACTTCATACTTTTTTGAATATTAAAACTGTTTTGATGTAAAACATAAAGATAACAGGATTACAAACAAAAAAATTTAACCCTATACTTTACCCCTTTTAACACAACCAACTTTATTCTTTTTCAACCAAATATAAAGGGGAATCTCAATGAATACCATACCTTTGCAGCCCTAATTAAGGTACACATGAAACTGCACAGAAATTTAGTATTTGCTGCTATTGACGCACTTGAAATGATTTTCAATGATAATGAGTATGCAGACAAGGTGGTACAAAAAGTACTTAAATTTGACAAACGATGGGGAAAACGTGATCGTGGTTTTATCGCAGAAACTACCTATGAAATTGTACGCTACAAACGTTTATATATAGAAATAGCTGAGGTTCATGAACCTTATTCTCGTCAAGATTTATACCGCATTTGGGCCGTTTGGGCCGTATTAAAGGGTATTAAATTACCTGATTGGAAACAAATTGAAGGCACACCAACACGCCGTATTAAAGGAAAGTTTGATGAGCTTTCTAAAATTAGAAAATTTCGAGAAGCTGTACCTGATTGGATTGATGAGTTGTGTGAAAAGGCTCTCGGCGATAAATTTTGGACTGAAGAGCTAGCTGCCTTAAATAAAAAGGCAGAGGTTATTTTGCGTACCAACACCTTAAAAACAACCAAAGAAGATCTTCGCAAGGCCTTACTAGATGAGGGTATTGTGGTAGAACCAATCAAAGGCTATGCGACTGCGCTACGCCTACCCGAGCGTGCTAATGTTTTTCAAACTGAATCTTTTAAGAAAGGTTTTTTTGAAGTGCAAGATGCCTCTTCTCAATTGGTTGCTGAAATGCTCGATGTTAAACCCGGTCAGCGTGTAGTAGATGCTTGTGCTGGTGCTGGCGGAAAATCATTGCACCTTGCTGCGCTAATGGAGAATAAGGGACAGTTAATTTCTATGGATATTTATGGCAGCAAATTAAAAGAACTAAAACGTCGTGCTCGTAGAAACGGAGCGCATAATATTGAAACACGTGAAATTGAATCTACCAAAGTCTTTAAAAAATTGTATGGTAGTGCAGACCGTGTACTTATTGACGCACCGTGTACTGGCTTGGGAGTGCTGAGAAGAAATCCGGATTCGAAATGGAAAATGCAACCTGATTTCTTAGAAAAGATTATCAAAACGCAACAAGAGATTCTACGTAGCTATAGTAAGATTGTAAAAGATGGCGGCAAAATGGTTTATGCCACCTGTTCTATTCTTCCGCAAGAAAATAACGATCAGATCAAAGCTTTTTTAAAATCAGAAGAAGGTAAAGACTTCACAATGAGCAAAGAGAAGAAAATCTTCGCCTCAAAAAGTGGGTATGATGGGTTTTATATGGCACTTTTAGAGAGGAAGTAACACCTCCCTTACTCCCTCCTTTCTAGGAGGGAAACTCTTACTCAATAAATTAACTAATTACACAACGATTCCGCATGAGTTTTCCCCTCTATCAAGAGTGGCTAGGGGTGTGTTATCTGAAATGTTTATATTTAAACGAATTCAGCTATCATGACAAAACACCTCAAATACTACTCCGCATTAATCGTATTGGCCACCACCCTCTCCTGCAACGGACAACAAAAAACCACTCCCGAAAAAACAAACGCCACCACGGCTGAAGAAAACATTGTAATAACAGAAGACCACGACCCCTATTTTAGAGAAACAAAAACCGATAGTTCAAAATACGGTCCTTCGAATATCACACGAAATATTCTTGAAGACAAAGAAGGCAACATATGGTTGTCAACCTGGGAAGGCATTCTCAAGTATGACGGCAAAACCTTTACCAATTATACCAATACAGAAAACTTAAGCCGTTTTCATGTTTTTACGGGAATTGAAGATTCCGCCGGAAACCTTTGGTTTGGTACTATTGGCGCTGGCATATACCGCTACGATGGCAAAACCTTTACCAATTTCACGGCAAAAGACGGACTAGCAGATAACAGTATTGGATGTTTTATGGAAGATGAAAACGGAGTGCTTTGGATCGGCACCATGAATGGTATCAGTTCGTATAATGGCGCTTCATTTACAAATTATACCCTTGAAGGCGATCAAACAAATAATGACATTAACGCACTTGTTAAAGCACCTGATGGCAAACTTTGGATCGGCACGCGTGGTAAAGCACATGTGTATGACGGCAACGTCTTTACCCAGCTGACAACGCCAGGAGGAGTAACTTTTAACAATGTGCGTATCATCATAAAAGACGATACCGGCAGCATGTGGTTTGGGGGCAATGATGGCTTCTGGACGTATAACGGCAAGAGCTTTGTTGTCTACAACAAAAAATTTACAGGCGCGATAGTTCAAGATAGCAAAGGAAATATTTGGACAAGTTCAGCAAGCGATGGTAATAGCCGAGTTTGGACCATAACCAATTATGATAAAGAGGCCCAATTAAATATGGGCCGCAACGCCGTTGAAGTAAAGCAAGAAGAAAATATGTTTTTTGGCATTACAGAAGATACAAAAGGAGGCATCTGGATCGGACACTTAAGAGGTGTCTATCGCTTTGATGGCTTATTGTTTAATGATTTTAATCTCCCTCAAATTCGTCAATAGAATGCTGAAAGCAAAACAAAGCATCAAAATAGTTTTAGGTATCATCATCGCAGTGACGCTTTTTCATTTGTGCATACTTTTTAAGATCATTCCCTATGATATTGCTTGGGGCGGGCGACTAACCAATGATTCTGAAATGTATGTTTTTGAGAGTGTTTCAATTGGTTTAAACCTACTCTTAGGCCTTGCACTGCTTATAAAAGGCAACTATATCAAACCCATCATTCCTCAAAAAAGGAGTCACAATTATTTTGTGGATATTTCTTGTGCTTTTTGTCTTCAATACCATTGGTAATATTTTGGCAAAAACTAATTTTGAAAAAGGTTTTACCGTGGTAACGCTAGCTTTAGCTGTTTTACTTTGGATAATTTTACGAAAGAAGGAAACTTGAGTAGTTATTCGTTGTTGGTTGTTCGCTATTTGCACTTAAAATTCAATATTTAAAACTTAACATTTGAAACCTGAAACCTGAAACCTGAAAATTAGTACTTTATACATCCCCTAGGATTCTAACTTAATTCCCCAATTCCTAAAATAAATCTACCTAAGACTTGTTATCTTAGTAGACAGTTTCAATAGCCTAGTACAAAAAATAAACTATGAATTCTTTAAGTACCCCAAATACGAAGTCAAAAGAAAAACGAAAGGCAAGAATTACAATCCTTGTTTTAATAGGATTGCTCTTATTCTTAAATGCCTGCGGTAGCGATGACGATCCTGAAGAACCTATAGTAAAACCTGAGCCTAAAAGCGCAGATATTTCGGTTAGTGCAACATCGAGTTCTATTATTTGGACGGATGCCAACGATCTTACACAAAAACTAGATGCCGCATTTATGTATAATTATAGTAATGCACGAGAAAGTGAGACGGACAAAAACTTTTTGATTCCTTCGGATTCTTCAATAGTAAGTGCTAGTATTTCTTTTAAGGATGCTTTTAAAGACGCTTACGTTGACCCAAATACATCAAATAATACCGTAACCATTAGCTTAGAGAAAGAAGTTGCTGAAGGTAATGCCGTAACCTTAAGTGCTGATGGCCCGGGCGATACCTATGAGTTAATTACTTCAGTATTGGCACCCGGAGAAAACCCTATTGAAACACCGGACTGTAACCATACGGAATTCGGGCCACACATTGATGAGGTTTTTGATGCTGATTTGAATGCCAATGTCTTTCGTTTTATTATTCATACAGACCCTGACAATGATCGTTGCATCAATTTTGACCGACAGCGTAATGAGATAAAAACCTATGATCAATCGCCAGACAATTTATTGGGAGTTGAAAACGAAACGGTGGTTTATAAGTGGAAATTCAAACTCCAAGATGGCTTTCAATCTTCTCCTAATTTCACACACATTCATCAGTTAAAATCTGTGGGTGGCGATTTTGCAAGTATGCCTATGTATACCTTGACAACCCGAAAAAGTAGTCCCGATCGCCTAGAATTACGTTATGCTGAAACTGATAGTCAGGTTACGTTAAAACAAACAGATCTAGCACCTTTAGTTGGGCAATGGCTTGAAGTTACCGAAACTATAAAATACGGACAATCAGGAACTTATGCTATTTCAATTAAACAAATAAGCAATGACAATGTCCTATTTGAATATTCAAACAATGATATCATCAACTGGAGACCTGCCGCTGAATTTGTACGCCCTAAATGGGGCATCTACCGTAGTCTACTAAATGTTCAAAACCTCAGAGACGAAGAAGTTTTGTATACCGACTTTAGCATCGAAGAGCTGGAGTAGTTTTCTTTAAAGACCTAAGACAAAAGAACAAGGATTAAGGACAAACTAATTACTTTGTACTTCTTACTTAATACTATTTTTCTACTGACAACTGACAACCAAAAACCAAAAACCACACCACCCTTACACCAAATGTTAATAAGTACATAAAACTTGTACGTATTTCTGTTTTTTAACATTTAGAGTTTTTCCTACATTTATCCACCAACTAGACTAGTGAAAATAATAGTAAGCTTCATACCTTCATACTTATTAGGGGTTATCAGTGTTTATTGTTGTCTTCAATCTAGAAGTTTAACAATAAATTTCAAAAATTAATCTTTAAAAAAATAGAATGACTTTATCAAAATTTGGCTTCTTAGCAGCCGTTCTTATCTGTTTAAGCAGTTGTGCATCAGGCTACAAAACTATAAACCCTGAAAGGCTTAATTATAATTCTTCAGATGAAAAAGATGGCATCACAGTTCACTATAGATATGACTTATTGCATAAGCGATATGCTAAAAAAGAAAAACGTAAAGGCGTACAATTAGTTGCCCTAAAAATTACCAACAATTCTGAAAAAGATATTGTTTTTGGCAGCGATTTAAAACTCGCACATGCAGGCGGCGCAGAAATATATACGGTGCAAAATGAGCAAGTCTTTAAGTCATTACGGCAAGGAACACCCATTTATTTATTATACCTCTTACTCACACCCTTGCAATTACAAGTCACTACTGTTTCTGGTAGTAGCGTACAGACCAAGACCACTCCAATAGGATTGTTCTTAGGCCCTGGTATCGCATTTGGTAATATGATTGCTGCAGGATCAGCAAATCAAAAATTAAAACAGCAATTACAGCAGTATAATTTACATGGTTTGACCATCAAAGCCGGCGAAACAGAAACGGACTTGGTAGGAATAAAATCTGATTTTTACGATGTAATTAAAATTAAATTAGAATGAAAAATTTAAGCGTACTCTTTTTACCCCGCTGGCGCTCGTCTGTGACGAGTGACCCTGCCCTTCTTGTCATAGCAAAGTATTTGTATATTATACTGAAAACCAACTCCAAAAATTCAAAAAGAAGCGTTGAAAAAGATTAACAAGTAAAATATAATTCATTAAAAACTCTAATAAACAACTAATGAAAACCTTCTTTCTAACGATAACTTTAAGTCTTTTAACTTTCAATATTTTTGGTCAAACAAAAATGAAAATCACATTGAGTAATGGCGAAGTCAAACGTGGTATCTATAAAATAAAGGATAACACCTTGGGTTGGGCTACCAAGACAAAGATTATTTCAAAACAAAGCAAGAAAAAATATGATTTGAAAGAAATCAAAAGTCTTATGATGTATATAGAAAATGATTCTATACCCTTTGAAGTCATTAAGGTTAAGAAGTATGCAGATTCAAAAGAAACAAGTTTAAAACTTGGTCAAGTTGGCCTCAAAGCAAATTCTATTGAACTTTTCTACGTATCTGAATATCTCTATCAAGGAGGGGCTGTTTCAAATACTACTACAGTTAGCTCTTATGCCAATATTTATTTAAGAAAGAAAAATCAGGCTATAGCTTTCAATATGGGTTATATCTATGGCGCTGCTCAAAGAGGAATTAAAAAAAGAGCTAGAGTCTTCTTTAGTGATTGTCCCGTCCTTATTGAAAAGATTGAGAATAACGAAATACCAAAAATGGAAACAATGCAAATTGCCTTGTTTTATGAAAACAATTGTACTAAATGACTTTGAAATATCGACCTATACTTTTTGAATAAAGTTTAAAACAACTTTAAATACCATTTCCATATATAGAGCGTCCAAATAAAAAATAAGTACTTTTAACGCTCCCCGCTGACGCTCGTCTGTGACGAGTGACTACAAGAAAAAACACAACACAACCCACTGGCGCTTGTCTGCGGCGAGTGACAACCCAAAACTCGGCAAAGAAGAATTACTACAATAAAAAACGACAAGCTATTCATGATTTAGCTGTGAATTCGGTGGTCTTAACAAATAAATAACAACTCGGTACAAAATCAACTACAGTAGGATATCACGAAACTATTTCAAGTGCTTTTCAATACGCAACAAAGTATCAAATTAGGGTTTCTGGTTAGGTGCGTGTTATCTTTAAAAACAATATAGAAATGACACACAATGAAACAGTACCTCCTTTTAGCTTTTATTATATTCTCTATTAGCCAAACAAGCGCTCAAGAAAAAGCTTTAAAAATTACGAACTTGGCATCGCAAAAAGAAGTGCTCATAAAGCAGAACAAAAGAGTTAAAATCACTACACTTGATGGCACAAAAATTAAAGGCCGTATTCAAATAAAAAACAATTCAATCTTCATCAAAGACCAAGAAATTCAGATTGATGATATAGCATCAATACGAAAGAATCCTTTATTGACTTCGCTTCTTACTTCGGGACTTTTAATATATGCCGGGGGAATTACGGCGGGTATCGGAGTTATTATCGCCGCATTCGGAAGTACTTCTGCGCTCTGGCTTTTAGTACCAGCAGCAGGACTCATCGCCTTAGGTATTAAATCGCCCAATGTCAATAAGAACTATAAAATCAATAGCAATTGGAGTTATGAAATCATACAACTGAACAATGTACAAGCGTCGAAAAATAAGGCTGAGCTGAAAGTAATGCTTCCCTAGCAGCATATGTTGCAGTTCAGCTAAAGGTGACTGTCAACTTTATCAACACTCCCTTTTCAAAACTGTTAACTTTTTACCTAAAATTACTTGTGTTTTACACAAAAAAAACACAACTAAAACATAACTTTGCACTTTCTTAAACCCAACAATTCTCACAGTCAATGATTCACTTTTTCGGAGATATAGCAACCAAAGTTTTTGCTGTTCAAACCACGCAAGAAATCAGCTCAGAAAATCAAAATAAACTGACTTGGTTATTTAACCAACCTAAAATAAACTCGGCGTCTCTTGACGCTTTTTTTATTGGTCCGCGTGCCGCAATGATCACGCCATGGAGTACCAATGCTACCGAGATTACCCAAAACATGGGTATTTCAGGCATTGTACGTATTGAAGAGTTCAAAAGCGTTTCGGAAAGCTTTAGCGATTTCGACCCCATGATTTCGCAAAAGTATAGTGCGCTTACGCAAGACATTTATACCATTGATGTTCAGCCGGAGTCCATTTTAGAAATTGATGATATCGCTGCCTACAACCAACAAGAAGGGTTAGCACTCAATGAAGAAGAAGTTACTTATTTGAATGAATTATCCGTTAAAATGGGGCGCAAATTAACCGATTCTGAAGTTTTCGGATTTAGCCAAGTGAATTCAGAACACTGTCGTCATAAAATATTCAATGGTACTTTTGTGATTGACGGCGAAGAGAAACCAACTTCGCTTTTCAAACTCATCAAAGAAACCTCAAAACAACACCCCAACGATATTGTTTCGGCATACAAAGACAATGTCGCCTTTGTAAAAGGTCCGAAAGCGGTGCAGTTTGCACCCAAAACAGCAGACAAACCTGATTTTTATCAAGAAGAAGAATTTGATTCGGTTATTTCTTTAAAAGCAGAAACACATAACTTTCCAACCACAGTAGAGCCTTTCAATGGCGCTGCTACAGGTTCAGGAGGCGAAATACGTGATAGATTAGCTGGCGGTAAAGGTTCGTTGCCTTTGGCAGGTACAGCAGTGTATATGACGGCATATTCGAGATTAGAAGAAGAATTTGAGGCGAGTGCAAGGCCCTGGGAAAACGGAATGCCAGCACGCCCGTGGCTCTATCAAACTCCATTGGACATCCTTATAAAAGCATCAAATGGTGCTTCTGATTTTGGAAACAAATTCGGACAACCTTTGATTACAGGTTCTGTATTGACCTTTGAGCACGGCGAAGAAGGCAGACGTGTTGCCTACGACAAAGTCATCATGCAAGCTGGCGGAATTGGTTATGGTAAGGCAGATCAAGCCCTTAAAGACAAACCTGAAAGTGGCGATAAAATAATAATTCTGGGCGGCGACAATTACCGTATTGGTATGGGTGGTGCTGCCGTTTCGAGTGCTGATACAGGCGAATTCAGTTCGGCAATTGAATTGAATGCGGTACAGCGTTCGAACCCTGAAATGCAAAAAAGAGCAGCCAACGCCATTCGTGGTATGGTAGAAAGTGATGTGAATTCGATTGTTTCTATTCACGATCATGGCGCTGGCGGACATTTGAATTGTCTGTCTGAATTGGTAGAAGAAACAGGCGGAAAAATAGACTTGGATAAGTTACCCGTTGGCGACCCAACCTTATCAGCTAAAGAGATTATTGGTAACGAATCACAAGAACGTATGGGCTTGGTGATTGGAAAAGACGATGCAGCTTTATTAGGCAGAATTGCCGAACGTGAGCGTTCGCCAATATATGAAGTGGGCGAAGTAACAAGCGATGACCGTTTTACCTTTGAATCAAAAACTACTGGCGAAAAACCCATGGATGTCAACCTTTCTGATATTTTCGGAAGTTCGCCAAAAACCATATTGACAGATAAAACCATCAAAAGAAACTATGCAGACGCTGAATATTCATTAGAATTTTTTCATGACTATTTAGCGCAAGTATTGCAATTAGAAGCTGTAGGATGTAAAGATTGGTTGACCAATAAAGTAGATCGCTGTGTAGGCGGCCGCGTTGCAAAGCAACAATGTGCGGGTCCGTTACAATTGCCCTTGAACAATGTTGGTGTCATGGCTTTAGATTTTAAAGGAAAACAGGGAATCGCTACGAGTATTGGCCACTCCCCCATTTCAGGACTCATTGATCCAACAGCAGGAAGTAAAAATAGTATTACTGAAGCCTTGACCAATATCATTTGGGCACCTTTGAAAGACGGACTCAAATCTATCTCCCTCTCTGCCAATTGGATGTGGTCTTGCAAGAACGAAGGCGAAGATGCCAGACTCTATGAAGCAGTTCAAGCGATTTCAGAATTCGCTATCAATTTGGGCATTAATGTACCTACCGGAAAGGATTCCCTTTCTATGAAACAGAAATATAAAGATGGTGATGTGATTAGTCCGGGTACGGTTATTATTTCTGCCGCAGGAAATTGTAATGATATCACTAAAGTAGTTGAACCAGTACTTCAAAAAGACGGCGGAAATATCTATTATATCAATCTTTCTAAGGATGAATATCAGCTCGGAGGTTCTTCTTTTGGGCAAGTACGTAACGCGGTAGGAAGCAAGGCACCAACCATAAAAGATGATGCCTATTTTAAAAATACTTTTGATTCAATTCAAGCTTTAATTAAAAAAGGGCAAATCATTGCAGGTCATGATGTTGCATCTGGCGGACTAATAACCACCTTATTAGAATTATGTTTTGCAGATACTGATTTAGGAGCAGATTTAGACCTCTCTGATTTAGGCGAAACAGACACCATAAAATTGTTGTTTTCTGAAAACGCAGGCATCGTTTTTCAAGGGCATCCAGATGCCAATCAAAAGCTAGAACAAAGCCTAACGAATGCCAATGTAGATTTCAAAAACATCGGAACAGTTACATCTAAAGCCACTTTATCTATAAAAAATAATGGCTTGGAAATGGGCTTGAATGTTGCATCCTTAAGAGATACTTGGTTTAAGACATCCTATTTATTAGATAACAAACAAACCGCAAATGGTTTGGCAAAAGAACGATTTGATAATTATAAAGCGCAAGCGTTACAATATACTTTTCCAAGTCAATTTACTGGAAAGCTTCCTGTCACTTCGAGCGGAGTCGAGAAGCCAAAAGCAGCCATCCTTAGAGAAAAAGGGAGCAATTCAGAGCGTGAAATGGCAAACGCCATGTTCTTAGCAGGTTTTGATGTCAAGGATGTACACATGACCGATTTAATATCAGGAAGAGAAACGCTAGAAGACATACAATTCTTAGGTGCCGTGGGCGGATTCTCAAATTCTGATGTACTCGGCAGTGCGAAAGGATGGGCAGGAGCGATCAAATACAACGACAAGGCGAATAAGGTCATCAACAATTTCTTTGCGCGACCAGATACGCTATCTATAGGGATTTGTAACGGTTGCCAGTTATTTATGGAACTTGATTTGATCAATCCGGATCATGATGCACATGGCAAGATGACGTATAATGATTCTAACAAGCACGAGAGTAATTTTACCTCTGTGAAGGTGCAAGAAAACAATTCGGTAATGCTATCAAGCTTAGCAGGAACTACTCTAGGGGTGTGGATCAGTCACGGAGAAGGAAAATTCAGCCTTCCGCATTCAGAAGACAACTATGATATTGTAGCGAAGTATGGCTATGAAGGATATCCTGCAAACCCTAATGGTAGTGACTTCAACACTGCCATGCTTTGTGATACAACTGGTAGACATTTAGTTACCATGCCACATATTGAACGCTCAACTTTCCCTTGGAACTGGGCGCACTACCCTGCTGACCGTAACGATGAAGTTTCACCGTGGTTAGAAGCATTTGTGAATGCAAGAGAATGGGTGTTAAAAACAAAAGAATAGGCCAACATAACAAATGAGTTGACCTATTCTTACTAACCCTATGAAAAAATCTACTATTATTTAACCATCAATCTACCACTCCAAGTTTTATCTGTTGAGCTTTCTAGGTTATAGAAATATACTCCGGCTGGTAGTGATTTTCTATCTATTGTTATTATATTTTGACCTGAAAAACTATCACCTTCTTGATAGTGATCATTCATTCTTCGCCCTTCTAAATTGAAGAGATTGAATGTGTACGACCCTGCTTTATCCTCAAAGAAATACAGTGTAGAAGAAGTGTACATAGGATTAGGATTAATGATTGCCTTAGCTGTGTCAGCGTCTACATATTGAAGCATCTGGGTTTTATTATTGAAATCAATATTTGATAATTGCATCTGCTTCTCTTCTGGATACGAATTCTTTGCAACCAAATTAAATACAAGGACTTTGATATTTGAAAAATCAGTCTCATTACCCTCAACATCTTTGAAATTACTATGGTTTAAACTGAATTCTTGATTTTCATCTGTCAAGGCCACTTCAGCGGTAAACATTTCGCCGTTGCCTTTTAACACTTTCACTTCTAAAGCACCTGTACCACTAGCTTCAAAAGCTAAATTATTATACTCACTTAGATCAACAGCAGAAAATCTAGGACTCAAAGCGCGATAGACTCCTACGTAATTTTCAGTGGTGCCTTTTAGGCTTATATTTCTTTCAATAGGATAACCATTACCCATATAAGGGCCTTCAGTTGGTAGAACTTCATAGGTTTCTATAAGTGTTCCATTAGCTGAATCATCTAACCCCCATGGGGCATCGGCAACAAATAAATCATCAGGAGTATCGCCTGATTCAGTGCTAATTCTAAAACCCAGGTCAAAGAGATTACCTGTGTCTATAGATACCCTTTGCAAATACCCATCAACGGCAGTAGCCGTTTCAAAATTTTTAGCTACGCTAGTCTCCGTTCTTTTCATACCACCTTTAATAAGTACGCGCTCACTCTTATTATTATTGACCAAATTCAACAATACTTTTCCGTTTTTATAGCGCGCAGATTTCACAAAGACTGGTGGCGGAGCAGAGGCTACATAGTCGCTTATTTGATTATTAACCTCAAGAAGTGCTAGAACTTCTTGACCCAACAATAGTAGATCATCTAATGAGTTTGCCCAAATTTGGTAATTGTAATAGGCAGCTTCTTTTTGGTACGCATCAATATTCCAATGTGACTCGATTACAAATTCATTGTTTGCGTTTAATCGTGCAGAAAAAGTTAAAGCAAATTCGAGCTCGCCATTTGGCTGTTTAATAATTGATTTTATAAAATTCTGCTCACGCAATTGTATCGTTGATACAGACAACAATTCGGCACCGAGAAAACGATCGCAAATAAACTTACTGTGTTCATATACTTGTTTCTCAGTTTTAATTATCATTAAAGCTGCAATAGATTTATCTTTCTTTAAATAATCAACAGAGTAAATAGCACTCGCATTAGTAAGGTCTAATAAATCGGCTGCAGAAGATTCTATAATCTCACTTTCATTAATAACCCCCAATGGCGCTAAAGTCTCAAGAGATATATTGTTTTTGGCAGTGGCACTTCTTTTCATATACGAAGCGCTTTTTTTAACGCGTTTCGCGGTTGCTTGATTAAAGGTGTAACCCTCTTTTGCCCGCATATAATTTCTTTTGCTGATTTGCTCTGCCAAACGGTCATTACTTTCTAATCCGCCTTTATTCGCTGAGGAAGCAGAATATGTAACCGGACAATCACTAACACCTGAACAAGAAGGGTCATTACAATCTACTAAGCCGTCGCTATCATCATCAATACCGTTTGAACAATCTTCTTGTGGTACAGAGGCTGTTGGACACCTCGCTCCGTCATTACTTGAACTTGCTGGTCCGTAGGCAAATATGTTAGCTTTAATCGCGCCTTGAATGATATTTTGAACTTCATTAATAATGTAAACTGAACCAGATTGATTTGCAGAAACATAGAAGTTACCACTAGCATCAAAGTATACGGCTCCGTAGGTGTAATTTAAACCAGACAAAATAGGAACCTCGCCCAAATCTTGCATCTCAGCAGTTTCCGGATTAATTCGGTATAACTTATTCGTCTTTTTCTCTACTGCATAAAGCAAATTATCAACAGCATTAAAAGCCCAATCATGAATACTAATTTTGTTAGGCAGTGTTTGCGCACCTAGATAATTTAAATAATTCTCAGAAGAAGGGTCCAAGTCAATTGAATAGTATGTTGCACTACCCGACCGAATGTAATAAACGCCTTTTGAATTAATAGCACCAACATATTTATTATCAGAAGTCAATTCAGGTATAGTAAATGTTTCGGTAGAAAAATCTTTTCCGATACGCACTATTGATTTAGATGGCTCTGAGCGATACCCCCATATGAAACCGTCTGCTGGGTTGTAAGCAGCAGCATTAATTTTTCCAGAAACAATCTCCTCGGCAACTAAATAAGACCTGCCAGAAGCTAAATCTATAGCATATACATCCGCATATTGAAATAGGTAGGCACTATAATCACAGTTGAATGGCTCTGATTGTGCCTTTAAAAGCGAACTAAACAATACAATGACTATAATAATCATAGCCTTTTTCAATACATTTAAAAAGTAATTTGTTTTCATAATTGAAGATTTGAGGGTTTTATTATGAAGCAAACTTAGCTACAAGAATTAAAGAAATATCTTGTTTAATTGTCAACTACAGCTGTTATCTGTTCAAATACTGTTTCATGTAGACGAATAGTCTGTTCTACCATAAAACGATTGAAACCAGCATGTACTGACTATATTGAAGAATAAATCTTAGTCATTTTCAATACCTTATTTTCGAATCCGAATAGCTTTATGTATTTTGCAGCAACTCATTATATACCAACTATGCTAGAAGTAACTCGCCTTTTTGATTTTCCGTATTACCAATTAGAAAAGTTCAATTTAGATAAAGCTCTGGTTACCAAACAGAATGGCGAATGGATCGCCACTTCAACCAAAGAATATATCGATCGGGCGAATGAAATAAGTCGGGCATTATTGCGATTAGGCATCCAGAAAGACGATAAAATTGCCATTATCTCCTCTACCAATAGAACAGAATGGAATATCATGGATATTGGAATTCTGCAAGTGGGTGCGCAGAGTATTCCTATATATCCGACCATTTCAGCAGAAGAATATGAATATGTTTTAAATCATAGTGGGGCTATTTACTGTTTTGTATCAGATATAGAAGTTTTAGAAAAGGTTAGAAAAGTAATGCCTAAAACTCAGTTAAAAGAGGTATACTGTTTTGATAAAATAAAAGGATGCAAGAATTATTCTGAGCTTTTTGAACTAGGAAAAGATGATGGTAATCAAAAAGATGTGCAAGAGAGAAAAGATAATGTTCGCCCAAGTGATTTGGCAACCATTATTTATACCTCAGGTACCACAGGGAAACCTAAGGGAGTCATGCTTTCACACAAAAATATGACTAGCAATGCTTTGGCAAGTGCAAAAAGATTACCCATTTCAGGTATTGGCGTCAAAGCTTTAAGCTTTTTACCTGTCTGCCATGTTTTTGAACGTGTTTTGCTTTACATATATCAATATTCAGGTTGTACAGTTTATTTTGCTGAAGGTTTAGATAAAATTGGAGATAATATTAAAGAGGTTCGCCCAAATATTATGTCAGTAGTACCAAGACTACTTGAAAAATTATATGATAAAATCTACGCTAAAGGAGGAGAACTCAGTGGTATCAAACAAAAGTTATTCTACTGGGCTGTTTCATTAGGAGAAATATGGGAACCATATGAAGCCAATGGTTGGTGGTATAATTTTAAACTCTCAATTGCAGATAAATTAATTTTCAGCAAATGGCGAGAAGCTTTGGGTGGCGAATTAGATACTATGGTTTCAGGTAGTGCAGCGCTACAACCCCGTTTGACTAGAATTTTTAGCGCAGCAGGAATGAAAGTTATGGAAGGTTACGGCCTCACTGAAACATCTCCGGTAGTAACCGTAGGAATGTACAGAGAAAACCACTTTAAAGTGGGTACGGTAGGTAAAGCTCTTGAAGATGTAGAGATTAAAATTGCTGAAGATGGCGAGATTCTGATCAAAGGCCCTAACGTAATGATAGGCTATTATAAAGACCCTGAAAAAACAGATCAGGTCATGTCGGGCGATTATTTTCACACCGGTGATAAAGGCTCAGTAGATGATAATGGATTCTTAAAAATTACAGGACGTAAAAAAGAGATGTTCAAAACATCTGGTGGTAAATATATTATACCAACTCTTCTTGAAAATGAATTAAAACAATCGCGCTTTATCGAGCAGGTAATGGTGGTAGGCGAAGGCGAGAAAATGCCAGCAGCTTTTATTCAACCTAATTTTGAGTTTGTTCAAGAATGGATGGTAAAGAAGAAAATATCAGGAACTAGCCCCGAAGAAATCGCGAATTCTGAAGAGGTAAAAACGCGTATTCAACAAGAATTAGATGTTTGCAATGAACATTTTGGTCAATGGGAACGCATTAAAGTTTTCAGACTTACTGAAGATGCCTGGACTCCTGAAGACGGCCATTTGACGCCCACTATGAAAATGAAAAGAGATGTCATTAAAAACAAATATCTAGCACTGTATGAAAACATGTACGGGCGGTAATGGCTGTTTGCTGTTTGCTGTTTGCAAATAAAAGTTTAAACCATTTACTACGAAGAAATAATTACTTTAAATTCTAGAAATTAATTATATAACAATCCAGATGATAAGAGCTAAGGGCTAAAAGCAAAAGGTTAAAAGCCATTTTCACGCTTCACAATTTATATCCCTACTTTCAATATCCACCTCTAATACCCCTTTGAGGACTACGAGGTTTTTCTACGTAACGTGTGCAAAACATAATTTATTCAAATTTACTATGCACGCATAATAAATTTTTCTATCTTTGATAACCCACAATAAAAGATATGAAAGATGTAACTATAGATTATACACTGCGAGCAACATGGCAAGCCGTTGCAAGAATGTATAATGAGGAAGCCAGAGAAATTGATTCAACAATGGCAGTTGGCTTTACCTTAATAAGTATAGACCCAAAAACGGGTACCCCCTCAACAGCACTTGGTCCGAAAATGGGAATGGAAGCCACAAGTCTTTCAAGAATCTTAAAAAGCATGGAAGAGAAAGGTTTGATTGAACGCAAACCCAACCCTAATGATGGTCGCGGCGTGTTAATTCACTTGACTGAATTTGGTCTTGAAAAAAGAAACTACTCTAAAGAAGTAGTACTTCGTTTTGATCAAGTGGTGAAAGAGCACGTTTCTGAAGAAAGTTTAAATGGTTTTTTTAATGTTATGAAAGCCATTAATGGTTTAATTACCGATAAAAATATATACGCAAAAGCAACAACTAATTAATAGTATTTCTATACATGAACAAGCACATAAAAAAAGTAGCAGTAGTAGGTTCGGGTATTATGGGAAGCGGCATTGCATGCCATTTCGCAAATATTGGGGTTGACGTCTTGCTCTTAGATATCGTTCCGAGAGAATTGAATGGTAAAGAAAAAGCTAAGGGACTAACTTTAGAAGATAAAACAGTTCGCAATCGTTTGGTTAATGATTCATTAAAAGCAGCTTTAAAATCAAAGCCCTCTCCTATTTATAATCAAAAATTTGCAGGTAGAATTTCTACCGGTAATCTTGAAGATGATATTTCAAAGGTTTCAAAAGTAGATTGGATTATTGAAGTGGTTGTTGAACGTCTCGATATTAAAAAGATCGTTTTTGAGAACATTGAAAAACATAGAACACCAGGTACGTTGATTACATCAAACACCTCTGGTATTCCTATAAAATTTATGAGCGAAGGACGAAGTGATGATTTTCAGAAGCATTTCTGCGGAACACACTTTTTTAATCCTGCTCGATATTTAAAACTATTCGAAATAATTCCTGGTCCTAAAACTTCACCCGAGGTGCTGGAGTTCTTGAATGGTTACGGAGAAAAATTCCTTGGAAAAACATCTGTAGTTGCAAAAGACACTCCCGCGTTTATAGGAAACCGCGTAGGTATTTTCAGCATTCAGAGTCTTTTTCACGCCGTTAAAGGTTTAGGCATGACCGTTGAAGAAGTTGATAAATTATCGGGTCCTGTTATTGGTAGACCAAAATCAGCAACTTTCAGAACTGTTGATGTGGTTGGTTTAGATACTTTGGTGCATGTAGCAAATGGGATACATGAAAATTGTAAAGACGATGAGCGCCACCAGCTATTTGAATTACCAAGTTTCATCAAAACCATGATGGAAAATAAATGGTTAGGAAGTAAATCAGGTCAAGGTTTTTATAAAAAATCAGTAGGTGCTGACGGCAAAAAAGAAATTTTGACTTTAGATTTAGATACGATGGAATATCGTTCTAAAAAAAGAGCAAAATTTGAAACATTAGAACTAACCAAAACTATTGATAAAGTAGTTGATCGTTTTCCTGTTTTAGTAAACGGAAAAGATAAAGCTGGTGAATTTTACCGTAAGAGTTTCGGACAATTATTCGCTTACGTTTCACACCGTATTCCTGAAATATCAGATGATTTATATAAAATAGATGATGCCATGAAAGCTGGTTTTGGCTGGGAACATGGTCCGTTTCAAATTTGGGATGCCGTTGGTTTAGACAAAGGCCTTGAATTAATAGGCGCTGAGAATCAAGAAGCTGCACAATGGGTTTCAGATATGATAGCTGCTGGGGTAACTTCTTTTTATAGTGTGAAAGATGGCGCTACTTATTTCTATAACATTCAGAAAAAGGCAATAGAGAAAATTCCGGGTCAAGATGCCTTTATCATTTTAGACAACATTCGCAAGTCAAAAGAAGTCTTTAAAAATGCAGGTGTTGTTGTTGAAGATATAGGCGATGGTATTTTGAATGTAGAGTTCCAGTCTAAAATGAACACTATTGGTGGCGACGTTTTAGCAGGTTTAAATAAAGCCATTGATTTAGCTGAAAAAGATTTTCAGGGCTTAGTTGTTGGTAATCAAGCAGCGAATTTCTCTGTAGGAGCCAATATCGGAATGATATTCATGATGGCCGTTGAGCAAGAATATGACGAGCTGAATATGGCGATTAAAATGTTTCAAGATACCATGATGCGTATGCGTTATTCTTCAATTCCTACTGTAGCTGCTCCACACGGAATGGCTTTGGGTGGTGGTTGTGAAATATCATTGCATGCTGACAAAGTAGTGGCCGCAGCAGAAACCTATATGGGCCTTGTAGAATTCGGTGTTGGTGTGATT
Organism: uncultured Flavobacteriaceae bacterium; assembly: GCA_937929935.1. GTDB lineage: Bacteria > Bacteroidota > Bacteroidia > Flavobacteriales > Flavobacteriaceae > Maribacter_C. Next base: position 54,732 of record CALFUL010000004.1, on the reverse strand, counting down.
CCTGGTGGCGGTGGTTCAAAAGAAATGGCATTACGTGCTCAAGACACGTTTCTTAAAGGGGATGTTGAATTGAATGTATTGCAAGAATATTTCTTAACCATTGGTATGGCTAAGGTATCAACATCAGCTTATGAAGCTTTTGATTTAGGCTTACTACAAAAAGGAAAAGACGTTGTTGTTGTAAACAAGGATAGACAAATAGCCACGGCAAAAGCACATGCAAAACTTATGGCAGAAGCAGGTTACACTCAGCCGCCAATGAGAAAAGACATTAAGGTTTTAGGAAAACAAGCACTGGGTATGTTCATCGTAGGAACCGATTCAATGGAAGCTAGCCATTACATAAGTGAACACGATAAAAAGATTGCTAACAAATTGGCTTATGTCATGGCAGGTGGCGATTTATCAGAGCCAACGCGTGTTTCTGAACAATACCTTTTAGATATTGAAAGAGAAGCTTTTCTGTCATTATGTTCAGAGAAAAAGACCTTAGAACGTATTCAGCATATGTTGAAGACTGGGAAACCGTTACGTAATTAAAATTACGCTGCTACTAGCTTATAGCTATTTGCTTAATTTAAAACAACACATAAATGCTAATAGCCAAAAGCTAATAGCCAAAAGCATAAAAAATGAAAACCGCATACATAGTAAAAGGATATAGAACCGCAGTTGGAAAAGCCCCTAAAGGAGTTTTTCGCTTCAAGCGAACTGATGAATTGGCAGCCGAAACCATCGAGTACATGATGAAAGAATTGCCAGATTTTGACAAGAAAAGAATTGACGATGTTATTGTAGGCAACGCAATGCCAGAAGGTTCTCAAGGACTAAACATGGCGCGTCTTATTTCATTAATGGGATTAGATATTGTTGATGTGCCAGGCGTTACTGTGAATCGTTTTTGCGCTTCAGGACTCGAAACTATCGGAGTTGCTGTTGCAAAAATACAAGCCGGAATGGCTGATTGTATTATTGCAGGTGGTGCTGAAAGCATGAGTGCGGTACCCATGACTGGAAACAAACCCGAGTTGAATTACGACTTAGCAAGTTCTGGTCATGAAGATTATTACTGGGGAATGGGTAATACGGCAGAGGCAGTAGCTAACGAGTACAAAGTATCTCGTGAAGACCAAGATAATTTTGCATACAACTCACATATGAAAGCGTTAAAAGCGCAGGCAGAAGATCGTTTTCAATCGCAAATTGTTCCTATTGAAGTTGATGAAACCTATATAGATGCCAATGGAAAAAAAGCGACACGAAAGTATACAGTAAACAAAGATGAAGGACCTAGAAAAGGAACCTCTATCGAGGTATTGAATAAGCTTCGAGCAGTTTTTGCCGCTGGCGGAAGTGTTACAGCGGGTAACTCTTCACAAATGAGTGATGGTGCTGCTTTTGTTTTAATTATGAGTGAAGAATTGGTAAAAGAACTAAACCTTGAGCCCATTGCGCGGATGGTAAATTATGCCGCGGCCGGGGTGCCCCCAAGAATTATGGGTATAGGTCCCGTTGCAGCAATTCCAAAAGCATTAAAACAAGCAGGTTTAAAACAAGATGCTATTGACCTTATTGAATTGAACGAAGCTTTTGCTTCTCAATCTCTAGCAGTAATGCGTGAGTTAGATCTAAATCAAGATATCGTCAATGTAAATGGCGGAGCAATTGCCCTAGGTCATCCGTTAGGTTGTACAGGAGCAAAATTATCTGTCCAATTATTTGATGAGATGCGTAAAAGAGACATGCAAGGTAAATACGGCATGGTTACTATGTGCGTTGGTACAGGTCAAGGAGCTGCTGGGATATTTGAATTCCTTAACTAAAAGCCCCCTAACCCCCAAAGGGGGAATTTCAAAAAATATAAAATTAAATATTGTAATAAAGTTAAATTAAAAACCCAACTAACTCCCTCTCCTTTGGAGAGGGCTGGGGAGAGGATATGGAAACAACAAAAAAAGACAATTTACTGCGAGGCGGTCAATTCCTCGTGAAAGAAACTAAATGTGAAGATGTTTTTACTTTGGAGGATTTATCTGAAGAACAAAAAATGATGCGCGAGAGCACCAAAGAATTCGTTGACCGCGAAATCTGGGCCCACTGGGAACGTTTTGAAGGAAAAGATTATGCCTTTACAGCTGAAACCATGCGCAAGGCAGGAGAATTAGGTTTGTTAGGCATTGCGGTGCCTGAGGAATATGGAGGAATGGGAATGGGCTTTGTCTCAACCATGTTAGTTTGTGATTATATTTCAGGCGCAACTGGTTCTTTCAGCACCTCTTTTGGTGCACATACTGGTATTGGTACCATGCCAATTACCCTATATGGTAATGAAGAACAAAAGAAAAAATATGTTCCAAAACTTGCTTCTGGTGAGTGGTTGGGTTCTTATTGCTTAACTGAACCTGGAGCTGGTTCAGATGCGAATTCAGGAAAAACCAAAGCGGTTTTATCTGATGACGGAAAATACTATAGCATTACAGGTCAAAAAATGTGGATATCAAATGCAGGATTCTGTAATCTTCTGATTGTTTTTGCAAGAATTGAAGATGATAAAAACATTACTGGTTTTATTGTAGAAAATGACCCTGAAAATGGTATTACCATGGGCGATGAAGAAAAAAAATTAGGAATTCACTCCTCTTCTACCCGCCAGGTTTTCTTTAGTGAAACCAAGGTTCCTGTTGAAGACATGCTTTCTGAAAGAGGTAACGGATTCAAAATTGCGATGAATGCCTTAAATGTTGGTCGTATTAAATTGGCAGCTGCCTGTTTAGATGCGCAACGAAGAGTTGTTGGTGAAGCCGTAAAGTATGCCAATGAACGAATTCAATTTAAAACACCAATTATAAATTTTGGGGCAATCAAAGCGAAGGTCGCAGAAATGACAACCAATGTATATGTGGGCGAATCAGCAAGTTACCGCGCTGCTAAAAACATTGAAGATAGAATTGCCCTTCGCATTGCAGATGGCAATAGTCATCAAGAAGCGGAACTGAAAGGTGTTGAAGAATATGCAATTGAATGTTCTATATTGAAAGTAGCAGTTTCAGAACATGTTCAGTTCACTACCGATGAAGGCTTACAGATTTACGGCGGAATGGGCTATAGTGCAGAAGCACCAATGGAATCAGCCTGGAGAGATTCACGTATAGGGCGTATTTATGAAGGTACCAACGAAATCAACAGAATGCTTGCTGTAGGTATGTTAGTTAAAAAAGCCATGAAAGGTCATGTTGATTTACTAGGTCCTGCAACTGCGGTTGGCGAAGAGTTAATGGGAATTCCTTCTTTTGATGCTCCTGATTTTTCTGTGTTATTTGCAGAAGAAAAAGATTTGGTGGCTCGTTTGAAAAAAGTATTCTTAATGGTTGCTGGTTCTGCGGTTCAAAAATTCGGACCTGAATTAGAAAAGCACCAACAATTAATGATGGCAGCTTCTGATATCCTAATCCAAGTTTATGTAGCTGAAAGTGCAATTCTTAGAACAGAGAAAAACGCAAAACGTTTTGGTGAAGAGTCTCAGGCAACGCAAATCGCAATGGCGAGATTAAATCTTTACAATGCAGTTGATATTGTGCTTAAAAGTGGAAAAGAAGCCATAGTTTCTTTTGCTGAAGGCGATGAGCAAAAAATGATGCTAATGGGCTTAAAACGTTTTACAAAATATACCAACTTTCCAAATGTAGCAGCTTTACGCACGCAAATTGCTGATAAAGTAGCTGCTGACAATGGGTATACCTTTGATTAACTAAAATTTAAACTTATAATAGTGCCAAAACCGTCTGCAAATTGTAGACGGTTTTTATAATTTATAACCTATGGTAAATGCCATACGATTGTAAATATTATTTTTAGAAGTAAAAAATACTAATATATTTTGACCTGAATAGATATTTAAACGCGTGTAAAATTTTTGATTAAAACTATAACCAACACCCGCTGCCAAACCAAAATAAATAGTTTTAAAATCACCAGAAGACGTATTAATTGCTGCATTGCCGATAAGATTATCTAATTCAGCTTTAAAATCATAATCAAATGTAAATCCTGTTTCTATGAAGATACTTGAATTATCATTGAAAAACATATAGTGTCTTGCACCAGTAAAGTTTTCTAATCTACTGAATTCGAAAGTTGCTTGGGCAACAGTAGGATTTGTGCTAAAGGGCTCGTAATTAGCCAGGGTTTCATATTCATTATAACTTGAATTAATAAAAAGCGCCCATTTATTGTTGTTAAAGCCTAAGACATGTTCGAATTCTATACCAACCTTCGGCGAAATTTTATCTTCAAATTGAAGAATACTATTTATTATTGCTGAGCTAAATTTATTTTGTTGAACACCTGCCCATAATTTTATAGATGATTTACTTTTTTTTGTTACCGTTGATTGGTCTTCTTCATTCTTAAAATTAGAATCTATACAAACATTATAGTTGTAAAAATATTCTTTTAAAGATTTTGTAGAATACTTAAGGTTTTGAATATCAGTTTTAGAACCACATTTGACATCTTTAAAAAGTTGATTTTTATAGGTATTGATTTTGGAAACAAGGTTATTTTCGCCTACTGACTCCCCATATAATAAAATCTCCATTTCATTATCATTAAGCGTATATGCATAACTTATATCATTACCTTCTCGAAACTCAAATAGGCTAGCTGTACCCGTTATAATAGGTTTTAAGAAAGCAGAACGATCAATAGTATTGATTTTCATAGTAAGTACTTGAGTCGCAGTATTATTTTTATATACCGGAAAACTACCTGTATGAGCGACATATAAAGGTCCGTCATTTACTTTAAACTTTTTTATTTTAGTGGCATCAACCTCTATTTCGTTACTATTTTCTGATAATTTATAAAGTATGATTTTAGGGCTATTAAGCCATCTTTCATTCTTAATTAAACAATTTACTTGTTTATCATTGGCATCAATAAAGAATCCTTTTTCAAAGCGTGTTTGTGCAAACGTTGCATTTGTAAAAAAGAATGCCGCAATAAGTAAAATGCTATATTTATTCATAAGAAAAAGCTTCTGATTAGTGTTTGCTGATTAAAAATACAATAGTAAATTCGAAAAATGTTGAAAAACCTTAAACAAGTGTATTCACCCGTCGATTTCAGAAAACGAGGGCATGAACTAATTGATCAACTTGCTGATCATTTAGATGCGCAACTAAATGATGAAAATACCAAAACTTTAGCGTGGCATATTCCTGAAGATGAGCGCACTTTTTGGATTGATTTCTTAGAAAAAGGCGATGAAAATCAGCTCTTTGCGCAAATAATAAAACGCATTACAGTAGTTCATAACCCGAAGTGTATTGGACACCAAGTGACGCCCACGGCTCCGATAACCGCATTAACCGCAATGATGAGCGGGTTACTAAACAACGGAATGGCAGTTTATGAAATGGGTATGGCGCCTTCAGCAATGGAACGTGTTGTTACTGATTTACTTTGCAAAAAAATAGGATACAATACGCATTCACGAGGGTTTTTAACTTCTGGTGGTACGCTTGCTAACCTAACTGCCTTATTAGCTGCGAGAAAAGCAAAAGTTCAAAGTGATATTTGGAATGAAGGCCATAAGCAGGCTTTAGGCATTATGGTTTCTGAAGAAGCACATTATTGTGTTGATAGAGCTGCAAAAATTATGGGGCTAGGAGAAAAAGGAATTATTAAAATACCCTCAACAGAAAACTATACCATGAACACGGCAATACTTGAAAAAGAATTACAGAAAGCCAAAACAAGCGGCATTGAAGTTTTCGCTATTGTGGGTAGCGCACCCTCAACAGCTACAGGTGTTTATGATGATTTAAGTACTATTTCTAAGTTCGCACAAGAGTATGATTTATGGTTTCATGTAGATGGTGCGCATGGTGGTGCAGCCATTTTTTCAGAAAAACACAAACACACTGTTACCGGAATTCAATATGCTGACTCTGTAGTTATTGATGGCCATAAAATGATGATGCTACCCACCATAACCACTGCCCTACTTTTTAAAAATGGCAATCATGCGCATGCTACTTTTAGCCAAAAGGCAGATTATCTTTTGATACAATCTAAAGATGAGGATTGGTACAATAAGGCCAAACGCACCTTTGAATGCACTAAAACCATGATGAGTATACATTGGTATACGATGTTCAAAATGTATGGCGAAGGTATTTTTGATGACTACGTGACAACTTTATACGATAAGGGTAAAACCTTTGGTAAAATCATTGAAGATTCGGCAAATTTTGAACTGGCTATTAAACCAAATTCAAACATCATTTGTTTTAGATACATTGATAAAAACCTGAGTGAACAGCAATTAAATGATTTGAATTCTAAAATTCGTCAGTATTTATTAGAAGACGGAGAATTTTATATTGTACAAACTCTTTTGAGAGACACGCGCTATTTACGCTGTACCGTAATGAATCCGTTTACTGAAAAAGAACATTTCAACAGGCTTCTTTCTAAAATACTAGATTATCTGCAGTAAATAGATGATTAAATCGGACAAATTTACTTTTCCTCGAAATAACAACATATTTGACGAATACATTTTTAGTTTGGCACAAATATGGATAATTTCGTTCTAAATAAATGAATTCCAACCATCTGGAATTAAATGAATAGCAATGAAAAAAGCAGCCCTAATTATTCTTTTATCAAGTGTTTATAGCCTCTTTTCGCAACAAAACACAAATGTATATTTATATGATATTGTAGAGAAAAATGGTGTCATAACCTTTGAGAATATGCAAGCAATTGCAAATACAAATGGTTATGAAAACCAGCCCTCTTTCTATGATAATAATACGCTAATATTCTCGGCGTCGCGTAATGGCCAAACAGATATTGCCAAATACGATATAAACAGTAGAAGCTACGAATGGGTTACCAATACCCCTGGCGGTAGTGAATACTCTCCATTAAGAATTCCTGAGTCAAATGACATATCTGCGATTCGATTAGATACTACAGGTCTTCAACGTTTATATAGATACTATGAAACGGGGCAAGATTCTGTTTTATTAGATAAATTAAAAGTAGGCTACCATTTATGGGATAATGAAAAACAATTGATGACGGCTGTTATTGTTAAGGGAAAAATGAATTTGATGATGAATTATCTTCCTGAAAAGAAAAATAGTACGGTTGATATGGAAGTTGGGCGTTCAATGCATAAAATTCCGAATACCAAATTAATAAGTTATATCAGTAATGCTGGTGGCGCTGAAATAGTTTCGTCTTATGATCCTGCTACCAATGAGATTAATGACATTATTAATCTTCCGGCAAGTGCTCAAGATATTTGTTGGTATGATGAGAAAATAGCTTTTGTTCCTGTTAAAAATACTATTGCAAGGGCAACAGCAAAAAAGATAGGTTTGACAGCGATTCAAACATTTAAAGAAAAAGAAATATACAACATCACGAGAATGGCGGTTAGTCCTAATCAAAAGTATTTAGCCGTGGTTACTGATGAAAATCCTGAAATACTTTTAGACCGTCAAGTATCAAACTTTAATGCAATGAACTTAGAAGGGTTCGCTTCATGTTTTACTGATTCTGTAAGCGTCACAAACTTTCCAAGTGACACATTATACACAGGAGCCAACAATTTAAAAGATAAGTATGCAAATTTTTTTGCAAAACAGACTGACTCCGTAAAGGCTGAAGTACTAAAACGCTTCATGATCTCTGATATGGTTATTGACCAAGAACGCATATCTAAAGATGGAAATTCTTATACGCAAGCAGCTGTGTACAAAATTGATCGTGGGTTGATTTCAAGTATGTCATTCATTCAAGACAATTCGCCTACAGATGCTCGAAATGAAGTTGCTTTAAAAGATCAACTAGAAGTATATAATTTTAGAAATTTAAGTGCTTATGCCAGCTATTTCATTGATAATATTGAAATTGTTGATTATGCTGATGACCTAACATTAAGTGGTAAAGAAGCAGTTTCAAAATTTTATGGAGACTTTTTTGAGAAAGCCAAAGAGCTAGAAAAAGAAGTTGTGAATAGAATAGTAATTGGCAACATCATTATTGATGAAGAGATAGTGACCATTGGCACAGGGCAATTCAGATCAATTGTTGTGTATGAAATGTCAAACGGTATGATCAAAAGAGTTTCTATTTTTAAATAATTCAGTCTCTTTCAAAATATATTTAATTCATATTTTACAGGAGCTTCCAGCAACTTTCAGTTAATTTTTATACATTGTATGTTTAGAAATTAATTCAAGAAACTCCTGTAGAAAATGAAAAATCTTCTCTTTTTAATTTATTTATGTTCTTTTATTGCGTTTAGCCAAACTGACCAGCGCCTTTATGATATCATTGACGCTGTCTCTTCAGAGCGAATAGAGCGTGATATTACTACCCTAGCCAATTTTGGCACTAGACATACCTTAAGTGATACTACGTCAACTACTCGGGGTATTGGGGCCGCTAGAAGATGGATAAAATCTGAATTCGAAAAAACTTCTGCTGATTGCGACAAATGCCTGAATGTATTCTATCAAAAAGATTTGGTTGAAAAAGGCACCAATAAGCGCATTGTTCATGATGTATATGTGGTCAATGTAGTAGCGATTCAAAAAGGAACCAAATACCCTAATCGGTACATCATCATGAGTGGCGATATTGATAGTAGAATAAGTGACCCAACTAATTTCAAAGATGATTCACCCGGAGCAAATGATAATGCCTCTGGCATGGCAGGTACAATTGAAGCTGCAAGAGTACTATCTAAATACAAATTTGAAAACAGTATTATTTATGTAGGATTATCAGGTGAAGAACAGGGTCTCTTTGGCGGCAAAGGTTTGGCGGCTTATGCCAAAGAAAAAGGTTGGGAAATCATAGGAATTTTGAATAATGATATGATTGGCAATATCACAGGTGTTGATGGTATTACCAGCAGTACTGATTTTAGAATTTTCTCAGAACCCGTACCTCAAACTGAAACGGAAAAAGAGCGCAATGCAAGGCGTTTTTATGGTGGAGAGGTTGATGGCGTTTCACGCCAATTGGCCCGCTATGTGCATAAAACCACTAAAACCTATATGCCAGAAATGAACCCTATGATGATATATCGCTTAGATCGCTTTGGTCGTGGTGGGCATCACCGTCCGTTTAATGATGCAGGTTTTGCCGGCATACGTATTATGGAAGCTCACGAAAACTACACCCAACAACATCAAGATATTAGAACTGAAAATGGTATCAACTATGGCGATATTTTAGCGCATGTAAATTTTGAGTACGCAAAAAAATTGACCGCTGTTAACGCCATTAATCTTGCTTCAATTGCCTGGGCACCACCAGCCCCTGAAAAAGTTGAAATTGGAGGAATTGTAGAACCCTCAGCTAAATTTAAATGGAGTAAAGTTGAAGGTGCCAAAGGGTATAAAATTTATTGGAGATTAACTACCTCGCCCACCTGGGATAGCAGTAAATATGTAGGCGATGTTTTAGAACATACCTTAGATGGCATTGTTATTGACAATTACTTCTTTGGTGTCTCAGCTATTGGCCCAAATGGTCATGAGAGTCCCGTAGTTTTTCCTAATGCTATTTTTCGTTGAAAAATAAATTTCAAATTACAAGCACCAAATTTCAACAAATGGTTTTGGGATTTAGCATTTGAGTTTTGGAATTTTAAATTTTTGACCCATAACAATTTACACATATGAAAAATCTTTTTTTAATCTTCTCTTTTCTAATCTGTACTGGCCTTTTTGGTCAAAAATTTACCGAGCAAGATTCTTTACGAGGAAGTATAACGCCAGAACGTGCCTGGTGGAATTTGAACTATTACCATCTCGATATTAAGGTCAATCCTGATGAAAAATACATTTCAGGAAGCAATACCATTCGTTATCAAGTTTTAAATGCTGAACAGGTTTTACAAGTAGATTTACAACCTCCTTTAAAAATTGAAAAGATAACCCAAGATGGTTCTGAACTTGATTTCTCTTCAAAAATAAACGCACATTTTGTCACCTTAAAAAAAGAGCAAGTTGTTGGCGAATTCAATGAAATAGTAGTTCATTATTCTGGCCAACCTAAAGAAGCGATTCGCGCCCCATGGGATGGCGGTTTCTCGTGGAAAAAAGACAACAACAACAAACATTTTGTCGCCACTTCATGTCAAGGCTTAGGGGCAAGCGTTTGGTGGCCTAATAAAGACCATATGTATGATGAGGTTGATAGTATGGCCATAAGCCTAAACGTACCAAAAAACCTAATAGGTGTTGCCAATGGTCGTCTAAAAAAAATATCCGAAGAAACAGAAACCAAAACCTTTCATTGGTTTGTAGCTAATCCTATTAATAATTATGGGGTTAATGTAAATATTGGAGACTATGTTCATTTCGGAGAAAAGTTCGAAGGAGAAAAAGGAATTCTAGATATGGATTACTATGTTTTAAGAGATAATCTTGAGAAAGCCAAGGAACAATTCAAACAATCGCCCATGATGATGGAAGCCTTTGAGCATTGGTTTGGCCCCTACCCTTTTTATGAAGATAGTTTTAAATTGGTTGAAGTACCCTATTTAGGTATGGAACATCAAAGCTCTATTACCTATGGTAATCAATACCAACAAGGGTATTTAGGAAGAGATCTCTCTGGTTCAGGATGGGGACTCAAATTTGATTTCATTATAATTCACGAAGCTGGTCACGAATGGTTTGCCAACAATATAACCTACAAAGACATTGCTGATATGTGGGTACATGAAGGCTTTACCTCATATTCTGAGAATCTATATCTCGATTATCATTTTGGTAAAGAAGCTGCAGAAGATTATGTGATAGGTTTGAGAAATAACATTCAAAATGACAAACCCATCATAGGTCAGTATAATGTAAATCAAAGAGGTAGTGGCGATATGTATTATAAGGGCTCAAATATGCTTCATACCATACGTCAATTGGTTAATGACGATGAAAAATGGCGTCAAATTTTACGCGGACTCAATAAAGATTTTTATCATCAAACCGTGACCACAGGGCAGATTGAAAACTATCTTTCTGAGCACACAGGCATTGATTTATCAAAAGTCTTTGACCAATATTTAAGAACCACCGATATTCCTGTTTTTGAATATCGTTTAAATGGTAAACATTTAGAATATCGTTATTCAAATATTGTCAACGGATTTGAAATGCCGTTGAGAGTTAAGGTAAATAATCAAATGGACGGGATTATACCTACTTCAGAATGGCAATCTTATAAGGATGCAGTTGGGGAAAACGCCATAGCGGTAGATCGCAATTATTATGTCAGCCTTGAAGAAGTAAAATAATATCAATTAAAAATAGTATCGCATGAAAAAGCTTTTGCCAATTGTTTTAATATTCTTTTGTATTACGTCATTAACCTTTAGCCAAGAAATTATAGGTCAATGGCAAACTTATGATGATGAAACCAATGAGAATAAGGCATTGATTGAAATATACGCTGAAGGCAACACCTATTTCGCTAAAATTGTTGAGACTTATGTAAAAGGAAGTAGCGGTATTTGTGAAGAATGTGAAGGTGCTAAAAAAAATAAGCCTATAGAAGGCTTAGTCATTATTGAAAATTTAAAAAAAGACGATGACGAATATAATGGAGGTACCATACTCGATCCTGAAAATGGCAAAATTTACAAATGCTATATTGAACTACTAGAAACTAATAAGTTAAAAGTACGAGGGTATATAGGCTTTTCATTACTAGGCAGAACACAGTACTGGCGAAGAAAAATCTGAATTATACCACATTACTGAATGTCTAAAACCATATGTATATTTTGTGAATGGCACCTAGTACTATAAAGCTATTCACCAGCATAATGGTTTGCATTACCAATAGTCTTTTAAAAGCCCGATCTTAAATCATTAAATCGGGCTTTTTTATGCCATAGATTTGAGTAAAATTTATCATTGAAAAATACAAAAGAGACAGGTGGGTTTGGTGCTTTTTTAGAAACCGCTTACCTTTAAATAAAACAATTTATGAGCTCCTCACCTCAAGACAAGGCAAAAACTCCGGAAGCTTTTTCAAGCTTAAAAATCAAAAAACCTGCGACCAATAGTGTAGGTTTTTCTGCAATTAAAGCATCGATCAGTCAAGCTTCAAAGTACATGAATACGGCTGATGCACTGAAGTTGTCTTTGAAAGTGAATCAAAAAGGAGGTTTTGATTGTCCTGGTTGTGCATGGCCTGATCCTGATGATGAGCGCTCGGTTTTAGGAGAATACTGTGAAAACGGCATGAAAGCCTTAGCTGAAGAAGCACAAAACAAGCTTATTACGGCCGACTTTTTCGCAAAATATTCTGTTGATGAGATTTCAAAATTCACTGACTTTGAGATTGGAAAATCAGGACGTTTGTCAGAACCTATGTTTTTAGCGGAAGGTGCAACACACTACTCTCCTATTTCTTGGGAGGCTGCTTTTGCCAAATTAGGTCAACATTTAAACGACTTGGATAATCCTGATGAGGCCGTTTTTTATACCTCTGGAAGAACAACAAACGAAGCTGCTTTTTTATATCAACTTTTTGTTCGTGAATTTGGTACTGCCAACTTACCAGACTGCTCAAACATGTGTCATGAAGCAAGTGGTAGCGCATTATCAGAGACAGTAGGAATCGGAAAAGGATCAGTTACATTAGATGATTTATACAAGGCTGAACTCATTATGGTTATTGGGCAGAACCCTGCTACGAATCATCCGAGAATGTTAACCGCTTTAGAAAAATGTAAAAAGAATGGCGGAAAAATTATAGCAATCAATCCCCTACCAGAAGCAGGATTAATAAAATTTACAGACCCACAAAATCCTATAAAACTACTTACAGGAGGCACTAAAATTGCCGATGTGTTTGTACCTGTAACTATAAATGGAGACGTTTCTTTTATGAAAGCTATCCTCCTAAAACTACTAGAAAAAGAAGAAGAACAAGGCAATGTCTTTGATCAAGATTTCATCAACGAACATACGCATGGCTATGATACTTTTATCACTGATTTAAAACAATACAATTTCGAAGATTGCTTAACCGCATCTGGAATTACCTTAGCGACTTTCAACCAAGCCTTTGACCTAATTCTAAACAACAATAAGATTATTATTTGTTGGGCGATGGGGTTAACGCAGCATGAAAACGCTGTGGATAATATTCGTGAGCTGGTCAACCTTTTACTATTAAAAGGAAGTATTGGTAAAGAAGGCGCAGGCACTTGTCCTGTTCGTGGACATTCAAATGTACAAGGCGATAGAACCGTAGGTATTTGGGAAAATGCGCCACAAGCATTTTTAGATAAAATAGAAGCTAAATACGGCTTCAAACCATCAAACAAACACGGCTATTCTGTGATTGATGCGATCAAAGGCATGTATGAGAAGAAAGCGAAGGTTTTTGTAGGAATGGGTGGCAATTTTATTTCTGCTGTACCTGATACGCTATATGCTGCTGAAGCTTTAGGGAATTGTAATCTAACGGCACATGTGAGCACTAAACTCAATCGTTCACATTTAGTAACGGGTAAGGAAGCACTTATTCTACCGTGCTTAGGTCGCTCTGAAAAAGATTATCAAAAAACTGGCGTACAAGTACAAAGTGTAGAAAATTCTATGGGAATTGTCTCTTCTACTAAAGGAATTTTAGAACCTTGTTCAGACAAACTAAAAAGTGAAGTTGCTGTGGTTTGTGGTATTGCATACGCTACATTAAAGGAGCGAACCAAAGTAGAATGGCTGAAATACAGTGCTAATTACGAATTGGTTCGTGATGACATTCAAGAAGTTGTAGATGGCTTTCAAGACTACAACAAGCGCTTAAAAAAACCAGAAGGCTTTTATTTACCGAACGGAGCACGTATCAGAAAATTCAAAACCAAAACCGGAAAGGCAAACTTCTCTATCAACAAACTACCTTCTTGGAAACTTAAAAAAGATGAATTGATAATGATGACTATTAGAAGTCACGACCAGTTCAACACCACCATATACGGAATGAATGACCGCTACCGCGGAATTTTTAATGAAAGACGAATAATTTTCATGAACCGAGAGGATATGAGAACTAGAAGCCTAAATGAAAAACAAGTTGTTAATTTAAAATCTGAGTTTAATGGCGTAGTTCGATTAGCTGATAATTTTAAAGTAGTAGGTTATGATATTCCTAAAAACTGTTGCGCTACTTATTTTCCGGAGACAAATGTATTGGTTCCTTTAGATAGTTTTGCGCATACTTGTAAAACGCCTGCTTCAAAAAGTATACGTATTACAGTAGCCGCAGTTGATTAATTCAGATTAAAAATGATGCTAAAGCACTCTTATTTCAAAAAGCGCAACACATTCTGCTCTATACGCTCTTGAATGTTAGAAATGTCAGCTTTCACAAAAGTTTCGCCTGTGATATTCTCATACAACTCAATATAGCGTTCAGAAACCGTTTCAATGTATTCGTCAGACATATGAGGAACAGTTTGTCCTTCTAAACCTTGAAAGTTATTGGCGATCAGCCATTGGCGTACAAATTCTTTTGATAATTGTTTTTGCGCTTCTCCCCTATCTTGACGTTCTTGATACCCATCAGCATAGAAATATCGCGAAGAATCCGGCGTATGAATCTCGTCGATTAGTACAATTTGTCCCTCTTTAGTTTTACCAAACTCGTATTTGGTGTCCACTAAAATTAATCCGCGTGAAGCAGCGATTTCTGTTCCACGTTGAAACAACGCTTTGGTGTATTTTTCAAGAACTTCATAATCATCCGCAGAAACAATTCCTCTTTTTAAAATATCTTCTTTAGAAATATCTTCATCATGATTACCTTGCTCTGCTTTGGTTGCAGGGGTAATTATAGGCTCAGGAAATTTATCATTCTCCTTCATCCCCTCAGGCATAGCCACTCCGCACAGTATACGCTTTCCTGCTTTGTATTCTCTAGCTGCGTGACCAGACATATACCCACGAATTACCATCTCAACCATAAAAGGCTCACAGGCCTTACCTACTGCCACATTCGGGTCAGGGGTTGCAGTCAACCAATTTGGTACAATATCTTCAGTGGCAGCCATCATTTGAGTGGCAATCTGATTTAATATTTGCCCTTTAAAAGGAATACCCTTTGGCATCACCACATCAAAAGCAGATAAACGATCGGTAGCCACCATGACCAAACTATCATTGTTTAAGGTGTATACCTCTCTTACTTTGCCTTTATAAACATTTTTCTGACCAGGAAAATTGAAATTGGTATTGGTAATGGTGTTACTCATAATCGTTGTTTGTTGTTCGTTGTTCGTTGTTCGTTAAAAAATAATTGATACTGGCACTAATTATCACACTATTTCTTCATTTTTTAATTTAAAAGCTTGGTCATTAAAATATATCTGAGCTCTGATATCTGAACTCTGATCACTAACTCTGATGTTCAATACTCTTATAAGCCTCGATAACGGTCTTCACTAGTTTATGACGAATGACATCTTTGTCATCTAAATACACAACTTCAATACCTTCAGCATTCTGTAAAACCAAAATAGCTTCTTTTAAACCAGAAATAACACGTCTTGGTAAATCAATTTGCCCAGGATCACCGGTAATCAAAAATTTGGCATTCTTACCCATACGAGTTAAGAACATTTTCATCTGCGCATGTGTGGTATTCTGTGCTTCATCTAAAATAACAAAAGCATTGTCTAAAGTACGCCCACGCATGAAGGCCATGGGCGCAATTTGAATGGTTCCGTTTTCTATATAATGAGTTAGCTTTTCAGGCGCAATCATATCTCTTAAAGCATCATATAAAGGTTGCATATAAGGATCTAATTTTTCTTTCAAATCGCCTGGTAAAAAACCCAAATTCTCGCCTGCTTCTACCGCAGGTCTTGTTAATATAATTCTCTTTACTTGCTTCTCTTTCAGTGCTTTAACTGCCAAAGCAACTCCTGTATATGTTTTACCCGTACCGGCAGGACCAATAGCAAAAACCATATCGTTTTTCTTGGCAGCATCTACTAATTTTCTTTGGTTAACCGTACGTGCTTTTATCAATTTTCCGCGTACCCCGTGCACTAAAGTTTCGCTACTTTTTTCAGAAGAATTTAATTCGTCATCATCAGTACTTGTCAACACTCTTTCTATGGCATTTTCATCTAATTTATTGTATTTAGAAAAGTGTGAAGTGAGCTGTACAAAACGTTTATCAAACTCCTCTAATAGTTCATCATCGCCATACACTTTGATTTTATTTCCGCGTGCAACAATCTTCAGTTTTGGAAAATATTTTTTTAGCAAGTTGATATTTTCATTCCCTTGCCCAAAAAACTCTCTGGGATTGATTTCGGTAAGTTCTAGAATAAGTTCGTTCAAGAAATATGGTTGTTTTAGTGCCTGTTCAAAATATAATTTCGCTTGGCTATTTTTTTGTTATAATTTTACACGAAACTCTAGCAAGAGTACAATTCAAATGTAGGCAAAATATCAATTTGCGGTACTAAAAACATATCAACATTGCTACATGGCAATTATAACGTTAACTACTGATTTTGGGGATAAAGATCACTTTGTAGGTGCCTTAAAAGGGAGTATCTACAATGAGCTTTCAGATGCACAGGTTGTTGATATCTCACACAGAGTGAGTCCGTTTAACATTCAAGAATGTGCTTATATATTGTCAAATGCCTATAAAAGCTTTCCTGAAGGCACCATTCATATTGTAGGCGTTGATTCAGAGCCTACTGTTGAGAATCAACATATTGCTGTTCTTTTAGATGGTCATTATTTCATTTGTGCGAATAACGGCGTAATTGGTTTATTGACCTCTGAAATAAATCCGAAGAAAGTTTTTGAAATTACCCTTCCAACACAAACAACAGAATCTTTTCCGGTTTTAGATGTTTTTATTAAGGTAGCCTGTCACATAGCTCGTGGCGGAACTTTAGAGGTTATTGGTAAACCTTTTACAGCGCTGAAAGAACTAAAAAATTTTTTACCAAGTGTTGAAGACAAGGGTAATAAAATTGTGGGTAATGTGATCTACATTGATAATTACGGCAACGTGATAACCAATATTACCAAGAAGTTTTTTGAGACCCACCGTAAAGGAAGAAATTTTGTAATCAATGTTAGAACCAACAAAATTACCAGAATTCATAATAACTACAGTGATATTGTTAATTTCGATTTAGAAAAAAGCAAAAGAAACGGGCCTGGCGATTCTTTGGCCCTATTCAACGCTTCATCTTATTTAGAACTAGCCATTTACAAAAGTAACTTAACTACTGTAGGCGGTGCTTCTAGCCTTTTTGGATTAGATTATAGAGACATTATAAGCATCAATTTCATAAGCTAGTATATATAGTCAACAAGTGTTGATAAGTTTGTTTCGATAAAATGACGAATTCAAATATCTTTGACCATCTGGTGCACATGAAAATGTTAGTGAAAATGCGTCAGAAAACAAAAAACAACTTTCTTAAAAGACGAGAACATGAAATTCATAGTATCTAGCACCTATCTTTTAAAACAATTGCAGGTTTTAGGGGGCGTCATCAACAACAGCAACACACTGCCTATTTTAGATAATTTCTTGTTTGATTTGAAACAAAATAAATTGACCGTTTCAGCTTCAGATTTAGAAACCACTATGAGCTCGGTTATGAATGTTGATTCTGAAAACGAGGGTACTATCGCTGTTCCTGCCCGTTTACTTTTAGAAACTTTAAAAACGTTTCCTGAACAACCCTTAACTTTTGTTGTTGAAGACAACAACACCGTTGAAATCAGTTCAAATCATGGTAAATACGCACTGGCGTATGCTGATGGTGCTGAGTTTCCGAAAGCAGTTGAATTAGATAATCCAAGTTCAACAAACATCATGGGCGATATTTTAGCCACTGCAATTTCGAAAACAATTTTCGCTGCAGGTAATGATGATTTAAGACCGGTTATGAGTGGTGTATTTTTTCAATTCTCACCAGAAAACTTAACGTTTGTAGCCACTGACGCGCACAAACTGGTTAAATATCAACGTGAAGATGTTTCTGCTTCTCAGGTTGCTGAATTTATTATGCCGAAAAAACCTTTGAATCTTTTAAAGGGAATTTTAGCCGGAAGTGAAGCTGATGTTACCATTGAATATAATGACAACAACGCGAAATTTAGTTTTGAGGATACTATTTTAATATGCCGATTGATAGATGGCAAATATCCTAACTACGAAGCTGTAATTCCGAAAGAGAATCCGAATAAATTAACCATAGCTAGAAATCAGTTTTTAAGTTCAGTAAAAAGAGTATCTATTTTCTCAAACAAAACCACGCATCAAATCAGACTTAAAATTGCAGGAGCTGAATTAAATATTTCTGCTGAAGATGTTGATTTTAGTAACAAGGCTGAAGAACGTTTGACCTGTGCCTATGCTGGCGATGATATGCAAATAGGGTTCAATTCACGTTTCTTAAATGAAATGCTTAACAATCTAACTTCTGAAGAAGTTTCTTTAGAAATGAGTTTACCAAATAGGGCCGGTATTCTAACCCCAGTTGATGGCTTAGATGAAGGCGAAAATGTAACCATGTTGGTTATGCCTGTTATGTTGAATGGTTAATGGTTAATGGTTAATGGTTAAAAGTATAATTTACTCATTAATAAAAATTTGTCAATTTCCTGAAATAAATTCAGGACAGTGCGAGTGAATTTCAATCAATTTTAAGATTGAAATCAGTATCGAGAATAAAATTTCAATAAAAAAAGGAGCGCGTTGCGCTCCTTTTTTTGCTTTATACTATCTGCTGATTACACAAATTTAAAAGTCATTGGGTAATACGGCTCTTCGCCATTTGTAGCTCTGAAAGCATTGATAATAGGTAGAATAAAATATCCGAGACCTAAAATCACGAAGCCAAGAAGCCCTAATCCGAAAAGTAATATTAACGGAATACAGATTAAGAAATAAATGAACATGGTAATTCTAAAATTAATAATTGCTTTGCCATTTTTATCCATATCTACAATTTTGTCTCTTTGTGTTAGCCAAATAATCAACGGTACTATGAGTCCGCCAATTCCGGTAACAAAATCTAACAACTGACTTAAATGTGTTACTGCTAAAAGTGTTTTGTTTTCTACTTGCATGATTTAATGTTTAAAGATTGATGTACCTATATGACGCTAAACCCCTGTAAATGTTACAAAACATTTTTTAGTTACTTCTTTTTTTGAAGTTTAGTGAGTTTTTCTTTGTCTTTGACCAATGCAGCTTGCAACTTCTCAATTTTCTCACTCATTTTAATTTCATCTGCAGGAGCCAGCTTTCCTTTGCTCTTAAAAGTTTCAATTTTATTCTGAAGTTTAACCACTTTACTTTCATTCTTTCTAATGGTCTTCTCCTTTTTAGAAATTGCTTTTGTTAGCTTTTGTTTCTTTTTAAGGTGTTTTTCAGCTTTTTTTCCTTCTTTAACCTTCTTTTTAGCCGCTTTTTCTTCTTTACTAATCTTGTTGTTTTTTTCTTTTATTTCTTTTTTCTCCATTTTTTGTTGAAAAATAGAATCATTTTCAATGGGTTTATCTTGTGCTGAACCTATTGAAATCAATAAAAGGAAAACGATAAAAAATAAAAAATTAGGAAACTTTTTCATGGGTATACTATTTAGTGTTTGCCATAAAGATACTATACATTTTTTAGCTTGGTACTTATTGATAGCAATGCAAGAGAACAATCATTAGATTTTAGGTATTTTTGCGCAAATCTTTGACCATGAAACTGAATGACACCATTATTGCTTTAGCCACCCCGACCGGAGCTGGTGCCATAGGGGTTATTAGACTTTCAGGAAAGGAAGCCATTTCTTTAGCTGCTCCTTTTTTTAATTCAATTCGAGGTAAAGATTTAACCAAACAAAAAAGTCATACTATTCTATTAGGTCATATTGTTGATCAAAGTAAAACCTATGATGAGGTATTGGTTTCTGTTTTCAAAGAACCCAATTCATATACTGGCGAAAATGTAGTTGAGATATCATGTCATGGGTCTTCATACATTCAACAGCAAATCATTCAACTTTTTTTACGAAACGGATGCCGTACGGCTGATGCGGGCGAATTTACCCTGAGAGCTTTTGTAAACGGAAAATTAGATTTGAGTCAGGCTGAAGCCGTGGCTGATTTAATTGCTTCAGACAATGAAGCCAGTCATCAAATTGCAATCCAGCAAATGCGTGGAGGGTTTAGTAATGAGATAAAAAAACTGCGTGATGAACTGATGAATTTCGCCTCATTAATCGAACTTGAACTTGATTTTTCAGAAGAAGATGTTGAGTTTGCAGATCGTACCCAATTCGAAAATTTATTAGAACGTATTCAACATGTTCTTAAAAGATTAATAGATTCATTTGCTGTGGGTAACGTCATTAAAAACGGAATTCCCGTCGCCATTGTAGGCGAACCTAATGTGGGTAAAAGTACACTACTAAATGCACTGCTTAATGAAGAGCGAGCCATTGTTTCTGAAATTGCAGGTACCACACGCGATAACATTGAAGATGAAATTTCAATTGACGGACTTGGGTTTCGATTTATTGATACCGCAGGTATTCGAGATACCAAAGATGTTGTAGAGGGAATTGGTATTCAAAGAACCTTCGAAAAAATGGAAAAGGCGCAGGTGGTCTTATACCTTATTGATGGTCAAAAGTTGAATAGTTCTTCGGATGCCCTAGCGCATACAAAAACCGAAATCGAAAAAATAAAAAACAAATACCCTCAAAAGCAATTGGTTGTTGTTGTTAATAAAAAAGATAGCCTTTCAAAAGATAGCATCGCCTTAATTCAAAAAGAACTCAAATCAGCTTTATTTTTATCAGCGAAAGTAGGCGACGGAATTGAAGAATTGCAGGCTACCTTAGTTAGTTTTGTAAATACAGGTGCTCTAAAAAACAATGAAACTATTGTTACCAACACACGGCACTATGACTCTTTATTAAAGGCTCTAGAAGAAATTAATAAAGTTCGTGAGGGACTTTCTGACGGAGTTTCAGGAGATTTGTTAGCCATTGATATTCGGCAAGCGCTTCAACATTTCGGAGAAATTACTGGAGAAATTACCTCTGATGATCTACTCGGTAATATATTTGCAAATTTCTGTATTGGGAAATAAATAAGTATTTCATTTGGTCTCATATGGTTCTATTTGATTTCAAATATCTATAAATCAATACATTGTTGAAAATTATTCTTCTTTTCTCTTTCTCTTAATCACCTATTTTTATATATTTATTTCACCTAATTTTCACCTCAGCATAATTTTTAATACTCGAGGTGAAAAAATTTCACCTCAGTTATGAAAATAAATCTCAAGAGTAAAAAGATTAAAAACGGTAAGCTTAGTTTATTTATTGAATTTTATAAAGGACATCACATTGACAAAAATGGTGTAAATAAATATGACCGTGAGTTTGAATACTTAAAGCTTTATCCCTTAGAAAATCCTAGCACATCTGAAGAAAGGAGGAAGAATAAAGAAATTTACAAGCTGGCAGATAAGATTCTTGCCATTCGTCAAGCAGAATTCTATCAAGGTAAGTTCAAACTAAAGAATGATAAAAAAGGCCAAATAACCTTCATGGATTATTATGAAAAACTTAAAGAAGACCGCTTTGAAACCAAAGCTAATTATGGTAATTGGGATGCAGCTCTAAAACATATCGAAAAATATTGCCCTCCACATAAACAGTTAAAAGACATTGATACCGATTTTGTAAAAGGGTTTAAGCGATATCTAAACACCAAAGCCAAAACCAAGAGTGGTACCCCACTATCCCAAAATTCTAAATACACCTACTTCAACAAATTTAAAGCAGCTTTACGAGAAGCCTATACCGAAAACTATTTGGAAGAAAATGTATTGCGGTCAGTTAAAGGTTTTGAGCAAGGTGAGTCTACAAGGGAATACCTTACCTATTCAGAATTACAGGCAATGTCACAAGCCGAATGTAAGTATCCTGTACTAAAGAATGCTTTTATTTTTAGTTGTCTTACTGGTTTACGATGGAGCGATATTGATAAATTAAGGTGGTCGGAGGTTAGAGATGAGGATACAGGTTCTAGGATTATATTCAGACAAAAGAAAACAGACGGACTAGAATACCTTTACGTTTCAGAGCAATCAAGAAACCTCTTGGGCAAAAGAGCCAATGAGAGTGACCGCGTTTTTAGAGGTCTTAAATATGGTGCCGTTTACAACACCGAGATTCTAAGATGGTGTATGAAGGCTGGTATTACAAAGCACATAACTTTTCATAGTGCAAGACATACCAATGCGGTACTCCTGCTAGAGAATGGTGCGGATATTTATACTGTATCGAAACGTTTAGGACACAAAGAAATCCGAACAACAGAAATCTATACCAAGATTATTGATACAAAAATGAAAGAAGCGGCTAATTTGATTCCTGAATTGAACCTAGATTTTTAATCTAAAGTGAGTTTCATAAAAGGTAAATTAACGAGAATATCAAAAGGGTAAAAGCGAAACCTTTCCTTGAAGGAATTTGAAAAAAGAAAATGGTCCTGTAAAACAGCCAGCCGCCTAACAGAACGGTTGTTGCCTACACATTTGTTCGTGATAAAAGTAAGTATTGTAGATTCCTAAACTTTATTTCATTTGCCAAAAAAAACAAGGTTATTATCTTAACTATTTTTTTTAAAAAATTGCAGATATGCGTATTTCGGGGTCAGAAAATATAAACTAATCATTAAACTTCAAGTGATCATTATCTTATTTATAATTTGATTTCTTGAAACTCAATTCATAAACCCAAGACCATTATTGTAGAACAATTTCACAAATGATTGTAATCGACCAACCCTAGCGGCTATTGCCAAAGGATTTTGGACAGCATTTCCAGAATGGCTTTAGATAAACAATAACTCCCTGGAGCCGTTTTCATAGGGCTTTAAAATGCCTTGAAAAAGCGATACAAGTTTGAGTATTCTACATTTTTAAAAGCTGGCGAACTATGTTTTGATTTTCAACATAAATCTTTACAAAATAGGACGCTGTTTCCAAATAGGTGATATCTACATCATAATTATTATCATTGAAACTTTTAACCTTAACCAACCGACCAGCTTCATCATATATTTCAACATATTCTACCTTGAATTGCCCGGAATAAATACGAATCACATCTTGAGCTGGATTTGGTGCTATTTTTATCTGCTCTAATGTGATAAATTCCTCTTGCTCATCAATTTCGTTATTTATACTATCATTGTCTTCATTTACATTTATAGGTGTATTTGACTGTTTCAAGGTTATACTAAAAGAACAATCGACTTGATTTCCTGATTCATCAATCACCTCTAGATTAATAGTTGCGTCTATATCATTATCGCCCATTATTAATGTATGCGTTACTGTAAATTCACAATCATCTACGACCCAAGATTCAAAATTTGGTAGTTGCAGTGAATCGTCGGCATTAACCTCGATTTCCAAAGGTTCTTCTGGACAGGTGATGATAGGCATTGCGCTTAACACTGTAACCATTGCCAATTTGCTTGATGTGTTTCCTTGAACATCGGTTACCGTTAATGATACAGTATTCTCACCTGTTTCATTACACGTAAATGAAGTTTTATCAACTTCCATAGAAGCAATTCCGCAACCGTCGGTAGATTCGTCGTTGATATCATCTGCGGTTATTTCAACTATTCCAGTCTCGTCTAAGTGCACTTCAATATCTTTGGTCAGTACAGTGGGCGGTGTATCGTCGCGTTGGCAAAGATTTTCGCTTCCAATTACTTCAACTTCTGCCAAACTCAGGGCTTTCGTTCCATTCATTTGAATACGGATATATCTACCTTTGGTGTTTACATCGTTTAATGCAAAACGTCTAAGGTCACTATCCGTAATATGAAATGTCTTCTTGGCGGAATCTTGCGCTTCTTGTAAAGTCATATCTGTAAAAGGCTCTTCTGAAATCATGACGTAGAAATCTGTTAGTTCGGCGGCAGGGGTTTCAATAGCTGTTCCACTTAGGCTCACGCGATTCCAGATATCGATGGTATAGATATCTCTGATTTCTTTCAAATCCAACTCATACCACGGATTCATTTCTTGCTGGGTTTGTGAGAAGCTGCCGAGTGGAACAAGGCCCCGTTGAAAAATCTGGGCATTCACTCTACCATTATTATTACCATCGATAGCTTTTCCTGGGCCACAGTCGATTGCATTTCCGTCATATGCTACGTTGGTAGCGGTACTGCTTTGAGATACATCCGCAGAAATACTTACTAGTTTTAATTCGGATGTGAAATTTGTCAAAGGCTCCATTTGAGGTGATGCGAAAATACCCGTCTCAGGAGCATTTTCTATTTTTATCCGTACCGGAAAAGTGGTATATTTTGAGCTTAATCGATTTGGTAAGGCTTCATTTAATATAAAATATTTATACCCTTCAAGGGGATGCTCGTAAACGCCATTTTTAGTGACATACTCATCAAACTTCACTTTAGAAGCAAATTCATATAACCTTTCTGGATAATCATTGCGAAGGGTTTTTTGTGCCAGCGCTTGCTCAATACCCATTTTATAGGTACCTAAATCATCGCTTACAATTCCGTCTACGGAAAATTTAAAATCCAAGTTTTGATAATCTACCGCCAAGTCCGCATTATCGGTTAAAGTAAAGGTGGTAGGTCGTTGAAACACATCGCGATTGCCCTTTAAATGAATAGGATTGTCAGGATGTTCCGTGTAACTGGTTGTGGTAGTTTCATCTTCTTTGATGATTTCATAGAATTCGCCCACATTTTCCAATTCCAAATCGATAAAGTACCATGGAGAAAAACCGTTGTTTCTCGTTTTTAGCTCGCCATTTCCACTTTCGACCAGTTTGGAAACGGTAATACCATGGGCGAGGTCTACCATTTTTATACCATCGAAAACATGGTTGTGCGAGTGTTTCCATAAGAATGCACCCAAAGCAAATTCGTTTCTTCCTGAAATAAATACATCGTGAAAAGTATAGTCCGCCTGATAGGTTATGGATAACCCTTGATTAACGCCCCAGGCATAAAAGCCATCGAATACGGAACGCGATTCATGATTAACGCCCATATCCCGTTCTACAGAGCGCAAAGCCTGCGTGCAGCCGATTACTGTGGTGTTTTCCATAATAAGGGCCACTTCAACGGGCATTATACCATCCCCTTCAGCGCTGTACCCATTGACACTCAAGGGAAATTGGTCGATTTCAAATCCGGGCCGAACCGTCGCTAGTTGCTTTGCATCTACGCGGTCGACACTATTAATAGCAGGGTTCATATTGATAATACCAACACCATTTTTGGCATTTGCAATGACATTACCTTTACAAACCACAGCCCTACCTTTCATGGCCAGACCTTGACCCGAATATAAATAATCATCGTAAAATAAAGCAGCGATATAAGGGTCTTGTTTACTTCCTATTTCAATTTTCACAACTAAATTATTATTCCAAAAACCGGTTTCGCTGCCCGTTTCTGAAACAATTCCCGCTCCAATAACATCATACACCACATTTTCGGAAACATTGGCATGCGAATCGTGATGGGTAATTCCCCAACCGGGATTACCCCATATTGCATTACCAGTAACCTCAACCATATTTGCCCCGAATTTGGCTCCCGTTTTATGTAGGTGGATAGAGTAACGACCGCGATGGTTGGTAATTTCATCTTTGCTAGCTTCTTGCATTTGTGCACATTCCTGCCCCAAAGGAGACATCTTTGATTTGAAAACTTTGGGTTCGATCCATTTTTCCCAGTACCTGTCGTCGGTCATTCGTGACTTGTCCGTTCGACCCATGTCTACCATTGCGGCATTTTTAATCTGAATGTTGGTATCGTTGTGCATGGCCATTAGATGACCCCGTTGATGAATATTATCGGAAACTGCCGACTTAAAAGTTATATTTCGTGTTAAATTGCCCACATAGCAATGTAAATTATCTTGAGGTCTACCTTCATGGTTTTTTTTAAGATTGGTGGTGGTCGTTATAGTGCTGCCATTTATGGTGCTAATTTGAACCTCGTCTTCACCATTGGAAACAGCATTTATATTTCCTCCCCTGGTAATTATCAACCAGTCATCAGCCTCCCAACCGATTGGGTTTTCGGAAAGCACTACGTTTCGCTGTCCTCTTAGGGCATCGGCACCCAGCTTTACCATATTCGTTTTTTCTTGCCCTAAAATTTCGAGTTGGCCCATGACAACGAGACCTAATGAAAGTTGTTGGGCATCCCAATTATGCCTTCCCAATACTCCGGGTCCGTCATTATCGTTTTCCCTACTGATTTCTACCATTTTTGTGGAGGCATCGGCTATAGCTTCGTCATAGCTATTGTATCTTTTTTCACCTACATATTCGCGTTCTACCTTAAAGGTCGTTGCACCATCTGAAAAGTGATTTCTTGCTGTATTGGACCATTGGGTCGGTGGAGTGATACTTGCCTTGTGTACTTCAATATCGAATGGCTTTAGGGTTACATCGATTTTTCCGTCCGTTGGAGCGTCGGCATTAAACTTGACGGTTGACATATGTGTTCCGATGAACGTATCTACCACTAATGTGGTTGTTTCCGTTGCTGTATTTTGTGTAGCAATGAAAGTGCCATCAACCCTTATCGCGAAAATATGTGCCGTAGATTGTCCTTCATAAGTAATGGTAAACGAACTTGGAATATAAACTATGGCACCCTCGGTTGGCACCTCATTACCCGTCCAGATTGCAGGGTTGAACCAATCGCCGGACGATTTGGCAATGTGGGTTGCCGTAGCTTCCGGTATCAGCGCTCCAAGGTCTTCATTATGTTGTTGCCCATAGCTCTTAAGGCTAAAAATAAAAACGAGTACGGATAGAAATAGTGTAGTATTTCTTAGCATAAGTTGTGTTTTTAATAATATGAGTATGATCTGAGAAATCTTGAAAATTAGAACTATAACTAAAAAAACCTCATTTTTAGTATATAATTTTATTTTTTTGTAAGAAATGTACTTCATAAAAATGTAGAAGCTATTAAAATTACCAATATTTGCTATTTAGCATAAGCTTGGCGATGAAGTGTTTTAAACTTTTTTTAGATTGAAAAAAAGGGTTGTGGATATTTGCGCTGTAGTGACCTTCTCCCATATTTAGGTACCGGTCATAACTAGAGAATTCGGGCTATTTTCATTCATTTCAATAAACTCGTTGAGGTATGTCCCAAAGAGCTGTATGTTATAAAGCCATTGCAATCGGCTTTCCAAATATCGAAATTTTCCCGTATAACTAACAGGAAGAAGAACCTGCTTGCATTCAGGCCTGCGCCCCTGAACGAACAATCGTGGCTTTCGATAAACAGCGAATCGGAAGGTTTTCCCAATCGCGAAAAGTCGAGCCCCACATCGCTATGGTATGCCCATTTATCCAATATTTTTCCAATGAACCCGCTCCCTATATCCTACTTGATCCGCATAGGAGTATTTGGTTCACAAAGAGAATCGCTTTCCTTGAGCGACTTTCCCAAATAGATAGCGAGATACCTAGCACTATAATTGTCCACTACAGGTATAGCCAGACCAATATAAAATGGCCTAAAAGATTGGTAGAGAAAAAGTTGAATTTATACGGCGAAAAATACCGAAATAACAACGCTTAGACGCGTATTTTTAATGAAGAAATACAGCCTCTTACCCAAAAAATCAATGTTATGTTATGTTGAATTGGCCATTAGACCCTGAAACGGGTTGCGTTGTAACGCTGCTCATAGGCAAAATCCTAACCACAACACCCAGCACCCGGCAACTGACACCCCTCAACCTCCACCCTTAACCCGCCAACTGTCAACTGTCAACAGTCAACAGTCAACAGTCAACCAACAACTATCAACAGACAACCATTAACCAACAACCCAAAAACCCGAAACCCGTAACCCGAAACTCGAAACCCGAAAACTCGAAACCCGCAACCGACAACTAGCGTCTAGCGTCTAACAAAAAAACCCTTCACCGATAATACTGCCCACATCATCTGCTTTTTTCACAACAAAAAAGGAACGTTTCACAATATTGTAAGAATTTTCTTATATAAATGTAAGTATTTTTATGTCCTTATTTTAAATGCCTTATATAATGTACGTTACAAAAAAACCTTCAAACACCAAACGAACTATGAAAAATAGTACACTTTTAAACTTCTTAAGCTTCATCTTATTTATATTCTTAGGAAGTACATCGCTTGAAGCCCAAACCCCAATAGGTCCAGATTTAGTGGTAAACCCAGGTTTAGATACCGACCTTTCTGGGTGGAATCCCACAGGTAATGTTTCGCAAGGTAGTTTTGCAGGTTTGAACAATGTTGCTTTTTTTAGTAGTGCAGATTCTGCTGTAAACGGAATATTAACTCAGGATTTTACAACAACAGTTGGAGAGACTTACTTTGGCTCATTTGATTATGCATTTGTAGATGGTAATGGACCAGGAATAGCCAGAGTACTTGTGCAGGTTTACCCTACAGGCAATCCGGGAGCACCTGTTTTTTCTCAAACATTCGAACCGCCGGCTGTTACCAATATAAGAGAACTTAGAGAGTTCGTATTTACAGCTAATAATACAGGAATGACT
This sequence comes from uncultured Flavobacteriaceae bacterium, assembly GCA_937929935.1. Classification (GTDB taxonomy): domain Bacteria; phylum Bacteroidota; class Bacteroidia; order Flavobacteriales; family Flavobacteriaceae; genus Maribacter_C. The sequence goes on along the minus strand of CALFUL010000004.1, from coordinate 26,058 downwards.
ATTAGCTTTACCGACCAAACAACGACTACTACTAATACAGATCTTGCAATAGACAATCTATCAGTACGTGCTATTGCGACTCCAGGAGGTGTAGCTGGATCAGATCTTTGGCTAAAAGCCGACACTGATGCAGCACCAGCGCTTTGGGAGGATCAATCCGGAAACGATCATGACGTGACTGCGGTGGCAGGACAACAACCAGTACTAGAGACAAACAGCCTTAACTTTAACCCGGTGATGGACTTTGATGGTACAAATGATCAAATGACCAACCTTGCTGCACCGTTTGCCTCTGGACTATCAAACGAAACAAACATTTTCTTGGTAGCGCGTGAAGATGTACGACAGGCTAACTCAATCTTTGGGTTTAGTGATGGTGACTTTGCTAGATATCATAGCCACCATATCTATCCTGATGGAAATATTTACTTTGATATAATCTCATCTGTAGGTGACAATCGAGTATCAGGTCCTTCCGGCCTTACCGCAGGGGAACCACACGTAGCTAGCTATTTCAACAGTATTAGTAATACCAATCAAGCAATAGACATCAACGGTGCTGTTATTGCTTCTGATGCTACTGGAGAATCTCAGTCACTTGGTGTTACTCGTATCGGTAGTGCCATCAATGCTGGTGCACCTTCTTACTTTAATGGTGACATTGCGGAGTTCATAGCGTATGACACGGATAATGGTGCAACCAATAAACAACAAATTCAATCCTATTTAGCTATTAAATATGGGATTACTTTAGATGCTGCCATAGTGGATTATGTAGATGCTGCAGGAAGTTCGGTGTATAATCTGGCAACCTATCCTAATGATGTCTTTGGTATTGCCAAAGATGATGACTCATCTTTAGATCAACAGATTTCTAAATCTGTAAATACAGGAGCGGTTTTAACCCTATCAAACGATACCAATTTTACAGGTGCCAATGGTACGCACGCTTCGTTAACTGATGGACAATTTTTAGTTATTGGTAATGATGGTGCCAGCGGTGCAGTAGCAGATGCAATTGCAACCGATTTAGATGCTACTAAATATTTTACAAGAGCTGCAAGAGAATGGAAATCGGTAAATACGGGTACCGTTGGTACCGTTAATTTACAGTTTGATGACTATGACGATACCTGGATATTATTGACCAGAACTACCGATGGCGATTTTAGTGCTACTACAGGAACAACCGAAACGGCACTTTCTGCTGCAGGAACGGTAAGTTTAGCTTTACCAGGAACAACGTATTTTACCTTAGCACAAAAAACAACAAGTATAGAGTTTGAATTGGCTACGGCTAATGATGTAGAAGCTACAGGAGGAAACCTACCAAGTCTACTTTTAGACGGTACGTTACATACAGATACAAATATTGATGTAGTAATCAATGGAGCAAGTACAGCTACTTTAGGTACTGATTTTACCTTTGGAGGCAATACAGCAGCTTTACCACAAACTATCGGGGTTAGTATTCCAGCAGGAACTTATACGGCAGCTACACCTTTAGCATTGGCGGGGTTAAATTTGGCTCCGGTCAATCAGTTTAATGAAAACTACCCTTCAATTGTAAATGATGGCTTAATTCAAGAAGGCTTAAAAACGTTTACAGCTACTACTTCAGGTACGTATAGTCTTACGCTTTCAGCAGCCACTTTTTCCTCTTCAGGAGCAGGGGCGCCTGAAGGATTTGTAACAGTGGGAACAAGTTCAGGTTCAAATGATGTTTTTGATGGTTTTGGTGATCCTATAACGGAAACAACTTCTTCAAAAACATATACATTTATTCTTGTTCAAGGGACTACCTACTTTTTTAGAACCGCGGCATTTGGCGATACTACTTTAACAGATGTTAATCTGGTGCTCGATTCTTCACCAGGTGCTGTAAGCTTTGCGATTACAGACGAAAGCTTGGTTGAAGCCGATGAAACTATAGATATCAGTTTATCAAATGCCCAACCAGGATTAACTATTCAAGAAGTTACTAGTGGTACATTAATAGATACGCATATATATACGATTACCAATGATGATGAACTTACAGTAGATTTTGATAGTGCAACGTATTCAGAAGATGAAGATGCAGGAACGATTACGTTAAATCTTACCGTTTCAGGAGCAGAAATTACAGCAGCCGAAACCATAGATATCGATGTCACAGGAGGAACAGCTACCATAGTTACCGACTATACCTTTGCAGATCCAACGACAGTAACTATTCCAGTGGATGATTATACCACAGCAGGAACAGTATCCGTAGACATTACTTTAATAGATAATGAAGTTATTGAAGCTGATGAAACGATTGAGTTAGCCTTAATCAATCCATCAGGGAATGTATCCTTAGGGACTACACAAGCCACAACAGTAGCAACCATTACGAATGATGATGCGATAATAATAGAATTTGTGTCTAACGCAAGCGCATCAACCGATGAAGCTACCGCTGATAATCTCCCGCAGTTTTATGTAAAAGGAGAAACACCAGTAGCTTTAACTTTTGATCTAGTTGCAAATCCAGCAAGTACCGCTACGGCTGCCGATTATGGATTTACCTTCCCAATAACAGTAACCATTCCAGCAAATACGTCTTTTGATGGGACTACGGCAACATCGTTAGACCTATCAGGAATTACCTTGGTAGATGATGATTTAGTAGAAGGCGACGAAACAGTGGTATTCATTTTTGATAATTTACCTACAGGAGTGAGTAACAATGATGCAAACGGAGATACAACTTTAAACTTTGGAAATGCCTATACGATTACCGACGATGATGTCGCGGCATTTACCGTAACACCAACTAATTTAACGGTACCAGAAAATGCCGGAACAGGTACTTTTACCGTAGTATTAGATGCACAACCCCTTACCGACGTAGCGTTTAGTGTAGTCTCTAGTGCTGTTGGAGAAGGAACAGTAGATTTGTCTACCCTAACGTTTACCAATGCCAATTGGGATACACCGCAAACAGTAACGGTTACAGGAATTGATAACAGTGCTATTGGCGATAATACCTCTATTATTACGATAAGTGTAACCGATGCCGCTTCAGATGATGCTTTTGATGCTTTATCTGACCAAGCGGTCAATACCACCTTTACGGATGATGATATACCTAATCTATCAGTAGTAGCTACAAATACAACAGCGCCAGAAGGTACTACAGAAACCTTTACGGTGGTGCTTACGGCACAACCTGCTACGGATGTTGTCGTCACAGTAGTTTCAAGCGATACCGCTGAAGCAACCGTAGCTATAGCGACATTAACTTTTACCAATGCGAATTGGGATACCCCACAAACCGTAACGGTACAAAGTGTAGAAGATACCAATTTAGGTGATGATACTGCCGATATTACTATGGCCATAGATGTGGCAGGTTCTGATGCAGCTTATGCAGCAGTAGCTTCACAAGCGACAAGCTATACATTTACGAATAACGATGTAGAGGTAACGATCAGTGCTTCGTCAAGTGATGTAGAAGCAATAGGAGGAAACTTACCAGTGCTTCTAATCAATGGAACGACCACAGTCGCTTCAACAATAACCGTTTCTGTTACAGGAGGGGATGCTGTTGCAGGAAGCGATTTTGCGTTTACTTCTCCACAAGTGGTTAATGTGCCCGCAGCTACTTATGATGGCACGGCTGCCACAGGAATTGCCATAACAGGATTGTCGATAACAGATGAAAATGCGGTAGAGCCTAATGAAACGATTGATTTTGAACTAAGTGCTCCAACTGGTCAATTAGTTTTAGGAGCGGATACTACATCAACATATACAATAAACAATGATGATTCAGTAACTGTTGAATTTAACAGTGCTGCAGCAAATGATGCAGAAGCAACCGGAGGTAACCTTCCAACACTTTTCCTTACAGGCGAAGTGGTAAATGCTTCTACCATTAATGTTGCTCTAGATGTTTCTTCAACAGCAACCGTAGGTAGCGACTTTATCTTTACAAGCGTACAAGTAGTAAATATCCCAACAGGAGTTTATGATGGAACATCAGCAACCGCTATTGCAATACCAACTTTAGGTATTACAGATGATAGCTTTATAGATGCTAATGAAACGATAGTTTTAAACTTAGAAACACCAACAGGTGACCTAAGTTTAGGAACAGTTACACAGCATATTTATACTATTACAGACGATGAAACAGTTGGTTTTACAGTTAGTGAAACAGCTTTAACATTAGCAGAAGATGGAGGAGTAGGAACGTTTACAGTAGTGCTTACAGCACAACCAGTAACCGATGTGGTAATAGACATTAATTCTGATGATACTTTAGAAGCAACAACAGATGTTACCTCGTTAACTTTTAATACTACTAATTGGAATACTCCACAAACTGTAACGGTAACGGGAGTGAATGACAATGTAATTGCCGCCGATACCGCTACCATAACAGCAGCGATAAATGCTGCCGGATCAGATGATGATTTTGATGCTTTAGCAGACCAAACCGTAGCCATTACCTTAACAGATGATGATACAGCAGGTTTTACCGTGTCGCCATTAGCATTAATAGTGAACGAGAATGGCGGTACTGGTACATTTACAGTAGTATTGAATACACAACCAGACAGTGATGTGGTGTTCGATATTACAAGTTTAGATATTTTAGAAGCTACGGTTGACTTATCAGTACTGACCTTTACTAATGCAAATTGGGATACCCCACAAACGATTACAGTAACAGGAGTTGATGATCCAGCAGTAGTAGATCAAAGTACGTCTATAACAGTAGCGGTAAACGATGCTGGATCAGATGACAATTTTGACTCATTAGCAGACCAAACAGTAACGGTAGATTTACCAAATGAAGATATTGTGGTGGGACCAACACTTACAACTGCAGGTCCTTATGTGGTGGATGAAAATGCAGGAACAGTTACAGTAGGTGTAGTATTAGGTTCGCAGCCAATAACTGATGTGGTGATTGATTATGTAGTTTCAGATCCTTTACAAGGAACCACTTCGGTAGTACAAATGACCTTTACCAATGCCAATTGGAATATTTCGCAACCCATTACATTTACTGGAATTGATGATACGGATATTACTGGAGATTTTGATATAACAGTAACAGCAACAGTTAATGATGCCTTGTCTGACGATTCTTTTGATGGAGGTCAGATAACGGCAACAATGACTATAATTGATGATGACTTTACCAATTTAGCAGTAAGTATTGCAGCCGGAACAGCTGCTTCTGAACCTGCTACAGATGGAGATTTCATAGTAAGCGTAGTGAGTGGTGCTTTAAATAGTACAGGGGCTGCCATTACTGGTGATATTGCCTATAGTGGAGTAGCAGCAGACGGTACAGATTTTAATGGAGATGCAACCTATTCCATTGCTGATGGAACGTCAAGTGCAACAGTAACGATTGCAGCAGCAAATGATTTTGAAATAGAAGGAGATGAAACGATAATTGCAACCATATCCAATCCAAGTGTAGGAACTATTAATGTAGATAATGCAACTATTACGCTATCAGATGATGATAGTATTGATGTAGCGGCTACAGGAACAGAAATTACAACAACAGATGGAGCTGCCTTAGCTAATGGAACTGAAACAGAAACAGTTTCTGTACAATTAAAAGATGCAGCAGGTAATAATTTAGTAGCGGCAGGAGTGCAAGTAACCTTTGCTTTAACAGGTAGCGCTACAGCAACTTCGTTAACCGCAGTTACTGATGCCAATGGATTAGCTCAAATAGACATTACAAATACAATTGCTGAAACAGTACAAGTAACGGCCACGGTAGATACCGATAATAATGTGAGTACTGCAGAAGTAGCCGTAGTGAATGGAAGTCCTGCTTCGGTAGTGTTTAGTGTGGATAATTCGAATCCAGATGGAAATAATGGTAATACTACAATAACGGCTATCAGCCCAGTAGTAGCTGATGGTACAGCAACAAGTACTGTTACGGTAACTTTAGCAGATGCTAATGGTAACTTGCTTACAGCAGGTGGGGCTACAGTAGTATTAACTACTACTGGTAGTGCCACTCAGGTAGGATTAGTAAACGATGAAGGTGATGGAACCTATACAGCTACTTTTAGTAATACGGTAGCCGAAACGGTAACCATTACAGGAACTGTAAATGGTCAAGCGATTTTAGATGATGCAACTATTGAATTTACATCAGATAATTCGAATCCAAGTGTTACGAATACCAATACCACAATTGCAGCAACCAGCCCAGTAGTAGCTGATGGTTCAGCAACGAGTACCGTAACAGTAACTTTAGCAGATGCTAATGGGAACTTATTAACTGGAGGAGGAGCTACGGTAGTAGTTACTTCAACAGGTAATGCGACACAAGTAGGCACTGTAGTAGATAATGCAGATGGCACCTACACAGCAACCTTTAGTAATACTACGGCAGAAACAGTAACAATTTCCGCAACAGTAGGTGGAAATGCCATTACTACAGGAGATGCTTCGGTAGTCTTTGAAGCAGATAATACAAATCCAGCTGCAGGCAATGTAAATACAACAATTGCGGCAACGAACCCAGTAGTAGCAGATGGTACTGCTACCACAACGGTAACAGTAACTTTAGCAGATACTAATGGGAACTTATTAACGGTAGGTGGAGCAACGGTAGTGGTTACTGCTACAGGCGATGCTACTCAAGTAGGTACCGTAATCGATAATGGAGATGGAACGTATACGGCTTACTTTAGTAATACTTCTTCAGAAACGGTAACGATATCAGCAACAGTAGATGGCAATGCCATAACTACAGGAGATGCTTCTGTAGTCTTTGAAGCGGATAATTCGAATCCAAGTGCTACGAATGTCAATACAACTATCACAGCGACAGGACCTGTTGATGCCAACGGAACAGATGTGTCTACGGTAACAGTGCAGTTGGCAGATGCCAACGGTAATCTGATTACTAGTGGAGGTGAGGCTGTAGTATTGGCAGTTACAGGAAATGCTATTCTTGTGAGTGGTGTGACCGACAATGGAAATGGAACATACACGGCTACCTATAGTAATTTATTAGTAGAATCGGTAACGGTAACCGGAACTTTAAATGGTACCAATATAACTGATGATACTACAATTAGTTTTGCTTTAGATACGGATCCAGGATGTACTGTTAATTGCGACACAGACGGCGATGGTACTTGTGACTTGAACTGTGATACGGACGGAGATGGAACTCCTGACGTGAACGTCGATACTGACAATGACGGTACTTGCGACCTTAACTGTGATACTGATGGCGATGGAACACCGGATACCAATATCGATACCGACGGAGATGGAACTCCCGATGTGAACGTCGATACTGACAATGACGGTACTTGTGACCTAAACTGTGATACTGATGGCGATGGAACACCGGATACGAACATTGATACGGACGGCGATGGAACTCCCGATGTGAACATCGACACCGACAATGACGGCGTTTGCGACCTTAATTGTGATACCGACGGAGATGGAACACCGGATACGAATATCGATACGGACGGCGATGGAACTCCCGATGTGAACATCGACACCGACAATGACGGTACTTGCGACCTTAACTGTGATACCGATGGCGATGGTACACCGGATACGAACATTGATACCGACGGAGATGGAACTCCTGACGTGAACGTCGATACTGACAATGACGGTACTTGTGACCTAAACTGTGATACTGATGGGGATGGAACTCCCGATACCAATATCGATACCGATGGTGATGGGGAATGTGATGCAAACTGTGACAAAGATGGTGAAGTAGGAAGTATTTCAACAATTAATCCTGCACAAGCATTTACTCCAAATGGGGATGGCATTAACGATGCATGGGTAATCGAAGGAATTGAGAACTATCCAAACAATGTGGTGAAAGTCTATAACCGTTCTGGCCATGAGGTCTTCTCTGCCGGCGGGTATCAAAACAATTGGGAGGCTTTTTATAAAGATAATAGCGAAAAACTACCTCCGGGTTCGTATTACTATGTGATTGACCTGGGCGATGGCGGAACTCCTCAAGATGGGTGGATATTCATCAACTATTAAAAAAATAACCGATCACATCGAGCGCGGTCGAGATACTTTTTAGCTAAGATGATAATCTTGACTCCGCTTATAGTGATTAAAAAATCTTAAAAAAAAACGTTCGAATGAGACTACTTAAAAATATAATTTGTTCTTCAGTGCTAATGGTCGGCCTGACGACAGTGGCACAACAAGACCCTAACCGCACCTTCTACAGGTACAACATGAATTTGGTCAATCCCGCTTTTGCCGGCAGCCATACGGAGCCTGAAGGAACCCTCTCTGGCAACGGAGCAGAACTTGGCATTAATTTTAGAAGTCAGTGGGCTGGCGTAGAAGGTGCACCTGAAACCCAGACCGCCTTCTTTTCAACAGGATTGGGCAACAACATTGGCCTAGGTGTTTCGGTCATCAATGACCGCACATTCATCGAACAACAAACGGCAATCGCCGTAGACGTTTCGTATCGGTTGAAGGTAAACGATAGAACAAACCTCTTCTTCGGAATAAAGGCAGGGGCGAATTCATATAATGCCAATACAGCAGGACTCACGAATTTCGGGCTATCTCAAGATCCTTCGCTATTGAATATCGAAGGAGGTTTTAAGCCAGCTATCGGAGCGGGGTTACAACTTAAAGGAGAGCGATACTTTCTTGCCTTTTCAGTACCGAATATTACGACCACAGAAAGGCTCGAGCAGAATGATGGACAAATAAAATTAGGGGATAGTAGAACTCATATGTACCTAGCAGGGGGGTATGATATTGGCCTTGGTGGCAATATAACCTTTAAGCCATCGGCAATGGCACGCTACGTGAAGGCCGCACCACTTTCGCTAGACTTTACAGTAGCACTAAGCTTCAATCAAAAAATCGAGTTGGGAGCTTCTTATAGGCTGAACGAGGGTATCGGAGGGCTCCTTCTTTTCAATGCCGCGGATTGGATCGACTTGGGCTATGCCTACGAGACTCCTTTTGACAGTCCGGTACAAGCTGTATCGAACGGAACACATGAAGTATTTATTAAATTCAAGATGTAGCTTAAAACAATGACGCATAGAAAAGGACATACACAGTTATAATTAATGTTAGTTGAATATGCAAATGCATGCGATCGCCCTGCAAAAATTTGTGGGGTTTTTTCGTAGGTCAAGTTCTAACTCTAGACAAGTAGTGACCCTTTTAAAATTGTTTAAAGGTTTTCTGCTGTTGGTATTTGGGTTATGAAAGTTTCATAATAGTTTATGGTGTTCGTATGATTTTACACCTAAATGCAGCAGCTTTGGTTCATGCTATTCATAGCGGGTATGTTTGTTTATGCTGTTTTAGGTGTATACATATTCTTTTCAATGGAAAAGTATAGTAAATTTTAAGCTTATATTAAAAAATTTCAAGTTGTAAACTTTAAGAGATAGTCCTTATTTAAATAGTTATAGACCATTTAACAATAAGTGTACGTTGTGCCACTTTTAATATAGTATTTAGAACATCCTCTTGATTTGGCAGTTCCCCATAAACCAAAAACTTAAAATCATTCTGGTAGGTCTCTTTAAGTTTGTTCCAAGTTTCTTCAGGGCTTTTAAAAATTAAAGCCTCTTTTGGGTGATGCCTTAACCAATCGTTATTGTTCTTAAAGCTTTGCACGTCATCGGCGGCTACCTTCAATAACATTGTATCGAAATCATCTGAATTAAAAAACGCAAGAACCGTTTCATCTTTCAATAGTTGATGAATATCATAAATATGTCTGATTTTAGCCTTCAAATCTATTATTGGAGTCTCGGTATGTGAAAACCTTACCAAACTCATTATTTTTTCACAAAGTGTTCTTATAGAATCTAATACAAGAGCTTCAAAGGGCAATAGGTTATATTCTTCGGCTAAGCCCTTCTGATTGGTAGCAACCATCATATCATAGATATAGGTATTCAGTACTTTACCAGAATATGGTTCAAAATACCCAAGCCATGTTGCTTCTATGATAATTACATCTCTTACCTGCCCGTAATTTCCTTTAAAGGTTTTTGGATAGTTATAAGCTATCTTTCGAATCATTCCCATTTTATTGGTGATTCCCTCCATACCCACTTCGACCAATGGAGCAGTAATTGATTTGGTTATTTTTTTAAGTTTGTTCTTTAGTTGATTACCTGTCTCTTCCTCTCTACGTAATACCACTAAATCGATATCTTCGGAAAAACGGTCAATAAATTGATAGCACTTTGATAATGCCGTGCCTCCTTTAAATATAGCTTCATGCTTGATATCGCTTTCATAAATAAGTTTTAAGGCATAGCAAACCCAGTAATCTTTTTCGATATAAATATCCAATATACCCATTCGTTCCGCAGTAGCTTTTACCGCCTGTTCGAAAAGTTCTTTGTTTTCGTGCAACCTCATTTTATATTCCAGTATTTGGCATTTGACAATACATCTTTAGAAATACTAAGATTATAAACCGTTATAGGGTTTAAAGTATCTTGAAGATCTCTTATTTCAGTTTCTTCTTTACAATCAATCTCTCTTAATAATGCACCCAACAATGCCCTAGTTGCCGGTGAATATTTGAAAGCTAGTTTTACGAGTTGTTTTTGTTCATTAGCTTTCAACTCGCGCAATAACACCATAAGACGGGTACAACTTTTATCGATAGTGGTATCTGGTATTTTCTTGATATAGCGTATTGCATCTAGCAATCGCAGCAAAGGAATATTTTCTTTATTAATCGTATTCTTTTGTTTGATGAATGCAATTTTAAAACGACCTCTTTTAAATGATGGCCTTATCTCTCGTTTACCAATTTGTATTACGCTACTCACTTGAGTGGTAAGACCTAATAAATTATAAATACTGTAACCCGTAATATAGCCAACAAGCTTTCCATTTTCCTCCAACAAGTCTTTTACGATTTGACGCTGGTCTGGCAACAAAGAACCGAATACAGTTTCTTGCGGTTTGAAGTATTTACCTTTGGATAGTTTATTTATCTTACCGGAAGCAGCCATTCTATTCAGATGTTTAATGATGGCTTCCCTCCTAGTCACCTCATTCATAAAATCCATATAGGTAAACACATACCCTTTAGGCAACTTATTAATCTTATCTTCAATATATTCAGAGGTTTTCATTACAAAATAATTACACAAATATATTTAAAATGTCCAGTTTATTTACTAAAAAACTGGACATTCTTTAATAAGTTTAAATAACTTTAGTTGCATTGCATATGTAAACCTTTTACCTTGTGCGCAGTAAAGATGCGCACAAGGTAAAAGGTTTACAGTATTGTCTAGCTTATTTTTAAACTATCTGTTCACTTCTTTTCTTCTGAAAAGTTCGACCCCTAAAATTGTATGAAATTCATAATATTGTAAGATATTGTTGTTATATGAACCTCAACTCCGAAGTCACCCACAAGCAGTATATCAAAGCAAATTTTCGATTAGAAGAGTTGATTAATATTGTTAATGACAATACACCTTTGGATAGTCCATTAGCTAAGGAATTTCTAAAAGTTTCGGACATTGTTGAAGCATACGAGAGTATTCATTATCCCATGGAAGACACAAAACAATAATCATGGAAACCATTATTCGACTAAAAGAAAACAAAAGTGTTCACCTATTTTCCACCTCGAACGCCCCTACCCCAATGTTTACGGGGGAAAGAAGATACTGTATTGGCAAGTAACCTCTTCAAAATAGCAGCATTACTATTTCAAAAGTTACTTTATTACAGTACTTCATTAAAATTTACTTTTTTTATAAGATTCACTTAAACCCAAAATTGCACTTTATAGATTCAAATGAACACTTAATGAAGTGACACTCATTAAAACAATTATTCTTTCGCAATTTGCCGTGTATATAATTATAAGAAAAACTAAAACAACCTAGAATAGAAGATTTATAATCAAAAAGAATTGCTTAAGCCTGTTGATTGAGATCTTGGGGGAGATTAATTTCAATGGGTTTTTTGTTTAAATAATCAAAATCGATTTAACAGCTTTAATTCGAAGAGAGTTCAACACCAAAGAAATCATCTCTCGAATTATATTGGATGAACAAAATTAAACACATATCTTGAGAATGTGCTAAAACAACTAGCCATATTGACCTTACTATTTTCTTGGACTATAACTTTTGCCCAAGAACCCATACGCTATACCACAAAACAAGGCTTACCCAGTAACCATATTTATGACATTCAAGAAGATGCTGATGGTTTTATGTGGTTTGCTACCAATAGAGGCCTGGCAAAATTTGATGGCGAAACCTTTAAAACATTTACCATTCAAGATGGCCTACCTAATAACGATACTTGGTTATTAGAGTTAGATGCTCAAGGTAAATTATGGTATTTCTCAAAAAGCAGTTATCAAGGCTATATTCTAAACGATAGCATTTACAAGCTTCAAACGGCTGATAAAAAAGTAATCTCACCGCGTTACATTTATAAAGACAAGGGTAGCATCTCGTTTTATAGCGCTTATGGCATGCAAGCGGTTAAAGAAAACAAGATTAAATCGGCTGGTATATATACCAAATTAAACCAATACCAAATTAACGAGAAGCTATTAAAAGAAACCAAAAAAAAAGAGTTTTATCAACGTTCTGCGGTCTTTAATCCTGATAATAATGGGTTAGCACTATTCTCTCAAGCAGAAATTCATTTTTATAATTATAATATAGATTACATAACATCAATAGAACAAAAATTACCAGATTCCTATACCACTCACAGAATTGATAATAGGGGTTCACTTTACAAAAATGTTTCCTTTAATGCTTTTGATGCAGGATTTATATTTACCAATTTCAAGTCTAAAACAGCTAAATACATATCTTTTGATACCTATACAGACTTAGAAATTATTAATTATTTTAAATGCAAAGGACTTAAAAATGAAATACAAGTTAGTATACCAGGGCATTTGCTCATTTTTAATTATGATTTAGAGCATGTTGATTCCTACTCATTTCCAAAAATTCCCAATAATAGAATAAGTTATAAAGACAGCAACGGTAATATATGGTTAGCTGATTTTACAAGCGGTGTTACCTATATACCAAATACGCATTTACAATCTAATTATTACTTACAAGGAAAGAAAACTCAAAAATTAGGTGTAATAAATCATCAATTGATTGCTGGTATTAATAATGATGGTTTTTACAAGTATTCAAAATCTAAAAATAGTTTTGAGGGTATTGTTAAAAATATAGGATCTTCAAACGGCGAAATCTATAAAATTAAATCGAATCCAAATTACTTAATTTCAGGGTTAAGAAGTTTCGAATACACCAATAACAACGTAAAACAAATTGAGTTAAAAACCATACGTGGAAGTGATGCAGAAAAGCATTACTCATTTAAAGATATAACTCATTTTAACAATATTGACTATTTCGTAAGCGCCAATTACATTGTAGAAAAAGAAAATAATAAAAATAAAATAAAAATTACAAAATCTGGATTGTCACAAAGTATAGTTTTTAATGAGGAACTATATTTTTCAGGAAGCGATGGTTTACACAGGTTAGAAAAAGATTCATTGGTCAAACCATTCATAAATAGTGATTTAGTAAATACGCCTATAAAAACAATGACCGCATCAAATGACCATTTATGGGTTGGTACAGATGGGCGTGGAATATATTGCTATAACCAAGAAGGTGCAAAGCACCTAAAAGATACGGATGGTCTAAGCGTTCAACGCATTATTTATAAAAATAATGACCTATGGTTAGCTACTCAAAAAGGTGCGATTAAAGTGGCTTTAAATAATGATTCAATTGAAGCATCAAAAATAATTGACTCCTTTTATGAGGCTGATGGTTTATTGCAAAACAACACGAATGATATTTATTTAGAAGATAACTTTTTGTTTGCCGCTAGTGATATTGGCTTGGCCAAACTTAATTTAAAAAGTGAAATTTATGAACAACCACCAAAACTTTATTTTAAATCTCAAGCAGATACAATAAATTTTGAAAATAAAAAACGTGACTTTATTGCGATAACCTTCGCATCACAAAATTACAGCAACCAAGAAAATTTAAAATATGAATATAGATTGTTGCCAAATCAAAGCGATTGGACGAGTACAGCATCAAAAGCCCTAAACTTTACGAACCTATCTCCTGATTTATACACAATAGAAGTAAGAGGAACAGACCAGCATGGTAATGTTGGAAACATTAAAAAGTATTTAAACGTATTACCCAAATGGTGGCAAACAAAACTAGCTTTATTTTGTTTCGGATTACTTGCCATTTGTTTTTTAATAGCTTTAATCGCATTACTAAAAAAACGAATTCGTAATAAAGAACGTAATAAGGCCGAACAAGATAAACGTCTTGTAGGCCTAGAACTTCAAGCCTTACGAAGTCAAATGAATCCGCATTTTGTACATAACTCTTTAAACGCAATTCAATACTTTATACAACGTAAAGAAGTAGAACTTTCAGAAGATTATTTAGTGAAATTTTCTAAACTAATTCGATTATTTTTTGAATATTCAAGACGTCAAACAATTGCGATAGAAGAAGAACTAGAGCTATTGACCTACTATTTAGAAATTGAGAAATTGAGGTTTGAAGAAAAATTGGAATTTAAAATTACTGTCAGTGAAAATATTGATCAAGAAGAACAATTCATTCCATCGATGTTATTACAACCGCTTCTAGAAAATGCAGTGAATCATGGACTATTTCACAAACAAGGAAACGGAATGGTTGAGGTAGATTTCATTCAATTAGATGAAAACACTATTAAAGTAACTGTAAAAGATGATGGTATTGGTATTCATAAAGCAAAAAAGATTTATAAACATTCATCAAAGAACTACCAATCGAATTCTTCAGCGGTATTGCAAGAGCGATTAGATTTATTGAACCTGAGTAAAGAATGGGAAATTTCATATATCATTGAGGATAGATCAAACATAAATAACGAAGAAGGAACTTTAGTAATTTTAACCTTTAAACACCTGATAGTATGACAACTATTACTACTATATTAATAGATGATGAGCGCAAAGCACTGGCTATTTTAAAGGATAAAATTGAACGCTTTTGTCCTAACATAAATATTGTTGCTGAAACTCAAAGCCCTAAAGAAGCTATTAACCTCATCAATAGTCTGAAGCCGCAATTGGTGTTTTTAGATGTTGCCATGCCAGAACTTAGTGGTTTTGATGTGTTGGCAGAAATAAAGAATCCTGAATTCGAAATTATTTTTGTTACCGCCTTTGATAATTATGCAATCGAAGCTATTAAACATTGTGCTATTGGATATTTAGTAAAACCTGTTTCTAATGATGAATTAATTCAAACCGTAAATAAGGCTGTTGTTAACATTGAAGAAAGGTCAGCTTTGAAAAAAAATAAATTGCTTATTGAAAATTTAAATGTTCAAACATTTCAACATAAAAAAATTGTGGTTCCTTCACAACTTGGGTTAGAATTTGTTCAAATTTCAAATATCATTCATTTTCAGGGTGATAGTGGGTATACCAATATTCATTTTATAGATAGAAAATCAATTCTAAGCTCTCACAGTATTGGTTATTTTAATAAACTACTAGAAAATCATTCTTTTTATTTGATTCACAAATCACACTTAATTAACCTAAGCTACATTGAAAAATACCTTAACGAAGGCTATGTTGTTTTAGCTAAAAACCACAAGCTACCAGTAGCTAGAAATAAAAGACAAGATTTTTTGAACAGCTTAAAACAGCAGGTATAATTCATTAAAAAACGTTTTTGAGGTCTAAAGAGGTGTTTTACTGCGGATGAAAAAATAGAAAAGCGAAAAGTGTACCTAAAAACTAAAGCTCGTCTTTTAAAAAACTTAAATCTAGATTATTGATTTGTTTGCCCTTTTTAATTGCGATGAAGGTGTAAACATTTCCTAATTCAGGAATTAGAGATAGTTTGGTTTCAATAAAAGTTTGATACGCCTCTATATCTTTTAAAACAATTTTGAGCATAAAATCATAACTACCAGTTACTTGATAACATTCTAGTACTTCATTAAAATCAATAACCTTTGAAACAAATTTTTCGAGATAACTACGCGTATGACCTTTTAACGTTACACCTATAAAAGCAGTTTGTTTTAAACCTAATTTACGCTCACTTAAAACTGCAATATATTTTGAAATATAGCCCTCTTTTTCTAGTTTTTTAATCCGTTCAAAAACAGGTGTTGGAGTTAGATTTAATTGCCCGCCAATGGCTTTAGCTGTTATTTTAGCATCTTGTTGAAGTAATTCTAAAATTTTTATATCGGTACTATCTAACTTTTCTCTCATCTAGTTTAATTTATTAAAATCAACCGTTTTAATTACTAATACAAGTAAAATTATCTATTTTATTACAATAAAAAAGTGATAATCACTATATATATAGTATTGTCTAGTAAAATTAAACATTCAAAATTCATTTAGCAGTATTTTTATCGATGTGAATATCAAGGAAATTTTTAAATCGTATATCAAAAAAAAGGACTACGCTGGTGGTATTACTAGAGAGGAAGTCAAAAACAGAGCACAGGTTGAAAAAATCTGGAAGCTCTCTTCAAATGAAAATATTTTAGGTCCGTCTCCTATGGCTCAAAAAGCCATTGCGGATTGCATTCAAAACCTTCACGAATATGATTTTCGTGATGACCATCAACTGAAGAATGCTATTTGCGAATCATACCCATCATTAACCAGCGAAAATATTGTTACCGCAAACAGTGGCATTGAAGCCTTAGAATTAATAACCCGTGGCTTTTTGAAACCTGGTTTAGAATGTATTATTAGTCATCCTACCTTTGTGGCCTATGAGAGTATGATTGAAAACGAAGGGGCTAAAGTGGTTAATATTCCTTTAAACCCTGATGATTACACCCTTGAAATAGAAAAAATTTTAGCTGCAGTTAATGATAAAACGAGATTGGTTTTTGTTACAAATCCTAATAACCCAACGGGCACCTACACGAATAAAAAACGTATTGACTATTTAATAAATAATTTGCCTGATGATGTCATTGTGGTTTATGATGAAGTTTATTTTCATTTTGCAGATGCCTTTGATTTTCCAAGAGCCTATGATTATATTAAAGAAAATAAGAATGTTATTGGGGTGCACAGTTTTTCAAAAGCCTATGGTTTAGCAGGTATACGATTAGGCTATGCCTTTTCAACACCTGAAATTGCCGAGTATTTAGGCAATATCAAACGCCCGTTTATTATTAATACCATGACCATGATAGGGGGTATAGCTGCCTTAAAAGACACTGGTCATTTAGAGAAAACTAAAGACCTTATTCGAACTGAAAAGAAGTGGTTATATAAAGAATTTGATAAACTAGGAATTATGTATTGGCCAAGCCAAGCTAATTTTATATTTATTCATTCAAAAATAAATTTAGCTAATTTTATAGATGGAATGCTGAATGAAGGTATCATGATTCGACCATGCAATAAATTCGGAGCCCCCAACGGAGCGCGAATAACTATTGGAAATCGTGAAGCAAATACCGCCTTAATCAAGGCTATTTCTAACGTTTACAAAAACCGCTAATTATGCCTAGATATCACACATTAGGTCAAACACCGCCTAAAAGACATACCATTTTCAAGAGTCCTGAAGGCAATTTTTACTATGAAGAGTTATTTGGCACCATAGGTTTTGATGGCATGTCATCACTATTATATCATACCCATAGACCTACACAAGTCAAAGAGGTTCTAAAGTCCTATAGCGTTGCTCCAAAAATTGCAGTCGATAAAAACATGAAGGCGATGAGCCTTAAAGGTTTTGAAGTACCAGCCATAAATGACTATTTAGAAAGCAGAAAAATTATTTTGGCTAACAATGATTGTTACATTGCTCTAGCTGCGCCAAAAAAATCACTTACCTCCTATTTCTATAAAAACACAGATTCTGATGAAGTGCTGTTTATACATAAGGGAACAGGTAAACTTAGAACCTTCTTAGGTAACATTGATTTTAAATACGGCGATTACATTGTCATTCCGAGAGGTATAATTTATCAAATAAATTTTGATACTGAAGACAATAGACTATTTGTTGTAGAATCAAAACATCCTATTTATACTCCAAAACGATATAGAAATTGGTTTGGACAGCATTTAGAGCATGCGCCCTATTGCGAGCGCGATATGCATCCGCCAAGTGAACTAGAGACTTTTAGTGATAAAGGCGATTTCATCTTGAAAGTTAAAAAACAAGATGTTATACATGAATATGTGTATGCGGCGCATCCTTTTAGTGTGGTTGGATGGGATGGTTATAATTATCCTTATAAATTATCAATTCATGATTTTGAACCCATCACAGGTCGCGTACATCAGCCACCACCGGTGCATCAGACTTTTGAGACTTCAGCTTTTGTGATTTGTTCTTTTGTACCCAGAATGTATGATTATCATCCGAAAGCAATTCCTGCGCCTTACAATCACAGTAATATTGATTCAGATGAAGTATTGTATTATGTAGATGGCGATTTTATGAGTAGAAATGACATCAATATTGGTCATGTAACCTTACACCCAGCAGGAATACCTCATGGTCCGCACCCCGGAGCGATGGAACGTAGTATAGGAAAAACAAAAACTGAAGAATTAGCGGTAATGGTTGACACCTTTAAACCGCTAATGATTACAGAAGAAGCAATCAAAATAGATACAGGCGATTACCATACCTCATGGTTAGATAAATAAATATACATTATGGCAGGCATAAAGCACTTAAAAGATTTACAGAATACAGAATACAGCTTAAAAAAAATATTTGAAGAGGCAGAAGATTTTCTTCCTTTAAATGGCACAGACTATGTTGAACTATATGTAGGTAATGCCAAGCAAACTGCTCATTTTTATAAAACGGCGTTTGGTTTTCAATCAGAAGCCTATGCCGGACTAGAAACGGGAATGAAAGACCGCGTTTCTTATGTACTAAGGCAAGATAAAATTAGATTGGTATTAACCACGCCGCTCAAACAAGATGGCGAAATCAATGAACATATTAACGTTCATGGCGATGCTGTGAAAGTAGTTGCTTTATGGGTTGATGATTCCACAAAGGCATTTGAAGAAACCACTAAAAGAGGTGCTAAACCTTATTTAAAACCAACAAAAGAAGAAGATGAGAATGGCTATGTAATTCGCTCAGGTATATATACTTATGGCGAAACTGTTCATGTTTTTGTTGAGCGAAAAAATTACAAAGGTTTATTCTTACCCGGATTTAGAAAATGGGAGTCACACTATAACCCTGAACCCGTTGGTTTAAAATTCATTGACCATATGGTAGGTAATGTAGGTTGGAATGAAATGAGAGAATGGTGTGAGTTTTATGGTAAAGTCATGGGCTTTGCGCAAATTATCTCTTTTACTGATGATGATATTTCAACAGATTTTACTGCCTTGATGAGTAAGGTTATGAGCAACGGTAATGGTCGGGTAAAATTTCCGATTAATGAACCAGCAAAAGGTAAAAAGAAATCTCAAATTGAAGAATATTTAGATTTCAACAATGGCCCAGGGGTACAACATATAGCGGTAGCTACAGATGATATAGTAGCAACGGTATCAGCAATGAGAGATCGAGGCGTTGATTTTTTATATGTTCCTGAAGAATATTATGATGATTTATTAGATCGTGTTGGCGAAATAGATGAGGATGTGGAAGTTTTGAAAAAACACGGAATATTAATTGATAGAGACGAAGAAGGATATTTATTACAAATATTTACCAAAACAATTGTTGATAGGCCTACCATGTTTTTTGAAGTGATACAGCGTAAAGGCGCGCAATCTTTCGGAGTTGGAAATTTTAAAGCACTATTTGAAGCCATTGAGCGCGAACAGGCCAGTAGAGGAACGCTATAGATTTATTAGATAAAACATATGATTAAAAATTTAACGTCTTGGGTAGCGATACCAGAGCAATCAGATTTTAGTATTTACAACCTGCCTTTCGGAATTTTTACTGAAGGAACTTCAACCAAAAGAATAGGAGTTGCGATAGGAAATCAAATAGCTGATTTGTATCAAATTGCCGCTTTAGGTTACTTTGATGATTTGAAAATAAATAAAGAAATTTTTGTAAATAATTATTTAAACGATTTCATTGATCTTGGCAAGCCAATTACCAATGCACTAAGAATAAAGCTTCAAAAGTTACTTTCTGATACTGATTCGCCCTTGAAAAATGAATCAAAAATCTTAGTCAATCAATCTGAGGTTGAAATGCACCTACCAGTACGTATAGGAGATTATACTGATTTTTATTCAAGTATTGAGCATGCCACTAACGTAGGAAAGATGTTCAGAGATCCTGAAAATGCATTATTACCCAACTGGAAGCATTTACCTGTAGGTTATCATGGTCGGTCTTCATCTATCATTGTGAGCGGTCAAAATATTCATAGACCAATCGGGCAAACCATGCCTCCTGATAGCAAAACTCCTGTATTCAAGGCTTCTTCTAGAATGGATTTTGAGTTAGAAATGGGCTTTATTATTGGTAAAAATACAGCACTTGGCCAATCTATTAAAACTGAAGAGGCTGAAAATTATATCTTTGGAAAAGTACTTTTCAATGACTGGTCTGCACGTGATATTCAAAAATGGGAATACGTTCCTTTAGGTCCTTTTTTAGGTAAAAATTTCGCTTCATCAGTTTCGCCTTGGGTAGTCACTATTGAGGCTCTTGAACCTTTTAAGGTTGACGGTCCAAAACAAGATCCAGCGGTACTCCCCTATTTAGAATACCGTGGCGCAAAAAATTATAACATTCATTTAGAAGTTGGCATACAACCTCGAAATGGTCAAGAAAATATAGTCAGTAACTCCAATTTCAAGTATATGTATTGGAATATGGCGCAACAACTTGCACATCATACCTGTAATGGCTGTAATGTAAAAGTGGGCGATTTATTAGCATCAGGAACTATTAGTGGTAAAAATGAAAGTTCATACGGTTCAATGTTAGAAATAAGCTGGAGTGGAAAAAAACCACTTACTTTATCAGACGGAAGCAAAAGAAAATTTATTGAAGATTTTGATACGGTAATCATGAGAGGGCATTGTGAGAAAGATGGCATGCGTGTTGGCTTTGGCGAGGTTAAAGCACAAATACTTCCGGCAATAAACTAATGCACATGCAAAACATAACTTCAATTGACGTCAATTCGATTAGCACCGCAGAATTACATCAAATTCTGTTGACAGCCGTAGCCCCGAGGCCTATCGCCTTTGCGAGTACCATCAACGAAAATGGGGTGGCAAATTTGAGTCCGTTTAGTTTTTTTAATGTATTTAGTGCGAATCCGCCTATATTAATTTTTTCTCCGGCAAGACGGGTACGTGATAACACCACAAAACATACACTTGAAAATGTTCAAGCGATTAAAGAGGTGGTCATTAATATTGTCAATTACCCTCTTGTTGAACAAATGTCATTGACAAGTACAGAATATGATAAAGAAGTTAGTGAATTCAAAAAAGCAGGCTTAACCCCAATAAAATCATTAAAGGTAAGTCCGCCGCGTGTACAAGAAGCACCTGTCTCTTTTGAATGCGTGGTTGATGATATAGTTGAATTAGGAAAAGAAGGGGGTGCCGGTAATCTAATTATCTCTAGGGTAGTTATGATTCATATGGATAATACCTATTTAGATGCTCATAATAAATTAGATACCAAAAAACTTGATTTAGTAGCTAGAATGGGTGGTAGCTGGTACACAAGAGCGAATGAACAGGCTTTATTTGAAATTCCGAAACCTATTCGTACTAAAGGCATAGGCGTTGACCAATTGCCTAATCATATTTTTAAAACCAATATTCTTTCAGGAAATGATTTAGGCCGACTTGGTAATACTGAAGAAATTCCAACAGTAGAAGAATTAAATCTTTTCAAACAACAAGCAGAAGTGAAAGCTATTTCGGCTATTGAAGATGCAAAAAAGCAAATTGAAACACTACACCACCTCGTAAAAAAACTACTTAAAGAAAACAATATTGATGCCGCACTAAAGGCTTTGTTTATCTTATAAAAAAAGGCTGATGTTTTACATCAGCCTTTTTTTTATGGTTGTTCTATTACTACCCTCAGAAATGTTGATTCTGAGTTTTCAAAATTAACCTGAAGTAAATATACTCCGTTTTTAATTCCGTCGTCTATAGGCATTCTGAATATATTTTCCTCGATAAATATTTCTTGTGCTGTATACGAACTCACTTCTTTTCCTGTCATATCATATAAAACAACATTATCAACCCTGCTAACCGCATTCGAAATTTTTATACCAATATGCTCTGTTGCTGGATTTGGAAAAATAAAAACACCACTACTGACACCTGCATTTCTAGCAGCTAAATTTGCTGTCGCTGTAATGTTCCATTCAAATTCAATACTTGTACTCAAGGCAGGATTACCGGCATCAGTAACTGTAACCGCAACGTTATACGGACTAGATGCAACAGCGCCATTGCCGTTGCCTTCTTGACTTGATTCAGTGGCTGCAGATAACTCAGCATTGGTATATTGAGTACCATCTACTTTGTATAAGGCAATTTTATCAATTGCATGACCAGCTGATCGTTCTGCTATTTGCATAGTATACGTACCTGGATTTACAAACCAAACGTAAATTTCGTATCCTATACCATCATTGGTTAGGGCTTGCCATGAATATGTTTCTGGAGAGCCACCACTGCGATAGGCTTTAAAAAAGCCATTACTACCTGCACCTTCAGGAGTTGTTGCTGCAGTAACTCTAGAGCTTCCTTTTGGAAAAAGAATATTTGATTGATTTCCTTGAACTTTATTGATTAAACTGGCTTCATTGGTTACCGTGCCTAGATGTGCAAAAAACCATACATCATCATTGTTATCAAATTTTAACCAACTATCATTTTCATCCGTAGGATTAGAACCGCTGAATAAATTATTCCAAACAAAACGATATACCCCTGGTGTTTCAATAGCAATCTCATAGGGTATTAATCCTGTATTGGCGACATTGAAACTATTGGTAGACGCCAAAATTCCTGTTTCTCCACCAACGGTTGACTCTGACCAACCCGGAACTAAATTCCCAGATTCTGCCTCAATAACTACTAATCCGTTTGATTCTTGAAAAGCACCGTCATTGGTATCTTCACTTAAAATAGTACCTGAAATCAAACCAGTATTAGGATCTATTGATAGCCCTGGTGGCAAATTTGTGGCTTGATAAGTAAGCTCAGATTCGATATCAGAAGCTTCGATTTGTAAAGTAATTACATCGCCTTCTGTGCTAAATTGAGTTCCAGGGTTTTCAACTGCTGGTGCAGTATTTTCAACAACATCAGCTAGTATTGAAAATGAAATTGTTTGGGTGTCTAATATATTTCCTGATCGTTGAAAACCATCATAAACTGTCGCTGTTAAGGCATAAGTTCCTCTTGGAAAGCTTATACCATAATAATCATTGGCAACATCTCCGTAAACAGCATAAACGGCTACATTTTCAGTTCGAGTGTTTGAAAGAGTACCTGTTAATTCAAAATGAATACTACCAATTACTGGTGCATTATTATCAGCTCTAATATTAAGCAACATGCCCTGAATAGATGATTCATTAATCTCTTGACCGTCTTCAAGAGTAAATAAATCATTGTTTGTATCCGCATCAACAAAAGTAAAAATAGTAGTCGGCTCTTCAACAATATCCTTGTATTTTGCACTAACGGAAGCATTGGTTGCGGGCATGGTAATTGTAGTTGATTCACTATTAATGTCTGCTATACCCGTAACATCGCCTACCCAAACATCAAATTCTTGACCACTTGGGGGTGTATTGGCAACAATAGGTATTGCTACACCCGCCTCATATTCTCCGTCTCCGTCTCCGTTAGTAACAGTTAAAGTATATAAAGAAATAGGTGTACTGACATTCCACGTAAATTCAGTTGAAGTACTCAATTCAGGAGTTCCAGCATCAGTAACGATTACTAGAATATCTAATGCATTGTCTTCTTGATCAAGAATAGTTCCTGAAATTAACCCAGTATCAGTATTAATAGTTAACCCTAATGGTAAGTTTTGTGCATCATACGTCAAACCAGTTTCATCATCAGTAGCTTCTATTTGTAATGCAACTACATTACCTACTTGATTATTTTGTTCTCCAGGATTTTCTATTTCTGGGGCTGAGTTTTCAACAACATCAGCAAGTATTGAAAAAGAAATTGTTTGGTTATCTAAAATACTTCCTGAGCGTTGAGAACCATCATAAACTGTGACTGTCATTACGTAATCACCTTCTGGAAAATCAATGCCATAATAATTATTAGAAACATCTCCGAACAATGCATACACAGCCACATTTTCAGTTCTAGAATTGGTCAACGCTCCGCTCAATTCAAAATGAACACTT
Organism: uncultured Flavobacteriaceae bacterium; assembly: GCA_937929935.1. Lineage (GTDB taxonomy): Bacteria > Bacteroidota > Bacteroidia > Flavobacteriales > Flavobacteriaceae > Maribacter_C. Next base: position 1,584 of record CALFUL010000004.1, on the reverse strand, counting down.
CCAATATTAGGTGTATTGTTATCCGCACGAATATTTAATAACATTCCGTTAATAGCATCAGCATTGATTATCTGGCCATCTGAAATTTCAAATAAATCAGTATTTGCATCGGCATTAACCAAAGTGAAGATTGTATTGGGTTCCGTTACGATAGTTTCATATAATGCACTAATGGTACTATCAAATGCAGGCATTGTAATAGTGGTTGATGCACTGTTTATGTCAGCAATACCATCAACATCGCCAACCCATTGATCAAATTCTGAATTTTCTGGTGCTGCATCAGCGGTTATAGTAACATTTGTATTGGCTTCATATTCACCATCACCTGAACCATTATTTACCGTTAGGGTATATTCAGTAGGAATAACTTCTACCGTCCAAACAAAGTTTAAACTGCTGGTCAAGGCAGGACTGCCATCATCTGTTACTTGAATACTCACATTATAATTAGTAGTTTCATTTTCTTCTGGACTCGAAATTGTACCAGAAATTAATCCTGAACTTTCTTCAATAGTTAATCCAAGCGGAAGACCTGTCGCCGAATAAGCTAAATTATCGCCTTCATCAGTAGCCTCAATTGTAATTGAAACCACAGCACCTTGAACACTACTTTGATTGCCAAGATTGGTTATTATTGGTGCTGAATTTTCAACCACATCATCAATGATTGAAAAAACAATACTTTGTGAATCTAAAACAGTACCAGAAGTTTGCGGACCATTAAACACTGTAGCTGTTAACGCATAGTCTCCGATTGGAAAATCAACGCCGTTGTAATTGTTAGAAATATCTCCAAATAAAGCATAAACGGCGACATTTTCAACCCTAGTATTTGTTAGTGCACCCGTTAAATCGAATTGAACACTTCCGATATTCGACGCATCATTATTTGCACGAATATTTAGTAACAAGCCATCAATCAATGAAGCACTAATTTGGTTACCATTAGTAATTTCAAATAAATCATTATTTGTATCTGCATTCACTAATGTAAATGAAGTTGGAGCAATAACACCTTCGCCAACAAGTGCAACAACCAATTGACTATCATTTTCATAATTTATAGTTAGCGTTGCATTGCCATCAGTAGTACCAGAGTAATTTAAAATCAGGTCATGAGATGCATTTGAATTCATTAATGCATTGACTAATTCGCCAGAAGTAATACTAAAATCTTCGGCATTTACTCCTGAAATTTCCATTGAACTGATCAATATACCATTGGTACCGCTATTGACTTCAATGGTAATTGTTTCGCTAGAATTTACTTCAAAAGAAACAGATTCAGGACCAGTTAAAACACTAGCTACTGCGGCAGATCCTTGTGGGGAATCTTCACCTAAAAACTCCATGTTTTTCTGATTACCTCCACCCAGATTTTGTGACCCTCCTAAAACAAATATTCCTGTACCTGAAACAATACCTTGGGTACCGTGTCTAGCATGATTCAAATCAGCTATTTGAGTCCATGTTTCTGTAACAGGGTCATATTCTTCTGTGATGTCTAATGCACCACTAAAGTTGACACCATCAACCAATTCATTTTCAACCTCGCCACCAAAAACTACTAACTTATCATTG
>CALFUL010000003.1 GCA_937929935.1 uncultured Flavobacteriaceae bacterium | reverse complement strand
CCAAAATACACTGAAGACGGTTCTTTACCAATATCATCAGTCATTTGAACTTCATAACGTCCACGAAGATAGAGTCCGCTATTGCTTCCCTTTGGGTATCTAAATTCAACCTTGATTCTAAAGTCATTAAACTTTTGGTCACTCACTAAATTAGAACCTGGTTTGGGGCTTTTAAGAACTCCGTCTTCAACAACCCATTGATTCTCTTTCAATGCGATCCATCCCTTTAAATCTTTTCCATTAAAAAGTTTTATTTCTTTGCCCCATTTAGGGTTTTCATTATAACTCAATTTAGGAGCTCTTTTACCTACCCAAGAATACACGCTACCATCAGTAAAAATAAGCGTGCCTTTTATACCATCGCCATCGCGCATACCCATCATTTGCATATCAAAACCTTTTGGCTCCCATTGATTGGGCACTGAAAAACTAAATTTACCATCATTCACAGTAATTTCTGAAACTGGTCTTGCACTACCAAATTTGTAACAATAACTTCCTACTAGCGTTGAAACGCCAGACTTTTTAATTTCTAACCAAGAAGGTACTTCTTCTCCGTTTTCAGTAAGTGTCAAATTCCATTTTCCTAATAATGAGGAATCTTCTTGCGCGCTACTTAAAAATCCTGAAAATATAAGAATGACCAAGCTTATTATTGTATTGTTTTTCATTGTTCTAGTTTAAAATTTGACGTACACTCAAATATAATGAACTCATCCTAAGAAAAAAACTACTTTTACAAGTAGCAACAGTTGTAAAGAAATCAAAATTCAAATAATGAATAAAGCGCTCACTATTTTACAGTCATGGATTGGTAAAGATTCAAAAGCTTCTATTTCGCCTTTAATGCGATGGATGAACCCCACACTACTTAGTGCAGCAGAAGGAAAATTAGAATTTTCATATACTATTCGCGAAGAAATGACCAACCCAATGGGCATTTTACATGGGGGCACTACAGCAGCAATTATTGATGATACGGTAGGTGCGGCCGTTTGGTCTTTGGGTAAACCTAACATGTATACCACCGTAAATTTGGCGGTTGATTATTTTGCCTCTGCTAAGGCAGGCGATGTAATTATTGCTAAGACCTCAATTACCAAAAACGGAAATCAGATTATCAATACGTCATGTGAAATCTGGAATGAAGATCGTTCGCGTATGATAGCAAAAGGGCATTCAAATTTGATTAAAATAGATGCTTTGTGGAGTAAAGAATAATTTTTCAATTCAGGAGGCATAAACAGCAATTGAGTCAGAAACTTTATTCTCTTTAAAAGCATACCCGCATCTTTGGTTTAAATAAACTGCCACATAGTATGGAACCCATTATTACCCTAGTTATTTATATACATGCTGCTTTAGGCGGAATTGGACTTTTAACCGGAATTGGAAGCATGGCTGTCAAAAAGGGAAGCAAACTTCATAAAAGACTAGGTAACATTTTCTCTTATTCAATGATAACAAGTTGTGTACTTATTTTACCCATTGCTTGGTTGCCTAATCATGAGAGCTTATTTCTTTTTCTCATCTCTTTATTTACCATATATCTTATTTTATCGGGTAGACAAGCGCTCACTTTTAAACTTCGTTCAAAACAAAAAGCTAGCACCCTAGACCTAGTGATTTCAAGCACCATGTTTATTTTCTCATTATTCATGTTGGGCTATGGCCTATATGGTCTTTTTACTCCTGTTGAAGACCACATTCTTTTAATGATTTTTGGAGGATTAGGTGTTTTCTTGACCTCAAGAAATTTCGCTTTATATAAAAATTTTAAGACCCAAAAGAAGGCGTGGCTTTTAGCGCATTTAACCTATATGATTGGCGGCCTCATATCAGCTGTTACCGCTTTTATTGTAGCCGGATTAAAACTATGGACGCTCGCTGCTTGGGTTTTACCTTCAGTAATCGGAACCATTTTTATTATCTATTGGCGCAGGAAAACGGAAGGAAAAATAGGTTCAAAAAAAACTGCATAATTACTTTTTAATACCTTTAATTTCTTGTCCGCCTTGATGTAGTACCACTGAATTCACCATACCATTTTCATCACGCTCAAAAACTAATTTCGCTGCAACTACTTTTAAAAAGAAAGTATCTTCAGCTTCTGCATACACTTGAAATTGTTGTTGACCTGTTGCTTGAAGATAAAGCTTCTCATCTTTGGTAGTCATCACAATACTAAACGTGGGTGCAATCACAAACTCGCCCACATAATCTGCTAATATTTTGGTGTCAATTTCAATTTCTTCTTTTTCAGTTGCCGGTTTTTGATCTGTTTCAACACCTTTATTACGATTAATTCGATCAGAAAATCGAACTGTTCTCTTGCCCTCTTTTTCAGTAAATTCATAGCTTGTAGTTCCGTTATCAAAAATGAACTTACGCTCAGATATCGGAAAAATTTCTAGTTTATCATTACCCTCACGTTGACTGAATAATTTTCCGTCTTCAAAAGTAACAGAACGTAAAACCTCATCGTCAAAAATATAATTACCAACCCATTTTTTTAATTGGGCATCAGGTAATGAAATAGCTGCTTCTGCACCACTATAAGGTTTTCCTAAAGCAAGAGCCGTCATACTCAAGGCAACTTCACCAGGGTGTGAGCCATCGCGATTGGTCAAAACTATTACATAAACGTTTTCTTCTGGCGCATAAAGTCCGGCAGTAGTATAACCAAAAATTCCACCCCCATGTTCTATCATGGGCGAACCTTTTATTTCGTTGATTGCCCATCCGTAGCCATAATTAATGGGTTTTCCATTATTTAAATTTGAATTGGCAAAAGCCTTCGCTTTACTGTCAGCAGAAATTAAAGTGTTGTTATGCACCGCTTTATGCCAAAGTAACATATCATCAACGTTAGACATGATGGCCCCAGCTGCATAAGGCCAAGTCATACTCATGGGTAACGCCTTTTGCCATCCATCAGCATTCGGAGAATATCCTTCTGCCCTATTCTTAATCAATTTTGTTTTACTACCGTAGTATGAATTTGTCATTTTCAGCGGTGTAAAAATATGATCTTGTAGAAAATCAGCATAGCTTTTGCCAGATACTTTTTCAATAATGTGACCCAAAAGAATGTATCCAGAATTATTATACAAATACTCTTCTCCTGGATCAAAATCCATAGGTTCATTCTTGAAAAAATCAACAATTTCTTCAGGAGTATGTTCTGCTCTTGCAAATTCTATAAAAGTGGGCATACCCGTGTAACTTTTAATACCTGAAGTGTGATTTAGTAAATGATGTAAGGTAATGGTCTTGCCATGCACAGGATAATCAGGAATAAACTTTGTAATCTGGTCATCAATTGAAAGTTTGCCTTGCTCTTCAAGCATTAAAATGGCAACCGCTGTGAATTGTTTTGTAATCGAACCTATCTCTATCACATTCTCAGGTTTCATGGCAACATCTAATTCTAAATTGGCCATTCCAAAAGCCTTTCTATACGTTACCTTGCCATCTTTATAAACTAAAGCTGTCACACCCGGGTTATTACCCCCATAGTCTTTAGTAAGAAGCGATTCAAATTGAGCATCAAGATTTTGACCTGAAGCAGGATTACTACTAAACAATGCTCCTACAACTAACAGTAGTACTACTAACTTTTTATTATTTTTCATGATATACAGTATTTTTTTTGTGCTCCTTTTAAAGATATGACGTCAAGATCTATTTTGAGTTACAAAATTTTGAATTTTTTTTCTTGACGGTAATTCCTAAAAAATGGTATTATCACAGAAATCAGGCCATAAACAATTTTCAGACTGAGTATGTTGTAGTGAAAGCAAATGCCCCATTTCATGGGTCACAGATCTATTTAAACCTCTAAAATCTAAAGAAAATTCAGGAAAATAATGCCCTTCTTCAGATTCTATCGAAATTTGATCCGTTTGAAAAATCAATTAATAAGTCTTATCTTTACAAATACAGTAAGTTTTTTCGTATAAACAACTAATTATAGTTCTCCTTAACGCCTCTAACTATGATTTGTCCAAAAGAACATGCGCAAGAAAGTTTGCGCTTAAAAACACTTAGAACATTTTCTATTCTTGATTCTATTGTAGAAAAAGAATACGATAGTGTGACTTCTATTGCAGCCAATATTACAGATTCTCCAATTGCTTTAATAAGCTTTATTGATAAAGATCGACAATGGTTCAAGTCATACCATGGTCTAGATGTTCGTGAAACTCCTAGAGAATACGCTTTTTGTGCTCATGCCATCAATTCAAAAAAATCTATTCTTATTGTAAAAGATGCTCGCATAGATCCACGCTTTAAAAACAATCCTTATGTAACTGGAAGCCCTAATGTTGTTTTTTATGCAGCAGTGATACTCAGAGATGAAAACAATATGCCTTTAGGCTCACTATGTGTTATAGATAATAAACCGAGGCATTTAAATGAATACCAATTAAATGCACTTAAAACACTTGCAAATCAAGTGATGGATCTTCTTAATCAAAGAAAAAGTATACTAGCTTTAAACTTTACTATTGATAATCTTAAGAAGCAAAACAAAGAGTTAGAGCAGTTTGCTTTTGAGATGGCCCATGATTTAAAGTCTCCAATAATTAATATTGGTGCACTTGGCGACTATTTAAAAACAACAAGTGCCAATGTACTTGATGAAGAAAGTAAAACTATAGTGTCTCTAATTCAATCTTCAGCTGAACAACTAAAACATCTTATTGATGACACCTTGAATTACTATATTGGGGTAAACAAAATTCAAGAACAAATTTCATCAATACCTCTTAAAGAATTTTTTGATCAAATTTTTGAGCTATTTAATCACGATTCATCTGTACATCTTAATTTAAAAACCTCACTTGAAAAAATTACATTTAACAAGAATACGCTTAAACTAATAATAATTAACTTAATATCTAATGCTATTCGCTACAATAACAAGAAAATTACGAATATTGAAATTGGTGTATCAGAAAACAACCATTCATTAAAATTCTATGTTAAAGATAATGGACCTGGTATACCTGAAGAGCTTCATGAAAAAGTATTTCAGTTATTTACGGTTGGACATCTTGAAGATAGGTATGGAGAAACCAGTAAAGGAATAGGTCTGGCTACCGTTAAGAAATTAATTGAAAGATTTGGAGGTTCTATTAGGTTAGAGAATGGAAAAGTAGATGGCTGCATGTTTATTTTTAGAATACCCAATATTCTTAAACCGCTGATTCTTAATTAATCATATTGATATAAATTACTTATGCCCTTAGTCGCAGATCGAAATTCGCTTATCATATCCTCAATAATTTGTGCTGCCGGTTTGATATCGTTAATTAAGGCTGAAACTTGACCAATTTCTAGCTCGCCTTCTTCCATGTCTCCTTCGAACATACCCAGCTTGGCTCTAGCACGACCTAAAATTTGTTTTAATTCTTCTGGTGTTGCACCCCTTGAATAGGCTTCTTGAACATCATTATAAAATTTATTTTTAATGAGTCTTACCGGGGCTAATTCTTTTAAAGTCAAATGCGTATCACCCTCGCCTGCTTCAATTACTTTCTGTTTGAATGCTTCATGAGAAGAAGCCTCTTCACTGGCTACAAATCTGCTACCTACTTGCACTCCGTCTGCCCCTAATACCATAGCTGCTAACATTGCGCGACCTGTTGCAATACCCCCAGCTGCGATAAGGGGAATGGTAATTTTTTCTTTTACCGATGGAATCAACGTCAAAGTTGTTGTCTCATCACGACCATTATGCCCTCCCGCTTCAAAACCTTCTGCTACAATGGCATCTACTCCGGCATCCTGCGATTTGAGTGCAAACTTTAAACTGCTGACCACATGAACAACAATAATTCCTTTCTCCTTTAGATGGGGTGTCCAAGTCTTCGGATTTCCTGCGGAAGTAAAAACAATCTTCACTCCCATCTCCACGATAATATCCATCAATTTATCAATATCAGGATAGAGCATCGGTACATTCACTCCGAATGGTTTACTAGTTGCGTTTTGACATTTCTGAATATGTTCGCGAAGTACCTCAGGGTACATACTACCAGCACCTATAATGCCTAAGCCACCAGCATTTGAAACTGCTGATGCCAAGCGCCAGCCGCTTGCCCATATCATACCTCCTTGAATAATTGGGTATTTAATTTGAAAGAGTTCGGTTATCTTGTTTTGCATTTGTTTTTGTTTGCTGTAAGCTCGAACGGTGTCTAGAGGTTCTAAACATTAACATCGTTCTCGACTCCGCTCGAACTGATAGAGGGTTAAGCAATAACTCCTGATCCTATTAATTCGTCTTCAACATACCAAGCTACAAATTGACCTTCGGTTATTGCAGATTGTTTTTCTTCAAAATCGACATAAAGTCCTCCATTCACTTTATAAATTGTTGCTTTTTCAAGGGCTTGACGATAGCGTATTCTTGCCATAACCTGCATAGTTTCATCAACTTTAATAGCTAAATCAGGCCGTACCCAATGCAATTCTTCGTCAGTTACAAACAATGTATTACGATACAAACCTGGATGACTTTTTCCTTGCCCGGTATAAATTACATTTTCTACAACGTCAGTTTCAATTACAAATAATGGTTCTTGGGTACCCCCAACAGCTAAACCTTTACGTTGACCTTTGGTAAAATAATGAGCCCCTTGATGCTCGCCAACAACTTTACCATCAGAAATTTGATACACAGGTTTTTCAGCAGTATAGGCCAATTCTTCCTCTTTAGTTTCAAAGTTAACCTTAGTGCGATTGTACTGTTCAACTTCAGCAGGCACCTCAATGATGACTCCTTTTTTAGGTTTTAATTTTTGCTGAAGAAAATCAGGTAAGCGAACCTTCCCGATAAAACATAAACCCTGAGAATCTTTTTTATCCGCAGTAATTAAATGATTAGCAGCAGCAATTTTACGTACTTCAGGTTTTTGTAATTCCCCGATAGGAAAAAGTGTTTTAGACAATTGTTCTTGAGAAAGCTGACATAAGAAATAAGATTGATCTTTATTCGTATCTTCTCCTGAGAGTAACTGATAGGTTTCGCTGCCATCAGTGTTTACAATAGTTCCTTTTCTACAATAGTGGCCCGTAGCCACATAGTCAGCGCCTAATTGCAAGGCGATTTTCATAAACACATCAAATTTTATTTCACGATTACAAAGTACATCAGGATTTGGTGTGCGCCCCAATTCGTATTCTCTGAACATATAATCAACAATACGCTCTTTATACGCAACGCTCAGATCAACGGTTTGAAAAGGGATTCCTAATTTTTCAGCAACGATTAAAGCATCATTACTATCTTCTAACCAAGGACATTCCTCAGAAATGGTCACAGAATCATCATGCCAGTTCTTCATAAAAAGACCAATAACGTCATAACCCTGCTCTTTTAAAAGATAGGCAGCAACGCTAGAATCTACTCCACCAGAAAGTCCGACAACTACTTTTTTCATTTATCATATAAATTGAAAAGCAAAAATACGAAATTCAAAGGGCAGTATGCCGCGGTTACTTTTTGTGATTGAGAGGTCATACAATAATGAGGTACAAAGACAACGAAAAGGAAAAAATGTAAGCCAAAAATTACATTTTTGTTTGATATTCATAAATTTTTGTTAAACAAAAGCAACTCTTTTACTGTTTAAACATCTTATTAAAAAGTTAAACAAAATAATAATCCACATCGTTATGAAAAAAATCAATCTATTACTACATTTTACATTATTAGCCTGTTTCGCCCTATTTTTCTCTTGCGAAGACAATGATGACAATGCCATTGAAAGCAAAACAAATCTCACAATTGTTGAAACCGCTCAGGCAACAGAACCATTAAGTAGTTTGGTGGCTGCCTTAGCCAAAGCTGATGAAAAAGTTGGTACTGACTTAATAGGCACCCTAAGTGGCAATGGCCCTTTCACCGTTTTCGCACCAACTAACGAAGCATTTACTGCCTTATTAGCGAATTTAGAGGGTTTTGATTCTCTTGAAGATTTTGATACTGATGAAGAAAAAGATTTACTGGCAACCATTTTAACTTACCATGTTGTAGCTGGGGCTTCAGTTTTATCTACTGACTTATCAGACGGTCAAATGGTAACCACAGTGCAAGGCGAAGATCTTACTATTAGTTTAGACGGTGGTGTTTTTATAAAAGATGCTGCTGATAGTGGCGCACAAGTTACTTTAGCTGATGTTGAAGCAAGTAATGGTGTTGTACATGTTATTGACGCAGTTTTAATTCCGCAAGCAGTCTTAGATGCCTTAGCAGCTGGTATGGAAGAAGAAGCGAAGAACTTAGTAGAAATTGTTGTTGCCACTGAGGCACTTTCAATTCTTGAAGCTGCGGTTATTAAAGCAGACTTAGCCGCAACTTTAAGCAATGAGGGTCCGTTTACTGTTTTTGCACCAACTGACGATGCATTTGTCGCCCTTCTTGATATTTTAGGAGATGATTACAATAGCTTAGACGATTTTGATACCGAAGCAGAATTAGCTTTGTTAACTGATATTCTTTTATTTCATGTAATTCCTGCTAAAGTTTTAGCAGCAGACCTTGCTCCTTCACAGGTAGGAACTGCTCTTGCAGATAACATGCTTGAAATTATAGCCTCAAACGGTACTTTTGTAATTGGCGATGCTTCAGGTCTTGATGCCAATATCACCGCCACTGACATCATGGCTTCAAACGGAGTTGCACATACCATTGATAAGGTACTTTTACCACAATCAGCTATTGATTTTGTAACGAATTTGAATATGATGACCATTGTTGAATTGGCGGTAGCGACTGATGATTTGAGTATTTTAGTAGATGCTTTGGTTCAGGCTGACGCCGGATTAGTTGATGTTTTAAATGGTGACGGACCATTCACAGTATTTGCGCCCACAAACCAAGCATTTGTTGATTTATTAGATACGCTAGGAAGTGATTACAATAGCCTTGCAGATTTTGATACTGCCGAAGAAAAAGAATTATTAGCTACAATTTTAACCTTTCATGTTGCTTCAGGAGCAGTTTTATCTACAGATTTGACTGACAATCAAGAAATACCTACAGTTCAAGGAGAAGCTTTAGTTGCCGTAATTGCTCATGAAATAAGGGTATTTGACAAAACCGGTGTAGGGGCTCAAGTGATTGGTGCTGATAATATAGCGAGCAACGGAGTTGTTCACATTATTGATAAAGTTTTATTACCGCAAGCTGCTATAGATGCACTATAAAAATTAATTGTTGGTTTCTTAAAAAGCTTTTAGGTACGAGTTTTCAAAAACGTACTTAGGAGCTTTTTTAAATATTAAGTAAATATACATAAGACATAAAAAATCAAACAACAGCTAGCTTTAAGTTAACATACAAAAACAATGACTTGACAACTCTATTTTTTTTTAGCTGTAGATCATTCGCATATTTACAACCCCAAATCTTACCAACTTAACCTACTTAACGCTAAAAGCCCCGACAATAAGTCAGGGCTTTTTTTATTTCATTGTGCTAGTGCTGAATTTATTTCAGCAAAGGCAGGGATCTATTTTTTGAATAACAAGTTACTTTTTTTTATAGTTTTTATAAAAATTATTTCTTACCTGTTTTCTTTTGCGCTTCAGCTTGTTCCATCATTTCACGCATTTTTCTTTGAAACTTACTTTCCTTTTTAGGTTTCTTTTTATTCTCTTGTATTTGCAGGCGTATCTTTTCATTATCTAAAATGAAGTTTTTGATAACCAACATAATTCCAATGGTAATTAAGTTTGAAATAAAGTAGTATAAACTTAATCCACTCGCATAATTATTAAAGAACACCAACATAAAGAAAGGCATTAAATACATAATGAATTTCATATTTGGCATTCCTGGCTGGGTGGGCATATTTTGACCCGTGGTCATCATCATATAAAAGAATATAGCTATTGACGCCAAAATTGGAAAGAGGCTTATATGATCACCGTATAACGGAATTGAAAATCCTTCAGGAAATTGATATATAGTATCAAAAGACGATAAATCATCAGCCCATAAAAATGATTTTTGACGCAACGCGAATGAAGTTGGAAAAAACATAAAAAGGGCATAGAATATTGGCATTTGAATAACCGCAGGTATACAACCACTCATGGGGCTAGCCCCTGCTTTACCATACAATTTCATGGTTTCTTGCTGCTTTTTCATGGCGTTATCTTTGTACTTTTCACCTAATTCAGCAATCTCAGGTTTTAAAACTTTCATTTTGGCTTGCGACAAATATGATTTATAGGTTGCTGGCGACATTGCCAAACGCACTAAAATAGTCATTACAATAATTGCAATACCGTAGGGTAAAAAGCTACTTAGGAAAGTATAAAAGGGAGTGAAAACATAACGGTTAATCCATCCAAAAATACCCCAGCCAAACGGAATACTATCATCAAGATTTAAATCTTCATATGTAGACAAAACAGCCACATCAGTTGGGCCATAATACCAATGCATATTTGTGGCCAATTCGCCAGCCGTTAACTCTAAAGGAACTTTAGAATTATATTCTTTTGTAAAACCAGCACTTCTAGATTCTTCTTCAACTAAATTTATTGAAGTCATAGCTGCCTTTTTAAATTCATCTTTAGCCACTAAAATTGAACTAAAGAAATGCTGGCGGTATGACAACCATTTCACATCAACCTCAGAATCATCATCATCACTGCCTTCTGATAATTTATCAATTTTTCCGTCTTCATGTGAATAGGTTAGTCGGGTATATCGGTTCTCATAGGCAATACTTTTATTGTGTCGAATACCTTTTAATTGCCATTCTAATTCTACCGGTTGGCTCGCATTGATGACTCCGCTTAAACCCTGAGAACGCACTGTGAAATCAACCAAATAATCATCAGGTTTCATTTCATATCGATATTCTAAAAACTGATTTACACCAGCTTTAGCCTTCATTGATAACACCTGATTATCGCCTGAATTTGAGAATGTAGGTTCAAAATATAAATCTTTAGAATTCAGAACACGGTTATCAGTAGTTGAAAAGTTGATTCCGAAATGGGCATTGCCATCTTTAACTAAATAAATAGGAATTGAATCATAGGTGTTGAAAGTTTTCATTCTAGCCTCAACAATTTGCCCTCCTTTATTGCTCACTTCAAGGTAAAGTAAATCATTTTCAAGGGTAGTAGTACCTTCAGAAGTATTGGTAAAACCAAAAACTCCAACTGAACTTTTATAATTTGAAACTGCTACAGAATCTTGAAGATTGATTGCAGGAGTTTGCATCACAGCAGTTTTCGCTTCTTTTTGATTACTCGCTTTTTCTGTGGCCTCAACTTGTTGTTGCTCTTGTTTTTGGGCCTCTAATTCTTCTGCGGTAGGTTGGTTTTGATACATCCAAAAAAGCAAAATGCCAAAAATGAGCACAAAGCCAATTATAGAATTGATATCTAATTTTTTTTCTTCCATTTAAAAAATCATTTGATTTGTGTTCTGATATTCGAGCATCAGCAAATATATGCCCATTTGTACTTTTTATGCCAAACTGGCATTATTTATTGTTTTTGTGCTTCAAAGCTGATTTTACAAAACCAACAAATAGTGGGTGAGGGTTGGCTACTGTACTTTTATATTCAGGGTGATATTGTACCCCAATAAACCACGGGTGATCAGATAATTCTATAATTTCAACAAGACCTGTTTTTGTATTGACACCACTCGCTTTCATACCCGCCGCTTCAATTTGCTCTTTGAATGCATTATTAAATTCATAGCGATGCCTATGACGCTCAGAAATTTTTGCTTCTCCCTTATACACTTTAGATGCTAAACTTCCTTTTATCAAATCGCAATCCCAAGCTCCTAGTCGCATGGTGCCCCCTTTATTTTTAATGGTTTTCTGTTCTTCCATTAAACTAATAACGGGTGCCTTAGTATCAGGGTTCATCTCAGTTGAATTGGCCTTTTTCAAGCCTAAAACGTTTCTTGAGAATTCAATAACAGCCATTTGCATGCCTAAACAAATTCCTAAAAAAGGAATTTTATTTTCGCGTGCATATTTAACCGCTTTAATCTTACCTTCAATACCTCGTTCACCAAAACCGGGTGCCACTAAAATACCGTCTAAACCTTCGAGTTTCTTTTCTAGGTTACCCATATTTAAATGGGCTGAATGAATACTTCTGACTTTTACTCTTACTTGATTGGCTGCTCCGGCATGAATGAAAGATTCTAAAATAGATTTATATGAATCTTGTAATTCAACATATTTACCAATCAATCCTATTTCAACTTCGTCTTTAGGATTCTTATGTCTTTTTAAAAACTTTTTCCAAGAATCTAAATCGGGTTGTTTTTTATCTGACAAACCTAATTTTTGAAGTGCAACGCGGTCTAAACCTTCTTCTTGCATCATTAACGGTACGTCATAAATAGTTGACGCATCAATTGATTGAATAACCGCTTCTTTTTTTACGTTACAAAACAGGGCAAGTTTTTCTTTCTTCTCTTCTGAGATTTCATGCTCTGTTCTACACACCAAAATATCTGCCTTGATACCGCTCTCCATCAAGGTTTTCACTGAGTGCTGTGTTGGCTTTGTTTTTAATTCGCCTGCGGCTGATAAATAAGGCACTAGAGTCAAATGAATAACTATACCATTAGTATCACCTAGTTCCCATAGCAACTGACGCACAGCCTCTATATAAGGTAATGATTCAATATCACCTACTGTACCGCCTATTTCAGTGATAACAATATCAAAATCGCCGTTTTTACCTAAAACCTGAACACGTTCTTTAATTTCATTGGTAATGTGAGGAACCACTTGAACGGTTTTGCCTAAAAACTCTCCACGACGTTCTTTTTCAATTACACTTTGATATATTCTACCTGTGGTAACATTATTTGCTTGAGACGTATTTACATTTAAAAAACGCTCATAGTGTCCTAAATCTAAATCAGTCTCAGCCCCGTCATTGGTTACATAACACTCGCCATGCTCATAGGGGTTTAGTGTACCTGGATCAACATTGATATAGGGATCTAATTTTTGAATTGTGGCTGTATAGCCGCGGGCTTGAAGCAACTTAGCTAACGATGCAGCTATGATACCTTTACCAAGAGATGAAGTAACTCCTCCCGTAACGAAAACATACTTAGTTTTTGACATGAATCAACTTCTTTGTTACGGGGTTCAAAGATATAAAATGCTAGCTGAAATCAACGTTTCTTTGGAAGAAAATCTTTTTGAACCTGACGAATAAGTGGTTCTAGACCATTTACCTTAATTTCAAACATCGATTTCAGAAGAAATCCGAGCTTACCATCCGGAAAACCTTTTTGATTAAACCATACCAAATAAGCCTCTGGTAAATCGACCAAGTAGCGCCCTTTATATTTACCAAAAGGCATTCTATAATGTGCTAATTCGATTAACTTTTCTTTATCAGGTTTAATTTCCACAGACTAAAATTAAAAAATATATCTTTAGTAACACTAAAATTTAAAAAGGGAATGGAACGAAGAAAATTTTTAGGAACCTCAGCCGTAGCTTCTTTAGGTTTGGTGGCATGCCAAGCTAAGGCAGCAATACCAACAGTTGACCAGAAATATTTTACAAAATTAAAAGAGAACATTAACCATAGTGTATGCCGTTGGTGTTATGAGAAAATACCTATGGAAGAATTTTTGAAAAACCTCAATTCATTAGGCATTAAAGCCATGGACCTAACAGGACCTGAAGATTGGCCACTAATGAAAAAATACGGCATACATGCATCAATGTGTTGGGGGGCTGAAATTAGCTTAACAGAAGGATGGAATGACCCTAAATTTCATAACGTCTTAATTGCCAATTATACAAGAGTTATACCACTAGTAGCAGAAGCGGGCTACACCAATTTAATTTGTTTTAGTGGTAATAGAAACGGCATGGATGATGCAGAAGGATTAAAAAACTGCGCCGAGGGAATAAAAAAAATAATGCCATTAGCAGAAAAACATGGCATCATCATTCAAATGGAATTACTAAACTCAAAGGTAGATCATGAAGATTATATGTGTGACCATACTGTATGGGGCGTTGAACTATGTAAAGCAATAGCTTCTGATAATTTTAAACTGCTCTATGATATTTATCATATGCAAATTATGGAAGGTGATGTCATTCGAAATATTAGAGAATATCATCGGTATATTGGGCATTACCATACAGGCGGAAATCCGGGTCGAAATGAAATCAATGAAACACAAGAATTATATTATCCAGCTATAATGAAAGCCATATTAGAAACAGGCTATAAAGGCTATGTAGCACAAGAGTTTATTCCTACTTGGGATGACAAACTTGCAGCTTTAAAAGAAGGTGTTACAATTTGCGACATTTAATAGCCAACAATTTTAAAAATACTGTATATTGTGCTTTTAAATTAGACGAAAATTAACCAAAACCATTAAAATTAATTACTATGAAAAAATCAATTTATTTAAGCATTGTAATGCTTTGTTTCTCTGCCTTAGTGTATGGGCAAGAATTTGCAGTAAATCAAAATGTATTAACTGCACAAGTTGGTATTGGAAGTTCATTTGGAACTACTGGTAGTTCAGAAGGGCTAGGTTTATCAGTAAACTTTGAAAGAGGTATTTGGGAAGTAGGAGAAGACGTAGTTAGTCTTGGTGGTTATTTAGGAAGAAAAACATTTAAATTTGATGCTTTTAGTAGCAAATTATCATACACCATTATTGGTGCACGTGGGGCTTACCATTTTAATAGCCTTAATGTTGACAATCTTGACCTATATGGTGGTGCAATGATTTCATTCAATAATGTTTCTTTCTCAGGTGATTCCACTTTTTCAACTGCCTCAAGTGGCTTAGGAGTTACCATTTTCGCTGGTGGTCGCTACTATTTTTCAGATAATATTGCAGCATCTCTAGAACTTGGTTACGGGGTAGCTTTTGCTAACATTGGTGTTTCATTTCGATTTTAATCGAATTCTAAACATATTAAAATATCCATGCTTTTAATCTTCTAAGAGTATGGATGTTTTTTTGTTCCAAAGCTGTTGTTCTTCAGCGTTTCTAGAAAAGTTGGTTTCTTGGTCGTATAAATTTTGAAAGTCATTTAATTCTTTACTGACCTCTTTATATATGTTTTTCACTTTTGCTTTCACATTTTGACGTGTATAACTTTGCTCTGACAATCGCTTGAGTAAGGTTCGTGCATACAATTCAGAAATATCAAAATGCAATTGTTCATGCTGTAATATCGCCTTGTCGCATAACTCAGGGTTATACCATGATTTAGTGGGATAAAACATGGCGTGCACATCAAAATTAACATCAAAACTATCCCTATTCCCAGATGCTGAATAGCGATACGTAATACCACTAGCCGTAGTTGCTGCAGCTCTTGAAGAAATAGGAATTTTGCCTTTGAAATCTTTCCAAGTTAGCTGACTATTCTTTTCCCATTTAAGGGTGTCATAATCTTGGGCAGGCTGCAACAATAGCAACCCACATATCATCAAAAATTTTATAAAACCCAATTGAATGTAATTTCTTTATCAATATCAGGGCTCAAGCTATGGTGCACTGGGCAAGTATGTGCAGTATGTTCTAATATTTTTCTGTGTTTTTCAGAAACAGAAGACGGTAACATAATAACCATTTCAATTTTTGAAATTCTTCGGGGATCTGAAGCCATGTGTTTAGTCACATCAGCTGTCGAATTTTTTAATTCAATTTCTAAGTTCTTTGCTTTGATACCCATTATTGTCAAAATACAACTAGCTAAGCCCGTTGCTACGGTATCTGTTGGCGAAAAAGCTTCTCCTAAACCGTTGTTATCTGTTGGTGCATCAGTGATAAATGTATCTCCTGATTTGATATGCTCGCATACGGTACGCAAATCTCCTGTATACCTAACTTTTGAAGTCATTTTACTCTGTAATTTGTTTGATCCGCATATTTTTGTACCCCATTATATATGAAGCCTGGTTAAAATAGCCACCTGAATTTGACTTTTTATAAGAAAATTTGCTACCCTCATATTCTGTTTCTCCCACTAGATTTGAAACACTAATTAAGTTTTTCTGGTAGGCTAGTTTTAAAAGTATGTCATAGGTTATATCAAACCCTCTAGTCGCATAACGGTCAGGGCTATCGCCAAAACGATTTTGATAATTTCTATAGAAATTGCTATTACTTACTTCTTTAAAAACCGAAGGATAGGTAAAATTCAAATTCGATAAATGCGAACCTGATATTTTATCATTATCAAAATGACCATTTTTATTGGTGGTAAACATTTTCAATACCACCTTCTTTTTACTCAATTCAGGATCGATAAGTGAATTATGAAAAGAATTTAAAATAGAGGTCACACTTGAAATTAATTTATAATTATTAGACTCGACAAAAATCCAATTTTCAACATCTTCTGAAAGATTAGTTGACAAGCTATCTCTTACAATACCAATATTTCTTTCTTCTTCGATAACCTTTACAATCTTTGCCTTTGGAAAAGCAGCTAGTAAAGAGTCACTTGCAGTTTTATTGTCTTTATCAGCAATGATGATAATATTTTCTTCATTCATTTGACCCGTGACATAGTTAATCATTCGCCTTCTTAAAACTTCTTCAGACGAATAAGAAAAAAAGAGGTTACTCATGTTTAAGTCTGATTTGATCGGAATTGGCGCAATAACCGGTATTTTCTCAGTAGAACTTCTCACAGCAGTCTCTCTAAATGAAGCCACATCAAGCGGACCAATAATTGCATCGTATGCTACTAAATTCTCTTTCTGAAGAATCGCTCTTGTTGTGCCTAAATCAAGTTGATTATCAAAAGTTTTTACATCAACTGACACGCCTAAACTCGCGATAGAATCGAGAGCAATTAAGGCCCCAGAGTAAAGGCTCAAACTGATTTTCGAATCTTTACGACTATCGATGGTGTCTTTAGAATTAGCGGTGTTTTCAAAATCCATCTTATCTAATCGAAAAGGTAGCAAAAACATAATCTTTGGTTTATTTTCAACTTGAATACTATCTATTAAATTGAATTTATCTAAGACCAAGGCATTACGCACCTCATACTCGCCTTTTTGTTCTTTTAGTAATTTCAATACCATGCCTGCTTTTAAACCATTTTGTAAATCAGGATTCAAGGCTTTCAATTCTTCATACGAAATACCCAATTTACGAGTCAGAGAAAATTCTGTCTGCTTTGGCTTTACTTCATAAAAATTATAGTTCTCAGTATTCACATCGCCCGTAGCAACTTTCTTTTCAGGTATACGAAGTGTCATCCCTTCTTTTAAACCACCACGCTCTTTTATTTCAGGGTTTAATCGAATAATCTCATCTGATTTAACACCGAACTTTTTTTCTAATTGAAAAAAGTTCATTTTAGGTGGCACCACATACGATACAAACAATTCAGTTACTTGATTTTTAATACTACTGCCTGCCTTTTTTGGCATTCTTAGCTCTTGACCTTCAGCTAAATAGTTAGTATTTGAACCTAATAGAGGATTTAAGGCTACCATACTATCAATAGTAATTCCGTATTTATGAGCAATACTCCATCTTGTTTCTTTAGCAGCTACAGTGTAGGTTTCAAAATTATCTTCGCTAACCTGATTTTCATCAGCTTTTACCCTCTTGTATTTTGGAATACGCAAAACCGCCTTTTTCTTTAATGGCGATGAATACAAAAAAGGATTATACTTTTTTAGTTGTTCTTCAGTAATATTGAATCTTTTAGAGATACTATAAATAGTCTCTCTCTTACCTACTTTATAAGATGTAAAACCAATAGGCTCTTCTTGTTCAATAGGATCCGCTAATTTTTCTTCTATTTTGGTTTGAGTGTTAGCTACAGGTTTTTCACGAACTACTTCTAACGGAATAACCAAAATAGTATTCGCTTTTACTTGTTTTGATGACTTAATCTCTTTGTTGTATTTTAATATGTCATCTTGACTCACCTTGTACTGCTCACTAATTGAGGCAAGTGTTTCGCCCCTTTTAACTGCATGAGTCGTGAATTTTTGTGCAAGTGATTTACAAGCACAAAACAGAACCATAAAGATGATTAAAGCGCTTTTGATATAGTGATTCATAGTTATTCCCATTCTATTGTTGCAGGAGGTTTTGAACTTATATCATATACGACACGATTCACTCCAGGGACTTTATTTATAATATCATTTGATGTTTTTTGCAAAAACTCATAAGGTAAATTAACCCAATCAGCGGTCATACCATCAGTACTTTCAACAGCTCGTAAAGCTACACATTTTTCATAAGTACGCTCATCACCCATTACCCCTACGCTATTAACAGGTAACAACATAGCACCAGCTTGCCAAACATCACCATACAAACCAGCAGTTTTGAGTCCGTCAATAAAGATATGATCTACCTCTTGTAAAATGGCCACTTTTTCTCTGGTTATATCACCTAAAATACGAATCGCCAGTCCTGGGCCCGGAAAAGGATGTCTTCCTAACAACTCCTTATCTAATCCCATACTTGCCCCTACTCTTCTTACTTCGTCTTTAAATAACATTCTTAAAGGCTCTACTATTTTCAATTTCATATAATCTGGCAATCCGCCTACATTATGATGACTTTTTATGGTTGCTGAAGGGCCGCCAGTTGCTGAGACTGATTCAATCACATCAGGATAAATAGTACCCTGGGCTAACCATTTTGCATTATCTACTAAATGCGACTCATCATCAAAAACCTCTATAAAAACGCGACCAATGGTCTTACGCTTTTTCTCAGGATCGCTCTCTCCTGCCAATGCATCCAAAAAGCGTGCCGAAGCATCAACTCCTTTAACATTGAGCCCCATTCCTTCATATTGTTTTAATACGCTTTGAAACTCATTTTTTCGCAGCAATCCGTTATTCACAAAAATGCAATGCAAATTTGAACCAATGGCTTTATGCAATAACACAGCCGCTACTGAAGAATCAACACCACCCGACAAACCTAATATGACTTTCTCATCGCCCAGTTGAGATTTCAAATTGGCAACGGTTGTATCAACAAAAGCATCTGGGGTCCAAGTTTGTGCTAATCCCGCTATATTGACCAAGAAATTTTCTAATAATTGTTTTCCATCAGTTGAGTGATATACCTCTGGATGAAATTGTATGCCGTAAGTATCTTCGTCATCAAATTTAAAGGCCGCATTTTCAACATCATGCGTACTGGCTAAAAGTTGTGCATTTTCAGGAAGCTGTTTAATGGTATCAGCATGGCTCATCCATACTTGACTGCCCATATCAACATTCTTCAAAAACGGATTATCAGAATCGACCATAGAAAGATTAGCTCTGCCGTACTCTCTAGTATTCGATTTCTCTACATTACCACCATTGAAATGTGCTAAATATTGAGCCCCATAACAAACACCTAACAAAGGTTTCTTACCCCGTATTTCAGAAAGATCGGGGTGTGGCGCATCATCAGCTCTTACTGAATATGGCGAGCCTGAAAGTATAACGGCCTTGTATTCAGATAGGTCTTTCGGAGGGTTGTTAAAAGGTTTGATTTCTGAAAAAATATTCAGTTCACGAACACGCCTACCAATAAGCTGAGTGTACTGAGAACCGAAGTCTAGAATTAGGACTTTGTTTTGCATGAACAAAAATAGGAAAATCGAAAATTTGGAAACGACTTCTTCGAAGATATTTGTGAGAGTTTTTTAACAGGCATAAAAAAAAGTCCGAAGTAAACTTCGAACTTTAATTTCTCAGAACCACCTGAGTTAAAAAACCTAAACAACTATTTTAAATTTTCTTTTTCATAACTGATGGTTTAGACTGCCTAATATTCATTTCCTTACAGAAAAAAATATTTTGTAAAGATTCTACTCTTCTGCAGAATGACAATGAATAAAGCTTTTAAAAAAGAAAGCCTGGGAACCACCCCAGACTTTCAAACAAAATCAAAGAACCAACCTAATAATTAAACTAAATGATTAATGGAGGTATGCATTAATACATACCTCATAAAATCATTTTCATAGCAATTTATTAAGTAACAGTTGAATCATAAAAATCCCTACCCAATTTTCACGTTTTTGATTTTAGATAGTTCAGAATCTCTAAAATAATTACCCCTTACCTGTAAAATAATACCATTCAACTAAGGCAAGCAAAAAGACAAAATACACAAAACTTGGGCAAACCGTTAGCCTTTGGTTTTTAAAAGAACATTCAGGTAATTAAACGACTATTTTTTCTATTTCAGGCCGTTGTCAAAGGCTCTTCATAGGTTAGCCACTCGAACCCAAATCGAAAAAATAATGAAAACTGCAAATTCTGAGCAGCAGCCTTTAAAAGAGGATGATGCAAAATTTAGTGCAAAACTTCTTGACTTTTTAAATTCTAATGAATTAAAAATTGAGAAAAATTCTTCAAAATCTTAACCTATCAAACTACAATTGTTTTAACAATCATTGCTATGAAAAAAAATACCCACCTTATTTCAAATAATCAAAAGCAAAAAGCAGGACTTGTGATTTCTTCAGTTGCTTTTTTATTATTGCTTTTAGGCCCTGCAAGCTATAAACTTTATACGCAGTCTATTCTTAATGTATACGCAAGTATTGATAGCTTATCAGCTTTAGCTGCAATAGCTTAAGCGCAATATTGATTTAGAATAGTTAGGTATAGTAAATAAACTCGGGGCAAGCCCACCATGCATTAAAAGGAAAATTAACATTGATTTCGACCCAAGCGTCAGAGCATTTTAAATCTCGATTATCGAGTCAAATTTATTTGACCAAAACTGTAAACTCCAATTTCAAAGGCTCTAAGGCTTTTAGAAGATCAGGTATTAAAGTATCGCCGTATTCTAAATAGAAATTAGAAAAATTTTGCTTTCGCTCTTGTAAAGTCTGATCCGGAAAGAGTTGATTTTGAAGTTCTGCAAGTCGCATCACTTCATCTTTTAATTTTCGCTTTTGCGCCTTTAAAAGTCTTTTCTCTAAATGATCTAATCCTTTTTTTTGTTTTACTTCTTGTGCCTTAACAGCACCCAAGAATGACTCATCAGTCTTTGTAGCCATTTCATGCAATGACTTAAATTGTTCTTCTAACGCTACTTTTTGTGGCGAAAAATCAATATCAATATTTGATATTTCTCGTATTCGTTTGTTGATTAATGTATTCTGTTTTAAAAATAAATCAGCGATTGAAACTCCTATTTTTTCTACTTTTTTAGCTTGATTTTGAGAAACCAGTAAAACAGAATTACGCACCAGCAGAATTGGAAATGTAATTTGCATGCTCTTAAACATCGACTTGAGTTCTAGCCAATACGCCATTTCGCCACCACCACCTATATAACAAAGATTAGGCAAAATAACCTCTTGATACAAAGGTCTGGCAATTACATTAGGCGAAAAGCACTCAGGATTGCTTTTTAATTCACTGAGAAGCTCATCCTTTGAAAAAGTGATATCCGTATTATTTACAGCATATCTAGTATCTGTTTCAATGATACGCTCTCTTAACCCTTCTTTGATATAGAAATAATTAATTTCACGTGGGTTAACTTGTACGGTATAATTCTTTGAAGCCTTTTTTAAGGCTAATGCTGTTTCATTTACTTTTTCAAATGACAACCCATCAAAAATATCTTTCTTTATATAGGGCACTAGTTTTTCTTTCAATTGACGGCTATCGCCATCAATAATAACCAAACCTTCATTTTTAAATAATTCATTAGCTAAATACCGTGTAGCATCGGTTAAAGTTTCATGCTCTAAATATGCCTTTTGAAACAAATTCTTTAGTGTTTCAGCATTTTCAGAACTTCCTAATTGACTAGAAAAGGTTTTAAAAATGGCATCGAGTCCTTCAGTTGATAATCTTCCTACCGCGCCTGCTGCATCAATATTCCAGCTTACTTTTTGTCCCTTGAAATTAAAATAATTGATTTCATCAAAATCATGATCCTCAGTCGCCATCCAATAAACAGGAACAAAATTATATTCTGAATAGGCACTTTTTAACTGCTTGGTTAAATTTATAGTAGAAATAATCTTGTATAAAAAGTATAATGGCCCCGTAAACAAATTAAGTTGATGCCCCGTAACCACAGTAAAAGTATTCTTTTCTTTTAGCTGATTGATATGTATTTGGGTCTTTTTAGATGCTTTTAGTTTGGCATATTGCTCTTGCAACACATCATGTAAAACTTGCCTATTTTCTTGTGGAAATTGTTTGGCTTTTTCTTCTATTTGACCTTTAAAGTTTTCAAGTTTTGGAAAACGATGATAAAATGGTTTTAACTGTGCACTTTCATCAAGATAATCAGTGATTAATTCTGAAAAATATCCAGTTTGTTTAAACGGTAAACAGTCAATATTCATAGGCTATGTAAAATCAGGATTCATTGCTCAACTCCCTTTTTTAAACATCGTAAAAATAAGTTAATTACTTCATCATAAAAAATAAGTAACCTATCCAAAAGAATGTGCGTTTAAAAATTTTAAAAAAACTATCGAATGACTGTGTATTTTAATCTCGATTATGGTGTAAAACAAAGAATAATTGTTTGATATTAATCATTTTTTATTAGCTTGGTCGCTACCTAAAAATGAAAATGAAATGAAGAAATTCCTTCTCTTAACCCTTTCTCTATTTACTTTAATTAGCCAAAGTCAAGATTTAAAATCACCTTCTGAGTTTTTAGGATATGAATTGGGCACACAATTTACCCGGCATCATGAAGTAGTTGATTACTACCAATATTTAGCAGCCGCTGACCCCGCGCGTGTTCAATTAAATAAATACGGTAAAACCAATGAAAGAAGACCTCTTTTATTAGCGTATATAAGTTCAGCAAATAACATTAAAAACATTGAAAAAATTAGAGAAGCGCATATCGCCAGTACCCAAGGTCAAGGCAACCCAAGTAAGGCAATTGTATGGCTGAGCTATAATGTTCATGGCAATGAAAGTGTGAGCACTGAAGCGTCAATGCAAACCGCATATGAATTGCTCACTTCTAAATCAGATTATTTAAAAAACACGGTTGTTTTAATAGATCCATGCATCAACCCTGACGGTAGAGATCGCTATGTAAATTGGTATAATGAAACCAAAAATACGCCTAGTAATTTTGACCCTAATAGCAAAGAACATCATGAAGGGTGGCTTAGCGGGCGTGCTAATCATTATATGTTTGATTTAAATCGTGATTGGGCATGGTTAACTCAAGTTGAGAGTCAACAACGTTTAAAATTTTTCAACAAATGGCTACCACATGTTCATGCTGATTTTCACGAGCAGGGTGTTGATAACCCCTATTATTTCGCTCCTGCAGCTGAACCCTATCATGAAGTCATCAGTGATTTTCAGCGTGATTTTCAAAAAACTGTGGGTAAAAACCATGCGAAATATTTTGATGCCAACGGGTGGTTGTATTTCACAAAAGAGGTATTTGATTTACTATACCCAAGTTATGGCGATACCTACCCTATATATAATGGTAGTATTGGTATGACTTATGAGCAAGGCGGAAGCGGCCGTGCTGGCTTAGGTATTATTACCAGTATTGGCGATACTTTAACTTTGAAAAATAGAATTGACCATCATCATACTACAGGCTTATCAACCGTTGAAATTGCATCTAAAAATGCTCAAAAATTAAATGATGAGTTCAAAAAATTCTACAGTAATAAAAACTTTATTTACAAAAACTATGTTTTAAATGGCGATGATGATAAGCTTGATGCGCTTACCAAACTTTTAGACAAACATGAGATTAAATACAAGTCTGGTACGTCAGGTACTGTAAAAGGTTTTCAATACAAAACATCACGTACGGGCAGTATGAAAATGACCAATAAGAGTTTGGTCATACCCAGCAATCAAACTAAGGGTACTTTGGTTAAGGTTCTTTTTGAACCTAATGCAAAATTAAGTGATTCAGTTACTTATGATATCACAGCTTGGTCATTGCCACATGCATACGGCCTTGATGCAATTGCGACCTCAACATCAATAAAAGGAAGTGATTATACCAAAAAAGCCATCGATAATTCAACTTTAGAAAAAGATGCTTATGCCTATGTGACGGATTGGAATAGTATGAAAGACGCCCGATTCTTGGCAGATTTAATAAAAGCAAAAATTAGAACACGCTATAATTTCAAACCTTTTTCTTTGAATGGAAAGCAATACAAAAGAGGATCACTAATTATCACAAAAGGAGATAATCAACATCACAAAAGCTTCATTGAAAGTCTTGAGCAAATAAAGAAAAAACACAGCAAGCAACTTACTTCTGTACCTACAGGATTTGTTGACGGCGGCAAGGATTTTGGCTCAAATTGGGTGCAAATGATTGATGATGTAAAAATAGCAGTACTCTCAGGCGAACCCACATCTACGTTGAGATTTGGCGAAATATGGCACTTTTTTGAACAACAATTACACTACCCTTTTACCGTAATTGATGCGAGTTATATGAACCGCGTCAACTTGTCAGAATATGATGTTCTTATTTTACCTGACGGATGGGGCTACCGTAGTTTTATGAATGAACCTATGTTGAAAGACATCAAACAATGGGTACAAAATGGCGGAAAACTAATTGCCATGGGGCAAGCCATAAATTCAGTTTCTGGTTCAAAAGGATTTGGATTACAAAAGAAAGAAGTAGAAAAAGACACTAGTAAAAATTTGCAACCTTATGACGGCTCAGAAAGAGAACGTATTAAGAATACCATTACGGGTGCTATTTTCAAAGCAAAGGTTGATAACACCAATCCACTGGCATTTGGTTATGATAAAAATTATTTCACTTTAAAATTGAGCAACAATGCTATTGAATATTTAAGCAATGGTAATGTGGTGTATTTAGAAAGTAATCAAAACCAACCTGTTTCAGGCTTTGCAGGTAGCGAAGCGCAGAAAAAGATTGACAAAACATTAATTTTTGGTGCTGATCATTATGGCAGAGGTAGTGTGGTTTATATGGTTGACAATCCGCTATTCAGAGGCTTTTGGGAAAACGGAAAGTTATTCTTTGCCAATGCTATTTTTATGGTAAAATAACTGACAATCAAATATTTAGACTAAATTTACACACCAGAAATACTAAATTAGAGACCATGAAGACAATGACCTGTAAGCAATTAGGTGGTGCTTGTGATATGAAATTCACAGCCAACACTTTTGAAGAAATTGCTGCCTTAAGCAAAAAGCATGGTACACAAATGTTTCAAGAATCAGATGAAGCTCATTTGAAAGCAATGAATGACATGTGCACTTTGATGCAATCACCTGAAGCCATGGCAGCTTGGTTTGAAAATAAAAGAACTGAATTTGCTAACCTACCTGAAGACTAGGTCTACTTTTCTAATATTTCTTGAATATTTGGTTTGAAATAATTAGGCCCTTTTAAAACCTTACCATCTTCTCTATAAATAGGTTTACCGTCAGCACCTAACTTACTCATATTACTGCGTTGAATTTCTTCAAATACTTCTTCAATTTTGTGCTGCATGCCATGTTCTAAAATGGTGCCACAAAGTATATATAGCATATCGCCAAGGGCATCAGCAACCTCTACTAAATCATTATTCTGAGCAGCTTCAAAATATTCTTTATTCTCTTCATCCATTAAATTAAAACGAAGCAAATTTTTAGACTCACCTAGATTCGATTTCATCGTTTCTGATACCCCTAGCCCAAAAGAATTATGAAATAATTTAACGGCATTTATTTTGTCTTGCATAGGTGTTCTTTTTTACATTAATTTAGCGCAAAAATAAAGAATATGTTCAGCACCGGACAATTAATTTTTGCAGCGCTTTTTATTGTTGTTTTTACTATAATAATTATCATTTCATACAGAAAAGACAAAAAATTACATATAAAAAATTACAAAGGTGTTAAGTGGGTAGGTATTTTCTTCACAATATTCATAGTTATTTTAGTAGCTATTAAGTATTTGCTTAAAATGAATCAAGTTTCTTGAAGTATTCATAAAAAGGTCATTTTTAGTAAACTATTTTACATTTTATCCCGTATATCATACCAAACAGCGTAATTTTACGTTGTTAGCATATAAAAGGGGCAACATCATGATCATTTTTTTTAGTATTCTTTTTCTAATAGTAGCTTTAAACATAGCTATGGTACTTTATACACGTGCTAGTGCAAGCTTAAAAGAGAAAACTTCAAGTGCAGCTTTAAAAGCAAATTCTGCTGAAATTTTATCAATGAATTTACTTTCTTCAAAATTTAAGAAAGCAGTATAGTTTTATACCTTTAGGGTATGCAACAATTAGTACTTGTTTTTTTAGGAGGAGGGATAGGAAGTCTTTTACGATATCTCATCTCAAAAAACCTCAACACTTATTTTCAACATTTTTTCTTAGGTACTTTTATAGTCAATATTGTAGGATGCCTTTTGATTGGCTTCATTCTGGGCCTTTCATTCAAAAATAACTACTTGTCTCAAAACCAAATGCTGTTACTATCAACCGGATTCTGTGGCGGCTTCACCACCTTTTCAACCTTCGCTTTTGAAAAACACTCCTTATTAAGTAATGGCCATTTGGTACATTTTGCAGTATATACCATTGCCAGTATTGTCGTAGGTATACTTGCTGTGGCTCTAGGGCTATGGCTTTCAAAATTAATCTAACCTATAGTATAGATAACACGCTTGGAGCGAGGCCGCCTGGCATTCAAAAAATATAACTTGTGTTCTTTACCTGTTCAACCCGAACGGGCGGACAATTCTAAAACTAAGTATCAAGCAATTGCGATTATTTACGTCGCAATTTTTTTATGCCCTATTGCGAATGCCTAAAAAAAAGCCTCAAACTTTCTTTCTAAACTAAAAAAATGAGAACAATGGGTAGGCCCTATTTGATATTCTCAAAAAATAGTTTAAATAATTATGTACCCATCATTTTTAAGGGGTCTTATTATAAATTAAATAAAAATTAATACAATACCCCTATTTTTTTAAGGGTATATGTCAATTTAATATACATTTACCACATCAACTAAAGCAAATATTATGAAACAAGTCGAAGCAATCATTCGAAAATCAAAATTTCATGAAGTCAAGAAAGCCCTTCACGAAATTGAAGTTAATTTTTTCAGCTACTGGGATGTTACCGGTGTTGGAAACGAAAAACAAGGCCATGTTTATAGAGGCATCTCATACAGCACTGCTGACATACAAAGACGCTATCTATCTATTGTTGTGTCTGATGAATTTCTAGAACGCACGGTTAACTGCATTCTTGAATCAGCATACACAGGAAACGTTGGCGACGGAAAAGTTTTCGTTTCTGAAATCAAAGAAGCCTATCGCATTCGAACCAAAGAAAGCGGTCACGCCGGAATTAACTAATTACCAACCCACTAAAACTTTTATATAATGGACGCAGGATTATTTACAGCAAATAATGTATGGATGATGATTTGTACCGCCTTGGTATTTTTCATGCATACAGGTTTCGCCTTTTTAGAAATTGGCTTAACAAGACAAAAAAACACTATCAATATTTTATTTAAAAACATATTTATTATAACCATTGGGTTACTACTTTATTACGCTTGGGGCTTTAATTTAATGTACCCTGGCTTTGCAGAAGATTCTGCAGGCATACTTGACTTTGCAGGTTTTGGAATCAGCGCACCTGAAAACGGAATGACGCCTGATTACGCAGACGGTGGTTATACATGGTGGACAGATTTCTTATTTCAAGGTATGTTCGCCGCAACTGCAGCAACTATAGTTTCTGGTGCTGTTGCTGAACGTATGAAATTAGGCGCTTTCATGATTTTTACCGTGCTATACGTTGGGTTTGTATATCCAATTGTAGGTGCTTGGAAATGGGGTGGCGGATTTCTTGATTCATGGGGATTTTATGATTTCGCAGGTTCAACCCTTGTACACTCTGTAGGGGGTTGGGCAGCTTTAGTAGCTATCTACCTTTTAGGTTCTAGAATTGGAAAATTCAGTGAAGATGGCAAACCAAAAGCAATTCCAGGGCACAGTATTCCTTTAGCAACTGCAGGGGTATTAATTCTTTGGTTAGGTTGGTTTGGCTTTAATGGCGGCTCTGTATTATCAGCAGATCCAGCTTTAACCTCTTTAGTATTAGTAACTACATGTTTATCTGCTGCTGCAGGGGGCATTGCTGCAATGGTAGCAACTTATGCATTTTTCAAAAATCTAGACTTAACCATGTTTCTTAACGGTGTCTTAGGTGGTCTTGTTGGTATCACAGCTGGGGCTGATTTGATGTCGCCAAATGAAGCGGTTATCATTGGTTTAATCTCAGGAGTTATTATTGTACTTGCAGTTGCCCTAATTGACAAATTAAAATTAGACGATCCTGTAGGTGCTGTTGCAGTACACTTAATCTGTGGTATCTGGGGTACTTTAGCTGTTGGTCTTTTCGGAAATCTAGCTAGTGGTGGTCAATTCATGACGCAATTATACGGCGTGCTTATCATTGGTGCATTTTGTATTATCACCTCTGGTATTATAATAGGAATACTTAAAGCTACTATAGGTATTCGCGTATCAAAAGAAGAAGAACTTCAAGGTTTAGACATTCACGAACATGGTATGAATGCTTACCCTGACTTTACAAATGACTAATAAATAAAAGTAAACGGAGCGTTTTGCAGAACGCTCCGTTTTTAAAAACGCAAACACAAAATCAAATCTTAATAACCCGTCGCAGGGAAATCTAAATTCAAAAATTATGAACACGATTAGTTTTACAAAGTACGTAAAAAATATATTTATAATAGCCCTAACAATGCTATCAACGAGCTATATTATGGCACAAGAAGAAGAAGAGGAAGAAACAACAAAAACCTTTACCCTAGGAGGCTCTGTTGATGCCTATTTTAGAACCAATTTAAGCGCTACTGATGTTGGTGCTCAAAACCCTGGAACATCTTTTGCTGATGGAACAGGTTTTAACTTAGGTATGGCTAATTTAATAGCTTCATACGAAAGCGGTAAAGTAGGAGCCGTAGCTGATTTAGTTTTTGGACCAAGAGGTGCTGCCGCTGTCGGTGGTGATATCCCTAATGTAAATCAATTATATGCGTATTGGAATGTTTCTGAAGGAACAACACTTACTTTGGGTCGATTTAATACTTTTCTTGGTTACGAAGTAATTTCACCAACCGGAAATTTTAATTACAGTACGTCTTACTTATTCTCAAGTGGTCCTTTTTCGCATGTTGGTTTAAAAGCAGATTTTGCATTATCTGATGATTTTAGCTTAATGCTAGCGGTAATGAATCCAACAGATACTAACTTTAACTCAGGAACTGGTGCCTACTCTTTTGGTGCTCAGTTAGGTTTCTCTGGTCAATACTTAAATTTTTATTATGATGGTGGAGAAGTATTAGGTTTTGAGGTAGATTATACTGGTGGTTTTGACCTCTCAGATGATTTCTTCTTAGGCATTAATGCCGCATTAGCTACTGATGAAGGAAACGGTTTTTATGGTGCCGCACTTTACCCACAGTTGGCAACTTCTGATACTTTTAAATTAGGTCTTAGAGGTGAATTTTTTCAACCAACAATTGATGGTATAGATACTGGCGATATACCCTCTGTTTTAGCATTCACACTTACCGGTAGTCTTTCAATAGATAACCTTACAATTGTACCAGAAATTCGTTTAGATAACTGGGGTAATGATTTAGAACCATTCGTAGCTAGCAGTGGCGACCCAACAAATAGCCTATCATCGTTTGCTATAGCAGCGATCTACTCGTTCTAGTGAAAATTTTAAGTTGGTTAATTAGAGAAAGGTACCGTCTAAGTCGGTCCTTTCTCTTTTTTATTTTTGGTAGCTTTTTACGCCCGCTAAAACTCGAGTGTTTAAAAAATTAACCTCAGGTACTAAGGGGCAAGAATACTTTTTGTTGTAGGCACAATACGGACTATAAGCCCTATTAAAATCTAAAGTTATTTCATCTTCTTCAGTCATTTTTAAGTCTATATAGCGCCCGCCACCATACGTCTCTTCAGCATTGGTTAAATCAGTAAAGGGCAAGAAAAGATACTCTTCAAATCCCTCTTCTTTTTGAAGTTCTGAGTTTAAATATATTTCTAATTGTCTTGAAGCTCCGTTTAAGGTAAAATGAGCCACCGCGTACACTACCTCTTCAGATTCTCTATTGGTTGTGGTGGGCATCATAAAAGGTATTGCATTTGGGGTACGCACCAATTTTGCAGTAACCACATAAGTGGTATCTGGCGCAAAAAAATCGAGCGATTCAAAATCCTTTCTGAGTCGGTCAGGCAGCGGAGACTTTTCAGGGTTTTTAAAATCTGCATTCACTTTTTGTTGATATTTTAAAATAGCAGCCACGCCATCAGTTTGATTGGCGGGTATCTTTTGTACAGTAACATCATGATACTTCTTCTTTTCCTTACACTGAGTAAGTGCCATAAAAGAGAAGACCAGTAGTATCAATAAAACATTTTTCATGCGTATTATTTCGTGTAAAAATACGATTTACTATTATTTCGCTCAAAGCGGATAGAATTAGAAGTAAAAATAGAAAGTTTAACTACTCCATTTCCTGAAATGTATAGCCTGAACCATACTTCTTCCTTTTAATTGTAAAAATCTTTTCAGCCAAAACATGTATAGATATCTTGATTATAAATATAGCGTACCTCGGCCGGAGATTCTTTAAAATCATTTCAATTATTTGGATTGAGATTTATTTTTTTCTTCAACTTGTTTTTGTCAATTATCTGCTCTAAAATTGGCAATAGGGCTTCGTCACGTAATACGGTGCTATCTGAAACTGTTATGAAAAAAAATGGATAAGGATCATTTTCTAGCTTCATTAAGTAGATGCCAGCTTCTTCAAAATTAAGTTCTCGAGCATACACATATCCGGCTGTGCTCCTATTTTGTATTTCGGCTAAAGGGTTATTACCATAGTTACTATTGGATCCATTCCCGTTATTTCCGCATCCTAATAAGGATAAGAAAACAATCCCTGCCGTGAACATAAATAATTTTAAGTTTTTTCCCTCTAAAGACATCGCTTTTTACTTTTTTATAAAACGAATTATGTTACCTTTTATCTCGTATTGTTCTAACTCAGAGTAAATTACTTATTTTCAACTGCAATAGACTGATTAATAGGTAATTTGTTCAGTTTTTAAACGTTTGTTTTATACTAATAAAATTAAATTACTCAAGATGAAAGTTCATTTATCAATTTTAATTTGTTCTTTATTCATTATCTCATGTTCTAAATCTGAAGAAAAAACCGTTGAAACTCCTCCTATTGAAAAGAATACAATTGGCTTAAAAAACTATGGCGATATAACTGGTAGTTATGATGAAAGTATAGCTGTTTTCTAAACCTCTCAAGGGTATATTTCCTTTGAAACTAAAAACAAGGTAGATCCAAACATTGAATATGTAGGAAACGCTGATGTTCTAATTAGAACCTTAAATGATAGTTTAGAGAGCCTAACTGAATTTATCTTAGAAACTAATGAATATGAGGTGTTGAATTCCGTTGCAAAGATTGACAACTCAACATATGCGCTCACTGGCAGTTTTACTCGAGAAGAAACTGGGCTTGTTGATTTTTATGTTGATATAATAAGTGCAACGGGAGAAGTGTTAAACTCAAGAATTTTAAATAGAAATTCTGTCTCTGCAAGTAACGGTTTAAAAACATCAGAGGTTTTTTATAAAAATGGGATGCTCTTTGTTACTGCAGCTTTAAATGGAAATAATTCCGTTAGTATTTTAGCCCTAGACATAAATCTAAATGAGCTATGGCAGAGAGATTATGATTTTTTTGGTACTGGTTCTATTTACGTTGATGACCTCGTTTATTTTGGTGTAGCAGATTTGAGTGGCACCATTCAAGAACCTACAGACTCATCACTTCATTTTTTAGATATTTCAACTGGCGCAACTATTAAATCTATTACCTATGATGCTGTTACAAGCCCAACCCATATAATCAGAAAAATTGTGCCCCTTGAACAGAGCCTTTATCTTGTTGGCGGATCATTTCAACCTACAAATGGCTATATGGTTG
Source organism: uncultured Flavobacteriaceae bacterium (assembly GCA_937929935.1). Classification (GTDB taxonomy): domain Bacteria; phylum Bacteroidota; class Bacteroidia; order Flavobacteriales; family Flavobacteriaceae; genus Maribacter_C. The sequence goes on along the minus strand of CALFUL010000003.1, from coordinate 165,470 downwards.
AAGTTAATAAAAGTGATGGGCAAATCATTAAAGAAATAGATCTAGATGATTTTATTTGGATAAATGATTTAATTATATCTGGTACTGATTTTTTTTGATATCAGGCGCATCATCCTCGAATAAAGGACCCATGAAAATTGACGCTGAGGGAAACAGAATTTGGATGAGTATTTTACCTATACCTTCGAGATCCTCTAAAATTTATAAAATTTTGGATAACGAAAATGGCACATTAACCTTTTGCGGTAGTTCAAACAGAACAGATGTCGACTTTTCAACAGATGCTGTATATGGTATCACAAATATTGAAACAGGTGAATTACAATAAAACTAGTCATTCTACTATATTCTAAATTTTATTAGATACTATAAAAAACATTAAAAACACCTCTCAAATGGCAAGTATTAGATTCGGATTTAGAACTACTAGGGTTAGAACCTATGATTTAAGATATTTTAATATCACTAAAGACGAAGCTGAAAGCTTTGCCGTGCCTTATGACGGATTTGATATCTGGAACACCGATAAATCGATGACCGTTGATAAGCCGCGCATTGAAAAACGAGTCAAATATTTTCACATCATGTTTATTCCGTTTTTCCCATCTGGAATACAATGGACAATCAGAAATAAAAACGGATTGTTTAAGGTTAATGCACTTTGCGAGCGTAAAATAAAAACGGTAAATCCTAAAAGTTATCCGCCTTGGTATTCATTTTTAGCACCAATCATAGCAATTACAGCTTTTTTAGGATATTTCATGGTCAATAAAATTGACACCCAAGTACGTCGCGCCAATTACGCCAAAAAAATTGAAGATACCAGAATACAGTTAATCAAAGAACTAGATAGTGTGGCGCCCCCCTACTACATGGTTTTTGATGAAAGTTACAATGTGCTTAACTTCAAAAGAGTTGACTCTATAAAAAACAATACCTTTTACGTAACTAATGTGGTGTACGGTTTTGACAAGTATGATTCTAATTATGAATATCACAACGTTTTCACAACAGCTAGTTTAGAACCAAAAGTATTTTCAAGAGAATCAATTCTCAAATTAATACCTGAAAATCGTGAAGATGCTTCGTATCAAAATCAGAACATAAAACTTACTGAAGTAATAGCCGTTGCAGACTTTGAAAAACCACTTTTAGAGTTCAACTTTCATCTAAGCGGTATCACAATTCAGAATTTAGGCAAACCCTTAACGCTGGTTAGTTTTGAAAACAAAAGCACTACCACTACCTTATGGGCAGCTAAAACCAATACTTTTATTGACACGAATAAAAGAGCGCGTGTTTCATATATACCCTCTGATAATCCTTCTGAAATTTCTAATCTCAAATTTGTTTTTTCAGACAATGAGAATTTGTATGAATATGAGGTACAGGGCACCTTTAAACAAGCAAAATCATATACAGCGTTTAGAGATACCTCAGCAAGACTAATTGAATAATAAAAAGTAATTCATGCAGAAACTAGAACTAAAAGAAAAAATTAAATTAGAAGCTCACAAAGAAAAAATATCAAATTTGATTCTTACATGGGGTGGCGGACTTTTTGCTTTGCTATTTATTGTCTCTTTTATACCCATGGGGCTGCTTCCTAGAAAACGAAGATTATCAGTTTCAGATCCAAGTCTAAGTATTTTTGATTCGATGGGTGTTGCGCCTACATTACTCATGCTCTTTTTAATAGCGGGTGCCCTAAGTGTATATTTATATCATTCATTTAAATATGCTAAAATTTCAAAAGATGTTATTGAACAAGAAAAGATAACGCTTGAAGTCAAGGTAGTAAATGTAATTTACAAGCAAGGTGGTGGTCCGCAAGAGATTGACTTATTTTTTAGTCCGCCATACAATTCTGTACACAAAGTTGAATTTGTTGACGAACGAAATTTTCCAAGGCTGCATAAGAATCAAGAAATTAAATTAGTGCTTACTAAAAACGCACTGTATCCGTTGAGTATTCAACCTAAAGATGAAATTGAAAACATTTTAAATATTTTAAAAGGATTGAAATAGAATTATATGAAAAAAGCACTCCTACTTATTTTAACATCATTTTGCCTTTATACGGCATCAGCTCAAGATTTCGAATTAGTACCCTATCGCCTAAAAGATAAATGGGGGTTTTCTGATGCTTCTCAAAAAATACAAATTAAACCTAAGTTCGAAGATGTAATCCCATTTAATTACGGCTATGCAGCGTATAAAGAAAAAGGCAAATGGGGCTTTATTAATCTTGAAGGTGAGAAAATTGTCAGTGCTAAATTTGATTCAATTTCAAGATATTTTCAAAAATTCATAGTGGGCTATGAAAATGATGCTGCGATATATGAAACGGGAATTCAAGTTTATGAGAAAGGAAAATTACAATTTATAAATACCCAAGGTCTTCGCTTTAATTCTATGCCTGAAATAATCGAAGTAGTAGGCTTTGAAAGCGATTCAGAATTTATTGAGGTTATTGAAGAAGGTCAATTAGTTGGCTTTATCAATACGATGTATGAAACAAAATCTCAGGTAGCTTACTATGATTACACGATTACAGAAATTGGCATCATTGCAAAAAGAAAGCTTAAAGGTCTTGAATATCATGTAGTGTTAAACTTAAATACATTACAACCCATTATTACTGGTGAATACACGTCAATAAAACCTACAAAAAATGATAGCGGCTTTTACATTACCAACAAAAAAGGAAAAATGGGCTATTTTGATACGAAAGGAGAACCGCTATTAGACTTCAAATACAATGAAATCATAAAACTTACGTATTCAGGTTTTGAGTTTATGGTACGCCCCGGGCAACAACTTTTTGGGTATATTGATTTGAGCAAAACCCCTTCAAAAATTATTCAACCTAAATATCTACACATCGGAAAATTCATTAACGGATACGCGAAAGTTAAGACCAAAAATGGTCAGTACGGCTATATTGATTATGATAAGAATGAATTTTTTAAAAAATGACAATTTGCTATCAAAACTAAAGGCAATAAACCCTTCAATTAATAACAGATGAAAGCAACTCAAATTCCTGTTGAATTAAGAACCGTCATTGATTCTGAACCCACTGATTTCATAATTAAGAGCGCAAGGAATTATCCTATAAAATCAGCATACGGACTCTTAGTCTTTTCATTATTTTGGAACGGTTTTGTAGGCTTTTTTATTTTTATTATCGCAAGACCCCTTTTCAAAGGAGAAGAAGTACGTTTTAAATCAAATGATGTACCCACCTCAGCTAGTTTAGAGAATTTAGAGCCATTAGTAGTACCAGGTATATTTATTGGTTTATTTGCGTTAGTAGGCATAGGAATGTTTATCGGGGCTATGGTTTTATTTTTTCAAAAAGGAGGCTATTTTGTGGGTACAAAAACGCGATTAATTAAATATAGAAAGGGCGAAATAACAGTGACCGATTGGGAACAGTTTTCTGGTAATATTAAAATGCAAAACAAATCTGATTTAGGAGATTTAGAACTTGAATTAAGAACCGGAAAAATGAAAAGTAGAAACAAAGGTTCAGACAAATTTGTTCCGGATTCCATTTTTATTTCAGGAGTGAAAAACGTTTTTGAAATTGAAAAGAAGTGTAGGGTAAGAATAAAAGAGAATGATCCAACGCCAAAAATAGTTGTTGACACCGCCTATGATTAATAGGTCATAAATAAAGCCCCGAGACAAATTATTAAAACAAGCAGTATGAAAAACATCTTTTTAGTAGCATTATTTACCCTAATAGTAGTGGGTTGTAAAAATGAAGATTCTAAAATTATTGATTTAACTAACTTTAAACCAACAGAAGGTTTTGTAGATATACCCCTTTCAATTATTGAAACAAAAGAAGTTGACGGCTATTTTGAATATAATGTTGGTGCTACCGTCGACAAGGATACTATTGGGATACGAATAAAATTAAAAAAAAATATTGCTGCCGGGTTTGTTAACGGAAGTCCTGCAAATGTTTTTCTTAATGACGGTATTGAATTTATTTCAAAAGGAAATGAAAGTGATGGGCTTTTACAGTATATGGCCGATAAATATGAAGTACAAAACAACGCTATTAGCCTAAAAAATTCTCAAATTTTCACTTGTGCTAATCTAAACCAAGAAAAAACCGACTATTCAAACGGAGAAAGTGGTTTTAAAATTTTCTTAGAAGAAGGTAAAGACTATGCTGAGTTATTTGTAAATTTTAATTTTAGAGAGGGAATCATTTCTTTAAATGAAAAAGATAACGATTATCGCGAACCCCTGATAAAATTATTGGGTAAATAAAATCTCTTATTAGTATCTGAACCATGAAAAAATCAATAGTAACATCTATAGTTGTATTTATTTGGATGGCCTTTTTAATAAGTTGTAATACCAAAACAAAAAAAGAAACACCGCAAAAAAGTCAACAAACAGAGGTCACAGAAAAAGCACCGGAAATGGAAGAAGAAACAAGAAAAAATCCCTTTTTTGATATGCGAAATATGGCCTATAAAACCACAGCTGAACAAATTGGTTTAGATGCTATTGATAAAGATGATGTATACGGAATCATTTCAGAACTAGACATGAATGGCGCAACAGTTACCGTGGTAACATTTGCCACCGGAGACACCAGTATTTATTTGAGTTCAGGTGGAGGGTTCATAGGCGCCGGACAACACGAAAGTGTGCGAGAAGTAGTAAAAAAATATGTGATAAACGGACAACGATATGTTGAACACGCCACTAAAATCGAGAATCTAGAACTACCGGCCAAGGGCATGGCCACCTTTAATTTTATGACCCCTAACGGAAATTATTGTTTTTCAAAAAATATTAATGAACTCAATTCAGGCAATTCTGAATTCTCTAATTTGTTCGCAGAACTGAATGAAGTAATTTCGCAGATTAGAGTAAAAAGCGGACAATAAATTTTTAAAAAACCATGCTGTAATGAAAAACCTTCTTTTAACCTTTTCGTTATTCATCCTTTTGGTGTCGTGCATTGAAAAAGAAAGCGCAAGTTCATCCGAAGAAAAAAGAATAGTACCCCAATTAAAAGCGGATCGCTATAATGTTGCTTTTTTGATTATGGACGGGACTTATAATACCGAGTTTACCGCACCTTTTGATATATTTCAGCATACCCAATACCGTGAGGGTATAAAAGCCATGAATACCTTTACGGTGGCGAATACCCTAGAACCCATTACCACCTTTGAAGGGGTGCGTATTTTACCAGATTTTGATTATACTAAAGATGTAGTACCCAAAATTGATATTTTGGTAATACCCAGTGCTGAGCATCATTTAGATAGTGATTTAGAAGATTCAGTGATGCTGAATTTTGTCAAAAAAATTGATCAAGATGCCTTGTACATGACCAGTCATTGTGACGGTGCCTTTGTGTTGGCGAAAGCTGGGTTATTAGATGATGTTACTTCAACTACCTTTCCGAGTGATGTTGAAAAGTACCAAAAAATGTTTCCGCAATTAAAAGTCAAAGACAACGTACTATTTGTACATGATGGTAAATACATCACTTCAGCAGGTGGTGCTAAAAGTTTTGAAGCTTCGCTCTACTTGTGCGAGGTTTTATACGGAAAGCAAATTGCGCAATCTTTAGCGGGTGGCCTAGTCATTGACTGGAATGTCGATCAGGTTGAGAAACTTATTCTTCAATAATTTCATAACGCGCTTCTTCTAGGTGTTTGGCAACCATTTTATTGAATTCTGGCGTCAGTTTAAATAAGGCAGTATGCTCTAAAGCATATAATTCATCTTTGTTGGTATACCCATTTTTCAAAAGCTCTTCAAGATAAAAAAGAGCCGTACCATAGTCCTCAGTTTTTGCACTGATAGAAATTATTTTTAAATAGGCGTCATAAGATTTAGGTGCAGTTACGGTACTGAGCATCCAAAGAAAATTAAGGGCTTCAACATCAATCACTGTTGCTGCATTTACAATATCAATATTATCAGCAATCAACGCATTGACATAACCTTTGAGTCTTTTACCCATTAGCTGTTCATATACATTACTGCTTTTATTGTATTTATCTAACTGCTCTATTTGATATTGCCACCATCCTAAATTATTGTAATTATAGGTCAAAATATCTTCTTCTAAATAGTAAACGTAATCTTCTTTAATTAAGACTTCTTTGAAAATAACATTGTTGTGATTTCTGTTCTGACTTCTATATAATTTTGTTTTTTTCAAGGTCTTTGAACTTTGTTTTAATGAATCAACGCCAAGCAATTTTTTATAAATAGGTGCTACCTCTTCAAGCAACCGATTGGCGATTAATGGCTTATTTTTTTGAACCAATGAACTGATATCACCCAAATGTGAGGCATAAGCCTGATTGATATACAAAGAATCTTTAGGCCAATTGCCTTTTACCATTTGCCCTAATTTTAAAAGACGCATAGCAGCTGCTATTTTACCTTTTTCTGGCCAAACTTCGCCACCATCAAATTCGATAAGGTTGTTTTGAAATTTTAAGTTCTTTAGGGCATTACGGCCATTGAGCATCTCAATATAATTGAAGTCCTCATTACCAACGATCCCGACAAAATGAAACGGGCTATTACGACTCAATACAGCATAATTAGGTACCGCAGAGCTCATTGATATGACGCCTTTAACTTCTTTCAAAAAGGTGGGCATTAATGAAGCTAATCTCGCCCCATCAGAAAAACCAGCAGTAAAAATTCCATTCTTTTTGACAGGTACCATTGAGAAAAGGGCTTGAAACATATTTCTCGAAATAAGTACATTTTTTGAAAGTGTTAGCGAATCATGTACCGTGTTTGACGCGGCCAAAATAAACCCCTCTTCTTCAGCAGATTCTCTAAACATACTCAATACTTGCTTGCCTCTACCTTTAGCGTCATAAACAAAAACTACCGGCCAACTTTTCTTCATTTCAAATTTAGAAGGAAGATAAAGTGCAAAGTTTTCAGCTATTGAATCATTGACAGCTAGACTATCAATAATGACCCCTTTTTTCAAGGTAATCTGTTGGGTAAAACCCAAAAAAGAAAAACCAAGGAGAAGACAGAGTAAATATTTTTTCATTTATTCTAAATAATGTTCACTAACGTATATCAAAAATAGAGCCAAAAAAACTGAAACAATAGATCCTTTCAGAAATAGTTTAAAAAAGAGAAAATCACGGTTATTCACCAATAGCTCCCATCTCAACACCTTCTGAGTAAGCAACTTTTATTTGATTCGCATTGAAGGCTGCCTTTATCACTTTATTTGCTTGAAAAGTAACCTCCCAATAATCATTTGGCATTACATATGGTCTTACGAGTAATTGAACATTATGCGAGTCAAAATTTTCAATACCCACATCAGGTAAGGGTTCTTTTAAAACTTTGGGTAATTCAAGTAAGGCATTAATAATGACTTTTTGGACTTTCGGAAAGCTTTCATCATAGGGCATTGTCACTGATAACTCAAGCCTAATTTTTCCTTTCTCTGAAAAATTTGTTACCACTGAATCAGTAATCTTTGAATTAGGTACAATGAGAATCTTATTACCAGGGGTTAACAAATCTGTGCTAAAAATTCCTATTTCTTCTACCCTACCAAACTTATCTTCAAGCTGGATCCAATCACCAATTTTATAAGGTTTTAAGGTTAAAATTAAGATGCCAGAAGCAAAATTACCAAGACTACCTTGTAATGCCATCCCGATTGCAAAAGCTGCTGCAGCAAGAATACCAAGGAGTCCGGTTAAATCAGCACCAACAACTTTGGCGATAATTATGATGACTACACCTTTGAAAACAATATTAGCTACTGAAGAAAGAAACGGACGCAAGGTTTGCGACACTCCTGCTTTTTCAAGCAAAATTCCTACCCAGGATAATAGTTTTTTAACAATCTTAAAACCAATCCACAGAATAAGACCAGCAATAATAATTTTAGGCAAAAAGAAAATCGCACTTTCAAGTGCGTTTTGCATGAACAGTTCTATTTTATCAGCATCCATAATACTAAAAATAAGAAATCATAACCAATATGCATCAAATTAGGTGAGGTAAAATTACTAATCTTAATTCTTCGTCTTTTGAACAATAGGTGCGTTAGAAATGACATTTGAAAGAATAATATGTGTTCTTGTTTCACCATAGGTTATGAGCTTATCAATAAATTTTTCTAAATGAAACTGATCTTTTAAAACTACCTCCATAACAATATTTTCGTTTCCAGTAATACGGTAACAATTAATGACCTCATCAAATTCAGTAACCATAGCCAAAAATGGCTTTAGTTTACCCATGAAAGCCCTTAAGGTTATGATGGCTTTGAGTTGGTGTCCTGTTTTCGCGTGAGAAACACGCACACTATACCCTTCAATAACTTCAAGCTCTTCTAAACGTCTAATACGCTCAGCAACCGCAGCCGAAGTTAGCCCTACATGACGGCCAATTTCTGAGAAAGATGCACGTGCATTTTCTTGCAAAAATTTAAGAATACTCCAATTTAGAGCATCAATTTTAATATTCAAAGTAATATGGTTTAATAATTTAAATTTTAAAGTAAAAATACATATTTACTAATAAAATTAAATGCAAATATTATTAAATGAACGTAAATTGAGATAAGAAATTACAAAAACAAAATGTCTTACTCTAATTTAGGAGCTATACCCGTTTATAAAAAAGCATTGGAGCTACGAGAAATCAGTAGCGCCTTAGGTAGCTACATATCTTTTAGTAAAGATAATGTAAGACTCTGTACCTCAAATAGTTTAAGAGATAACATTATTGATTTATTATTAACAGATTCAACTGCGATACCTGAGCAAATTGCTGAAGCAGAAAAATCGCAATCATATGCCCAACAATTAAAAAGTGTCAATTTAATAACAATAATGGTGCGCAATATTAACTCATATTGCACTGGCCTAGAAAAAGACGGGGTTCAAGAAAAAGAGTATCTCAATTTATTGAGAAATGAACTAAGCTCTTTTAGAGAGTCTTTTAAGAAATGGAAAGACCAAGATGCTTTTGAATAACTTTGGCACCTAACTACACGAATCAAATACCACATTTTAAGTTTCTTTAGATGTTTTAAATGTTCTAATTTTATAAAAACAGAACATTGAAAACAATCATTTTAATTAGTTGCCCAGATAATCAGGGCATTGTTTGCGCCATCACTGGTTTCATTAGTAAGAACAATGGCAACATTGTTTACCTTGATCAGCACGTAGATAAAATTGCTGATATTTTTTTCATGCGTCTTGAGAGCGAATTTGAGGCGCCTAATTTTTCAATCAAAGATTTTAAAAGTGCGTTTAAAGAGAACGTAGCTCAGCCTTATGATATGAAATGGAGTATTGAAATGGAAGACGTTGTTAAGAAAATGGCCCTTTTTGTTTCAAAATACAACCATTGTCTTTATGATATTTTGAGTAGGTATCATTCAGGTGAATTAGCGGTTAAAATTCCTTTAATCATAAGTAATCATAATGATTTACGCCATATAGCTGAACAATTTTCAATTCCGTTTTATCACATTCCAGTTACTAAAGGCAATAAGAAAGAAGTAGAAAAAAAGCAATTGAACTTGCTTCAAAAAGAAGGTGTTGATTTTGTGGTACTCGCACGTTACATGCAAATCATTAGTCCGTTAATCATCAATAAGTATGTGAATAAAATCATTAACATTCACCATTCTTTTTTACCTGCTTTTGCCGGCGCCAAACCCTACCATGCAGCATTTAAACGTGGTGTTAAAATAATTGGCGCTACCAGTCACTATATCACTGAAGAACTTGATGCGGGCCCAATAATTGAGCAAGATGTTATAACAGTTTCGCACACCCACAGCATAAAAGACCTTATTTCAAAAGGAAAAGATTTAGAAAAGATTGTGCTTTCGAGAGCGTTAAAGCAACATATCAATCACAAAACCATTGTGTACAATAACAAAACAGTGGTATTTACATAGTTAGCAAACGCAAAAAATCAGAAAAAAAACTTAAAACACATCTAAAAATCAATCACTTAACAATATTGAAGAATTATTTGCGTTGTAATTTTAGATTCGAATAGATAATCAATTTTAAGAATTGATTACTCGTTTTATTTGAGTTAGTAATTTTTTGAGTTAGTTAGTTATTAAAAACCGGTGGGAGCATCGGTTTTTTTTGTTTCTGTACTTCTTCAATCATCAGGGCTTCCCAACTGATATCAGAAATGTAATTAATAACTAAATTATTGAAGATTTCTGGTTGCTCAACATTAACTACATGTCCGCAATGTTCTATTAAAAGCAGGCTTGAGTTTTCATGTTTCTGAACTATTTTTTTAACTGATGGTAGAAAAAGATAATCTTGCCCCCCCATCACATACAGCGTTGGTGTTTTAATTTCTGTTGTTCTAAATAAACGCAGCAAAGGGTTTACTTCAGCCGTTAATTTGTACCATCTTAAAAATTCTTTTTTACATAATTTTTTTGCCTCACGCACAAACAAAATTCGTGATTCTCTATGATTACTATGCGGCATGATAATAAAAGCAAAGAACCTGTATAACCATAAATAAGGCACAACTGATTTGAACACATTGCCCAACTTCATCAAAACTTGTGACCTGACATCTAACTTCATGATTGCACCACCCATAACCAAGCTTTCTACCTTCTCAGGAAATTCCTCGGCTAATTTTCTAATCAATATAGTACCTAGAGAAATACCTACAAAATGCGACTTCTTAATTTTTAAGGTATTAATAACCTCAACAATATCGTTAGTGATGGCATCAAAAGTGTACTTTTCATTAAAAGCATCTTTAATGTTGGGTTTTGAATTTCCGTGACCACGCAAGTCAATTAATAGAATATTAAAACGACTTCTAAATTCTCTTATTTGTTTATACCAAATAGATGAGCTACCGCCCGCACCATGAATGAAGGTAACCCAGACTAATGAGTTTTTGTGTTTATAGGTAGTATAGTTTAGCATAGTGTTCTAATCGCGAACCAAATTTTGCGAATCCACAATGTATTAAATCTTTTCAAAGAATGATGTCTTTTAAAGTTAATTTTAACGATTAACCATAACGTATTTAGGGTCAGAATGATACGATTTTAACAGGTTAACTAATTTTTCTTTGAGAATATCGAAAATTTACATCCAAAACCTCTTTTCACTCGTATATTTATTGACACTAAATTAAAAGCTATGAAAAATCAGTATTGTAAAATTGGAGCGGTAACCCCGATAGCATTGAATAGAAGTTCTGTTCACTTGTTACAATATCAGTATGAAAATTTTTTAGATAGAGCTGCAAAAAGTGATGCTCAACTTAAAGACTATTTTGAGCTTAAGGCACAAAAGTTGAATAAGATTTTAGAAAATTTAGTTTAAGCTTTCAGCTTTTCAAGTTCTACCTTCATTTCTAATTGAATCTCTTTTGCTTTGTTAGCAGCACTTTCTGCAAAATCAACATTCTTTGAGGCATAAATAATGCCACGAGAAGAGTTTATCAATAAACCAACTGTATCAGTAATACCGTATTGACAAACCGCTTGTAAATTACCCCCTTGTGCCCCTATGCCAGGCACCAAGAGAAAATGATTGGGTATTATTTTTCTGATATCTTCAAAATATTCAGCTTTGGTAGCCCCTACTACATACATTAAGTTTTCAGCATTTTTGTACGTTTTTGACACCTCTAAAACCTCTTTATATAGTTCTTTACCGGCAATGGTTTTAGTTTGAAAATCAAAAGCACCTTGATTTGAAGTTAAGGCAAGTAGAATGGTGTGCTTATTTTCAAAAGCTAAAAAGGGTTCTACTGAATCTTTACCCATGTAAGGTGCGATAGTCACAGAATCAAAATTCATATCTTCAAAAAAAGCTTTTGCATAACGAGTTGAAGTATTGCCTATATCGCCTCTTTTGGCATCAGCAATAGTAAAAATTTCAGGATGATTCGCATTTAAATAATCGATAGTCTTTTTAAGGGCTTCCCACCCTTTGATCCCATAGGCTTCATAAAAGGCAATGTTTGGCTTATAGGCAACACATAAATGATGCGTAGCATCAATAATCGCTTTATTGAAAGCAAAAATTGGATCTTCTTCTGAAAGTAAATGTTCCGGAATCTTATCTAAATCAGTATCTAAGCCAATGCAAAGAAATGACTGTTTTTTGTGAATTTGTTCAACAAGTTGTTCGGTAGTCATTTTAATAATTGGGTTTTTCGGTTTTGGAATTTGGTACTTGGATTTTGGAATTTGGAATTTGGAATTTGGAATTTAACTCTATTCTCTCAATTTTTTATTTTACCATTATCAACCCCAGACCAAGTACCAAAAACCCTCTTTAAAACGTTTCTGATGCCTCTTTTAGTTTTTCAGTATTTTCAACCAATCTAAGTTCTTCAACAATCTTTTGTATATCGCCATTGATGATATTTTGTAAATCATAAAGCGTCAATCCTATTCTATGATCTGTAACCCTACCCTGCGAATAGTTGTAAGTTCTAATTTTTGCAGACCGGTCTCCGCTACTTACTTGAGAATTTCTTTTGGCTGCATCTTCTTCTTGCTTTTTGGCTAATTCTAAATCATACAATCTTGAACGTAGCACTCGAAAAGCTTTATCCTTATTTTTATGTTGTGACTTTTGATCTTGGCATTGTGCTACCAAACCAGTAGGAATATGTGTTAAACGTACCGCTGAATAGGTGGTGTTCACTGATTGCCCACCAGGCCCTGAAGAACAGAAGAAATCAATTCTTACATCTTTCATTTCAATCTGTACATCAAATTCTTCAGCCTCTGGCAAGACCATTACTGTGGCTGCACTTGTATGTACTCTACCCTGCGTTTCAGTTTGTGGCACCCGTTGTACCCGATGCACACCAGCTTCAAACTTTAAAGTACCGTACACATCTTTACCAGTAACCTCGAATTGAATTTCTTTATACCCCCCGTTTGTTCCTTCACTTAAATCAATAACGTTTGTTTTCCAACCTCTTGATTCACAGTATTTTGTGTACATTCTAAATAAATCTCCAGCAAAAATACTCGCTTCATCGCCACCAGTTCCTGCCCTAATCTCCATAACCACATCTTTGGCATCTTCTGGATCTTTAGGTATTAACAAGACCTTTATTTCATCTTCAAGACCAGGTATCGCTTGCTTCGCTTCTTCTAATTGCATTTTGGCCATTTCAACCATTTCTGCATCACTACCGTCTGAAATAATTTCTTCAGCTTCTTCAATATTACTCATTAGCGAAACATACTGATCGCGTTTACCAACCAGTTCTTTTAAATCACTATACTCTTTAGTTAATTTCACATAACGCTTCTGGTCAGAAATTATATCAGGCTGAATGATAAGATCAGAAACCTCATCAAAACGCTGTTTTACTATATTCAATTTATCAATCATAATGCGCTATAGTCTTGGCTTGCGAATTTACAATAAATTTGTACATTTAGTAATATTGAATCTAATGGATGCGTAGCCTGTTAAGCAAAAAAATACTTTTTATAGTTTTCAATTTTTATAAAACCTATTTGCTAGCAAGCTTATTAATTTCTCTAGGATTTTGGTTTTTAAAAAAAGATATAATCTTTGTCATCAGTCTGAAATTTTTCTTTTTTCTTATGCTATGGATGGCCCACTTTCAACCCACCTCGAAGAAAAAATTAGTTTTTTACAAGAATTTTGGCATCTCTTCTGTCTCGCTTTTTTTAGGATGCTTTCTGATTGACATCCTCATTACTAGTTTTCTTTTCATCTTAATACAAAGCTTTTGATTGTAGAAATAGACAGTATTGAACTAAGCTTTGATCATAAAAAGATCCTGTACGGCATTTACTTAAAAGCTGAGACTGGCAAAATTACCGGACTTTTAGGACGGAATGGCTGCGGAAAGACTTGCCTGATTCGTATTCTTTTCGGAGATCTTCAACCCAAGTACAAAAACATCCGAATTAATAAACAACCTCTAAAACAGCATCTTTTTAAATCAAACCTCGTTGCCTATTTACCGCAACATGGTTTATTACCTAAAAACATATCCTTAAAAAAGGCATTTAGAATTTTTGATGCCTCATGGACAGATTTTGTAGCTCATTTTTCATCCTTTGCAGTTCATGAATTAAGCAAAACTAATCAGGTTTCAACCGGAGAACTTCGGGTCATTGAAACCTATTTAATACTGAATTCTAGAAAAAAGATACTACTCTTAGATGAACCCTTTTCGTTTATCGCTCCTGTATACATTGAGAAAATCAAAAAAATGATTGTAGCCCTCAAACAAGAGGCGGCTATTCTAATTACCGATCATTATTATAGAGATATTCTAGATGTTAGCGACGAACTTTATTTTCTTAAAAATGGGTCGTCAAAACTCATACAGTCAATAAGGGAATTAGAAAACGAGGGATATATTAGGTATAGCCCCGAATAAATCTAGCATTCAAAGGAATATAAGTACTGAAATTATTCAAAAACCCGAAGCATGCCCCCATTTAGTTCAATTTGATATACCTTTATGGGTTTGGCCGTTGATAAACCTACTTTATTTAAAGGTTCACCCGTTTGGCTGAATTTTGAACCATGCACATCACAATAAAAAATTCCGCCTTCAGTAGAAACGAATCGTACTTGATCGTAGCCTTTATGACTACATACCTGAGTGGCGGCAACATAAATGCCCTCAAGGTTTTTGGCTACGACCACTAAATCTTTAAGAATAAACCCTCCATTTTCGGCTAAATTTGAAGCTTCAGAAGAGGTCAAATCAATTGTAAAATCAACACCTGTGGGCTCATCAACTCGTATTCCTTCTTTTGAACAGCTTTGAACGCAAGGAAAAGTAAGTGCAAAAGCAGCACCCGCACCTAAACTTTTTAAAAACTGTTTTCTTTCCATAGCAGTAGGTATTTACTATAGAAAACGCAATTTTGAAACTAATCGTATGATTTAATAGTGATAGGTACCAAACTCACTACTTATAGTAAGTTTTTTGGACTGACTTTCTTCAACTCGACCAATTATTTGGGCTTCTACATTAAAGCTTTTGGCAATAGCAATAAGATCTTCTGCAACCCCTTCATTCACATAGCATTCTAAGCGATGCCCACAATTGAAAACTTGATACATTTCTTTCCAGTCGGTTTCTGATTGTTCTTGTATCAACTTAAATAGTGGCGGTACCTCAAAAAGGTTGTCTTTGATAATGTGATATTGATCAATAAAATGAAGAATTTTTGTTTGTGCCCCACCACTACAATGCACCATACCATGAATATCAGCTGCGTTATATTTTTCAAGAATTTTTTTTACAATGGGAGCATAAGTACGTGTAGGCGAAAGCACAAGCTTACCTGCATCTAAAACCGAGTCAGCAATAGCATCAGTTAATTTAGTTTGCCCAGAATACACCAAATCTGTTGGTACAGCAGCATCAAAACTTTCAGGATATTTAGTCGCCAAATATTTTGAAAACACATCATGGCGCGCAGAGGTTAATCCGTTACTACCCATACCGCCATTGTATTCCGTTTCATAAGTGGCCTGACCAAAAGAAGCGAAACCTACAATAACATCGCCCGCTTGTATATTGGCATTATCAATAACAGCGCTCCTTTTCATTCTTGCGGTTACGGTAGAATCAACAATAATAGTGCGCACTAAATCGCCCACATCAGCTGTTTCGCCACCGGTTGAATGAATAGTAATGTCGTGTGATTTTAAATCTTCAATAAGTTCTTCAGTACCGTTAATAATGGCTGAAAGCACCTCACCCGGAATCAAATTTTTATTTCTACCAATGGTTGATGACAACATGATATTATCAGTAGCACCTACACAAATAAGATCATCAATATTCATGATTAAGGCATCTTGAGCGATACCTTTCCAAACAGAAATATCGCCGGTCTCTTTCCAATACATATACGCCAGTGAAGACTTGGTACCCGCACCATCTGCATGCATGATTAAGCAATAATCTTCATCATTAGTCAAATAATCAGGCACTATTTTACAAAATGCCTTCGGAAACAAACCTTTGTCAATATTTTTTATTGCGTTATGCACATCTTCTTTTGATGCTGAAACGCCTCTTTGGTTATATCTTTCGCTGTGTGAAGAACTCATCAATTTGATTTAGGGCAAAAATAAGTGAAATGCACAAATTTGAGTTGTATTAATTGGCTACTTTATAAACAAAAGTTCACTGTATTTTGTTAATGGCCAAAACTCATCATCAAGCAAACGTTCTAATTTATCACTATGCACCCTGATAGTTTCAAATTGAGGTTTTACTTTTTCGGTATATTCAGTAGCTTTTTTAAAGGTGCCTTTTAATGCATTTGCTTTCTTTCTGCTAGCAATCATCGCATCAGTTTTCTCTTTTAAAGCCGTACTATGCTCAGCTATTTCTTCAATAATTTGCAATTGACTAACCGCTAATTTTTTATAAGATGCGCCGTAGATTTCTTTTAATCCGCATACATTACTTATCAAAACATTTTGATAAGCCATAGCGGCAGGTATGATTTGGTTGTACACCAATTCATTTAAAATACGGCCTTCAATTTGTAGATGAAGAATATATGCTTCTAACTCTACCTCTTGGCGTGCCTTGACTTCAACTTCGCTCATCACGTTCATCGATTTAAAAAGCGCTAAACTTTCTTTTGAAGTCAATATTTGTAATGCCTCTGGGGTTGTTTTATTATTACTGAGCTTTCGTTTCTTGGCTTCTTTAAACCATGCCTCACTGTAGCCATCACCATCAAATCGAATTCTTTTTGAGGTTTTAATGTACTCTCTTAAAACATTAAAAACTGCTTCATCTTTTTTCAAGTTTTTTTGATCAACTAAGGCATCAACCTCCTTTTTAAAGGCAATTAATTGTTTGGCAACAATGGTATTTAAAACAGTCATGGGCTTTGCGCAATTCGCTTTTGAACCCACACCACGTATTTCAAATTTATTTCCGGTAAACGCAAAAGGCGAGGTCCGGTTACGATCGGTATTATCCATCAAAATTTCAGGAATTTTACCCACTACATTCAATTTCAATTCGGTTTTCTCTTCTGGCGACAATTTTCCCATTGATACTCCTTCTAACTCATCTAAAACGCCACTCAATTGCGTTCCAACAAAAATTGAAAAAATGGCAGGTGGGGCTTCATTAGCTCCTAATCTATGGTCATTACTCGCTGATGCAATTGATGAACGCATCAATTCTTCATAAGTATCTACTGCTTTTATTGTATTGATGAAAAAGGTTAAAAACTGCAAATTTTTCATGGGTGTTGACCCCGGACTCAATAAATTAACCCCTGTATCAGTGGCTAATGACCAATTGTTGTGTTTACCAGATCCGTTAATACCCGCAAATGGTTTTTCGTGAAAAAGCACTTTGAATTGATGCTTTTCGGCAATTTTATCCATCACATCCATTAATAATAAGTTGTGGTCTACAGCAAGGTTGGCTTCCTCAAAAACCGGTGCCAATTCAAACTGATTTGGAGCTACTTCATTATGACGTGTTTTTACCGGAATTCCCAATTTGGTACATTCCTTTTCGAGTTCACTCATAAAACTCAATACACGATCCGGAATAGTTCCAAAGTAATGATCGTCTAGTTGTTGCCCTTTAGCAGCTGCCTGCCCAACTAAAGTTCGACCCGTAAAACGAAGGTCAATTCTTGAATCAGCCAAGGCCTTATCAATTAAAAAATATTCTTGCTCCCAACCCAACGTAGCATTGACTTTAGAAACATTTTTATCAAAATATTTAGCCACCGCTGTCGCGGCTTCATCAACCGCACTAAGTGCTCTCAATAAAGGTGCTTTATTATCTAAAGCCTCGCCCGTATAGGATACAAATATGGTAGGTATACATAATGTAGTTTCATAAATAAATGCCGGACTCGTAGGATCCCATGCGGTATACCCTCGAGCTTCAAAAGTATTGCGAATACCACCGCTTGGAAAACTAGAGGCATCTGGTTCTTGTTGCACCAATTGACCACCTCCAAATTTTTCAAGGGCTCGACCATCAGGTAGCAAATCAAAAAAAGCATCGTGCTTTTCTGCCGTTGAACCTGTCAATGGCTGAAACCAGTGGGTATAATGGGTAGCCCCCATTGAAATTGCCCAACCTTTCATAGCCTCTGCCACTTGATCTGCAATTTTACGATCAATTTTAGATCCAGAAAAAATTGCACTCTGAACACTTTCTAGGGCATCTTTTGTTAAATATTGTAACATGCGCTCTTCATTGAAAACGCTTTGTAGAAAGAGGTCAGAACGTCTTCCTTTTTCTTCAATAACAATTCGTTTTCGTGTTCTACTTTCTGCAATTGCTTCAAATCTTGCTTTAGCCATAATAGAATTTGATATTATTTTGTGTTTACTATTTGCAAATATGACAAAAATTACACTGTAAATTAATTTTTTCGTAATGAACCCCCATAAAAATAGGGGGAAGAATAAAAATAATAACTTTTAATAACTTTAACCCCTGAAAAACTAGGTTAATTATTTAAAAAATATATTTTTGCTTGTCTTTTAAAATTTGGTATAATTAACGGCTAAAATTATGAGTAAAACAAAATTAGAGTACATCTGGTTAGATGGATACTTTCCGACACAAAACATGAGAAGCAAGACTAAAGTTGTGAACGACTTTAGCGGCAAATTAGAAGATTGCCCAATGTGGTCTTTTGATGGAAGTTCAACAAGACAAGCAGAAGGTGGTTCTTCAGATTGCCTTCTTAAACCAGTAGCAATTTATCCGGATCCAGCGCGTAAGAATGGATTCTTAGTAATGACTGAGGTATTAAATGCTGACGGAACTCCGCATGAATCAAACGGTAGAGCAGGTATTGATGATGATGACAATGATTTTTGGTTTGGTTTTGAACAAGAATACTTCATTATGGACACTGCGACGCAATTGCCTTTAGGCTTTCCTGTTGGTGGCTACCCTGCCCCTCAAGGAATGTACTACTGTTCAGTTGGTGGAAAAAACACACATGGCAGAGGTTTAGTTGAAGAGCATGCTGATTTATGTATTGAAGCCGGACTTAATTTTGAAGGTATCAACCAAGAGGTTGCTTCAGGACAATGGGAATATCAATTGTTTGCCAAAGGTGCCAAGAAAGCAGGAGACGAAATTTGGGTTTCTCGTTATTTACTAGATCGCTTGACAGAGCAATACGGATATTATATTGAGTACCACCCAAAACCATTAGGAAGAGACATGGACTGGAATGGTTCTGGTATGCATGCTAATTTCTCAAATACAACCTTGAGAACATGTGGTGATAAAGCTACCTATGAAAAAATATGTGAAGCTTCCCGCCCATTGGTAAAAGAACACATCGCGGTATATGGTGAATTCAACGATCAACGTTTAACTGGTGATCATGAAACTGCGGCAATCACAGATTTCTCTTTCGGAATTTCTGATCGTGGCGCTTCAATTCGTATTCCAATTATCACAGTAGAACAAGGATGGAAAGGTTGGCTAGAAGATCGTAGACCAGCTTCTAACGGAGATCCATACAAAATTGCAGGAAGAATTATTAAAACAGTTAAATCTGCGAAAGTATAAGTACAATTAATTGTTGAATAAAAAACCGCCTTTGACTATTCAAAGGCGGTTTTTATTTTTCAAGAAGCTGTTATAAAGTTTGTCAGTTCGAGTGGTTTTTTCTTTAAGTGAAACGAAAAGGAAAAATTGTATCGAGAACACTTCTTTATTTAAAGTGCTGAATCAGTTATAAAGACTTTTACTGAATAGTGATGTAAATAAACGCGATATATAGTGCCAGAAGAACAATGCCATCACGCCAGTTTAATCGTAGTTTATTTGGTAGAAACACCAAAGGAAGTACTAAAAATGATATACCCAGCATCCAGAAAATATCATTACTAAGCAACGTTTCATCCATAACGCGAATTGGGGTAATAATAGAAGTGATGCCTAATACTGCTAATAAATTAAAAATATTTGAACCTATTAAGTTTCCTAAAGAAATTGCTTTTTCCTTTTTCAGCACTGCAATTATTGAAGCAGCAAGTTCAGGTACACTAGTGCCAATTGAAACCACCGTAATACCTATTACGCGTTCACTCACTCCGAAATTTTGAGCCAAACCAACAGCACCTTCAATCAATAGTTCTGAACCACCCCACAAACAAACTCCTCCTAACCCTAACAACAAAACTGTTTTATAAATGGGTAAAAGCACATCATCTTCAGGCTTTTCATCAACTACGGCCGGTTTTTGAAAACGTAACACATACACTAAAAACAAGAAGAGTGCTACCACCATGATGATACCTTCATACCGCTGCAATTCGCCATCAAAATAAATAAAACCAAAGAATATAAATGAGGCTAACATCATCACGGGCCAATCAGTTTTGTAGAAACTTTTATTGACCTCCATACTTCCTAAAAGGATAGTAATTCCTAATACTAAGCCTAAATTGGCAATATTCGACCCTATTACATTTCCTAAAGCCAAATCCGGAAAACCATCCAGCGCAGCCTTAATACTAACAATAAGCTCAGGTGCTGATGTGGCAAAAGACACCACAGTCATACCAATAACTATTTTAGGTATACTTAAACGCAGAGATAGGGCAACTGCTGATTTCAACAACCAATTTCCGCCTGCAATTAAAAGAACCAGACCAGCTATAATAAAAAGATAATTTTGCATGCTAAGATTTGGACAAAGATAACAGAAGAATTAAGAAATAATATTTGACGATTTTACAAAAGTGATTTCCATAAAAATGATAGAATACCCAAAAAGTGATGTTTTGAAAATGACTGTCCCCTTGCAAAGCAAAAAAGTTCAAAAAAGGCCCCTACGATTACTATATTCTATAACGTAAACAAAACTTATAGTTTCAAATTGTTACTTTTTTAGGGCATAAATTGTAATATTATAACCATTAGCATCTTTTTACTTCTAAATATGCATTCACTTGCATCGATTTTCATGAAAATAGTTGCAAATAAGGTTGAAATAAATATATCTTGATTGAACAATCGATTGGTAAAATAAATGTCTAACCTAAAACCCTCCATTATGATTACACTTGTAAAGTTTTTGTTAGTAATGATATTATCATTGATCATGATAATAGTTTAAGTAAAATCATATAGGCCTATATAGCAAAGACCGCCCTATGGCGGTCTTTGTATTTTCTACTATCAAAGTAATTATATTTGTAAAAACAAATCTGATGAAAAAATCGTTTTTCAAATTCTTAGCCAAAGTAAATAAGGTATTGCTACCTTCTTACTCTAAGAAACGATTAGATTTAGCCAAAGCTTCTAAATTTCAATTGGCACTAGTTGGTTGGCGGTATTATGTAACTACCAATGCGTTAGATTAATTCTAGTTCCTCATTACATTCGGTTTTCCCTCAGGCTCCGCTTTGAAAATAGTAGAATAAGAAAAAACGCCAAGCTTGCTTGAGCGTTTTTTCTTATTCTACTATTTATTCGTGACCTCGAAAGGGTTATAAATTATAATTTAATTTATTTATTTTCAATAAGTTATAATTATTTTTTTTATAAATACCACCTAGTCATTCACTCGATTATAGTTTAATTTTAAAAGAACACAATCAAGATTAAAAGTATTGAAAAAATATAAAAAATTCCATAGAGGCTACAAACTTACATGAGGTTTATAAAAGCATAGCTGAACTTACATGAGCATGCTTGAAATCTGCTGGTTGATGCTGAAGTAAAAGGGAACCCAATCTGTAAATACGAAAATCAACAAAAAGCCGTACTTTGGGAGGCATAATTCAAGGACAGAAAATGGTTATTAATATTTTCAATAAAATAGGTTTTTAGGCTTTTGTGGTAATTAGTTTAATTGGGCAAATAAAGAAGAAGTGCACAAAGATGACAAATAATACTAAGGACAGTGGTGTTATTTACCCTCAAAGACGCAATGTGACAATTTCTAAACAGATTTTTTTACTTAAAAAGCACCTTTTTGTAATATAGCCCCTTAATTACTTGGGTAAGTCAATAATATTTTTAATTTTGTATACGGTATACAAAAGACAACTATACTAACAAATTAACATATGAGTTTAATCGCTATAGATGGACTGGGAGACATTGCTTATGACAGGGTAAAAGAAATGATTTTATCCAATGAATTGAAGGCAGGTCAAAAAATTGTTCAAGATAAATTGGCAGAGACTTTAGGTATCAGTAGAACCCCACTGCGAAACGCTTTGAATCGATTAGAATCTGAATATTTGGTTGAGTCAGTGCCAAGAAGAGGTGTCTTTGTGAAACAATTTGGCGATCGCGAAGTTGTTGAAATTTATGACTGTAGGGTAGCTTTGGAATGTATGGCCATAACCTTGTTTACTGAATCGGCTTCTGACAAAGATGTTGAGACATTAGCATCTATTTTTCTTCCTTTTGTAAATAAGAAAGGTCTTATTGATAATGCGAAGTATTCAAAAGCAGATTTGCAATTCCATGAGACAATCATTGAGAAATGTCAGAATGATTTTTTAAGAAAATTAGTTACTCAAGCAAATCTATTGAGTTGTATTGTACGCATTGGTCTAGTGCGGCCTCCTGAAGAAACGCTTCAAGAACATTTAGATATTATAGAAGCCGTAAAACAGCGCGATACTGAAAAGGCAGAGGCGTTGTGTAAAGTTCACTTATTAAAATCTAAAACATTGATTCTAGAAAAATTGGCGAATGGGTCATAAAAAATTATTCCCAGTTCGTCATCAAATGGTGGGAGCAACTTTTTTGCTCGCATTAATCGTACTTTTTGATCGTGTTTTGATTTCAGTTGCCAAAGATCCAGTTTCAGAATCACTTTCTCTTTCTGATACTGAAATGGGTTGGGTTTTAGCCATTTTTGCATTAGGTTATGCTTTGTTTCAAACTCCTTCTGGAATTTTTGTTGATAAGCATGGGCCTCGTAAAACACTTGTCCTAATCGTAAGTTTATGGTCTTTTTTCACAGCAATAACTGGTGCAGCCTTCAATTTGATTTCCATACTTATAATACGCTTTTTATTTGGAGCTGGCGAAGCTGGTGCTTTCCCAAGTATGGCAAGGGCAATTTATAAATGGATTCCTATCAGCGAACGTGGCATTGTCAATGGTATTAATTTTTCTGGTGGCCGTATTGGTGCTGCCATAGCACTGCCTGTTGTCGCATGGCTTATTGATTTGGTAGGTTGGAAAATCAGTTTTGTGATATTGGGTGTTTTTGGTGTTGTATGGGCGGTTTGTTGGTATTTATGGTTTCGTGATAATCCGGAGGATCATAAGTATATTTCTGAAGAAGAAATTAAATACATTCAAGAACACACAGAGAAAGAAAAAGCTGAAACCAAAAGTGAAACGTCATTATTAAAAATGTTCAAGTCGAAGAATATGCTGCTGTTAATGGGGCAGTATTTTTCCAGTAATTTCACTTTTTTCTTTTGCCTAACATGGCTTTTTCCACATATTAAAAGTACGTATCATCTAGATTCTATGGAAGCAGGTTTATATGCATCTGCACCCTTGTTATGCGGTGCATTGGGGAATTGGTTTTCTGGATGGCTTGTGGATAGCACTTATAAAAAAGGAAAATGGGCCTTATCAAGAAAGTTGCCTGCGATTATAGGATTTGCCCTAGCAGCTTTTGGTATCATTATGAGCATTTTTATGAACGAGGTTAATGGGGCGATCCTATTTATTTCGATTGCCGTTTTTGGTGCTGATATGACTTTGAGTCCGTCATGGTCAACCTGTGTCGATATCGGAAAAGAAAATTCTGGTACAGTAAGTGGTACTATGAATATGGCCGGAAATCTAGGCTCTTTCTTAACGGCTTTGGCATTTCCATACATGATTGAATTCACAGGTTCGGTAACCCCATTCTTTGTGCTTGCGGCTATCTTGAATGTGCTTGCCATTTTCTTTTGGATGAACATACGGGCCGATGAGGTTTTAGATTTAAGTAAATAATTGGAATGATAACAAAGAAAGATTTTAAAGAGGTTTGTCAAAAATCAATTGCAATGATTGAAAAGGCAGGTCTTTTACTTACCGAAGCAGACAAGCTGAAAATGACAGCGGCTGATTTTGGTTTAAACGAAATAAAGAAAGAGGGTATTCAAATATTGACCCTATTTCAAACCGGTCGAATCGCCGGAAAAATATTGGTGCTGTTGCCTTTTCAAACAGAACCCGAGCATTGGCACCCCACAGTGGGCGACGACCCCGGAAAAGAGGAAGTCATTCGGGCATTGGGCGGAGATCTCTATTTCTATATCCCTGGAGAAGACAATATGAAAAAAGGCTTTATTGTAGACGGTAAGGAAGATTTTTATACCATGCGGCATGAGGTAGATATGAAACCCGGTGATCAATTAGAACTTCCGGCAGGAACAAAACATTGGTTTCAAGCTGGGGCGAAAGGAGCAGTTATGTACTCTTTTTCAACCACTGTAACAGATTTAAATGACCAATTTACCGATCCTAATATTGTTAGAGATACGGTAATCGAAAAATAAATTATAGCTAAAATTTAGTAAATGAAGCAAAGTATTATTACCGCGTTTTTAAGTAAAACGCAAGATAGATTTTCTGAATACCAAAAACCTACCGGACTTAGAGAACGGCTTGAAACGGTAAAAAAGATAGATGGTGTCACAGGTGTAGAAATTGTTTTTCCGTATGAAACGGAAAAAGCTGCTGCTACCAAAGCACTGATGCATGAGATGGGACTTAATTTTGCCGCAGTAAACGCCAATATAAAAAAGGAAACCAAATGGGTGCCTGGGGCTTTATCTAGACCCGATGCAGATTTGAGAAAAAGTGCCGTACAATTAATAAAAGATGCCAAAGATTATGCCATTGCAGTTGGCGCGCCGTTGGTTACTTGTTGCCCTTTATCTGATGGATATGACAACCTGTTTCAGGTAGATTATCAAAAAGGATGGAAGTACATGATCGATGCTTTTGCCGAAGCAGCGGATTATAAACCAGAAATGCCACTTTTTGTTGAGTACAAAATCAATGAAACTAGAGTGAATTGCTTTTTAGACAGCTGTGCAAAGACTATTGTATTTTTAAAGGAAGTTCAAAATGCTGCTACAGGTATTACCATTGATTTTGGTCATTCTCTTTTGGCGAAAGAAAATCCTGCTGAGGTGCTGGCGATGTGTGAGCAATCGAATGTAGATTATTATTTGCATACCAATGACAATGATTGGCAGTTTGATTGGGATTTAATAGGTGGGTCTAGAAACTTCTTGCATACTGTTGAATTCTTTTTTTACGCTAAGGAATTTGGGTATGATAAATACTTTACCGCAGATGCTTCGCCCCGTATTTTTGATATGGTAGATTTCTTTACAGAGCATGCTGAAATGAACAAGGCTATCTGGAACATCGTAGAAAATTTAGATCGCGATAAGTACAGAAGACTCATGCATGAAGAAAAGCATATGGATTTGATGAAACTAGTCCGTAAAGAAATCTATAGACTCTAATAAAAAATAGATGCCCAAAACTCAAAGTTCTATAAGCTACGCAGAGGCGAAAAAATTAATGAAAGCCGCAGTGGCTTCAGCCACCAAACATAAGGTGCCCGGAGCCATTGCTATTGTTGATAGTGGAGGGCATTTAATTTTAGTAGAGCGATTAGACGGCACCATGCAGGCCGCTACCAATATCGCTAACGGTAAAGCGGCTACAGCAGTTGCGTTTCAAAGACCAACCAAAAGTATAGAAGATGTTATTTTAAGTGGCCGTTCGCCTATGCTGATATTAAACAATAGTACATCACAACCTTATATACCCTTAAAAGGAGGGTATCCTATCACGCATGAGAATGAGATAATTGGGGGTATTGCCGTAGCTGGCACAATGGATGCCGAAATGGACGAAGTTGTCGTTTTAGAGGCACTAGACGAATTCGACTAAAAGAATTATTCACTAACTACTTGTATCAGACATACCCAATCTTGATTGGGCACTGTGTTTTTGTTTTTAGGTGGATTTCCTAAATTTCGAATGCCTCCACCCGCTATTATTTCACTGGATCCTGACGCTAATGGGCCACCCTCTAATGGATTATACCATTGAACACTATATGAACCCTTGGCATTTTTTAAGTTGATGGTGTGGCGTTTTGAATTGGGTACATATACGGCATAAATTTCATTGGCTTTTTGCAAGCAAAAGGCTTCTTTTGAGTTGATGAGTTGATGATTGGGTTGCATTTCCCAATAGGGGATATGCGCATTGAAAAACTCCTTTGCATGATTCGTAATTTCCCAAAGACGATTGCGCTGACGCCAATCTTCCGAAGTTAAATCGTTCTGCGGTTGTTTTGCACCAAAATACCACTCAACACCGGCACCTCCTGATAGTAGACTTCCCCAAAGTACATGCTGTCGTAAACTATCATGGTTTGGGTCTTGTGCATCGGTTCGGGCTCCTGTATGCCATTTTCCAATTTCATCCATGGTAATGACCCAATCGTGATTTGTATTACTCGCTTTGGTTCGCCATTCTGCGATTATAGCTGGAGTATGCTCACGTTCGGCCTGTTGTAATGATAATCCATCTACATATTCGAAACCGACAATATCATCGAGAATATCCGACCGTAAGGGGTCTTCAGAATGTGTGTGTAACAACACGGGATGTTGATACGGGTCATTTTCTTTAATAAATTTTGCCATGGCTTTTCGTTGGGCATCATTTTGACCAACAGGTACCCACGGGGCAGGGCCATTTTCCTCTCCCAAATTCCATACTAACCCGAGATGATGCCCGAAGCGGGCGATAAGTTCTTGAAAATACAATTGACGCAACGGGCCAGTCTCTCCATTATCTAACATGGTTTCATTTTCCGTTTCCTGTAGTACCACGTGCAGTAAAATTCCCTTTGCCTGCATGTGCTGGAATAAGACTTCCCATTGGTCTAGCTTGCTGACATCAAAACGGGTAAACTCATCCGGAGAAACATAAGGCCAGACATCTTTTCCATCTCCTAAAATATTTAGGGTTAAAAAATAGGCAGAATTCATTCCTTTGGATGCCAAATAGTTAATAGCGCCTACAAGCGATTTTCCTTTTCCGTTTTTCCATGTGGTATCTCCAGTTTTCCAATCTTTTAAATGTGGCCCAAAACGATGTATGGAGTCGGGTGCGGCAGCTTCGCCATCCCTTGCTTCCGCCAATATTCTATAAGTATCGTCAAAATCAACATAGCCCAAAAGATTTTCAGGACTATTGGTTCCTGCCTTAAGCCAATAGGTGTCACTATCACGAAATTTAAAATAACCTTTGGAGGCTTCAAGCCTTCCTTTAGCTCTAAAATCGCTCATTTCTTTATCCGAAGGCACTACTACAAAATTACCCTTAGCATTGGTAATAGAAACAGTTTCGCCTTTGCTTAGATCCTTATGCAATGCGATACTATCGCCCTTTTGCATTACAGCTGAATATGTCCATTTGCCTACCTTATCGGGTGTAAATCGCACTTGCCAGGTCGCCCCCGAGGTCGCACTACTTTCAGCACTGTTGCCATCGGCGGCATAAAAACCACGAATGGTCTGCTTTGTTTCTTCATGCTGAAATTCAACATTTAGCCTATAATCTAAAAACGGATTTTCAGTTGCCGTTTCCGATGTTTCAGGACCGTCGAAAGAAAGTGTTACCGTATGCCATTGTGAAACTACAGGGCTTTTGTCCACAGCTTGGGCGAGTGGTTCAGGTGTGCCTTTGGGCAACTCTAAACGCTCAATAGTGGTTAGTTCAGGTTCACCACCTCGGTTTCCGCATCCTGATGCCGTGTACACGTAATTGCCTATCACTGCAAATCCAGAACCATGTCTTCCTTCATTGAGCGCGGGCCATTTACTCCATTGCTTTGTTTCGGTGTCATACGCCTCAACTTCACTATGGGCTTTTACCTGCGCAATACTTTCGCCCCCGCCAACAACGATGGCGTTGTTCCATGCAAAGGCAAAATTTCCGGCACGCTCGGTCGGAATCGCCAAATTATTGGTAACGGTTTCCCATTTTTGTGTGGAGAAATTATAGACGTTGCCATGACCAATAGTTAAAGCCATATCTTGTTCGGTCTTCTTTGAGGTGGTGCGGCCTGCAAAAGCATAAAGTTTGTCTTGGTTTGCCACTGCTTGAAAATGATCTCGTGCACTAGGCGCATCTTCCAAAACTTTCCATTCGCCCGTAGCAGGGTCGTATTCATCAAACCAAGGTTTATAGCCATTCATATGGCCCTTTGTAATGCCGCCGACCAAATATATTTTATCATTGTAAACCACGGTGCCGGCTCCGCCTCTGCGTCTATGCTCAGGAATGGGATGGCTATACACATACTCATCACGTTCCGGATAATAGATGATTACTTTTTCTACTGGTGTTTCATTCGGCCATTTCCCGGTCATCGCTCCAATGATATAAATAGCATCCTCATATAAAACCGGCTGAAAATGATGCAATTCTATAGGTGTTGGCGCTTTTTCAACCCAAGTATTTGTGGTAACATCAAATTCAGAAGTCGGATTGATACGGCGGCCACCCATCAAATACAGTTTTGATTTATACGCTACAAATCCGGCTTCGTGGCGAGCTGTTGGTTGGTCTGTTGTATTAAGGGTTTCCCATTGCCAATTTTCCGGAATTCCATTATTGCAAGCGGTTAGCAAGAATAAAGTAAGTACAGAAATAAAGCAGTATTGAAGTCCGTTAGATAGTTTCATAAACAGGGTTCTTATTGTTATTTTGATTCGTTGGTATTTTCGATGGCATAAGCCATCCTTATGCGCGTGTAATATGGAGATTACCGTTTTATCAATTGCATATAGTCGTTATTTTTCACGGCTATTATGAATTCAGTATTATTTATTCGGATGGACGCTGCGTCTTTCACATCTCCTTTTATAAATAAACCACTATCCTGACTGGCTATAGCCTTAAAATTACCTGTGCCATCGCCTTTTAAAAATGTGCCAATACTGGAATCATTTCTTGGGGTTTCAATTTCTGAGGAATATAAGTTTCCGGCAAGTAAAAGGTCTTTATGACCGTCTTTATCAATATCATCACTGATAATTTTATTTACAGATGAGAATTGTGCCTCATTAGGAAGTTCAATACGTTTGAATTTTCCACCGCCTAAATTTTGAAGATAACTGCTCGCAAAGGTGTAGGCCTTGTAGTGTATTTCGGCATTTTCTAATGCTTCTTTCCCATACACCTGGGAAACATCCGCTTCAGCGAAAGAGCCATAATTTTCAAATTTTGTTTTTAGCGATGGCATCTGTTGTGATGAGCACGACTTCCCTCTTACTGGAAATAACTTTCCGAAGTTGTAATAGCTTAAGACGATATCTTTACGTTTGTTGTTATCAAAATCATCGGCATACACTTCAAAAGGCTCTTCAGCAGTAGCTTGATA
Organism: uncultured Flavobacteriaceae bacterium; assembly: GCA_937929935.1. Classification (GTDB taxonomy): domain Bacteria; phylum Bacteroidota; class Bacteroidia; order Flavobacteriales; family Flavobacteriaceae; genus Maribacter_C. Next base: position 135,964 of record CALFUL010000003.1, on the reverse strand, counting down.
TTTATAGTTGAGGCCAAGATTACCCGCTACATAGTCGATGTCGCCATCGCCGTCAAAATCATCTTGTATAAGGCTAGACCACCAACCATTGGTGTTTTCTAAACCAGTATCGGTCGTTACATTTTTAAATTTTCCGTCTGTATTACTGTAAAAAAGAATCGGTGTCCATTCGCCTACAATGACAAGATCCAGGGTGCCATCGCCGTTAAAATCGCTCCAACTAGCATCTGTTATCATTCCGAGCTGCTCAAAGTCAGGCGCAATTTGAGAGGTAACATCTTTAAAAACGCCATTTTCATTGTGTAATAGATAACTCTTGGTAGGCCAAGGATATTGACCAGCTACAAGTCTTCCGCCAACGAATAAATCAAGGTCGCCGTCATTGTCATAATCTCCTGCTATTACCCTAGATCCGCTGGTGTTAATTTCTGGTAGGCTGTTTTCACTTTTTACAAAATCTCCCTTTCCATTGTTTGTATAAAGGCGGTCTTGAAACCTTGTACTATCATTGGTTTTTTCATTACCACCGCTAACCATATATAAATCTTGATCTCCGTCATTGTCCGCATCAAAAAATAAGGCACTCATATCTTCTTTGGATTTATCAGCTTCCCAAATGGCGGTATTCGTTTTTTGAAATTTCCCCGATGTATTTTGAATAAACAAAGTGCCTGCTTGCTGGGATGCTCCCCCCACATAAAAATCGTCTAAACCGTCTCCGTTGACATCTGCAACAGCCACGCCCGGACCTAACATTGAAGTTTGGTGCGGCAACAAAGGCTCTAAAGCATAATCGTAATAGTTGTTTTCTTTATGGCGATATTGAAGACCGATACTATCTAAATTTACGGTTTCAAATAAAGGTGCATTCTCCGATTCTAAGGAGTTCATTTTTTTGGCAGAGACGAATTCTACAGTCAGATTTTGATTGACTTTAACAGCATCAAGTTTTGAAACGCTGCCATTGGGCCAAACCACCTTTACTCTGGCAATTGAATCATTTTTTCCAAGACCAAAATGCAATCGTGGCGATACTGAGGATTGGAACCCTCTGGTCATGGTTAATTCATTCAGTTGCTCGCCTTCTTCTGTGCTAAGGTATACTTTGGTGCCTATACCTTTGGTATTCGACTCAGGCCCGACCAAGGTCACTTGAAGGAAATTATTATCTGCTTTATTATTATTGCGATACACAGAAGCTTTCTGGTCGATGTTATTAAGTACAACATCTAAATCTCCATCATTATCTAAATCGGCGTAGGTGGCACCATTGGAAAAGGTTTTTTCTTCCCAACCCCATTCGGAAACCATATTTTTAAAGGTATGATTCTGGGTGTTCTTATAAATATAGTTGGAAACTTTCTCTGATGGAATTTGCTCAATTTCTTCAGCAGAAAGTTTAACCCCGCCAAAGTGATTTCTTGATTTGAGTTGTAAAAAGTAGTCACGATTATTAATGTCTCTTCTTGTACCGTTTGATATGGTAAGGTCTTTCCAACCATCATTGTCTAGATCAGCAAATAAGATAGACCAACTCCAGTCGGTAGTAGATATTCCAGCTATTCGAGATACTTCGCTAAAAATAGGATTTCCAATACTATCGGTGCCTCTGTTTAACTGAAGGCTATTCTGCATGTATTGATAGTTCAACCCGGCATCAACCATTTTAGTAAACCCTAAAGGGTTCATGCTTGCCATGTTTGCTTTTGATCTTCTATTATCTTCAGGCGTCATATCTACCTGGGCAATATCGAGAAGGTTGTCATTGTTGTAATCAGCAATATCAACTCCCATACCATATTGTGACGTATGATTTAAAGCATTCTTAGCTATTTCTTCAAAAGTACCATCTTGCTTATTAATATAGAGGTAGTCCGCCGAATCAAAATCGTTTGAGACATAGATATCTTTCCATCCATCATTGTTAAAATCGCCTGCTGTAGCACTCAATGAAAGTCCGAAATTCAAAATACCTGATGCGATGGTCACATTGGTAAATGTTCCATTTCCATTATTTCTATAGAGTACATCTGACTCTTTTAACTTGGGATTTTTTGACTTATTTTGATAGAGTTCCACCGGACTTTTAAAAGGGGTGGGAGGGTAGTTTGCCAAATACAAATCTAAATCGCCATCATTGTCATAATCAAAAAAAGTACTCTGGGTGGTATGGCCATTGTCATCTATACCATAGGTACTTCCTTTTTCAGTAAAAGTTTCATCTCCATTATTAATATACAATTGGTTTTTTCGGTTTTCGGTCTTACCTGATACGCTTGCGTAGATATCAAGATACCCGTCATTGTTAATATCAACCATGGTAGTGCCCGTAAACCATCTATCATCTCCACCAACTTGGGCAGTAGCCGTGATATCTTCAAATTTGAAATTTCCCTTATTTAAATAAAGGGAATTGGACTTCATGTTGGAAGTAAAAAACAAATCGATGAGTCCGTCATTATTGATGTCTCCCGCTGAAACCCCGCCACCCATATACATGTATGGGTAGTTAAAATAGTTTAGGCTGTCAGTTTCAACAATATCATTTGAAAATGCGATGCCCGTATCCATAGAAGAAATTAAGCTAAACTGTTTTTTATTTTGTTCTGTACACGAGATTAATAAAATTATAATAGCGACGATGTATATACTTTTCATATTATAATAAAGGTAAAAAAAAAGGAACTTTCGAATTAAATCAAAAGCCCCTTTTTCAAACTAACTTAAAACTAACTGCTATCTTAATATCCTGGGTTCTGTACTAAATTAGGATTAGCACTTAACTGATCACTTGGTATAGGATAAATTTGCCGATCTGTAGGCATTGTTAATCCATAATTATCTTGTACAAATTTAACAGCTTCACCAGAACGTCTGACAACCCCCCAAAGTGAGAACTCACCAGCTAATTCTAACCTATACTCTTGTAGTAACGCATCCATTGTGACTGTTTTGGCAGGTGCTGTGCCTCCCCAAGCTCTATTTCTTACTCTATCAAAAGCGGCCTGTGCCTTAGCGGTTTGACCATCTTTTAATGCAGCTTCAGATAAACTTAGTAAAACACCTCCGTAGCGCATCCAAATATGACCTTGGCCTCCAAAAAGTACTGATCTACCCCATCCTTCTATATTTGGATCTCTCCAAGATTTAATGGCCCAGTAACCCGAACGCGTTTCTGGCGAACCACCTGTCCAAGGTTCAGCAACAGTACCAACCGTATTTATTTCAACACCGTCATAATCGATGATGTTGATATTCGGATCAGGATGTTCTTCTCCAGGTGCTATAACTGTTGCCATTCTTCTTGTATCGCCAGGCTCAAAAGCATCGTATAATTCTTTGGAAGGAATTCCTGTAAATCCACCACCACCGGTAATATCAGTGGGCATAGCAAATAATTGTAAAATATTTACTTCGTCATTTCTATTCCATCCTAAATCTCCATTTGCAGCCCATTGAATTTCGAATATTGATTCTTTACCATTAGGATTGTCAACAGCATGTATATCGAAGAAATCTGCTTCCAAGTCTAGAACAGGACTATTTTCCAATGCTTCGTAAGCTGTAACAGCATCGCCATATTGACCTAGCCACATGTGGGCATTTCCTAAAACCGTATACGCAGTCGCCTTGGTTACTCGACCTTTTTCCGCATCATAGACCCATGGCAATAAATCTATTGCCTCCTCAGCATCAGTTACAATCTGTTGGAAAACCGCATCTTGAGGGTCTCTAGCTCTGAATGGATCATCTTCTGTACTCAACATTAATGGGACATCACCATAAACTTCAGCTAAATATTGGTAAGAAATCGCTCTTAATACCAACAATTCACCTATTAGACGATTACCTAAGTCTACTGTGATGTTCTCGTTTTCGACTGCCAATCGCATGTTTTCAAGCGCGATATTTGCTCTCCCTATTTGTCTGTAATGATTAGGCCAAATTTTAACGGCAACATCGCTTGTTGACGGGTCTGGGTTAAAATTTAAATAATCACTTGTTTCTGGATTTTCATTGTTCAAAAAATCTAGGCCAGTACTATTTGCCCAACGGTGTACACCTTTAACGTTGTACTCATTTGGAATTCCTGAATCTCCTTGAGAATCATTTTGAAATGCATCATACACCCCTGTGACAACAGCAACTGCTGTTGCATCTGAACCAAAGACTACTTCGCCTGTGAGATCTTTATTATTTGTGTCGATCAAGAACTCTTCTGAACAAGCCACTAAAGTGACCAGCGCAAAGACGGCTAAAAGAGCCATTCTTTTAGTATTTATCATTTTTATATTCATAACGTTTTTTTTTAAAATTTCAAATTAAGTCCTAATGTAAAGGTTTTAGACAATGGATATGCCCCAGCGTCAATGCCACGCGTTGTAACACTACTATTTCCATTAATATCAGAATTTTGGCCAATCTCAGGATCAGAACCAGAGTAGTTTGTTATTGTAAATAAATTTTGAGCACTCATATAGAATCTCAAATTTGACAAACCTAAATTATCAATAACTTTATTTGGTAAACTATACCCTAAATTCAGGTTTCGCAAACGGAAATAAGAACCATCTTCAACAAAATGGCTAGAGGCTCTTGTGTTCTGAATATTTCCATCATCAAGTAGCGCTCTTGCAAATTCATTGGTACTACCATCTCCATTCCATCTATTGTCATAGTATTCTTGACTAACGTTTGAAAAAGAGGCAGAATTACCATAACCAGAGGCACTTTCTAATTCACGTTTTACCAAATTAAGTATATCATTACCGTAAGAACCATAGAAGTTTAGTCCTAAATCAAAATTCTTGTAGTTGAATGTAAGGTTCAAACTACCAAAGAAATCAGGAACTGGACTACCAATGGTGGTTCTGTCATCACCATTAATTACACCATCACCATTTAAATCTTTAAACTTACGGTCACCCGGTGAAGGAGTACCGTTTGGTCTTGTTGGAGCAGCATCTACCTCTGCCTGATTCTGAAATATACCGTCAGCAACAAAACCATAAAAAGAACCTACTTCACCACCTTCTTGGGCTCTAGTAATGTCATACCAAAAACCAGCTTGATCGAAGTCATTTAGAAATTGATTGCTAAAGACCACTTCTCTAGACGGATTATCTATTTCTGTAATTTCATTGTCTAAAAAGGTAACATTCGCATTGATATCGTAGGTAAAATCACCTTCATTTTGGCGGTAACCCAGTAAAAATTCTAGACCCTTATTCACAACTGTGCCCCCATTTTGTGGTTGCACGGTAAAACCTGTCTGTGCTGGCACTGTTTGATTGAATAAGAAATTACCAGATTCTCTAATAAAATAGTCTGTTGTGAAATAAAGTTTGTTATTTAATAAAGAGCCTTCTAGCCCTATATTGGTTTGTGTTTGTGTTTCCCAACTCAAGTCTGTATTAGCTAAAACTAGCGGTGCTAAACCTAGTTGACCATTTGTTGTTCCGTCAAAACTATAATTAGTATCGTTTCTTCCAGCTTGACCCGTAAAGAATGCAAGATATTGGAACGATTCAATTCCGTCGAAGTTTCCAGTTTCACCCCAGCTAGCTCTAAACTTTAAGGTGTTGAATGTACTATCTTCCATAAAGGCCTCTTCATCAATATTCCATCCAGCGGCAAAAGAAGGAAAAACACCCCATAAATTTTGAGGACTAAAGACATCACCAACACCGTCTCTACGTATTGTACCTGTTAAGTAGTATTTACTATCATAGCTGTAATTTAACCTTGCAAAGGTACTGGCTAGTGTTCTTCTATCAGAAAATCCAAATGCATTTTGCACATCGTTCGCTCCTGCAATACTTCGCACATCATTATTTAAAAAGCCAACACCATCTGCACCAGCAAATCTTCTATATCTTCTTTGAGCTGAAACACCCCCAAGTACATCTATGGTGTGTTTTTCATTAAACGTTTTCTTATACTTTAATAAATATTCCGCCAACCACTCATTAGAAGTTGACTGTCTTGAATTGTAGACCGCATTATCTCTTAAATCAATGTTACCACTACTTCTGTAATATGCTGGCTGAAAGTTTTCACCTGCGAAATTATCTACCCTACCACCAACTTTTAATTGGGTTGAAAGTCCTCCGTAAATATCCCATTCAACATCAATATTTGCTAAAATAGTATTGGTCACATTATCTGGATCATTTTCCAAAGCTCTTGCTACCCAGTTTCTACCATCACGAAATGCTTCGCCAGTTACATCTGGGAACGCACCAAAGTTACCATTTGCATCAACAGGAAGATCTGTAGGGTTAGTCCCTCCGATAAGATTAGCCTCACCTGCTGGAGCCAAATGTGGCACAGTAGCATACAGATTTAGTAAAGCACCACGTCCTGTACCTAAAGGTTGAAAACTTTGAGAAGTAATGTATTTAATATTACTTTTTAGGCGGAGATTATCTGAAATATCAAAACCAGCGTTGAATCCGAAATCATACCTTTTATATTTAGATGCAAGCAGTGTACCTTCTTCGTCAAATATACCGGCTGTAAAAGCCAATCTAGATTTTTCTCCACCCCCAAGTACGTTTAAAGTGGAACTTTTAGTAACCGCAGAGCTAAAAATTTCATCTTGCCAATCTATATTTCTTAAAGAACTTGGATTGCTCCAACCTGCATACGGTATTGCCGCACCAGCAACATTAGCGTCTGCACTACTGCTCAATTCTGTAGCCAAATCTGCAAATTGATCGACATCTAGAACATCAACCTTGTTAGGTTGCGTACGGAAACCAACGAAGGTATTTAACTCTACTTGCACTTTACCGCTTGTACCTTGTTTGGTTTGAATAATTACAACGCCATTACTTGCACGTACGCCATATAATGCAGTTGCAGATGCATCTTTCAATACTGAAATTGATTGTATTGAATTTGGATTGATAAAATTAATGTCACGTGTAGGGAAACCATCAACCACATATAAAGGAGTGGTACTTCCAAAAGAACCTACGCCACGAATGTTTACAGAGACAGATGCTCCTGGTGCACCTGAGTTAGATGTAACCTGAACACCAGCGGTCTTTCCTTGTAATGCCTGATCAACTGTCGTTGCAGGAAAAGTATTTAATGCTTCTGCGCCAATAACGGCAATAGCTCCCGTTAAATCTTTTTTGGTGGTGGTACCATAAGCTACTACAACCACTTCGCTTAAAGCTTGTGCATCATCAACAAGGCTCACATTGATGTTTGAGTTACCACTTATAGCCATTTCCTTAGTTACATAACCGAGGTAACTAAAAATCAAAACACCATTAGATGCAGCTGCGATGTTATAATTACCATCGAAATCTGTTTGTGTTCCATTTGTGGTTCCTTTCACAACCACATTAGTTCCTGGCAACGGGTTTCCATCTGAATCCGTTACAGTACCTGACACATTAATTTCTTGTGCCAAGGCAAATTGCGTCATACATATTAGTAACGCAATTAATAATAATTTACATTTTACCATTTAAGTTGAATTTGAGTTGAAATTTGATTATTAGTTTTCTTCACAGCAATTGAAATTTTCTTATTAAAAAGTTTATGTTTTGGTTGTATTCAGACACTTTTTCCATTTTATAAAATGGCACTTTTTATTCTATACCATAACGTATTTATCCTTGATCAACATTAATGGTACTACGAATTAATTTGCTTTTTAAAAATTTGAATACCGAATTTTGTATACCGTATACAAAACAAATATAATAATTTTTTTAACTCCACATAATTATAATGGACAATTCAACATAAATGAGCTTAGCGACCGATCAAATTCAAAAACATTTATATGAGTCGATTTTTTTATGAGATGGGTGATTGATAATGCACTTTGCTCTTGTTGAACAATTTATTCGTGACACAGTATTTGAAGGCATGCAGAGCTAATATAGAAATGCGATCGACAGGGGCCCGAAAGATTACAAAAGACCTGGCAGGTCTTTTATAGTGAGGAGCCAACCGGTGTGCTGGCATCTTGTCTACAGGATTTTCTTCGCTACGCTTGAACATCCTATTAGCTCCGCACTGAAAATAAAAAATCCAAACTAAATATAATTTTAAAAGGATTACCTCATGACATTCGGTTTTCCTGACAAAGCTCCGCTTTGAAAATAGTCCAAACAAAAAAACGCTCAAGCAAGCTTGGCGTTTTTTCTTATTGAACTATTTATTCGTGACCTCGACAGGATTCAAACCTGTAACCTCTTGAGCCGTAATCAAGTGCGCTATTCAGTTGCGCCACGAGGCCGTTTATTTCCCTGAAACAGGGGTGCAAATATATTTCTTTTTACTTTTAGCACAAAATAACTGATACAAAAGAAATGGAATTAAAATCCTTTATTCGTGATATTGAAGATTTCCCTAAACAAGGTATCGTATTTAAAGACATCACTCCGCTCTTAAAAAATGCCCATGCATTTGCTAAAACTACTGAAGCTTTGCTTGATTTTATCGAAAACAAAAAGATTGATAAAGTGGTAGGAATGGAGAGTAGAGGCTTTTTCTTTGCCCCTTTACTTGCCTCACATTTAAAAGCAGGATTTGTTCCTGTTCGAAAAGTTGGAAAACTACCTGCAAAAACAATTCAAGAGACCTATGCCTTGGAGTACGGAGAGGATGTTCTTGAAATACATGAAGATGCTATTCAAAAAGGAGATCGAGTTTTAATTCATGATGATGTTCTAGCTACCGGAGGTACTGCTGAAGCAGTATGTAAGTTAGTGACGCGCTTAGGCGGAGAAATTGTACAATGTAATTTTTTGATTGAATTAGATTTTTTAAACGGAAAAGATAAATTGAAAGGGCAAAACGTAAAATCTCTCTTACACTTTTAAAAATCTAACTCAAAGAAACCCAAAAACCCAAAAGATTGTCGAATTATAAATTTTATATGAGCCACTCAAGATCTTTAGCTCATAAAATAATATCTTTAATGAGAATGTTAGTAAAAAACTGCATTTTCATCATTAATTAAAACAAACTTGATATGCTTCAAAATAGATTCTGGCAAGGCTTTTTTGCCATTGCGCCCATTGTTCTGTTTATTTTATTCTTTATCGGATATTTCATTTTCATATTTTCATTCATTAGTCAAGTTTCTGAACTAGAAAATAATACTGGAGATGGCCCGCCTGCGTCTTTATTTGCGGGCATGGGAGTGTTTTTTATTTTTATTCTTCTTGCCATGTTGATGAGCTTAGGAAGCTTAATTTTCTATATCATGCATGCCGTTCAAAACCCGAATTTAAAACAAGGTAATTCACTAATGGTATGGATTCTTTTATTCGTTTTTGTTAACGGACTTGGACAATTGATTTATTGGATTGTCGAAATACTCGGTAAAAAAAATACACAAGAAGTAAACGCTTAGCAAAGATTCAAGATAATTTTACTATACCAGAAGTATACCAATGCCCTTATGTTTTTAAGCTAAGAGCGCTAAGTATTTTTAACTACTAATAATATAGTAACTTGTTAAAACAATAATTTTAATTTAAAAAGTAGCATGTTAAAATCTATCTTATTAATAACAGCATTTTTTCTTATCTCAAGTTGTTCTTCATCAAATGAAGGTTCAGATGATTCAGGAGGAAATGGCGAATTTATAGTTGCTAGTGTTGAGGGTTTTGAATTTGAGTCATCAAGAACTATTGATGCAACATCTGCCGCAAAAATAGAAGGCAGTCAATTTACAACCTTATTGATTCAAGGTTTTGACAATGATGGCAATGCTATTGTTCTTTCAATTTCCGAATATGGTGGTCCAGGTACTTATAATGATGCAGGTGGAGATACACTAGGGCAATTTTCAACTAGAGATAATGTATGGAGTACTGCTGGCGGTGATGGCGGATCTGTTAGCATAACCGTTGCAACTGATACTGAGCAAGAAACTACGGGTACTTTTGAATTTGAAGCATTAGAAATAGATGACCAAAGCAATAGTAGAACAATAACAAACGGTGCTTTTAAAGTCAATTTTGAGTAAAATTAACCTGTGGAAGTTTTTTAGCTCTCGTCTAAGACGAGAGCTAAAAAAATCGAATACCTTAAATCTTTCTAAATAATTTAGCCTGCCAAGGTTTTAAATCAAAATTCGATGCTGAATTTTTGAGATTTGATTTTACAAGTGTATAGTCTTTCACAACAAATTCATGATGCCAAGAAATAGAATTATCACTAAAGTTTAAAAGGATTAAAAACGCATCATTTGCATCATACCTACGGTAGGCAAAAACTTGTTTGTTTTCAACATCAAGACACTCATAATCGCCATATACCAAACATAAATTATGTTTTCTGAACGCAATCATTTCTTTATAAAAATTTAGAATTGAGGTTTCATCGTTTAAAGCATTTTCAACATTAATTTCTTCATAATTCTTATTCAATTTCAACCAAGGTGTACCTATAGAAAAACCTGCATTTAGCGTATTATTCCATTGCATAGGTGTTCGGGCGTTGTCTCTACTTTGCCTATGAACAATTTTCAAGAATTCAGTCATGTCTTCGCCCTTTGCCTTAGCTTCTTTCCAGTTATTTAAAGTCTCAACATCATTATAATCTTCAATAGTTGGAAAGGCTACATTGGTCATACCTATTTCATCGCCTTGATATATGTAAACCGTACCACGTAGGGTCAATAAAAGCATTGCCAAAAGTTTGGCGGACTCTGTTCTGTAAATGGTATCATTACCAAAACGAGATACCATTCTTGAAAAATCATGGTTGCCTAAAAAGATACTGCCCCAACCTTTTTGATGTAGTTTTTCATCCCAGTCATTGAATACTTGCTTAAAGCGCACAAAATCAAAATCTAAGGGGTCATACTTTCCGCCCGGTCCGGCATCAATGAACATATGATCAAAATGAAAAACCATGTTCAGCTCATCTCGATCTTCTTCCACATATAAAGGTCCGTTTTTGATATCAATACCTGGCCCCTCGCCTACTGTTACAATATCGTACTTACTGAGTACATCATGATTTAGCTCCTTTAAAAACTCATGAATTCTAGGGCCGTTGCTATAATAACTTGTAATGATTTCTTTAAAATCTTGAGACTCAGCATCAGGAAAATGCAGTTGTTTTGAAATCAATGAAATTACATCCATTCGAAAACCATCCACCCCTTTCTTTAACCAAAATTCAAGCACATTTTTTAATTCTTCTCGCACCTTCGGGTTCTCCCAATTGAGGTCGGGTTGTTTTTCAGTGAATAAATGCAAGTAATACTCTTTGGTCAAATCGTCATACTTCCAAACATTTCCGCCAAAAAAGGAAGTCCAGTTATTCGGTGGACCACCTTCTTTTCCCTCTTTCCAGAAGTAATAATCACGGTACTTATTATCTTTTGATTTTCGCGATTCTTGAAACCAATGATGTTCATCTGAAGAATGATTGAACACCACATCCATCATTAATTTTAATCCGTTAGCATGAAGTTCTCGGAGTAATTCGTCAAAAGCGGCATCTCCGCCAAACTCATCCATGATTTTGGTATAATCACTAATATCATAACCATTATCATCATTAGGAGATTCATATACAGGACAAAGCCACACCATATCAACCCCTAAATTTTTGATGTATGCTACCTTTTTTTGAATGCCCATAAGGTCGCCCATACCATTGCCGGTAGTATCAAAAAAAGACCTCGGATAAATCTGATAGATTACACTTTCTTTCCACCACGTTCTACACATTCTGTTCAAACTGTTTATATTCTTGAAACCCCATCGCTAATGGTGGTTACTATTGGCGTTAAGTCAATATCAAACTCTTTCTTGTAAGCCCAAGAACTACTTTGAATCAAATCTTCAACATGGTCTTGATGAACAATATTAATGGTACAACCCCCAAAGCCACCACCCATCATTCTTGAACCTAAAACATAGGGTAAATCTTTAGTGATATTTACTAAAAAGTCTAACTCTTTACAACTAACTTCATATTGATTTTTTAGCCCTTTATGTGAGCCATACATGCATTTACCAAATTTCTTTAAATTCTTATTTTTTAAGAATTTTACCGCTTTCAGTGTTCTTCGATTTTCTTTGGATACAAATAAAGCACGGTTATAGATTTTTTTGGGTAGGACTTTTTTAAATTCCTTAATCACTTTTGGTTTTACATCAGTCAAATTCTTAACCTCAGGATACTTCAATTGTATCGCTTCTAGAGCCGTTTGACACTCATCTCTTCTCACATTATATTCACTACTTGCCAAATTATGAGAAACATTGGTGTTGAGTAAAAGAATTATATACGGAGAAAATTCTGCTTTTATCAAGTCATGCGATAAGGTATCACAATTGAGCAATAGCAAATGGTCTTTTTTACCTTTGACCACTGCAAATTGATCCATAATACCACACTTAGTACCCACAAAAGTATGCTCAGCATCTCTAGATAATGTAATTAATTGTAAGTCAGACAAACCTATTTCAAACAGTTCATTCACACCTTTTGCAATACCACATTCAAGTGCTGCGGAAGAACTAACGCCAGAGCCTAAAGGTAATTTGGTCTCGATGGTACAATCAAAACCTTTGATTACACCTGGTTTAATTATATCAATATGATAAACTACCCCAAGAATATAATTTTGCCACTCGGTCTCACTTCTTTCAAGATTATCAAGGTCAATTTCAAAACTACTTTTAAAAGTGCTTGAATGAATTTTACAGAAATTACTGTTGTTCTTTTTAAACTTTAACGTAATTTTTTTGTCAATTGCTGCGGGTAGCACATAACCGCCATTGTAATCAATATGCTCGCCAATAAGATTAATTCTGCCGGGCGAGTCAATAATCACCTCATATTCTAAATTTTGATGTTCCAATAGTATAAAATTAATATGTTCGCTTACTTCAAGACGAAAATTAGCGTTTCAACTTGATGAATAAAAGAGTCGTTATTATTAAAGTTCTTTATCGTAGAAATTAGTAGCATCTTCAATGAGCATATTCATAGTGCTCTTTTCATCATTTATTCTTTCTTCATCCCATTTAAAATAGTCAATGCAATCATCAAGAATGATGTTTTTATATTTTAAAACACTTGGCACGTCAAAATATAAACGACCCGTACGACGCACGAAAAAGTCGGCCATATTATTGGTCATTTCATAATGAACGCTATGCCAAAGTTCTGCTCGAATTAGTCTTTCTACAATATCAATATTATCAAAAGATTTTGACTTTTCAATAATTGACTCGGCTTGTTTACCATAGTTTGTACACAAATACCAAGCGTGATATGCATCTGAAATACCTAATTCTTGAAGTATTTTGCGCAGTTTATTTTGATAGGCTTTTACACTTTTAAAATCATTTAAAGGCGGCGTAACTAAAGGAATTTTTTCGGTTTCAGACTTTTTTAAATTTAGCTTATGCTTCTTTTTTAATTTATCTAAAACCGCCTCAATGACGCGAATCGCCATTCTACGATACCCAGTTAGCTTACCCCCTGCAATAGAAATGAGGCCGCTTTCAGAAATGAAAATCTCATCTTTTCTAGACAATTCTGAAGGGTCTTTATCTTCTTCGTGAATCAAAGGCCGTAAACCTGCCCAATTTGATTCAATATCATCAATTTTAAGGTTGACCTCTGGAAAAGTGGCATTAATGGCATTCAAAATATAAGTAGCGTCTTCTTTGGTAGCCACCACCCGATCTAAATTACCAGAATAATTGGTATCAGTAGTACCCACATAGGTAGCTCTACCTCTCGGAATTGCAAAAATCATTCTACCATCAGCTACATCAAAATAAATGGGTTGTTTTACAGGTAATTTTTCTAAGGGAAAAACAATATGAACACCCTTGGTTAAGTGTAAGTATTTATGATTCATTGAGCTGTCTTTCGTCCGTAAAGTATCTACCCACGGGCCTGCAGCTGAAACGTAAGACCTAGCTTTTATTTTAAAGGATGTACCTGTATTGTGGTCTATACAATTAAGGTTTTTGATTTTGGACTTCTCATTGTAATCAAAAGATTGCATTTCACAATAATTGACTATTGTTGCCCCGTAGGATGCTGCTTTTTTCAAGATTTCAATGGTTAGTCGCGCATCATCTGTTCTGTACTCTGCGTAATAACCACCGCCAAGAACAGTGTCTTCATCAAGTAAAGGCTCTTTTTCAAGGGTCTCAGCTTTATCTAACATTTTACGTTGATCTTCTCCTTTTACATCGGCCAAAAAATCATAGACTTTGAGTCCGATAGACGTCATCATTTTACCATAGGTACCGCCTTCTACTAATGGAAGCAACATTTTTTCAGGTATAACCAAATGCGGTGCCAATTTATGTACTATAGCTCGCTCAGAACCTGACTCTCGAACCAAGCCTATTTCAAATTGCTTGAGGTATCGTAACCCCCCATGAATAAGTTTGGTTGATTTATTACTGGTACCTGAAGCGAAATCATTTTTTTCAATCAAACAAACATGTAATCCACGGGCTGCTGCATCTAATGCTATTCCGGCACCAGTAACGCCACCCCCAATAACCGCCAAATCAAACTTTTCAGTTTGAAGGGTATTGAGATGTTTATCTCGTTCTAAAATGGTAAAATTTACGTTCTCTTTCATTAATACTTTACCTAAAAAATTAAATAGGTGCTCAACACCAAGATGGTAATAACCAGACCAACTAATTTGGCATGCTTCCAAGGGGTAACATCTATTTCTTCAGTAACCTTAGGATTGTACTCATTTTTGTTCGGAGTTACCTTACCCATAATCAGCATAAATCCAACGTTAATGACAAACAAAATACCCATAACATGAAGAAAATGAGGGTAGGCTTTTGCTTTAATAATACCCAATTCTTTTGCATTGGTAATTCCGTTGGCTGCTGCCTCCGCAAGGGCGGTATCAACAAAATACGGACTCATCACAAACTGACTAACCAAATACATCAAAACCCCTACCACTAAAACCAATTTAGCGGCAACTGCGGGTACATTTTTTGTCAACATACCCACAGTGACTACCGCTAAGATAGGAACACTTAAACTACCTAAAGATTCTTGAATATAGTTGAAGACACCATCGGGCGCATTTGCAATAAAGGGTGCTATTGACATAGAAATCACTGCCAAGAACAAACCAAAAATTTTACCTGCTTTTACCATTTTTTGCTCTGAAGCTTGTTTGTTGAAAAATTGTCTAAATAAATCAACTCCAAAAAGGGTAGAACTACTATTGAGTAAACTATTGAAAGAACTCAAAACCGCACCAAATAAGGCTGCAGCAAAGAAACCTAAAAATGCACCTGGCAATACTTTTTTTACCAGTGCAGGGTAAGCGCTATCTTGAGATTCTAAATCAGCACCAAAAACATGCCACGCAATAATACCCGGAAGTACCACCACAATAGGAATTAAGAACTTTACAAAGCCTGCTAGAATCATTCCCTTTTGACCCTCAGCCAAACTTTTGGCACCAAATACACGTTGCAAAATAGATTGGTTGGTTCCCCAATAATACATTTGTGCAATCATCATTCCCGTAAAAATAGTGCTGAATGGTAAGTACGAATCAATCTCTCCTTTGACATTAAATTTCTCAGGGTTATCCGTCCAAAGTACATCTAAACCATTTGATATACTTCCGTCTCCGATCAACAATAATCCAAAAAACGGAATCATTAAACCTCCTATCAAGAGTCCTATTGCATTAACTAAATCAGATACCGCTACCGCTTTTAATCCCCCAAAAATGGCATAAATAGAACCAATGATTCCGATTGACCAAACACAAATCCAAATAACACTTGATTGGGGCATATCCAAGACTTTAGGTAAGTCAAACATGGTGCTAAATGCCAAGGAACCTGAATATAGAATAGTAGGTAATAGTACAACACCAAAAGCTACTAAAAATAAGATAGATAAAATAGATTTTGTAGTGGCATCAAATCGTTCTTCAATAAATTCAGGAATTGTTGTAATACCCGAACGCATATATTTTGGCAAGAGATAAATGGCTGTAAATACTAATGCGACGGCTGCGAGAGTCTCCCAAGCCATAACCAAAACACCTTGCGCAAAAGACTGGCCATTTAAGC
This sequence comes from uncultured Flavobacteriaceae bacterium, assembly GCA_937929935.1. Taxonomy (GTDB): domain Bacteria; phylum Bacteroidota; class Bacteroidia; order Flavobacteriales; family Flavobacteriaceae; genus Maribacter_C. Next base: position 119,873 of record CALFUL010000003.1, on the reverse strand, counting down.
CAACAATCTGCTCCGCCGAAAGGTTGGTCAACAATAGCGAACCCCCAACGGTAATTGCGCCTAAACTTCTACCGCCTAAGTAATAGCCATCAGCAGATTTTTCATCTGTTTTTCTAGTGGCGTACCAGGCAATAAAACCCACCAATAAGGTGAAGCCGAGAAAAGATAAAATTGATAGTGTATCCATAATATTATGTATTTAAGGTCAATTGTACTAGGCCACTTGGCGGAACAATTATTTCGTGAATTCCTTTTTTCAAATTCAGTTGTCCGGTATCAACTGTTTTTCCTTGACAATTAAAAACTGTGAAGTTATAATTACCTACATTTGAAGTTGTTCTAACGGCGATATTATCACTGATTTTAGCATTGATGATATCAATACTCTCAAAAGTTTTATCAAGTTGAACTACTTGATTATCATGCAAGCCCACCAATAATTTCTCATGATTGCTGACTTTTTGAATTGGATAATTTGCTAGCGGATTGAAGGCCGTGAAATCTCCCTCAGTAATTAAAGTCTTATTCTTATTCCAATAGCAGGTGTAGAATTTAACCATTTCTAGGTGATCTTCAGGAATTTGAGTTAAAAAAACTGAAATCTGAGGCACACCAAATAAAGTATTGATCAATTGCAAAGCGGCCACCTCAACCGTTTCAGTGTCATGCCACGTAATCATATCAGCATGAACCGCCGTATGACCCGCAAGCATTCTGATATCTGCGATGCGAATTCTATTCATTGTAGCATCGCCCGGACAATCGAATGCTCTTAACATGTTACCATATTTACGCATCGCCGGACCCACATATTTTTGTCTGAATTCAATAAAAATATCAGGGTTGATTGCATGTAATGATGTCATAACATCTGTCATCAAACGATCTACCGCATCATTCACAGAGGCGTAATCACGACCATTTGCAATACCTAAGGGCGTGTCTTCATAAATTTTAAAATCATCAATAAAATCTAATTTCAAACCGTCAAGATTCCATTCTTTTACTGCTTTGGTGTAAATAGAAATCAAATACTCACGCACGTCAGGATACCTAGGGTCAAAAACAGGTGCCCATCTATGATTTTCGGTCAAAAATTTACCTTTAAAATTGTTGTATGCCTTTGACTTTTTTCCGCAAAACGGAACAGAATACCAAAGGGCTGCTTTTAAACCAATTTTTTGAATTTTTTCGATATAACCTAACATATCAGGTATACGGTCAGGTTGCCAATCGCCTGTATAGTCATAACCTCTGTTGGTGTCAAAAGTTTGCCAACCATCATCAATAATAATGGCTTTATAACCCAATTCTTGAGCCAATTTACATTCTTGTAAAAGCAAGTCTAAATCAAGGTCTTGATGAAATTGGTACCAAGTAGAATACAAAGGTGCTTTCGCAATTTCAGGAACCTTAGCAGGTGTAAGATTTGGCATTGATGCCCACCAATCAGACACCCCATTTAAAGCCAATGAAAAACGAATCTTTCGGGTATCTATTCTAATTTGTGCCTCAAATTTTTCAAGAGGTTGTTCCTCTTCAGAAAAGAAAGTAATATGGCAGTAGAAATAATTATCTTCTTCTCTTATCAATGCATTCATCTGCAATTTGTTGATTGCATTTGAGCAAGCAAATGTGATGACGTTTTCGTCATTGTTACCAAATAGGCTAATTACCGGCGAATCAATTGAAATTCTTGACTCCATATGTTCTAATTCCCAATCAGCTTGAATGCGTTTTGAAAAGTCAGTTGTAGGCTTCCAAACGCCTTTTACATTTAAGCATGGTACTTTCCACTTAATGGTAATGGGCTTCGGAAAATGCTTTTCTTTACATTCAACTTTGAAATCATATATTTCTAGGCCTGCTTCTGCATGACTTTTTTCTATGGATGAAATTACCTTTGTATCATCTCCAATTATTTCCATCGCTTCTATCGTAGCTTGAGCTAAATCGACATTTATCATTAGTTCTAATTCTGTTTTTTTAAAAATACTTGAGCTTCATCATTGAGCTGAGTTGCCATTATATAAGTTTGTCCTTTAGCATCAGTAAAGTCAATCAAATGGTTCGATTGCCCTGGCACATAAAAGCCTGAATTACTAGTTGGCACTGCTTCAAAAAAGCCATCTTTTTGTAATACCATGAGTCCGTTTAAGGCGTCATGTCTACCATAATTTGTCTCCGCCGTAAAATCATTACCAACGGCTAAAAAGTCTAAAAGACCATCTTCATTAAAATCGTCTAAGAGCACAGCATTAATGGGTGCTACCTGACATTCTTTTGGTAAAGGAATTAATTTAAAAGTACCATTACCTAAATTCTCGGCATAGCAGCTTTCAAATGTGGTAGCCTTTAAAGTTTCTTGTGACCAATCTTCTATTTGCAAAAGTTTGTCAAAATCTGTTACTGCAAATGACTCATAGGTCGTGTATTTATTTTTTAAACTTGGCAGCTGCTTCATAATATCATCGCGTGTTTGCACGGGTAAAAGTTCAGTACCCTTTTCAGTTTCAAAATATTTGGCCAATACAGGGTCAACACTTCCGTTCTCATCATAGTCCTTTTGATACACATAAATAGGTTTATCTTGTGTGGGCTTCATAAAACCATTTGTGCCTTGATTGGCTATGATAAAATCTAGATCACCATCATTATCAAAATCGGCAGGTACTATATGATTCCACCAACCTGAGGTATTGATTGTTTGATTATTTTCATCAACCCAATTTAAAGACAAGGGTTCTAAACGACCCTTATTATTTTTAAAGGATGTGATTTGCATAAATTCGCCTACCACAATTAAATCTTTCCAATCATCATTATCAATATCTGCCCAAACGGCATGGTTAACCATTCCTAATTTAGAAAACAAGGCTTCAAACGCTGGTTCAAATGTACCTGAATTGTTAATCAAAAAAGTACTATTCGGTTGTAACGGATAATTTTTCGGTATGATTCTCGATCCTGCAAATAAATCTATGTCGCCGTCTTTGTCAAAATCAGCAGCAGCGATACTTTTGGTGCTTTGCAAAACTGAAGGTAACATACTCCTGTTTTTTTCAAAATGACCTTTACCGTTATTGAGGTAGATCCTATTTTGATAGAGTTCAGAGTCATTATCAAATCTATTGCCACCGCTGGCAACCACAAGATCTAAATCTTCATCTGCATCCAAATCAACAAAAACAGCCTGCGTATCATCATAGTTAGCATCAAGATATTGTTTGGGCTCATAATTTCCGCTTTGGTTTTGAAACCAAATACTACTGGCGGTTCCGGCTGCGCCACCCACAAACAATTCATCGCCTACAATACCATCAATATTGGCTGCAGCAATACATGTACTCTTTGAGGTAAATTGCCTTGACAACAAACTTTGAGAAGTATATTCATTGATAAACTTATCATTTTGAGTAAAGTTGACCACATCATCAGCCTCAGAAAATGTAGTTTTATGCAAGAGTTTTGAGTTCTTCTTATCAAATGCGTCTGATTGAGAAAGGTTCAATAGCTGATTGGTTTTGACCTTATATTTTGTGGTAATTTTTTCATTGGGCCACACTACTTTTAACGAATCAATGAGGGTATCTTGAGCAAGACCAAAATGCACCACAGGTTCTACTGAAGATAAATACCCTCTTATTACTGATTGATAGTGCGTTTGTACTTCGCCCGAAGTATAGACACTAATTTTAGCACCAATTGCTTTAGCGTTCTTTTTACCACCCAGTAATTTTATTCTCAAATAATTATTGTTGTTTTTTAGGGATGTACGATTCTCGAGTACAAAGGCCTTATCGTTTATATTATTGACCACTAAATCAAGATCACCATCTAAATCTAAATCTGTATAGGCTGCACCATTTGAAAAGGATGCATTTTCGGATGTCCAAATATTTGAAAAATCTTCAAAATTTTCATCGGCAGTTTGTTTGTAAAAGAAATTGGTTAGATAAATGCCTGGCATTTTTGCTATACTTTCTTTCAGTCTCTTGGTTTTAGCTTCTGGGGTGCCAAAAAGTCTATTTTCATTAGAATAATTGATGAAATCTAAATCGGTAATATCTTTTACATATCCGTTGGTTATATAAATATCTTTTAGACCATCATTATCAAAATCAACCATCAGCGGCGCCCAGCTCCAATCAGTACTTGAAATTCCCTTTTGAAAGGCCACCTCACTGGCTTTAATGGGTTGATCGCCAATAAAACCATTCCCCAATTGTAAGGTATTGTGCATATATTGTGTTGCATAATCATTTTGTTGTGACAACAGGTATTTATCATAATTCATGCTACCGAGCATCAGTTTTTGTCTTTTATATTGTTTTGGTAACATATCAAGCACCAAAATATCAGGTATTGCATCATTGTTAATATCAGCAATGTCAACCCCCATGGCATTATAGGTTTCATGACTCAAATATTCTTTGCTTGATTCAATGAAATTGGGAGTTTTACCATCGGATGAAACCGTGTTGATATACATTAAATCATCGGTAATAAAATCATTAGACACATACACATCAGGACGATTATCGTCATTGAAATCATTGATTCCGACACCTAAACCAAAACCTTTTTGATTTATATTTATACTATCTGAAACATTGGTAAAAACAGGATGGTTTTTTCCTTCGATTGTATCATTTCTCAATACATAATCTGATAAATGATCCGGATAATACCTTTTTGGCATCGGGGTATTCTTGTCAAACTTAACATTACCATTGTGCGCGATATACACATCTAAATCGCCATCTAAATCATAATCAAAAAATACCGCCTGTTGCGCATAATTGGCATCATCTAAACCATAATCTTTCGCCATCTCTTTGAACTCAGGAATACCATTTTCATCTAAACCTTGATGAACAAATAATAAATTAGGACAATCATTGTTACAATCACTTCCGCCCACATTCAAATAAATATCATCCCACCCATCTGTATTGATATCAACTATCGAAACACCTGTAACCCAAGACTGAGTAAAAAAATTAGCTTTCTCTGAAATATCTGTAAAAACCAACTCGCCCTCATTCAAATAAATTTTTGAGGATACTTGATTTCCTGTAAAAACCAAATCAGGTAATTGGTCATTATTGAAATCAGCTATACCTACTCCACCGCCATTATAACAGTATTGAAAATCGAGTACGTTAATTACATCAGACTCTGTAATGGTATTGGCGAAATTGATATGGGTGCTATCAGCTGAACGCTGAACAAATAAATGATTCTCAGAATCAGAGTCACAACTAATTAAAGTAAAGAGCAAGAAAAGAGAACTTAATCTAATCATACGTTCAGATGAAACACTTTATAATGAAAGCCAAGTATTTTAATAAATACTTGGCTTAAAACTAACAAACTAACTCAACAAAATTTTAATACCCCTGATTTTGAGTTAAGTTGGGGTTTGCATCAATTTCAGAACCAGGAATCCAAACCAATTCGTGCTTGCTGCTCTGAAAAACACCACCACTCAATGATTTTGGGCTGGTACCGTGTAATGAATTAGCACCTAAATATGCCTCTGCGAGACCCCATCTAACTAGGTCAAAAAATCTGTGACCTTCACCAGCTAACTCCATAGCACGCTCATCAATAATCGCTTGACGCATAGCCGCTTGGTCTAAATTTAAATCAGTAATTGTTGATAGACCAACTCTTTCACGAACCTCATCAACAAAAGGTCCTGCTTGTGCAGTTTGACCGCTTTCATTCAAGGCCTCAGCTAACATTAATAGTACATCAGCGTATCTAATCACTCGCCAGTTGTTACCCACATTGGTACCTAAGAAATCAACTTGCTCTCTAGTACCTACATCTAAACCTGCATATTTTTTAGAAAAAATTGGTTCTAAACCAGCATCATTAGCTACCGTAATATCATCATCAAAATCAGTTAAAAAATCTGTACCGCCATAACCTAGAGACCCAGGGTAATCATAAGCTAAGGTTTCATTTCTTCTTACCTCATCACCATTAGATTCATACAAATCTTTTAACCATGGGTTAACTAAGTGACTTCTATCTGGAGACTTTGAAGGTGGCGCATAATCAATATGAAAATTACCCATTGTACCTGTACCTGGTATATCAGTACCCCAAGCAAAACTAGACTGACCTAAGAACTGAAGTTCAAAAACAGACTCCATGTTATTTTCATTTGTTGTGGTAAAATTATCAGCATAATTCTCAGCTGGCAATAAGCTATATCTACCTACCAAACTTTGAAAAGCAGTAATCGCTTCACTGTATTGCTTAGTATACAAGTAGCTTTTACCTTTAAGAGCTGTAGCAGCACCTGAAGTTGGTCTACCTGCATTGTCACCATCCCAACTATCAGGCAACAGTGTTTCGGCCATTTCAAGATCTGAAATAATTTGGCTCCAAACTGCAGATGGTTCTGCTTGATTGACCAAAACATTATCTAAATCAGGTAAATCTACAATCAAAGGCACATTACCGTAAAGGTTAACCAAGTACCAATAATCAAAAGCTCTCAAGAAATATGCTTGACCCACTAAACTGTTGCGTGCAGCAGTATCAGGAATTCCTTCTTCATTCACGTTGATGATAATATTGTTACATCTTGCGATAGACTTATACGCTTGTTGCCATGGTTCAGTTGCCCATCGAGCAGAACCAGGTTCTCCTTGAAAAGTTGACATCGCTGTATTACCACCAAACGGAAATACATTAAATTCATCTGAACGTAATATCGCACCAGTGTGTATGATTCTTCCCCAAAAGAAGGTATCTGTAATGGGGTGGAAAGCACCGTTAACGGCAGCCTCAACTTCTGCCACTGAAGAACCAAAATTCGCAGTGGAGGTCGCATTATTGTTTTGTTGATCTAATAGTTCATCTGAACACCCTGAGAAAAGTACTAGGGCAGAGAACAGCATCAACCTTGTTATTGATTTCAACATCTTTTTCATTTTTTATGTTATTATTTTTAAAATTTAGCTTGAATGCCGAACATTATTGTTCTCGCGTTAGGATAAGCACGTGCATCAACACCTCTACTTAACAAAGGATTTACAGGAGTTCTAAAACCTGCAACGCCCGTATTTCTGTTGGCTCTACCACCGTCAGTTGAAGCAACATCAGGATCGTATCCGCTATACCCAGAAATGGTAAATACATTTTGAATATTTAATGAAAGACGTAATGATTTGAACCAATCTAAACCAGCAACTCCATCTTTAAAGTTATACCCTACGTCTAAATTACGTAATCTAAAATAAGAACCATCTTCAACAAAGAATGATGAAGGTGCTTTGTTACCCGCTGGATCCGCAATTGAAGCTCTTGGTATGTTGGTATCCGTATTTGACGGCGTCCAAGAATTTAAAACATCTGTCAACTTACCACCATCTTGCCAAAGAATAGCATAATAACGACCTACATTGTAGATTTCATTGCCCTGTACTCCGTTAAATGATAAACCAAAATCAAAATTCTGATACGCACCATTCAAGTTAATACCATATATGAAATCTGGAACTGGATCACCAATGTTGACAATATCATCACCATTAATTACGCCATCACCATTTTGGTCAACACGAATGAAATCACCTGTTGCAGCATCTACTTTATCTTCCACTACATAACCGTAGTATGCGCCAATAGCTTCACCTGTTGAAGTACGATTCACGACTCTTAAATCTTCATCAATTGCAGGACCTAAGATTGGATTTGGAATATCACCTGCCTCACTCTTTAAAGTAAACGCTAAGTTAGCGTTCGCATTAAAGGTAAAGTCGCCCTGAGTTTTGCGATAGCCATATTCAAATTCTAAACCTTGATTAATCAAGGTACCTGCATTACGTGTAACAGGTAAACTAACACCTGTAGTTGAAGGTACATTAATTGCTACTAAAACATCTTCAATGTCTTTTGAGAAATAATCTACTGTAAGATTCATCTTGTTGTCAAGAAAAGCCATATCAAATCCGATGTCAAAAGTTTTTGTGGTTTCCCAAACTAAATCAGGATCAGCAAGTGTTGTTTGTGCCAAACCATTGGCCAAACCACCTCCGAAAGAAGTGTTAGATTGGTTTGCTAAGAATACTGCAGAGGTTGGGTAGAATACATCAGGGTAAGAACCTAATTCACCGTAAGAAGCTCTAAGTTTGAAGTAATTTACTGTTTCTGAATTCCAGAAATCTTCATCACTAATATTCCAACCAGCAGAGAAAGAAGGGAAGTACCCTACTCTGTTGTCTTCAGCAAATCTTGAAGATGCATCGCGTCTTAAGGTAGCAGAAAATAAATATTTACCATCGTAACCATAATTTACTCTACCGAAGAAAGACTCGAGACCTGCAACGTTATCAGCACCTATTAAAATATTATTCTCAGACGATGGTAAAGCACCCACATTTCTAATCAAATTTGACGGCGTACCTTGACCATAAAGCCCTCCTATTTGCTGATTCTCTTTAAAAAAGGTATATCCACCAACTACGCCAATTTTATGTTGATCAAATTCTTTATCATAAGAAAGTGTTGGCTCAACCAATACATTCACATCATTTTGAGTAACATCAGTTAAATCATTTTCATTATTCACATTGAACACTGCATCGGTAGCACTCATAAAGTAAGTAGGCGTGAATTGAAAAAATCTAGTATTGGTGTAATCTAAACCAAAATTAACGGCGGCTTTCAAACCATCAGCCAATTCATAATCAAGTTTAGCACTACCGTATACTGTTCTTGAGGTAATCAAGTTATCTTCTAAAGAAGCCAATCCGAATTGATTCACACCACCTGGGCCATGAATGTCTTGGTTAGGCGCTTCAAAACCACCTTCATTGGTACTATTGCTAGTAGCAAGGGTTGGCACTGAAACACCATCCCAACCAAACCAGTTGTTTTCTTGAATTTTACGCTCTGTAATACCCAAAGATTGCGTTAGCGTAAATTTTCCAAATTCAGATCTGGTGTTGATTCTGAAGTTAATTCTTTTAAAGCCTGACCCTACTAAAATACCATCTTGGTTGAAATAATTACCTGAAGCAAAGTATGAGGTTTTTTCTCCTCCACCGGCAACAGAAAAGCCATAGTCTTCAACCATACCGTTTTGAAGGTTTTCTTCTTGCCAGTCCGTATTTACCCCATTAAAGGCAACGGTAGTTGCTTCACCGTCATTGGTAAATCTTTGGTTTAAGTAGTCTGCGTATTGTTGTCCGTTTATATAATCTAACTTTTTACTTGCAGAATCAAACCCTAAACGAGCATCAAAAGTAACTTCAACATCTCCGTTTTTTCTACCGTGGTTTGTTTTCACGATAACTACGCCATTCGCAGCTCTTGCACCATAAATAGCAGCTGCAGAAGCATCTTTTAAAACAGAAATATTTTCAATGTCACGCGCATGAATATTCTCCATATCATCAACAAATAAACCGTCAACAATAAATAATGGATCCGCATTACTCAACGAGTTCACACCTCTGATAAAGAAGTTAGAACGTCCACCGGGGCGACCACCTGGTGTTTCAATCTGCACACCAGCTAACTTACCTTGAAGTGCTGCAGAAGGGTTACTCGCAACCACGTTTACGATTGCATCTTTCTTGATAGTAGCAACAGAGCCCGTAAGTTCTCTTTTGTTACTAGTACCATAACCCACAATGACCACTTCATTCAGTGCCTGAGCATCTGGTAATAAAGTTACATTGATGGTTGATCTTCCGTTCACGGAAATTTCTTGAGAGGCATATCCGATGTAACTAAAAATAAGTACATCTTCAGCTTCTACATTCGCGATGGAATAATTTCCATCAAAATCTGTGGTAACACCATTGGTAGTTCCTTTCACTACAATGTTTACCCCCGGTAGTGGCCCGTCTCCGTCAGAGACAGTTCCCGCAACCTGTGTGGCTTGAGCAAAAACAACACCGCTGAACAGTGTCAAAATCAAACCCATAAATTGTTTGAGCGTTTTTTTAATCATAAGAGTTGTTATTAATTAATTGTTTAAATAAGTAGTTAGTCAACTTAGTACAATAGTCTATGATAGTCTATGATAGTCTATGCTACTACTACAAATATAAATCTATTTTGTGAATATCAAAATTTGGCGCCCTTTATTTTATGAATTTCTTAAAATTAAACAAAGCTTGGCGTTAAAATTCTTGGTTAGTGTATTTAGAGTGAATTTCTAAGTATTAATTCAGAAGGCATGAACAAATGGGTTTTACCCTTCTTTTTAATGTGATTCGCTGCTCTTACAGCCATTTCCTCGAAGTCAGTTGAAATGGTGGTTATACCGTTGAAGACAATTTCTTTTACCACGTGGTCATTGTGTGATAAAATTCCTATTTCCTGGCCTACCTCAAAATTATTTTTTCTTGCATCTCTTAAGACATCCCATAGATAGGTATCACTAACAAAAAAGTAGAGGTTATTTTTTTTGATGGATTTTGACTTGTACTTCTTTAGTATTTTTCCTTCTATATTGAAATCTTCACAAATTCTATTGAAGGCTTTTAAAATGCCCACGGGATAATCTGCATCTTTTCTAAAAAACAAATTGAATTTTTTATATTTCTTTATTTTAGGAAGTAACTCAGTTAATTTACTGTAAGTAGATTGTTCAAATTCTTGCGAAATATAGGAGTAAGATTTTTCAAGTTCAATAAACCTATCAATTATCAATAACTTAGAAGCAGGAATTGTTTCAATGAGAGGTCTTAGGCTTTGGTCAGGAATTGGTGCAATCACATACATACCGTATTTACCATGAATAGTATTCAAAACACTAGTAAAAACTTCTATATTGTTGTGATGAAAAAAGACATCGATTTGATATTTTTTACCCAACTCTTTTCTAAAACTATTATAAAAATCTTCTTGAAAACGTTGAAAGGAAAACAATACCAAGGCAACCTTTAAAACTACTTTGGTTTCTTGACTAATTACAAAATAACCTTTTAATTTTTTAGATTCTATTAAACCACGTTCTTTTAGCTCCTCATAGGCCTTTACTATGGTTTTTCGGGCATACCCTAATTCAGCAACCATTTGATTGATTGAAGGTAATTGATCACCGACGTTTAAAATATTATCATCAATAGCTTGAATAACCCCATGAACCAACTGTTCATGCTTAGAGAGTGTATTTACACCTCTTAGTCCAATAATCAAATCTACCAATGTCATATGCTATGCTAGTCTATAAAGAAAGTGGAAGATAGAAAAAAGAATCGAAAGTTGTTGTTCAATAAGACTAACAAGGAAAAGTTGTTATTATATAAAATTAGTACTTTTTATTATTAAATGAATCAATAATGGTTTTAATCTATCTATTTCGGTGTCGAAAAAATAAAGCCTTACTCGCTATAAATTTCGCTGATTTCCTTTTTATATTTTTCACGAATCACGCGTCTCTTTAATTTCAATGTTGGTGTCAATTCTGCATCAGAGCCATCCTCATGAAAAGGTAACCACGGGTTTGAAACTAACTTAAATTTCTTAATCTGTTCTACATGACTAAATTCAGGATTGTATTTAGCAATTATTTTTTGATACCTTTTCAATACTTTCTTGTGGGAAATAATTTCGGGCAAACTAGTCCATTGAATGTCTTTTTTCTTGCAGTAATTTTTCAAGGCTTCTTCGGCGGGTAATATCAATGCCGACACAAATTTTTGCTTATCGCCAATGACCATCATCTGTTCAACCAAAAACTCTTCTTTTATTCTATTTTCTATTGGTGCCGGGGCAACATATTTACCTCCAGAAGTTTTCAAAAGTTCTTTTTTACGGTCTGTAATTTTTAAATAAGATCTACCCGTAGGCCCTTTCACTAATTTTCCAATATCGCCTGTACAAAACCATTTTTTACCATCAATTTCACGAAATACTTCAGCGTTAACCTCTGGTTTTTTATAATACCCTTGCATCACATTTGGTCCAAAAGCTAAAATCTCGCCTTCATCTTCTTGATAATTTCCATCTGAAGCATCTATTTTTATTTCAACTCCGTCAATAACGGGGCCTGTAGTACCCAACATCGCACCATCATGCTCCATCGTATTAATACTTAAAGTAGGTGAGGTTTCTGTTAAGCCGTAGCCTTCACGAATAGGAATACCTGCTGCACAGAAAACGCGCATAATTTTTACGGGGCACGGCGCCGCACCAGTTACAATGGCTCTAACATTACCTCCTAAAGCTGCTCTCCATTTACTAAAAATCAACCTATCTGCTAGCTTCCATTTTAATTTTTTACCAAAAGACAATTTCATGTCTAACTCATATTCATCAGTCAGTTCAAGCGCCCAGAAAAACAATTTCTTTTTCGCTCCATCTAATGCTAAACCTTTGTTATAAATAGCTTCATATATTTTTTCAAGCAAACGTGGAACGGTAGAAAAAGTTACTGGTTTTACATAAGCTAAATCGCCATCTGGTCCGCTAAGATTATCGGTACCTGCAAAATGAACCTTTGCACTTTTATAATAATAAACTAGAGAAACAGCCCGCTCAAAAATATGACAGAGGGGTAAAAAACTGATGACATTCTCGCCAGCCTTTGCTGCCAAATGTTTTGAAGTTTGTAGTACTACATGCATCACATTACCGTGGGTAAGCATGACCCCTTTAGGGTTTCCAGTTGTACCTGAAGTATAAATAATAGTTGCTAAATCATCGCTACTAACGCCGCTTTTAATTTTTTCTACCTCAGTTGCATGGGTATCATTAAAAAGATTTTCCCAAAAAGGTTTTCCTTCAGTTTTATCTAGGGTAAATATTTTTTCTAAGGATGAAACATTCACCTTCGCATCATTCAATTTTGCAAATAAATCGCCACTACCACAAAAGGCGGCTTTAACCTCAGCCTCATTTAAGATGTATTCATATTCACCAACGCTTATGGTAGGATATAAAGGAATACTAATCAAACCCGCCATTTGCATTGCAAAATCTAAAATCATCCATTCCGGACGATTTTTATAGACCACCATGGCAACTTTATCGCCTGGTTTTAAACCTATACTTAAAAGGCCTGAAGCAAGCTTTTCTGAAGTATCTTTTACTTCTTGTGAACTATAACTTTTCCAATTACCTGAAGCATCTCTTCCACTTATTGATTTATCAAGAGCATTATTTTCTAATTGGTAGTATAAAAGGTCAAAAAGGCGAGTCATGGGTATACTTTTTTAATTCGGATTTTAAGATACAAAAAATAAAAGAAGCACATTAATACATGTTAAGTATATTCAGGCTCACTCAAACATCAAGCTTAAAAATTCAGCTACGCAAGCCGGTTTTTCAGAGCCTTCGATTTCAACGATGCAGTGCCAAGTGATTTTAAGTCCGGTATCGCCATAATTTTCAATCTTTGAGATACTACCCACTAAACGAAGACGACTATCAACTAAAACAGGACTTGGAAAACGGACTTTATCCAAGCCGTAGTTCACGCCCATTTGAGCAGTTTTCACTTGAATTAAATCTTCAAGCATTTTAGAAAGCAAGGAAACAGACATAAACCCATGTGCAACAGGTTTTTTAAAGGGAGAATGTTTCTTTGCTTTTTCAACATCAACATGAATCCATTGAAAGTCTCCTGTTGCCTTTGCGAAATCGTTTATCATTTCTTGAGTGACCGTTGTCCAATTACCTTCTGGAAGGTTTTTACCTTCCAAGGCTCTAAAAGCACTAAAATCATCTACTACTAGTTTTGTCATACTTTTATCTTGAGGTTCCGCCATCGATGGTTAAACATATTCCTGAAACGAAACGTGCTTCATCAGAAGCTAAATATAAATACCCATAAGCGATATCAATAGGTTGGGCTACGGTTCTTAAAGGTATACTCGCCTTAATTGCTGCAAAATGTTCTTCAGGAATCTTATCAACCATATCAGTCATTGTAAAACCTGGTGCGATTGCGTTGGCTGTTATTCCGTGTTTACCTAGTTCTACTGTCCATGTTTTTGACATGGCGATGACACCAGCTTTGGTGGCTGCATAATTTGTTTGTCCGAAGTTACCACGCAAACCTACATTAGAGGCTGCACTAACAATACGACCGTATTTATTGGCTTTCATATAAGGTGCAGCTGCTTGTGTACATAAAAACACACCTTTTAGATTTACTTCAACAACAGCATCAAACTCATCTTCGCTCATTTTTTCGAGTGTTCGATCGCGAGTAATTCCTGCGTTATTGATCAAAATATCTAAGCTACCGTACTTATCGTTTACCGCAGCAAAGAGTGTTTCTATCGCAGATTTATCAGTTACAGAAACCGAATGAAATTCAGCCTTACCACCATTAGCATTAATACTCTCGGCTACTTGTTGCCCTTGAACAAGTAAATCTAGAATAATTACGGTTGCTCCTTCTTTCGCGAACAATTCGCTAACAGCCTGACCAATTCCTCGTGAACCGCCAGTTACGATTGCTATTTTATCTTTTAGTCTCATGTTATTTAGTTGTCATTCCCACTTATGCAGGAATCTGTTTTAAGTTAGTTATCTTTTCTATTATTGGTTCAGAGTAATTGATTCGGATTTGCGCTCTACACCTCCCTTAATCCCTCCTTTTTAGGAGGAAAACTATTGCGATGCAATTTTTTTAAACTTTTTACTTTGTACCTCTTACTATTTTCGATCAAATTTGAACAATCAATTTCCCTTTTACTTTTCTGTTCGTCATTTCTTCTAATGCCTTTGACGTATCAGCCAAATCGTAAACGGCATGAATATGTGGTTTTAATTTTCCTTCTGCATGCCATTGCATGAGTTGCATGGAGTTTTGCATATTTGCTTTTGGGTCTTTCATGGCAAACGCTCCCCAAAAGACTCCGACTATAGCAGCTTCTTTCAATAAAGGAAGATTCAACGGAATTTTAGGAATATCACCTGCAGCAAATCCAACCACTAAAAAGCGGCCGTTTCTGGCAACTCCTCTTAAAGCAGCTTCTGAATACGCACCTCCAACAGGATCATACACCACATCAACTCCCTTACCCTCTGTCAATTCTTTGATGGTAGCTTTTAAGTCTTGAGTCGAATAATTTATCGTTTCATCAGCACCATATGCTGTGCAAAGCGCTAGCTTATCATCAGTCGAAGCCGCTGCAATTACTTTGGCACCCATTAGTTTTCCTAATTCTACGGCTGCGAGCCCAACGCCACCCGAAGCTCCTAATACTAAAAGGGTTTCTCCTTTAGCTAATACCGCTCTGTCTTTTAGTGCGTGATACGAGGTACCATACGCCATTAAGAAAGAAGCCGCTGTCGGAAAATCCATTTGAGGGGGTTTAGGAAAACATGCATTTGCTGGCACCAAAACCTCTTCAGCCAACCCCCCATGAGCAACAAAACCAAAAACTTCTTGACCTACTTTTAAATGTTTAACCCCTTCACCTACTTCTTTTACAATTCCGGCAACATCGCTACCGGGAGTAAATGGCAATTCAGGTTTAAACTGATATAAGCCTTGAATAATAAGTGTGTCAGGAAAATTAAGTCCGCAGGCTTTTACCGCTACCAAAACTTCTTTTGCTTTTGGCTTTAAACTCGCTACTTCTTCTAACACCAAAGAAGATGGTGGTCCGTATGCATTACATCGAATTGCTTTCATTTTTTTGTTTTTCGCTGTTGGCTTTTGGCTTTTGGTATTTCACTTTAAATATTTTGCGAATGGCGTAAGGCTTTTAGCGTATAGCTTTTTTATTCAATCACTTTCAATACCAATTTTCCCATTTTATCACCTGAAAAAAGACGGCTATAGGTTTCTGTAAAATTCTCAATGCCTTCATACACATCTTCACGGCTTTTTAGTTTTCCTTGTGCCATCAATCCTCCTAAAATTTGAGCACCCTCTTTATATCTATTTGCATAATCTAAAACAACCATACCGGTCATACTTGCTCTGTTCACCAACAATGACAGATAGTTGCTTGGCCCTTTGATAGCTGTTTTATTATTGTATTGTGAAATTGCACCGCAAATAACTACACGTGCATTCAAACGTAATCGAGTTAAAGCGATATCTAAGATTTCGCCTCCCACATTATCAAAATAAATATCAATGCCTTTGGGGCATTCTTCTTTAAAACGTGATGCTATATTTTCATTTTTGTAATCGATACACGCATCAAAACCTAATTCATCAACCACATATTTACATTTATCAGCACCCCCAGCGATACCAACTACCTTGCACCCTTTTATTTTAGCTATTTGCCCAACAATACTTCCTACGGCACCTGCTGCTCCGGAAACCAGAACCGTGTCGCCTTCTTTAACTTTACCAACTTCAGTAATTCCAAAATATGCCGTCATTCCGGGCATACCTAGGGTACCTATATACATTGGTAGTGGGGCTAGGTTTGGATCAACCGGGTAGAAGCCATTACCATCAGAAACCGCATATTGTTGCACGCCACCAGTACCGGCGACATATTGCCCAACTTGAAATTTATCATTTTTTGAAGCAATCACTTCGCCTACAGAACCCGCACGCATAACGGCTCCAATTTCTACAGGAGCGATATATGATTTGCCCTCGTTCATCCAGCCACGCATTGCAGGGTCTAGCGAAACGTAGTGTTGCTTTATCAAAATTTGCCCTTCACTAATTTCAGGTATTGGGTTTGTTACTAATGACCATGTATCAGCCGTAGCTTCTCCTACTGGTCTTTTTACAAATAATAATTGTTTGTTCATCATAGTGCTCTTTATTTTTATTCCGGCGCTTGTGCTGCCCCGACGCTTCCGGGGTTTCAGTATAGGCAGGAATCTGTTTATATTTTTGTTTGTCTATAATTTGATGGCTTAGGCTTTAACCCCTCTGCCTTCGGCACCTACCCTTGAAAAAATGGGAGGACTTTTACTTTTTAACTTTCAACTTCGTATTTCGTACCTCGTACGTCCAACTTTTGCCTTTCTTACTTAATACTCTTTACTTATTACTTCCCTACTTCTTCTTACTCGTAAAACTCTCTACATACCCTTTCATCTTTGCTCTGATTTCTGGTTTCCACCATAATTCAGAAGCTTCTTTTAAAGAGTTTTGGGCAGTCAAATCTAATTTATCTAAGAGATGCTTTCTGATTTTTGCTTTTGTGTTTACTAAAATCTCTTGATCTGCTTGCAAGTATCTTTTCATCTGCTTTTCAGCGGTTTCAACAACACTTTCTAGTGCAACTAATTTATCTACCAATCCGGCAGATACGGCTTCTGTTCCTGATAATAGTTTTCCTTGCAATATATATCTACTTGCTAATCCGTCACCCATCCAAAAAGCATAGACTTCAGTTAGGTTTTGGCTGATTTGAATATTAACCGCCACCTCATTTAAACCGATCACATACTTTTCTCCATCAGCCATAAAGCGGTTATCACTTGTAACTGCTAATACTGTTCCGCCAGCAGGAGAATGGCCTGTTATTGCTGATATGAAAGGCTTTTTAAATTGCACCAATTGTAAATACAAAGCTCCGAATGCAGAAAAGAATTCACGAATTTGATCTTTGTCATATTGAAATAATTCAATCAAATCTAAACCTGCAGAAAAGTAATGTGGCTGGCCTGATAAAATCACTCCTTTCACAGCTTCATCGGCTTCAAGAATTTCAAAAGCCTCTTTCAATTCACGAACCATTTCGCGATTGATTGCATTTACTTTACCACGGTTCATTTGAACGATCGTGTAGCCTTCCTTTTTTGTAATAATTAAATTGCTCATATATTTTTATAAGGATGTACCCCCGTCTAAAGTTAATGTTTGACCCGTAATAAATTTCGAATTTTCAGATGCTAGCCAGCAAATAGCTTCAGCAATTTCATCTGCTTCACCAAATCTTCCCATGGGGATAAATCGCTTTAATTTATTCGCCATATCCGGACTAACAGAAAGTAATTGATCTAACAATGCAGAGTGCGTAAACCCAGGACAAACCGCATTAATACGGATGTTTTTTCGGCCGTATTCTAAGGCTGCTGATTTAGTCATACCCACTACCGCAAATTTACTGGCGCTGTATGACAAATTGTTTCCCGATGCTTTTAGTCCGGCAAGAGAAGCTACATTAACCATACTACCACCACCTTGTACTAGCATTTGTTTTATGGCCACTTTCATACAATAGAAAACGCCTGTTTGATTTACGGCAATCACATTATGCCAATCATCATGAGTATGGTCAGCAGTTTTTAATTGGTGTTTGCCACCAATACCCGCATTATTGACCATGACGTCAAGTCTGCCATATTCTTTTACGGTATTTGCTATAAGGCTTTCAACTTCCTCAAATTGGGTCACATCAGTTTTAATTGCTGAGGCTTTACCACCTGAAGCATTAATCGCATCTGCCGTATTCTGGGCATTTTTTAGATTAATATCTGATGCAATAACCTTAGCGCCGTGATGCCCAAAGAGTTTGGCTGTCGCTGCACCAATGCCGCTTCCGGCTCCTGTGATGATTACTATTTTGTTTTCTAAGTTCATATATGTTCGTTGATCGTTTTACGTTGTTCGTTGTTGGCTCTTGGCTCTTGGCTCTTGGCTCTTAAAGTCTAACTTTTTTTCAATATTAAATTTCTAACATAATACTACTTACTTTGTACTGCTTACCAACCTACTCACAATGAATCAACCTCGAATCTTCTAAAGCCTGTGTTCTTAAATGAGCAGGGTATCCTTCCGCCTGAACCATGGTTAAAAAATCAGTGATTGAATTGTATTTAATCAATAAAAGTTTATCCCATAAGGTTTCATCTTCAGGGCCAATGAGTATCGATTTGGGTTTTCCCATATACACCACTTCTGCATTTGCTTTGGCAAAAAATGGCATCGCTTCTTTCAAATATCTCTTGTATGTTTCTGCCCCTGACAATCCTGTTTCGGGTACCAAATCTTTAAACTTCATTAAATTCATCATCACTACGGCAGTATCTGCTGGCAACTTTATGAAGTTTTGAAATTCAGATTGATTCATAGCTATATATCCTTGTTTATCCATCTTAAAATAAATTATCAATTTGATTTTTTTGAATCGCTTGCCATGCCGTATTGATGCATAATTCTGATGCCTTATTCAAATAAGCGAATTTTGGATCAGTGGTATGGCCGTGTTTATACCTGAAATAAATTTGCTGGGTAATGACTGCTATTTTGAATAATCCGTAGGCGTAGTAAAACGTAAGATTATCAATATTTCGACCACTTTTTAGCGCATATTGTTGTACAATTTCTGTTCGTGACGGATTACCGGGCAGTACCGTTGGCGAGGGCAAACCTTGCTTCATCATATCATGATCGGCATGGGTGGTCCAATACCCAAGTGATGTTCCTAGATCCATTAAAGGGTCGCCTAAAGTGCACATTTCCCAATCTAAAATGGCTGTAATTTTTTGCCAAGAATCGTCTTTAAAAACAACATTATCGTATTTAAAATCATTGTGAATTAAGGTATGATCATACTGCTTGGGTTGGTTTTCTTGCATCCAAGTCATTACTTTCTCAGCCGCCGGCACATCATCTGTAGCCGCCGCCAAATACTGCTTACCCCAATTGGTTACCTGACGTTCAACATAACCTTCAGGGCGTCCTAAATCCTCTAAACCTGCAGCTTTGTAATCAATGGCATGAAAGTCCACAAAAGTATCAAGCCACGTATTTGAAATGGTTTTAAATTCCTCAGGCGAAACCCGTTTTTTATGGACCTCTTTTGCGGTTAAAATCTCGCCCTCAACTTTACTCATCAGGTAAAAAGGAGCGCCAATAATCGCTTTGTCTTCAGTGTAAGCAAAAGCTTTTGGCGTTTTATCGAAAACGGAATTCAATTTTGAAATCACTTTATATTCACGACCCATATCATGCCCACGCTTAGGTGCTGCAAATGGGGGGCGACGCAAGACATACTCTTTATTTTCAATAGACAGCAAATACGTAAGGTTTGAAAATCCGTTAGCGAATTGATTTACTGTCAAGGCACTGCCAGCATCAACTATCAATTGATGTTTAAGCATGAATTTCTTGAGGTGTTCCTCATTTAATTCTTCACCTTGTCTTACTGGTTTTGTGTTCATTAAATTGGTTGTTCGTTGTTCGTTGTCAGTTGTTGGTTGATAGCTGAATCGCTCTTGGCTTTTGGCTTTTGGCTTTTGGCTTTTGGCTTTTGGCTTTTAAAATCTAACTTTTTTTCAACTTTGTGCTTTGTACTTATTACTTTGTACTTATTACTTTTCAACCCACCCCGCCCGCCGACTGGCGGACACCCCTCCCAGGAGGGGACTTTCTATTTTTCAACTTTGTACTTAATACTGCTTACTGCACCTGCCTACTACATACTTTTATTCGTGTTTCTGTCACATCGAGCGGAGTCGAGATGCTTTTTTAGCTGTAAACTCGTTCTCGACTCCGCTCGAACTGACAGTATAGTTGTTTTCTACTTTGTACTAATTACTTAGTACTTATTACTTCCCCGAAAACCTCTTAATCACATTCTTACCCAACTGACTCATGTGCACTTCATCAGGACCATCAGCCAAGCGTAACATTCTTGCCGCAGCAAAAAAGTGCGCTAATGGTGTATCGCTGCTGACTCCTTTTCCTCCTAAAATTTGCATGGCTCTATCAACCACACGCAAGGTCATATTGGGAGTGACAATTTTTATCATGGCAATTAAATCTTTGGCTTCTTTATTGCCCAGCCTATCCATTTTATCAGCTGCTGATAATACTAATAATCGGGTTTGTTCTATGTCACATGCCGAGTTGGCAATATCTTGACGAACACTACTATAGGTATCTAAGCTTCTTCCGAAGGGAGTACGCTGTGTTGTGCGTTTGGCCATAATCTCTAGTGAACGCTGCGCCATACCTATTAATCGCATACAATGATGTATTCTTCCGGGACCTAGTCGTCCTTGTGCAATGGCAAAACCTTGCCCCTCGCCTACCAATAAATTTTCTTTAGGAACACGAACATTATCTAAAATAATTTCTGCATGCCCTTCAGGAGAATCAGTATAACCAAATACAGAAAGCGGACGCACAATCTTTAATCCATCAGTATTCATTGGCACTAAAATCATACTTTGTTGCACATGACGCGGAGCATCAAAATCGGTTTTTCCCATGACAATGGCAACCTTACAATTGGGATCCATCGCCCCTGATGACCACCATTTTCTACCATTGATGACATAGTCATCGCCATCAAGTTTTATAGAGGTCTCAATATTGGTAGCGTCTGAAGAAGCTACTTCAGGTTCAGTCATTAAAAAAGCAGATCGTATTTCTCCGTTCATCAATGGGGTTAACCATTTTTCTTGTTGATTAGGTGTGCCGTATTTTGATAAAACCTCCATATTACCTGTATCGGGCGCACTGCAATTGAATATTTCTGATGACCAAATCATTCGCCCCATGATTTCTGCCAAGGGTGCATATTCTAGATTGGTCAATCCGGGACTCAAATCGCCGTACGCTTTCGGAAGAAAGAGATTCCATAATCCTGCTTCTTTTGCTTTGGCTTTCAAACCTTCTAATCCGGGCCATCTTTTCCAAGCATTGGCTGGGTCGCGATGAAAGGCTTCTACCGCCTCTTCATGCGGGCTCACATGTTCTGCAATAAACTGCTTGAGCTTTTCTTGAAGCGTTAGTGATTTTTCTGTGTAATGAAAGTTCATATATTTTGTTGTTCGTTGTTGGTTGTTGGTTGTCCGTTTATAGCTGATCGCTTTTGGCTCTTGGCTCTTGGCTCTTGGCTCTTGGCTCTTGGCTCTTGGCTCTTGGCTCTTAAAATCTAACTTTTTTCAATGAGTAACCTTATACTTAATACTAATTACTTAATACTTTTTACTTTGTACTTATTATTTTTCAACCCATCAACCAATCTACCCCGAAATCAAATACCCACCATCAGCGGCATAAACGCCACCAGTCATATACGAACCTGCATCAGAGGCCAAAAGCATTACTAAACCTGCCATCTCATCAGGTTCAGCCATTCTTTTTAAAGGTACGGTTTGATTGTACATACCCACCAATTTTTCATTAGACCAAAGACTCTCACTGAACTTTGTTTTGATGAGCCCCGGGCAGACTACATTTGAACGAATACCGTATTTACCCCATTCTTTAGCCTGATTTTTTGTGAGCATAATTAAGGCCGATTTAGTCATGCTATACAATCCTAATCTAAAACCAGGGTGTATGCCTTCAACAGAAGAAATATTAATGACACTACCGCTACCCTGCTCTTTCATATGTGGTTGCACCAAATTTGTAAGCATCCAAGGTGCTTTGACATTGATATTCATAATCTTATCAAACACTTCTTCTTCAGCCGCTTCTAAGGGTCCGTAAAACGGATTAATAGCAGCGTTGTTTACCAAAATATCAATCCTTCCGAAATGCGCTATGGTCTTTTTAACCAAGGCTTCACGCTGCTCTGCATCGCCAATATGACACGCAATACCCACTGCTTCAAATCCTTCTTTAATAAATTCAGCAGCGACCGCATCAACGGCATCTTGCTTTCGGCTACTGATAACCACTTTAGCTCCGTTTTCTGCCAAACCTCTCGCAATTGATAATCCAATACCTTTACTAGATCCTGTGATGATGGCTACTTTTCCTGTGAGATCGAATCTTTGTTTTATGCTCATGTTTTTCTTCGCTATGCGCTGAACGCTTTACGCCAGACGCTATTTTAAATCTTGTTTTAGCTCCCCTCTTTTTTCAAGGCGACACAGCGACAGCTGTGGGCGAGCTGTAGCGTTGGCGTGAAAGGGGTGGTAATTTCCTTTTCTAATATTTTATTCAATTACCCCTCCGCCCTGCGGGCACCTACCCTTTTCAGGGGAGGACTTTTTAACTTTTTACTTTGTACTTAATACTTCTTTAAACCGACAACCAGCAACTGTCAACCATCAACCAATCCTACCCAAAAACCTTTTTGTCCGCTCCAATCGTCAGTGCTTTCTCAGTATCCATCAAAATTTCTGCGAGTCCTGTTGTTTTTGGAAGTTCGTATTTGAAATAGAACTCCATCGTATGAATTTTACTTTCATAAAAACCAGTACTGTGTTCTTTACTTCCGGTAACTAGCGCATTTTGTGATTCACGTGCAATATCAAGCCACAACCACCCTAGAATAATAGTACTAAAAAATTCCATAAAGGGAGTGGCATCTGCAAGAAAACGTTGGTAATCGCCTTTCATAGCAAATACCATTAACGACTGTAATACTTCTTGTGTCAGGACTAATTTTTTACCTAATTTCTTTGCATAGGGCGCTAATGAATCATGCGTCATAGCCACTTTGATGGACTTCTGAATTTCTTCGGAAAGTAACTCCAAAGCCTTCCCGTCATTCATGGTAATTTTTCTACCCAATAAATCTTGAGACTGAATACCCGTAGTACCTTCATACAATGCCGAAATACGTATGTCTCTTAAATACTGCTGCAATACATAATCTGAACAGAAACCATATCCGCCTAAAACCTGCAAGCCATTATCAACCGCAGTTTTTCCCATTTCTGAAGGATAGGTTTTCACAACCGGCGTTAGTATTTCAAGCAATAAATTATACTTTTCTCGTACATCAGCATCAGCACTTGACAACGAAAGGTCATGATATTTTGCTGCCAATAACACCAAACTTTGAGACCCCTCAGTCACTGCTTTTTGCAACAACAACATTCTGCGTACATCAGGATGATTGATAATTAGCGTCTGTTCTTGATTGGCATCTTTCTTACCCGTACTGGTTAATTTACGCCCTTGTGCTCTTTCATTGGCATAGTTCAATGAAGCTTGATAAGCCGCAGAGGCAATAGCCGCAGCACCTCTACCCACAGCGATTCTAGCACCATTCATCATCAAAAACATATACTTTAAACCTTTGTTCTCTTCGCCAACCAACCAACCTTGACAATCTTCTTTATCACCAAAGAACAAGTGGGTAGTACAATAGCCCCGCTGTCCCATTTTTTGAAAATCGGTTACGGTTTGCACATCATTTGTAGTGAGACTTCCATCAGCATTAGGTCGTTTTTTAGGAACCACAAAAAGTGAGATGCCTTTAGTGCCAGCTGGCGCACCTTTAACACGTGCCAAAACAAGATGCACTATATTTTCTGCGCCGGTATAATCGCCACCCGAAATGAATATTTTTTGTCCGTGAATTTTATAGCTATCTCCGTCAGGCGTTGCTGATGTGACAATATCAGATAATGAACTACCTGCCTGTGGCTCAGTCAAACACATGGTGCCGCCCCAAGTACCGGCTAACATTTTTGGCACATAAGTGGCATTCAATTCCTTATTAGCAAAATGTGTAATGAGTTCTGCTGCACCTACCGTCAAACCAATATAGCCTGGCAAATGATTGTTGGCTGCATCTTGAATAAAAGCCGTTGCATTAACCACCATTGATGGCAATTGCATGCCGCCATCTTCATACGGAAAACCCCCTGAAATCAAGCCCATTTCGCCACCTGCCTTCATATACTTATTAACTTGCGGATGCACATGAATTTCGCCATCTTTAAAATGGGCTGGGTTTTCATCCATCTCTCTGAAATACGGAAACAACTCTTTATCAGAAAAGTCTTTGACTGAATCTAATAACATATCAATTGACTCGGTATCATAGTCTGCATAGCGCTCTTGCGCTAACACATCTTGCACCTTGTGAACCTTATACAAAAGGTATTTAAGCGTTTCTAAATCTACATACTGATTTGCCATAATTTTACTTTTTTAAGGTGTTTCAAGGTAGCCGAAAAATTGACCAATTTCATTAAACTAGTTTAATAAACCCCTTGAAAAGGGGAATTATAAATTTGTTTTATTTATTAGGTTATTACATCGAAGTATTTGGTGAATTATATTGCTTTATTGTTAAATTTAATTGATTTTTGAGTAATATGTTCAAACACTGGATTGATATAAATAAATATAACATATGAGCAAAAAAGAAATATATCCTTTTGATGAATCAATTGAAGATGAAATAAAACAGAGCGTTGAAGATGATTTTGATGAATTACCTCCAAAGGATATTATAGCATTTAACGAACTCCGATCTTGTGCTGATATATTGCGAATGTATCAATCAAAACAGATTGAAATTCAACCATATTTTCAAAGAGATGTAGTGTGGCCAAAACCATCGCAAACTAGATTTGTAGATTCTTTAGTTAAGCAATTACCAATTCCAAGTATGTGCTTCAGTTTTGATTTTGAACACGATGAAAGATACGTAATTGATGGTTTACAACGAATTCAGACAATAATAAATTTCCTATCTAAGGATGAATGGGAACTCTCATCACTAGACGATATTGACAAAAAAATATCTGGAAAATCTGTAAAATCAATTAAAAAGAATAATCCCAACTATTTTTCTAGAGTACAAAACCTATCTATTCCAATAACTGTAATTCGATGTAATCACAAGAAAAAAAGCCATTTAGAGTATTTATTTACAATATTCCATCGTTTAAATTCTGGTGGCTCAAAGCTAAACAATCAGGAAATTAGAAACTGTATTTATAGCGGCAGTTTTAACCAATTTCTAAAGTCAACCGTGAAACACCCTACATATACAGCAGCTTTTGATATTAAAAGTGATAAAACTTATCGTTTTGCTTTTGAGGAGTTAAATCTTAGGTTTCTAGCTTTTTCGGCGGATTATGAAAACTATTCAGGAAAGTTAAGTAAATGGTTAAATGATTTCATGTTCGAAAGACGTGAAATCCAAAATCAAGATTTGGAAGTTTTAAGGACTGAAATTGAATCTGTTATTGATATAATTTACAAAAGAATATTCGACTCAAATTCTGTTGGTAAACCAAGCAAGTCTATTATTGAGGCTATATATGTCGGTATATCTAGAAATTTAGATAGCCTTAAAGCAACAGATACAAGTTTAAAAACACAATACGCCTCTTTAATTGGAGACCCTCTCTTTTCAACTGACGCATTAAAAGAAGGTGTGGCGCAAAAGAGTAAGGTAATTAATCGTCTCAACAGAGCTGTTGAAATATTTTCTTAAATATGATCTTGAAAAAGGACATTTTAAGTTTGCTAGAGGAATTAGAGAGTTATCACGATACAACTGGTCATCCTAGATCAACTCATTATGCAAAACTTGCAGTAATGGAACTATGTGGTTGGATAGAAGAATCATTTGATAAAATAGCCGAGAGATGTGTTAAAGGAAAAATCAAAACGCATGCATACAGGTCAATAATGGACAATATCATCGATAAAACTTACGGCTTTAAATACAACGCTAATTTTAGAAGAATGATGTTACAAACTATTGGGATAAGTAAAATGGAACTGTTAGAGAGAAAACTAATTCTATCTGGAGAAAAGTTATTATTAAATTCAACTCTAGAAAATTTATTGATTGAAAGAAATAGAGCTGCGCATACTACTACTGCTGGTGCTATGACGACTTATCAAGCCCCTTCAATAACAATAAATCAGCTTAAAATTATTTATGCCATAATAAGAAAAATGTATTCATTTGCGGTTCAAAACACTTAATAAATTCCCCTGCTGGCGCGAGCAAAAGGCATAAAAAGGAAACGCTAGCACGAGCAACGGGTGCTGAACTTGTTACAGTATCATGCTTGTGCCGTCAACAGTAAGAAAGAATTTGATTTATTGCCGAATAAAAACGCACTGGATTAACTATATACAGGCGTTGGCAGTAATTCTTCAAACAAACAGAGCTTCTGCCTTCATTCTTCTATTAATTTAGCCTGTATTTAAGTATTGTGTACATGCTATGTATCGTGTAAATACTATGTATATGTTGTATATGTGTTATGTATATACTATGTATATGTTGTATATGTGTTATGTATATACTATGTATATGTTGTATATGTGTTATGTATATACTATGTATATGTGTTATGTATATACTATGTATATGTGTTATGTATATACTATGTATATGTTGTATATTTATATTATATTATATCAAATATGTCATACACAAATAAAAAATTACAATTAGAACAAATAGATGAACAGCTATTTAAATTAAAGCGCGTCGATATAAGAGTACCGCAATCAGGATGGATAAATGCAATCCGATTAGCAATCGGAATGTCGGCTAGACAACTTGCTAAACGACTAAAAATCTCCCAGCAGGCACTTGATGCACTTGAAAAAAGAGAAGTAGAAGAATCAATAACTCTTGCAAAATTAAGGGAAGTCGGGGAAAAACTAGATTTAAAACTAGTTTATTCATTTGTTCCTAAAGAATCTCTGGAACAATTAGTAAAAACTCAATCAAGAGAAATAGCAAAGTCAATTGTTTTGAAGACAAATAAGCAAATGACAATTGAAGACCAGAAGGTAAATGATAAAAAAATAATGAAGTCAATTGAAAAAAGAGCAAAAGAAATTGAGTCTAAAATGCCGAAATATTTATGGGATTAAAATTAGAACCAAAAGAGGGCGACACATTACTATCCCCTGAAGAACTTGATGAATTAATTCCAAAATATATAACAAATAGGCAACAACTCGATGAAGTCGAACAAAATAATATTGAAGATGCGTTCCAATGGTTACTTTCAAAGAAAGTGGATACAATCGAACAGTTAATTTCACCAGAATTTCAGGATGAATTGCATAAAAAAATGTTAGGTAAAGTTTGGAAATGGGCAGGTAAAATACGGAGCAGAGAAGCAAATATTGGAGTGAACCCAATTAAAATTCAATTTTTAAGAAAACAATTGATTGATGATTTAATGTTCTGGTATAAGAATAAAACTTTTGAGCCAATTGAAATTGCAATTCGTTTTCATCATAGGCTTGTTCAAATTCATTGCTATCCAAACGGGAATGGAAGACATACTCGAATTATGGCTGACTTAATACTTGAAAAAGTATTTAACTCGGCACCAATAAATTGGACAGGAGATGATTTTGTTAATATTAATGAATTCCGGACAAAATATATTGCTGCGCTAAAAGAAGCAGATAGAGGCAATTATGAATCGCTTTTAGAATGTATTGAAAAATAACTACCCCCGCTACCGCTAGTCTGTGACTAGTGGCGTACCACTTCAGAATCATAGTTTTCTAAAATAATTCAGAACATAACAATCAATTTCCTTAGCTTTAGTTCCATATAATTCAGAAACCTGTAACCACCATCATTCATGGATAATATCTCGAACGCGATTCTTGCCCTGTCCTTAATCATTATCATGTTTGGTATGGGGCTATCTTTAAAGCTGAAAGATTTTATTGAAGTATTTATTCGTCCTAAAGCTATCTTGATTGGGCTTTTATGCCAAATAATTATCCTTCCTATTGTCGGGTTTTTATTGATTCGGGTTTTTACCTTATCTCCAGAAATAGCCATTGGTATCATCATCATTTCTGCTTGCCCCGGTGGCCCAACTTCAAACCTCATCACGCATTTAGCAAATGGAGATACCGCTTTATCAGTATCCTTAACCGCAATAAGCAGTCTCATCACATTGGTATCAATACCATTTATCATCAACTTGGGTTTACAAGAAGTATTAGGACAAGGGACTACTATTCAATTAGATATTTTTCAAACAATTGCACAGGTTTTCATCATTGTCATATTACCTGTAGGGCTAGGAATGCTCTTAAATCATAAAAAACCAGACTTCGCGCTAAAAATGGAAAAACCAGTAAAAAGAGCTTCCGGAATTTTCTTTGTTGTAGTCTTAGTGGCGATTCTTATCAAAGAAAGAGCGCTGCTTGTTACGCACATTCAAGAAGCTGGCTTCGTTACCTTTACGCTAAACATTCTGACCATGTCTATAGGCTACGGTTTAGCTTCTATTTTTAAGCTTCCATTAAAACAACGCATTTCGGTTTCGATAGAAGGTGGTATTCAAAATGGTACTTTAGGCATTAGCATTGCAACGCTTTTACTAAACAATACCGCCTATGCGATTGCACCAGCAGTCTATGGAACGCTCATGTTTTTAACCGCTGGAATATTTATATATTGGAGTAACCGTCAGCTCGCCAAACAAACCAAGTAGCTTAAATTGAAGCCTTTTCAATAACCCACACATTTTCCAAACTCACGCGATAGTTTCCTCACTACATTCGGAAGGACAAAGAAAAAGAATAAAACAATTCCTCGCTAGTGTTCGTCTCCGCCAAGAGGGCGGACAAGGAACATTTTATACTTATTTCGTTCTTTGGTAAGACATTCCAGGGCCATCGAAAGCTTGACACCTTCCGTTGAAAAGGGATACCGCATCAGCTGAAATACGCATGTGTTCTTTAGAGTCTTTCGCACAATAACTTAGACCCCCTATTTCTGCTTCATATGTCAACACTAGATATTCGCTATTTTCAATTGTAAGAAGTTCATAGGTTCCGCTTAAATTACCTTCTGTAAAATCATCCTTAAAGGTTTTGGAAAATTTTCCCTCAGGGTTGAAAACATAAATTTCAGAAACCGAAACTTCTTCCGCCATTACTATTTCGCCAGACAATCCTGTATTAATAGATAGCAATTCCCAAGTTTGAGGCAAATCATCAATTGAAAACTTTTTCAATACTTCTGAATCATTCTCTTTGTTGCAGGAAAAGGCTATAAAAATTAAGAAAAAAAATAGTGGAATACGCATAACGACTTTTTACATATATAAGATATCTTTTTTAGCAATTGGTTGCTAAGAAAATCTATGAAATATGGAGAAAAGTAATTTGAAGCCTTTTCAATAACCCACACATTTTCCAAACTCACGCGATAGTTTCCTCACTAGGTTCGGAAGGACAAATGAAAAAGTTGCATCCTTTTGCCATTCCACCTTCTTTTTTTGTCATTCCGAGGTACGAGGAATCTTAAGAATAATGAAGCAAGTTCAGTGGTTTAAACAATATCGGCAGTTAAAGTAAATTGAAGCCTTCTCAATAAACCATGCATTTTCTGCACTACCGTTAGTTTCCTCATTCCATTCGGAAGGACAAATGAAAAAGTTGCATCCTTTTGTCATTCCACCTTCTTTTTTTGTCATTCCGAGGTACGAGGAATCTTAAGAATAATTAAACTAATTCAGTGGATTAAACACTATAAGTAGTTAAAGTAATTTGAAGCCTTTTCAATAACCCACACATTTTCCAAACTCACGCGATAGTTTCCTCACTAGGTTCGCAAGGACAAATGAAAAAGCAGCGTCCTTTTGTCATTCCGAGGTACGAGGAATCCTGAAAATAATGAAGTTAATTTAATGGTTTAAAGAAGATAGGTAGTTAAAGTAAATTGAAGACTTTTCAATAACCAAGCATTTTCTTCACTCACACGTTAGTTTCTTCATTCTATTCGGAAAGACAAATGAAAAAAAATCGTCTATCCCCACTCCCATTTATTTTGTATTTTTAAGGGTTACCCTTTTTTTAAAGAAAGCAACACCTAAAACCAACCTGAAAATGAAAAAAATCATCCACCTCTTGCTACTCTGTATGTTCACAGTATGCTTTACCACAACTATCAACGCTCAGAAAAAAGATAAGAATCCGTATAGCGGATTAAAATTCAGAAATATTGGTCCGGCAATGACCTCTGGTAGAATTGCAGATATTGCGATACATCCTGAAAACGAAAGTGTGTGGTATGTGGCCGTAGGTTCTGGTGGTGTATTTAAAACCATGAATGCAGGAACTACTTGGAAAGCCATTTTTGAAAACGAAAAAGTGTATTCTACGGGTTGTATTACTATCGACCCCAATAAACCTAGCACCATTTGGTTGGGTACTGGCGAAAATGTAGGTGGGCGTCATGCAGGTTTTGGCGACGGAATTTACGTCAGCCATAACAGCGGTAAATCTTGGAAAAATATGGGATTGAAAAATTCTGAACATTTATCCAAAATCATTGTACATCCTGAAAACTCAAATATCGTTTGGGCAGCATCTCAAGGTCCGTTATGGAGCAAAGGGGGCGATCGCGGCGTGTATAAAACTGTTGATGGTGGAAAAACCTGGAAACGCACCTTAGGCGATAGCGAATGGGTGGGTGCTACTGATATGCTTATCGATCCTACGAATCCTGATATTTTATACGCGGCAACATGGCAACGTCATAGAACGGTAGCGGGCTATTTAGGTGGCGGCCCTGGATCAGGACTTCATAAAAGTACTGATGGCGGCGAAACATGGCAAGCGCTTAAAAACGGTATTCCGAAATCAAATTTGGGTAAAACAGGTTTGGCAATGTCGCCTTTTAACCCCAAGGTTATTTATGCAGCACTTGAATTAGATCGTACCAAAGGTGGCGTTTATATGACCACCAATGGCGGCGAGTCTTGGGTAAAACAATCTGATGCTGTTTCGGGTGGTACAGGTCCGCATTACTATCAAGAACTCATTGCCTCACCACATCATGAAGGCACGCTGTATTTCATGAATAATAGTGCTTTGATTTCAACCGATCACGGTAAAACCTTTACCAATATGAAAAGGTCAAATCAACACAGTGATAGCCATGCTTTGGTGTTTAAAAAATCAGATCCAAATTATTTATTAATTGGAACAGATGGGGGTTTATATGAAAGTTTTGATCACACTGAGAGTTGGAAATATGTTCGCAACCTGCCCATTACGCAATACTTCAAAATTGCCGTTGATGATGCTGAACCTTTTTATAATGTATATGGTGGCACGCAAGATAATGGCTCACATGCTGGGCCGTCTCGAACTATTAGTTCTGACGGTATTGCCAGTGCTGATTGGTGGAAAACGTTAGGTGCTGATGGCGCACAAACAGCAACTGAGCCCGGAAACCCTGACCTCAGTTATGGCGAGTTTCAACAAGGAGCTTTATGGCGTATTGATCACAAAACAAGAGAAACGGTTTTTATTCAACCGCAAGCAAGAGAAGGCGATCCTTATGAACGTTTTAATTGGGATGCACCAATTGTGGTTAGTTCACATAACCCGAAACGCTTATATTTTGCCTCGCAACGTGTTTGGAAATCTGAAAATAGAGGCGACGGTTGGCAACCCATTTCAGGCGATTTAACTTTGAATCAAGATCGGATGACTTTTCAGTATTATGGAAAATCACAAAGCTGGGATAATGCTTGGGATGTAGGTGCTATGTCAAATTATAATACCATCACTTCATTGTCAGAATCGCCAAAACAAGAAGGATTATTGTATGCCGGAACTGATGACGGATTAATTCAAATTACTGAAGATGGCGGTGCGAATTGGAGAAAATTTTCTTTGAATTCTGTTAAAGGGCTACCGAGCACTCCGTTTGTGAATGATGTTCGTGCCGATCTTTTTGATGCGAATGTGGTGTACGCTGCACTCGACAATCATAAATATGGCGATTACAAACCGTACATTATTAAAAGTAGTGATAAGGGCAAAACATGGAAATTAATTAACGGAAACCTACCCAATAAACTTTTGATTTGGCGATTGGTACAAGATCACGTTAAAAAGAACCTTTTGTTTGCGGCCACAGAATTTGGGGTGTATTTCACGAATAATGGGGGTGTCAATTGGGTTGAATTAGCAGACGGAATGCCAACAATTCCTATTCGGGATATTACCATTCAAAGACGTGAAAATGATTTGGTGGCAGGCTCATTTGGTCGTGGTATTTTCATTTTAGATGATATCACTCCGTTACGTAATTTTAATTCGAGTATGACTTCAAAAGAAGCCACCTTGTTTCCTGTGAAAACGGCGCATTGGTACCGTCAACATAGTCGTGTGGGTAGTCAGGGCGATGCAGAATGGATTGCGAAGAATCCACCTTTCGGTGCAAACTTTACCTATTATTTAGGAGATAAAATAAAATCTAAAAAGGACCAAAGAAAAGAAAGAGAGAAAAAAGGCACAGCACAATTTCCGGGTTGGGATGCTCTTGAGGAAGAAAAAAGACAAGACGGGCCTTCACTATTATTGATTATAAAAGATGCCAAAGGGCAGGTAGTTAATACTGTAAAAGGCACCAATAAAAAAGGATTTAATAGAGTGAACTGGGGACTAACCTACCCGAATAAAGGCGGAGAACGTTTGCAAGCCCCTAAGGGTCGCCGTGGTTTTAGAAGAGGCGGCGTCATGGCAACTCCCGGAGATTATACGGTTACCTTGGTAAAAAGAGTAAACGGAGTAAATACGGTATTACAAGATCCAGAATCATTTAAAGTTGAACCTTTATTTGAGGGCGTATTACCAAGAAAATCTAATGAAGAAATAGCTACGTTTAGAGATGCAGCTTTTGCGTTTCAACAAGATCTTACGGCAACCAATATTGCATTAGCTACGAGTCAAAAAACGGTTGATGCTATGCTTCGCGCTTTAGATAAGGCAAGCGCGCCTTCAGATGAGATGTATACGCGTTTAAATGCCGCTAAAATTACGTTGTTAGATATTGACAAAGAATTACATGGTAATGCCATAAAAGATGAAATTGGCGAACGCTCAAACCCAACGGCTAGTGACGGCAACTCACTTGGTTGGTTTGCTTTAGCCAACACCTATGGCCCAACTGATGAGCATCAAGGTTTATTACGCCGCGTTCAAAGTCAATTGAAGAGTGTTAAAACAAAACTAGCGCCAATTATAAATACAACGCTTCCGGCTCTTGAAAGTGAATTAAAGAATGCTGGTGCACCATGGATTGAAGGTCAGGGATTGATTGAAAACTAAGTAAAATTTTGGTTGGAATACAAACCTCGAAAAAAGAAGAAAAAGTGAAACTTAGAATTAACGAGAAAGAAGGAAGCATAGAAATTAATGACAGCTTAGAAACGAAATATTATATTCTAATTTTCATAAATGTTTTAAACATTATTAATGCTGTTTTAAATTGGTTTTATCCCATTAAAAAGAATTTTCATTTTTTTCAAGTTATCTGGGTTTTATTAGGAATTATCTCGTGTATTATCTTAATATACTTATTTACCAAAAAATCATCGTCATCGAAAATACCTATTGAATTAGTTCAAAATTTAAAAGAACGAACATTTTTAGGTAAAAAGAAATTTAGCTTACAATTGACCAACGGTAAACAAAGAGAATTACCAAATGTGAAAAATAAATCAGAAATTTTAGCATTGAGAAATGTACTGTCTGAAATTGGAATACAATAAAACTTACACCAAAAAGCAATCTTATTAGTGCCAACTATAAGAATTGAAATTCGATTTTTGGACAACTTTTAATCAAAATAAAATGCGGATATTATTAACCGGAGCCACCGGGTACATAGGCAAAAGACTATTACCCGTTTTGGTCAAAAACGGACATCATGTTTTATGTTGTGTTCGTGATCGTAAGCGCTTTAGTCCGCCAGAATCAGTTATTCCGTTTATTGAAATTATTGAAGTAGACTTTCTTGAAAATGAAACGCTTAGCAATATACCTAAGAATATAGATGCGGCCTATTATCTTATTCATTCAATGTCAACTTCTAATGAATATGAAAAACTTGAAGAAATAACCGCTACAAACTTTAAAAAAGCAATATCAAAAACAAGTCTTAAGCAGGTCATTTACCTCAGCGGTATTGTCAATGAAGACAACCTATCAAAACACCTTAATTCGCGCTTAAATGTTGAGAACATTTTAGCTGACAACTCTTTTGAACTAACCACTTTAAGGGCTGGAATAATCATTGGCTCTGGTAGTGCATCTTTTGAAATCATCAGAGATTTAGTTGAAAAATTACCCCTCATGGTTACCCCAAAATGGCTTAATACAAAATGTCAGCCTATTGGTATACGCGATGTACTCACTTTTTTAGAAAAATCACTTTTCAATGAAAAGGTGTATGGTCAAAATTTTGACATTGGCGGCCCCAATATATTGACCTATAAAGAAATGTTACTTCAGTTTGCGAAATTTCGAAAATTAAAACGGAGTATTTATACCATTCCGGTAATGACACCTAAAATATCATCATATTGGTTATATTTTGTTACTTCTACTTCCTATAATTTAGCAACTTCGTTGGTTGAAAGCATGAAAATTGAAGTGGTTTGTAGAAATTCTGAAATCAATGAAATATTGAATCATCATCCTGAAGAATATACCGTAGCCTTATCGCGAGCTTTTACTAAAATTGATGGCAATCAGATTGTTTCAAGTTGGAAAGATTCTCAAGTAAGCGGTGTGAAGCAATTTAATATAAGTGACTTTATTGACGTGCCTACTTTTGGATGTTTTAAAGACGTGCGCCAAAGAACCCTTGTTTCAAAAAAAGAAGCAATTGATAGAGTATGGCGTATTGGCGGCACTAATGGATGGTATTATGCTAACTTTCTTTGGAAAATAAGAGGGTATATCGATAAATTATTCGGCGGTGTAGGTTTAAGAAGAGGAAGAACAAATACTAGTTCATTAGAATCTGGCGATGCCTTAGATTTTTGGCGTGTTATGTATGCTAATAAAGCAGAGGGAAGATTGTTATTATTTGCTGAAATGAAACTACCTGGAGAGGCATGGCTTGAATTTAAATTCAAAAATGATCAACTCTTTCAAACAGCCACTTTTAGACCCCACGGACTCTTAGGTAGACTATACTGGTATTCAGTATTACCCTTTCACGGAATCATTTTTAAAGGGATGATTAATAAAATAACAAAACCCACCAACACCCCTTAAAATCAATCTACTAAACATACTTATGAAGACCCTCAATTCTGATCCTTTTGAGCTATTTTGTATAAATTTCTGATTTTCAAACACAATGAAATACGCTTTCAAAACGTTTGATAATACCTTCAACCAAAAACCAAACCTATGTTAGGATTAATTTTACTGTACTGGATCGGAAAATATTTCTACAAATTAGCAGAGGAGT
Source organism: uncultured Flavobacteriaceae bacterium (assembly GCA_937929935.1). GTDB lineage: Bacteria > Bacteroidota > Bacteroidia > Flavobacteriales > Flavobacteriaceae > Maribacter_C. Next base: position 84,015 of record CALFUL010000003.1, on the reverse strand, counting down.
TCGAAAAGAATAAATGGGGTTATGCCATTCTAGGCATTATTATTTATTATGGTGGTATTCTATTTTTTGGGCTGATTATAGGATTAATTGCTGAATTTGCTTCTCCCGGTTTTTTTGACGATATCAATGATACCGTTTTAGGCATATTTATGCTTCCTTTCGGAATTTTAACTTGCTATTTAGCGTATCAGTATTTTGAAAAAACTTGGAAGCGACAAAACCCTAATCCAATCAATATGATTGATGAAATAGGACGGCAAGTAGACTAATTTTCTAAGAAAAACTACCTATCCTTTACCTAAACGCTTTCTTATTTTTGAGAGTCCCACGGCTGTTAAACCCAAATAAGACGCAATGAGATATTGTGGTACGCGTTGAAATAAATCTGGTCTTTTTTCAAGTAATCGCAAGTAACGCTCTTCATTCGAACGGCTACTTAAGCGCTCTACTCTTGTAAATATTTTCATAAATGCTTCTTGCATTGAAAGCCTACCAAAACGTTCTAATTGGTGCGAAACCTTAAAAGAATTTTCAGCATCAGTTTTAGCTACCGCATAAATGGTTGAGGCTTCAGCAGCTTTTAAATAATAGTTAGAAGGGGCTTCTTTTACATAGGCCGGTAAATCAGTAAAAAAAACATCTTCAGTATAAAATTCTAGTACTTTTTCTTCGCCATCTTCAAGCTTAAAATAATAAATACAGCCCTCAGCAACGTAATAAAAGTGTTTCACATACTGCCCCTGACTCACTAAAATTTCGCCTTTTTTTAGGTCAAGCCTATGGTAGAATTGCATTTGATTTTCTAAAACATCAGTGGCTACTTCAGTATAAGAGGCTACTTTACGCTTCAAATTTTCTAAATGTGCTAAGGTTGATGCGGTTTGCATAAATTGAGGTTCGTGCTTAAAGGTTATTCTAAATGTACCCTTTTTTAAAGGTTTATTTTTTTGAATGCTGCAGTAATTCTTCTTCAGTATATTCAGCGCCACTTTTTGGTATCAACGCTCTTAATTCAGTCACCCGTTCTTTCTTAAACCAATCGGGTTCATCTGAAAATGCGTTTGATACATAGGCGATTAAATCAGCAATATCTTTATCAGTGATATGCTCATTTCTTATTAAACCAGGCATAGCAAGATTTAAATCATAGGTTTTGCCTTTTACGGTAATGGGGCCTTGAAGGCCATGTAAAATAATCAACCCTAATTTTTCGCCATCAGCTACATAAGCTGAACCTTGCAAAGGTGGTGCAAGACCTTCAATACCGGCACCATTGGTACCATGACAAGAAGCACATATTTGAAAGAACATTTTTCCGCCTGCCGTACGGTTGTCTTCGTTTAAAAATTTTCTAGAATAAATGATATTGGTTATGCCTTTTTCTTTGTCAGAAGCAACTTTTTCAAGATCCATTTTTAATTTTAAATCTTTCATAGAAACATCTTCTGAAAGGTATTCTAAAATTAGCTGGTCATCAGTGAGTCCGCTTATCAAAGCTTCTCTCAGCACATGGTCTCCAAAATGATCACGACTTAACTTTTTCAATTCAGGCAAAAATTTGCCATTCGTCTTTTGATTCCATACACCCAATGTACTTGCCAAATACAAATCAATTTCTGCATTAGTACGGTTCATTAAGCTTTTGAAAATAGCTTTAGCCTTTTCTGCATGTTCTTCAGATGCGAAAGCTTCTAGCAACACAATGGCATGCGCATTAACTTTTGATGAGGCTAAAACAGCAACCTCAGCTAAGAAATCAAAATCTAAAGCATCTAGCCCAGCTAACACATAAAGTGCATGTAGTTGGGCTAATTCATTCTCTTGATTCAAAATCAAAGTTTTCAATTCAGAAATCACTTCGGTTTTCTTTTTATAAATCAAATGATGTTGCGCTCGATTGCGGATCCACCCGTTTTTATGGTTGAGCAAACTTACTAATGCAGTAGCCGACATATCATCAAAATTAGGTGCCTTTTCGCGCAGTACCCCAGTCTTATTTACTTTTAAAATACGACCGTAATCTGTTACGGTATCTAATCGATTCTCAAGGGTTTTTGTTCGAAAATACGGACTCAAATAAGCATGATGCCCAATAACACCACGATGCATATCTACAATATACATGCTTCCGTCGGGGCCATTATTTAAACTAACGGGCCTAAAACCTTCATCTAATGATGCAATGAACTCTTTGTCTTCATAGGCTTGTTTGGCTTCGGTTTTCGTCCCTTTAAAATTTAAAATATTCCTTTTAATCAAATTCACTTCAGGTATGCTCACAAAAACATTCTGGTTATAATCCTCAGAAAAAACACCCCCATTATACACCACCAAACCCGCAGCTGCCGTAGTATTGATGAGCAGGCTATCAGCATCAAGAACGCCCTTGGCATACCCCCTATTTACGGCAACTTCTTGTAACGGATATACGCGTTGATCCTTGGTCAACATTTGACTCACACTCTTTTTAGGTGTGAAATGTTTATTACGTACCATTCGGTTAGGCAATACATGATCGCCTAATAATTGTTGTGAATTATTGTTGTAATACAGCCTACCAAAGTTATCATGTGAAATGCCCCATTGGCCACGAAAGGTAGTAGGTTCTTTAAGCCAAACTCCGTTTTTACGTTGGTATCTGAAGTTTGATTTGGCATTATAGATCCAGTTATCAATGTTTAATAAAAGCCCGTTGGGTTGATGTTCGGGGTTTCCATCAGCCGCATAAATTGAATCAACCACAGTGCGATTTTTAGGCTGGTCATTTTCAATGTCTACAAAATATAAAAAAGGAGGTTCTGAGTACAAAAGACCGCCGTAAACATGGGCCAATGCTCTGGGCATAACCAAACTATCAAGAAAGGTTTTGGCATGATCTGCAACGCCATCATTATCTAAATCTTCTAATATTTTAATACTGCCATTGGGGGCGTCTTCATCAGAGCCTTCAATATCATTCATATAGCCAGGCATTTGAACTACCCAAATTCTGCCTTGACTATCGAAATCAATTGCAACAGGGGCCTTTAATAAAGGTTCAGCTGCAATGACTTCAAGATCAAAACCTTCTTCAATTTGATACCCCTCTAATGAAACATAGGTTTCATCATAAGTACGTGAACATGAAATAATAAAAATGAAAAAAGCACTAAAAAGAAGATACCTCATTGTACGTTTATATTAGCCTCATGCTAAAGATAAGAAGACCATATTGAAACTAGAATACTATTTTTAACTGATTCTAATGATCTTATGCCGTTGCCCTATTTTCTTCTGTAAATGCACTCGTTTAAATGGGGCATTGCATTCTAAAAAAATTTAATTCACTATAAAATCAAAAAAATATTTTCTTAACATGCGCTATCAAATTATGCTTAAAAATTAATCAGTAAATTACAATAGATTATTAAAAAATAATCAACAATAGTCTTGAACTTATTTTCAAGAAACACATTACTTTACCCATGAAAAATGAAACTAAACTAACGCTACTTATATTCATTTTAACTTCATTTATTTTTTTAAGTGCTTGTTCTGATGATTCAGAAAATAATGGCCCGAGCGACATTGAAGCCGCTTCAGGCATATATATTTTAACAGAGCTCAATGTGAATCCGGCGCAAGATGTCAATGAAGACGGTATAGCATCAACGAATCTTTTAAATGAAATGCCCTGTATTTCAGGCAATTTGGTTTTAAAAGATGACGGCACCTATGTTTTGACATTAACCGGTGTTGAAGTGACAAGCATTACCGGAGACTTATTTTTTATTAGCTGTTCGCCACGAACGGTAAGCAATAGCAACTGGACTATTAACGCGGGTCAAATTACGCTCTTTGGCAACGTAACCACAACACCTTACGTACTGGCTGACAATATGTTAACGCGAGCTACTGGCGAAGATTTGCCCAATCTTCAAAATGTGGTGTATCAAAAACAATAGTTGTAAGTTTTTTTTAAATAGCTTTGCACTAGCTAATAATAGGTGTACATGGATATTATCTTACAACCTTGGCCTTGGTATGTTTCAGGCCCTTTAATTGCTATCATTATGGCAACTTTGGTTTTCTTTGGAAAAACCTTTGGCATGTCATCAAACCTCAGAACCCTTTGCTCTATAGGTGGTGCCGGAAAATACGCTAATTTCTTTAGGTTTGATTGGAAAGCCCAAAAGTGGAACCTTACTGTTGTTTTAGGGGCGATACTAGGAGGCTTTATTGCCGTTCAATTTTTATCAAATGGATCTGCCATTGCGCTCAGCCCAGAAACTATTTCTGATTTAAATGCATATGGATTTCAAAATGTGGGTGAAGCACTGTTGCCAGCAGAAATTTATAATTGGGATGCGGTTTTAAGTTTAAAAGGAATGTCATTGCTAGCCATCGCAGGCTTTTTAGTTGGTTTTGGCACTCGCTATGCTGGCGGATGCACCTCAGGTCATGCCATTACGGGTTTAAGTAATTTACAACTACCCTCACTTATTGCGGTTGTCGGATTTTTTATAGGCGGCCTAATAATGACACATTTAATTTTTCCAATCTTATTTTAAAAATATGAAGTTCTTAAAGTTTCTTTTGGTTGGTATTTTCTTCGGAATAGTTTTGGTTAAATCTGAGGCGGTTTCTTGGTATCGTATTTTTGAAATGTTCAAGTTTCAATCTTTTCACATGTATGGCATCATTGGATCCGCAGTTGGTTTAGGTGTTTTATTTATATGGATATTTAAAAAATTCAAGGTAAAGAACATTGAAGGAAGCCAAATTACTTTGGCTGCTAAAGAAAAAAGTTTTACTAGATATATTTTAGGAGGTACAATTTTTGGCCTCGGTTGGGCTTTAGCTGGCGCATGCCCCGGACCCATGTATATACTGCTAGGTACAGGAGCGTATAGCATTATCATTGTTATTGCCTTCGCTATTCTAGGAACCTTCGTATACGGATTACTTAGAGATAAGTTACCCCATTAATTTTTATACACCCGTATATAATCAATAATAAATTCTTGAGGTAACACGGAATCGTCGATTTCGTGACCGCCAAAATTTCCGCCTATAGCACTGTTTAAAATCAGATAAAAAGGCTGGTCAAATGGCCAAACTTCTTCCGTTCTTTCCTCAGGGTTAAAAGAATATAGCAGTTTATCATCTACCAAAAAATCAATCTTTTTTGGCGACCAATCAACCACATACGTATGAAAGCCTTCTTCTATATTTTCAACAAAGGTCTTCTTGGTATTGATTGTATTACCATGACTATCTTGAGTATGTAATGAATTAAATATTTTATGTGGTTCGCGACCTACGTATTCTAAAATATCAATCTCGCCACATAAGGGCCAACCAACCTCTCGATGGTTTGAACCGAGCATCCAAATGGCAGGCCATATTCCTTTGCATACAGGTAGTTTCGCTCTCGCTTCAACCATGCCGTACTGAAACTCAAACTTTTTTTCAGTTGTAATACGTGTTGAAGTATAGCTGCTATCTTCTTTTTTTATAGCAATATGAAGAAAGCCGTCTTTAAATGTATGGTTTTTCTTAGTATAAATTTGTGGTTCATTATTACCCCATCCGCATAAATCAGGACACCCATCACCTAATTCATAATTCCAGAATTCGCCATTTAGCTCCTTCTGGTCAAATTCATCAGACCAAATTAAAGTCTCTTCATTTGAGCAAGACAAAAAACTTAAAGCCAATAAAAGAAAGGTTATCACTTTCATAGTTAGTTATGAACACTAAATTAATCAGTATTTCTTATTTTAAATATGGTATAAAAAAAAGGTCAATAAAGAGTTATCTTCATTGACCCTTTTAGTGTTAATACTGTTTATTGATATACTCTGATATAATCAACTTCCATTGTATCTTGAGTAAATGCTTCATCAATTGAACCACCTAATGTACCACCCATGGCAATATTCATGATAAAAAAGAAATCAGCGTTAAATGGTGTTTCTGAACCATTGGTAAAGTTGGTATGAATCAGTTCATCATCAACAACAAATTTAATACTATCAGCTGACCATTCAATTGTATAATTATGAAATTCAGTTGTAGCCGTAGGTACAGCGGTTGAATTTGTAACGGCTGTGCCACCAAAATTATTAGGATAATGTAATGCGCTTGAAATAACATTAGGGTTATTACCTACGTGTTCCATAATATCCATTTCACCAGATGTTGGCCATCCTACTTCATCAAAGTTTGCACCCAATGTCCATAATGCTGGCCATGTACCCCCTGCAGTTGGCAGTTTTGCTCTTATTTCAACACGACCATACGTAAACTCAAATAAATTTTCAGACTTGATTCGTGCTGAAGTATAGGCTGAATCTCCAGCCGGACTTACTCCGAAATCAAAGAATAGAACTAATCTATTATAAGTAAAGGTTGCTTCTACAGCCGGAGCTGCAGCACTAAGGTCAAACGTTAATGTTTCCCACGCTTGTGCTACCGTTGTATTGGCATCAATCTCAATGAATTTAGTATTGTCAGCTTGATCTTCAATCTTTAGTCGAACTACCGCTCCAACTTCTGGAGACCAGGTTTTAATACTGATACTTGAAGAATTTGCCAAATCAAGTGGCGCAGTTAAATCAAAAAATGAACCTGCCCAGACTTCTGCACCTACTGGTTTCACAGACTTCGCTACTTTAGTTGAAGTATTTTCACCTGAAGCATCAGGGTTATCTATTACTGAGGTATCAGTACCACCAAAACCAACAAATGTAGGTGGCGTAGCCTCAAAATCTTGAATAGAAACTGAACCAGCAGCATCAATTAAGGTTACGTCATCATAATAATGAAGAACATTACCAGAATTACCGTTACCTATGGCAGTAATTTTTAACAAGCCATCTTCAACTTTAACATTCTCTGGGTTGTTGGTGTACTCTTGAGCTTCACCATTACCCCAGCCACCAGCACCTAGGTCATAGGTCCAGTTTGCAGGGTTAGGAGCACCATCAACATCAAATTCATCTGACCAAATTAAATTATCAAATTGAGTCACTAAACTTTCATCACCTCCTCCTGAATTTGATTCAGCCGAAAATTTTAAATACCAAGCTAAATCAGCATTTTCTGAATCATATGTTCTTACGTAGAGTAAGTTATCTGAAAGCGATAATATTTCATAAGTAGATGACCCTACATAATACGTCATAAAGCCGTCATCTGCGATATCCATCTGAATTCCGGTTGTTTCACCATCAGGCACATTACCAGATACCATTGATAATACAACTGCTTTACTACCTGTAGTATCAAACTCAAAACAAGCATCTTCATCTCCTGTACCACCAGCAGCGGCTAAATGCGATGCGTTGAAAAAAGTAGAACCATTATTGTTTAAAACATATGAAATGGAACCATTACCATCAGTTGTGAATGTCAATTCATCATCACAAAAGCAGTCTGAAATTTCTTCATTACATTTTTCAAAAGCCTGAGCTGAAAACCATTTTGGAAACCACCACTCACCGTCAATTCCTTCACGAGCAGGGCCAACACCTAAGTGACCTTGTTGAGCTGTAGCTACAAACCAAGTTTTAGAAGTGCCACCTGTTAAAAGTGCTACCGTTTCTGGGTCAGAAAACCCTAAAGAAACAGAAACTTGAACCGTTTCTGAGATTGAACCAGCTGAACCGTTTCCTGCTGTAACTACAACAGCGTACGTATTGTCGCCAATCATATCATAAGTCTTTGAAATGGTCCCCGTTGATGATAAACCTGAAGTACCATCGCCAAAATCATAATGATAAGAATTAGCATTGTCAGCTGAAGCTGTGAAATTTACAATACCATCTCCTTGATTTTGAACAGATACATTAAGATTAGAAGGTGCTACCAATGTTGGTGCCTCAACTTCTTTATCATCACAACTAACCACAAGTGTAAGTATTGCAATGATTAATAATTTTATGCTTTTCATAATTTTTCTTTTTTAACTTTCTTTAATCATATCAAAATGAATAAGAGGGCTTAAACAAACCCTCTTAAACAAATTTCTTTTCAAGCACTAGTGCCTAGTTATGAAAATAAACATTATCAACATAAACTGTAAACGCTCCTGACGGATTTCCAGAGTAAATCAATTGCGCAATATTCGCCGTATTGGTTAAACCTGTAAAATCAGCTAAAGGAATATCAAGACTAACCCATTCTGATTGATTCGGATTAGCAATAACAACTTCATGCTCTACATCATCACCACCGTCAAATGAACCATCAGGACCAAAATCAACTAGTTTGATTCTAAATTCAGTAGCACCCGCTGTCCAAATATCAGTATGAAAATGCGTCATACTTGTTGCATCAATCTGACTTGAAACAGTTTCAATACCCACAAAGTTTAAATCACTGTATTTCTTAACATCATCACCAGCTACCATAACATCTTCAAAAGTAGCGTTTGACCACTCTGTTCTCCACGTATCAACGGCGACATCAGTGTAAGCGTTACTGAACAAAGAAATAACGTTAGCCGCGTCAAGTGTTGGTGCTGGCGCAGCCGTAGTAGGATTAGTGCCACCACCAGTGGTTCCTTCCATACTAAAATACACATTATCAACAAATACCGTGAACGCTCCTGAAGGATTTCCAGATAAAATCAACTGTGAAATATTTGCCTTTGTTGTTAAACCTGTAAAATCAGCTAATGGAATATTCAAACTAACCCATTCATTTTGAGCAGGTGCGTCAATAACAATTTCATGTTCAGTATCATCACCTCCGTCAAAAGCACCATCAGGACCAAAATCAACTAATTTGATTCTGAATTCAGTAGCATCTGCTGTCCAAATATCAGCATGAAAATTAGTCATCATAGTTGCATCAATCTGACTTGATACTGTCTCGATACCTACAAAGTTTAAAGCACTATACTTTTTAACATCCTCACCAGCAATCATTACATCTTCTAAGTTACCAGCTGACCAATCAGTTCTCCAAGTATCAACAGCAACATCAGTGTAGGCGTTACTAAACATTGAGATTACATTAGCAGCATCAGCAGTTGGTGCAGCTGCTGCTTCAGCAGGCTCACCATCAGTAACTACTGGTGGTGTTGCCGGAGTAGAAGCAAATTTATGATACCATGCTAAATCAGCATTCATTGTATCATATGTTCTTACATATAAGAAATCATCAGTTAAGGCAAGTATTTCATAGGTTGAAGATCCAACATAGTAGCCCATGAAGCCACCATCAGAAAAATCCATTTGAATTCCTGTGGTTTCTTCTTCTGGAACATTACCTTCAACATCTGATAAAACAACTGTTTTCTCACCTGTTGTATCAAAATCATAACAGAAATCACCTTCTTCAGCGCCACCTACAACATCTTTGTGCGCAGCATTAAAATAAGTTTGACCTTGATTATTTAGTACATATGTTAAACCGCCGTTACCATCGGTTGTGAAAGTCAACTCATCATCACACAAGCAATCTGAATCTTCAGTATTACATTTTTCAAAAGCTGTAGCGGCATACCATTTAGGAAACCACCAATCACCATCAATACCTTCTCTTGCCGGACCCACACCTAAATGACCAGCTTCTGAAGCTGCTAAGTACCAAGTTTTTGAACTGCCACTTGTAAGAGCAGCTACTGTAACAGGGTCTGAAAAAGCAATTGAAACTGCAACTGATAAGGTTTCAGATATTATTTTTGATTCTCCACTACCTGCGGTAACAACAACTGTATAGGTATTATCACCTATCTCAGTATATTCTTTAGAAATTGATCCAGTAGAAGTTAAACCTGATGTTCCATCACCAAAATCAAAATGATAATAATTAGCGTTATCTGCAGAAGCAGTAAAATTAACTACCCCATCAACAGAAGCTGATGCGCTTGCTGTTAGGTTGGTAGGTGTGACAATGGTCGGTGCTTCAAACTCATCTTCGCAACCAAATGCAATTGTGAGGAGCAATACCATCACTAATTTAAATTTTTTCATAGTTTTCTAGATTTATATGATTAATTAATAAACATTAAATATTTCGAAGTTCAATTTAAAATAATGAAATAAGGAACGCATAAAAACAACCTATACAAAAAACATACATGATAAAATAAAAATAGTTCTATTAAGAATATCGCAAATTAATCCCCATAAACAAAGCAAGTTCGCAATATGAACATTTTGAAATAAAACACGAAAAACTAATAAAAACACCTCTTGTATAGGCAATGTAGTGGTAAAAGATCAATTGATAGTTTGCTCTACAACTCCATCACGTAATCAACAAGGCCCTTCTCATGAGGAAGTTGCATCTTTTTACGAAGTCGATACCGTTTTACCTCTACACTTTTTACAGAGATATTAAGTAGTGGTGCAATTTCTTTAGATGATAAATTCAATCTTAGGTAGGCACTTAATTTCAAATCATTTGAAGTTAATTCAGGATGCAAATTTTTGATCTTCTTTAGAAAATCTTTATCGGCATTATTAAAAGCGTCTTCAAAAAATTTCCAATCATCTGAATTATTAATATTACGGTCAATGGTTTTAATAACAGCTTTTATTTTAGGATCATCATTGCTGATTTTCAATTGATCTTTGATGGCACTTAAAAATTCATTCTTCTTAATTATGCTCATGGTAGCTACTGCCAATTCTCTATTTTTAGAAGCTATTTCATTTGCTAATTTTTCATTTTGCAGTTGAACAATTTTTCTTTTTGCTTTGTTTTTTTTTCGTTTGTTCTCTTCTTTATTAGCTTGATTAATAGCCTCTTGCTTCGACTTGTAATAAGATTTATTAGCTCTATGGATTACATATCCTATTAGAATTGCGGTCAGTAAATAGGCTATATATGCCCAGAATGTGTGATACCAAGGCTTTTTAATTTCAAATTGATAGGATGCTATATTTTTTGAAATATCGCCGTTAATTTTAGATCTAACCTCAAAAGTATAATTACCATAGGGCAGATTAGAAAAACTTTTTGAAGATACATCCGTCCAACTACTCCAATCATCATAGGCACCATTGAGAATATATTGGTATTTAACATTAGAGAACTTTTGAAAATCTGGTACTGCATATTCAAAACTTATACTATTCTCTTCACTTTCAAATTCGCCTTTCTCATTTTGTGCTAAAGGTTTTGAAGGATTGTTGAAATAATCTAGTTTGACAGCATTGATACTAATATCAAAATCATTTTTTGATAGGTCGTTTAGGTTTAGTTTCGTGTACCCATTACTAACACCCATTATATAAGTGTTATCATCAATTAAATTAATATTTTCAAAACCTAAAACACCCATACTATTCTTGAAAAAGGGAGGTGTTTCAATTTGTGTGACCCCTATATTGGCATTAAATTGATTTTTCTCAGCATACGTGATTCCTGATTCATTAAAAGACCATATTCTACCATTTTGCTGATCAGAAATCATAATACTTCTGGACTTTCCTACCTTAAAAATTTTTTGCGTCAATACAGAGTCTACCGGAAAAACCGTAGCATCTGAATCAATTGAAAATAGACCATTATTGGTTGCATATTTTACCGCATCATTAAATTTAACTAGGCTTGTGCCGTAGCCATAGCTAGCTTGTTTATTCTTAATGGTGGCTCTTTTAAAATTTTGATCGAGCTGCAGCGTAAAGACGCCATTATATTCGTGACTTACTACCACTGTTTGATTGCCTAGAAATTCGAAAAAACGACTTGAAACAGAAAAATCTTCAATCTTGTTTCTGAGTTGCCATTGCCCCTTATTGTTTTCTAGAATATATAGACCTGAAAAATTTCCTTGAAGTATCAAATTTGGATGATTTGGAATACTTTTAAAATCCCAGGTGCCTGGTATAGCAGCAATACGTTTCGCTCGGTCATTATTTATGATGAACGTTCCTTCATTATGACCACAAAATAAATTGCCATGCACCACGCTTAGGTTCCAAACTTGCCCTTCAGTATCGGGAATTAATTTAAAGGGAATATTCTCTTTTTTCGGTCTAAAAAAAAGACCCTGATTGGTTCCTAAATACAACATATTATTGAAACTAATCGCCGTATAAACCATTCCAATTTTACCAGCTTTATCAATAAATTCAGAAAATGGAGTATTCAAATTAATCACGCTAATACCATTATCAAGACCTAGCCATAAATTTTCATCATCATCTTGAAAAATTGAAAGAACAGTATTATTTAAAATTCCGTTTTGGGTGTTTATGTGATGTAATAACTTGCCCTCTTTTGAAATGATAAAAGCGCCATCTGAGATGGTTCCTACGGCAAAACTTCCATCTTTTAACTTAGTACTACAATACACGGTCTTACCTTCAAGTATGCTATTATCGATAGCCCATTTTGAAGTGTTTCCTTGTTCATCTAAATCATAAAACATACCCTTTTCGGTAAGTCCTAAAACCTTGTTTTGATATTCAAAAAGTCCGCGAACATCATTGTCTTTAAAATTTGAATCTTCTGAAACCAAAACAGCGCCTTCTACGGTTATTTTAAATAATCCTTTACCTTTAATTTGAAAATACACCCTATGCGATATAGCGAACATTTGGGCTTTTCCTTCTTCAATTTCGAAGATTTGAAACTGCTCTTCTAAAGTATCAAATACATAAATTTTTTGTTGCGATTGAAACAGTACTGTATTATCTACGCTTTTAATCTGCCAAATTTCTTCATCAGCTCCAATTGGATTTGATAATTTTTCAGTTAATGACCTATACTGAAGTGATCCATAGGCATCAGTTTCCCATTTACCAAAATTCATAAAAGAACCGGTATAAATTGCATCCTTATGGGCATGAACAGCTCGAATTATAGTACCGTTATGAGAAGCATATTTTTTCCAACGTTCGCCATCATATTGTAATAAACTATGATTGTTGGCTACATAAATAAATTTATTAGGCGCTTGAGTTATACTCCAATTTTGAGTTTCTGCACCATAATCAAAAGAAGTGAAATTTTGAATGGGTGGCATTTCTTGGCTAAAACCATGGCTTGCCAAAAAGTAAATAATAGTAAAACAGAAAAAACGCATGCTTGCCATGCCTCTTTTGAGATAAAAAAGTACAGAAAATTTAAACAATTTCAGCACTTAAACCTGCTTCTAATAATTTACTGCACCGTGGCTCTAAATCATTGTATTCTCCAGTTTTAACGGTGCATCTTCCATTATGATGTACTATAAGCGAACACTGTTCTGCTTGCGTTGATGAGTGCTCACAAACTTTAATAAGAGTTTCAATAACATGCTCAAAAGTATTCACATCATCATTGAAAAGCACGATCTCATTTTGAGCTACTTGCTCTTCTTCAAGTAGTAGTTCTTCAGAAATTTTTTCTTTAATGCTCATAATACGCTAAGATTACATACTTTATTTGTGATTCTAAAATACATATTTTACTGCAACCCAATTATTTTTTTTAGAGAATTTTTGAAATTTTAACCCTATTGACTCGCATTTTGCTGTTATAATGGGTATATCTTCTGTGTAAAAGCCACTTAGAAAAAGTTGTCCGTTTTCAGAAAGACATTTTGCATAAAGTGGTAAATCAGCAATTAAAATATTTCGATTAATATTCGCTATAATTATATCATACGTTTTATTTTCTAATAGCGATGCATCGCCTTTATACACGTCAATATTTTCACAATTATTACGTGTAATATTTTCTTCAGCATTCAAATAACACCAATGATCAATATCAATAGCATCTACATGAACTGCACCCTTCATTGAAGCCAAAATAGCCAACACTCCTGTGCCACTTCCCATATCAAGAACCTTTTTCTGCTTAAAATCAGTATTCAAAATATGCTCAAGCATCATATGAGTGGTTTCATGATGCCCTGTACCAAAACTCATTTTTGGTTCAATAACAATATCAAAAACAACGTCTGGCTTTTCATGAAATGGGGCTCGTACCACGCATTGATTGTCGATTCGAATGGGGTCAAAATTTTCTTCCCAAGTGGCGTTCCAATTTTGTTGTTCAATTTCTTTGTGTTGAAAACTGATTTTAAAACTATCATTTTTCAGTATCTCAATTGCATCTAACAATTCGGGCGACCAATCTTGCTTTTGTATATATGCCAAAATACCCTCATTATTTTCGACAAAACTTTCAAAACCAGCTTCACCCAATTCAGCAATTAAGATATCAGATGCGGGCTTTAAGGGTTGAACGGTAAACGTATATTCTATATAGATGATTTCAGACATGTAGCCAATTAAGTATGCTTAAAGTCGCTGTTGCCAGCTTTCTTAAATCGCGTTTATAATGGCTTTAAAATCATCTGCCTTCAATGCGGCACCGCCAATTAATCCGCCATCAACATCAGGCTTAGAAAAGATTTCATTGGCATTAGCAGGTTTTACACTACCCCCATATAAAATAGAAACTTTGTTTGCTATAGTTTCATCATATGCCTCAGTAATTGTTTTTCTGATAAAAGCATGCATTTCTTGCGCTTGTTCAGGGCTTGCAGTTTCTCCGGTACCAATAGCCCAAACAGGTTCATAGGCTAAGACAATGTTACTCCATTTTGCAGCATCTAAAGAAAAAAGAGCATTCTTCAATTGACTTTCAACCACCTTGAAGTGATTGTCAGCTTTACGGTCTTCTAATTCTTCACCAAAACAAAACATAACGCGTAAACTATGATTAAGCGCAGTAGTTACTTTTTTTGCCAGTAATTCATCAGTTTCACCAAAATAGGCACGTCTTTCAGAATGACCTAAAATAACCGTATTGACACCAATATTTTGAAGCATATCTGCAGATATTTCTCCGGTATAAGCCCCGTTTTCAGCATAATGCATATTTTGTGCTATGACTTCAATAGGCGAATTTTTTAATTGAAAGACTGCATTAGTAAGGTTTACAAAAGTAGGAGCCACCATTACCTCAGCTTCAGTTTCAGGAAAACCCCCTGAAAGAGCACGTAATAACTCTTTGGTTTGTTCTCCGTTTTTGTTCATTTTCCAATTTCCTGCTACTATTTTGCTTCTCATTATCGCGCTTTTAATTATTTCTGATTATTCCTGATTTTATTTACTTCTTCAATAGAATACGATTTGTACTCAAAATCTTCTCCAAATAGCCGTTTTGAATATTCTTCAACGGTGGTTCCGAATATGTCTTTTCTTAAAGTATTTACCGAATCTGCATTTTGAATTGGCCAAATAAAAGAAATTTCATCAGGGGTATTTATAAAATATGAAGAACCCTGTGTTCCATAAATTTGAGGTTTATCATTTGACATTAAATGTCTATCTAACATCATCGCATACAATCTAAATGGTAATTCACCATTTTCAGCAGCCTTTTTAATCATATCAATGTGCTGGTCAATTTTGTCAGAATGTTGAATGACATACCAAGCAGTCTGTCCTGATTTACTTCCAACCATTGATGTACCTGGATAACTTCCTTTCTCAGCTATTATTTTTTCAATAAACACCAAGTTTGAATTATCAATTTCTATCTGCTTATCCCAATCAATATGTGAATCGGATGCCCGATACTTTTGATCTAAAATCAAAATACTATCCAGTTGCTTTTTCAATTCTAAATCAAAATAAACACCGTTTTCTGGATCTTTAAAACTTAATTCGTTTAAATCATTACTATGTACCTTCTGTATAATGGTTCCTTTCTCTAAAACCAATACGCCGGGGTTTGACCTCACAATTGTTTTTAAGGTAGTTTCATCAGTAAAATAAAACTCAAAGTTGAGTCGGTATTTTTTAACTAATGCGGCACTCTGTTCTTCATTTGAAGCTGACATACCAATTACTTTATAACCCTTTTTTATTGCCCCATCAGTAACTCTTTTAATCTCTTGATAGTACTTATGTTTGGTTTTACGTAAATCATACGCAATTACCATAACTAATTTAGGTTCATTCAACAGCGCCAGAGCGAAATCTTGACCTTCTTGTTCAATGGTAAAATCATGAACCGGTGGTTCATAACCTTTTTGAATTTCTTTAGTATCTGCACCAATAAACTCGCCATCAACTTGTGGGTAATCTCCGTTAGTTACCACCACTTTTTCTCCGTCAGCCGTTTTGAATTTCCAAGCATATTCAATAATAGGTTGTGGTGCGTCAGGCGGCACATTCATGCCATCTTCAATATTAGCACCTATTTTATAAGGCCTAAAATCTATTTCAGGTAAATGATGCAATACATGAACCACATACACGCCGCAAACTGCAAGAGCTAAGGCAGTAATAACTTTTCTGATATTATCACTAAACCAAGGGGTAATGTATTGACGCCCTAAAAAGAGTATCACTATCAAAACGAGGAGAATGATGTCTTTTGTAAAAGACTCCCAAGGCGTTAATTTAATGGCATCTCCGAAGCAACCGCAATCAGTTACTTTATTGAAATAAGCTGAATAAAAGGTTAAAAAAGTAAAACCAATTATCATCAATAAAAGACTCCAAACCGTTAATTTTGTGCGATACCCTAGAAGTAACATAACCCCCACCAAAACTTCAAAAATGACAACAATAATTGAAATGGTTAGGGCATGCGGTTCAAAAAAAGGTAAATCTAAAACCCCTGAACTAAAATATTCTTCTAACTTGAATGAAAACCCTACAGGATCATTCAATTTTATAAAACCAC
Source organism: uncultured Flavobacteriaceae bacterium (assembly GCA_937929935.1). Classification (GTDB taxonomy): domain Bacteria; phylum Bacteroidota; class Bacteroidia; order Flavobacteriales; family Flavobacteriaceae; genus Maribacter_C. The sequence continues at coordinate 67,380 of CALFUL010000003.1, read as the reverse complement.
TGATAATAAAAAGTATTCCAACAAAAACCCTTGAAAAGCCTACTAAATATTTCATTGTACTAAGATTTAGTTTAATGCAAATGTATCAAAGCAAAAATGGCATAATTTACCATGTCTTGGTAATTGGCATCAATACCTTCACTTACCAAAGTTTTGCCTTTATTGTCTTCAATTTGTTTAACACGAAGTAATTTTTGAAGAATCAAATCAGTCAGCGAACTTACTCTCATTTCTCGCCAAGCCTCGCCGTAGTCATGGTTTTTATTTTCCATTAAATTTTTGGTAATGGCTACATGCTTATCAAACAAAGTTATGGCTTGCGATTCATTCAAATCAGGCTCATCAGCGATACCTTTTTCTAATTGAATTAAAGCCATTATTGAGTAATTGATGATCCCTATAAATTCTGAGCGTTCGCCCTCATCAACCTTGCGTACATCATTCTCTTGTAAACTTCTAATGCGTTGCGCTTTAATATAAATTTGATCAGTTAAAGAAGGGAGTCTCAAAATTCGCCATGCACTGCCGTAATCTTTCATTTTTTTCGCAAACAAGTCTCTACAGACTTTGATTACCGCATCATATTGCTCAGAAGTTTGTTGCATGAATAGTATAACTAATTTGCGTAAATTTCGATTAAATTATTGGGAATGTCAAAGATTGGCTAATAAAGTCGATTTTTCAAGTCATACCCACCAAAATTGTTGACAAATGAACATCAATTGTAAGGGTAAACTAATTGATTTGACGCAACCTAAGGTTATGGGAATTTTAAACTTAACTCCTGATTCTTTTTATGATGGTGGTAAATTTAAAGATTCCTCTATTATTTTAACACAGGTTGAAAAAATGCTGAATGAAGGTGCAACTTTTATTGATGTTGGTGCCTACAGTTCAAGACCAGGTGCAGATTTTGTTACTGAAGATGAAGAGAAACAAAGATTGCTTCCTATCATTGAGTTAGTAATAAAAACATTTCCTGAAATTCTACTTTCTATTGACACCTTTAGAAGTTCGGTTGCTAGTGCTAGTATCGATACAGGAGCATCCCTAATAAATGATATATCAGCAGGAAAATTAGACCCAAAAATGTTATCTGTAATCGCGAAATACAAAGTGCCTTATATTATGATGCACATGCGCGGTACCCCAAAAACCATGCAGTCAAAAACAACATATACGCATTTAGTTAAAGAAGTAATCTTGTATTTTTCTGAACAGCTTTTAAAAGCCCGTGAATTAGGTATTCATGACATCATTATAGATCCAGGTTTCGGATTTGCAAAAACGGTAGATCAGAATTATGAATTACTGTCTCAACTTAACCTTTTAAAAACCCTGAAGCTTCCTATTCTATGTGGAATTAGTAGAAAATCAATGATTTACAAAGTTTTAAATAACACCCCTGCCGAAGCATTAAACGGCACCACCGCCCTGAACATGTTTGCGCTTACCAAGGGCGCCAATATTTTAAGAGTTCATGATGTTAAAGAAGTGGTAGAATGTGTTGAACTCGAAAACAGGCTGATATAAACCTGTTCACTTTTTCAATTCTTTTTAGTTAATTTTACAAAAACACTACCAATTGGATTCACTGAATTTACCAGACTTCAAAATTACCAATATCATTGATATTATATTGGTAGCCATCTTACTTTACTACGTTTATAAGCTGGTTCGAAGAACAGTTGCCATTAATATTTTCATAGGAATTGTTATTGTTTGGGCTTTTTGGAAATTGACCCAATATTTAGAAATGAAATTAATTAGCAGTGTAGTTGGGGCTTTTATGCAGGTAGGATTGATTGCCTTAATCATTGTATTTCAACAAGAAATTAGAAAATTTCTTTTAATGATTGGCTCTACAAATTATGCAACCAAGAGAAAATTATTAAAGAATTTTAGTTTTTTAAGGCAAGATGCAATGGCGTCAAGCACCAATGTCGATGCTGTTTTAAGTGCTTGCGCTAAAATGGCTTCAACTAAGACAGGAGCAATTTTAGTTATTCAGCGCAGCAATGTCTTAGATTTTGTACGGTCTTCAGGCGATAAGATGCATATTGAAATTACCGCACCAATTATTGAAAGTATCTTTTATAAAAATAGTCCGTTGCACGATGGCGCTGCGATTATAGTGAATAATAATATTGTAGCAACACGGGTCATCTTACCTGTTTCAAATGAGCGAAATATTCCGCTAAGTTATGGCTTGAGACATAGAGCAGCTGTGGGCATCACTGAAAAAACAGATGCACTTGCTATTGTAGTTAGTGAAGAAACAGGTGGTCTTGTTTACATTAAAAATGGTAAGTTTATTGACTATGATGATATGATTGATCTTTCAAATATCATAAAAGAAGACTTAAACTAAACCGCAATGAATTGTAAAAACTGTGACAAATCTTTAAGAACTGATCATAGTTTTTGCCCTGATTGTGGAGCTAAGGTTATCAGAAATCGTCTTACATTTAAAAACCTCTGTTATGATATTACAGAACGTTATTTTAATGTTGATAATACTTTTCTAAAAACATTTTGGCATCTCTTTACAAAGCCTCAGGTAGTAATTGGAGGGTATATTGAAGGTATTCGAAAAAAATACCTTAACCCAATTAGTTATTTGGCGATTGCCCTTACCCTTTCAGGAATTACATTATTTGTAATGCGTAAAACATTTAAGAAAGGCATTGATTTTTCGAAATTTTCAGGAGGGCAAAATTTGAATAGTGAAATGGGCGAAAAATTAATGTCGACTATTTTTGATTATAGTTCTTTCATTTTCTTACTCTACATTCCGGTATTCGCATTTGCTGGTTGGGTTGCTTTTAACCAAAGAAATTATAATTTATCAGAACATGCTGTAACGGCAATGTATAGCTTAGCACAATATAGTATTGTTTCATTTCCCGTTAGTATTTTAGTCCTTTTACTTAGTCCTGAAAGCTACTTTTCACTTACCTGGCCTATGCTAATATTTATGGTAACTTTTGCCATATATGTAGTAAACAGACTAAACAAACTGAAACCTATGCAGCGTATTACGCGCTCTTTACTCTATATCTTTTTGTGGGGTGCTGGGTACCTTGGTACCATGTTATTCTTTTATTTGATTCTTTTTGTTACTGGTGAAATATCATTAAGTGACTTTGCCCCGAAATAGCATTTTTTACGCCACCTCATCAGCCAAAAACTGAGCCTCATATAAATTATTATAATACCCACCTTTTTGAAGAAGTTCATTATGGGTGCCTATTTCTACAATTTAGTGATATAAAAAGGTAAAATATTCTTAACTTAAGATAAAGTTAATACATCATAATTAAATAATTTTAGACTCTTTTTATTGATGATAATTCTTACATATTAATATCTAAATATTGTATTACATACATAAAAAAGTTCCATTCGTCGAATAAATACCAAAATTTAAATCAATCAAGATTAGTTTAAATGGAATTTCAAAATCAAATTAAAACATAAATCATGAAAATCATACACCCATTTAAATACCTAGCGATTGTAACGTTAATATTTTCTTTAATTCTTGGTTGTGAGACTGAACCGTTAGGTCAAACTCAAACCTTAGAACAACGATTGACTGTCGCGCAAGCATTTGAAGCTGAATTTACTCTTGAAAATTTTGAGGATATTTCTGGCCACATCAATAGGAACATAGAAGTAAACTGGGATTATTTTGAAATCAAAACCTATAATGATAAGCAGTGGTATGAATTTAAAGTAAAACAAAATAAGCCAGTTACTTACTCAAATAAAGGAAGAATAAAAGGTCAGTTTTTTACGGTATTAGCGCACAAAGGGGAAAATGAAATAAAGTACTTCATAAACAAAATGTTGTCTTTTAGTAATGGTAAGGGCTATACTTATTTCAACATAGAAGAAAGAAGCTATCACGGAATGACTTACTTATATAACTTGCAAGGTGAAGCTGAATATCTTTTTCATTATGAAAAGGGAAAACCTCTGAACAGTGTAGAAAGTATAAAAATTGAAGAAGAGGAAGTAAACAGTCTTGGACTAATTGCTAGAGCCGGTTGTACAGAAAAAGCTAATACGAGCCGATGTGATAGTGCCTTAGAATGTGCTTTGAATATCGATGGTGAAGGCGGTGGTAGTTGTGGAGGTGGAAGTGCCGCGGGAGGTTCTGGTTGGGTTCCAATAACAACCTACCACTATACGGACTGGTATAATCAAAATGGAGACAGTTCAACATATAATGGAACTACCTACGATGGCAGTACTACAGAATGGGTTTGGGTGCCAGGTAGCGGATCTAATAATTCACAAATTTCATGGACCTACGCTGAAACCGCTGGAGGTGGAAGCTCCAACCCCGATGGTTATACCTCTGGTGAAACAACTTTTTCGGAAAATCCACCTGATAGCGAAGAAGCAATTCCTGAAAATCTGACAAAAAAATACTATCCTAACTGTAAAAGTTTTAAATTTCAGTCAGTAACATCATTATGGCAGGCTGCTTGTATTAAAGATTTTGAAATGGGTGTTGGCGTTTACACTCTTAACAATTTTCAAAAGTATCGGATAAAAATACCACTATTAACATTTGAGACATGGGTTACCGATAGATTCGGAAATCATACAACGGCTGGTCTCGCGGCAGAAATATCAGCAAAGGCTTTGGACAATACCGCTCGTGCAACTGTTCATCATTTTAGGGAACAATCAGATTTTACTGAATACGATGTCACCAAATGGTTCGAAAAACATTTGAAAGAAGAATTTAGAAAATTGTCTGATGGAGGAAGGGTACAGCGAGGGAATCCATATCAGATTACTCCAAATAAGTTTGAAACAGGCAAGGAAAATTGTGATTAATTGATATACATGACTACAGAACTTTTTTTTCTTAATAAAGTCAAAGATTTCTATTTCCTGAATCAAAACGGTGTTTATGAAATAAGAAATCCTAAAAAATGGTTAAAAAATAAAACAACTGAAAATTTTGGTAAGACGCTTGATGCGGAATATTGTGCTAAAAAAGTAATGATATTTTTAGATAAACTATTGTTGGAAAAAAAATTTAATTGCGTACACGACTTTTCAAAAACCGCCCTTGGGGAAATATGCTACAACTTGCAAATAATTAAAGATGATCATATTAATAACTTAAGTCATTCATTATGCATTAACCTAAGTACTCTAATACCATACTTTCATATACATGTCCTTGAATTAAAAAGGAATAAAACTAATTTTTCCAAGTGGTCAGGAATTCCTACTAGAAATATAATGCTTGAAAAAAAATCTTACAAATCAGAAATAGATTCGTTAAAAAAAATTTTAACTGTTGATTTATTTTTAAATGAATTTCCAGACTTCTTAGTTCAGAAAAAAATTCCTGAAATTTATACTAATGACATTAGAAAAGGGGAATTTACATTTTATAATGCATTCTTTCAAAGAGAATATGATACACGCTAAATAATAAATCTATGAAGAAAAAAGACATATTGTTTTTAATTGCAATTAATATAATCTTCTGGTTTACTATGCTTTCATTTGAAAAACATTCACTTCTAATCAATATAGGAGAGAATTATTTTTTAATCGATTATGTAATTTTTGCAATTCTTTTTTCAATTCTTAGCACTACCATCTTGTATTTTTTCAAGAAGTTTTTTTTAAAGAGAAGGAAGTTTAAATAATAATATGTTTAACGGATACCAGTAATGGAAACATTACAGAATTATAAATTAAAATGTATTAAATAATTGACAACAGTTATTTCATTTTAGCACTAAGGGTATTAATTAATATGATTTACTTATATATAAGTAAATCATAATCTACGCCACCTCATCAGCCAAAAACTGAGCCTCATATAAATTATTATAATACCCCCCTTTTTGAAGAAGTTCATTATGGGTGCCTATTTCTACAATTTGACCTGCATTCATCACAATAATTTTATCTGCTTTTTTAATTGTTGCCAATCGATGCGCAATAATTATTGACGTTCTACCCTCAGTAATTTTCTCTGTAGCCCGCTGAATTAATTGTTCTGAATAGGTGTCAACAGAAGAAGTTGCCTCATCTAAAACCAATATACTTGGGTTGCTAACATATGCTCTTAAAAATGCAATTAATTGGCGTTGACCACTTGATAACATAGAACCACGCTCTTTTACATTGTATTGATAGCCACCTGGTAAACTTGAGATAAATTCATCAACTCCTATTTTTTTAGCGGCTTCTTGAATTTCATCTAGAGTGATACTTTCATTCTTCAAAGAAATATTATTAAACACCGTATCAGCAAATAGAAAAACATCTTGTAGCACTACGGCAATTTGATTTCTGAGTGACGCTAATTTAAAATCTTTGATATTGATATCATCGATTAATATATCTCCTGAATTTATTTCATAAAAACGATTCAGTAAATTGACAATGGTTGACTTACCAGCACCCGTTGCTCCTACTATAGCCACAGTTTCTCCGGCTTTAACATTAAATGAAATTCCGTGTAAAACCTCTTCGTTTTCAAGATAACCAAAATGTACATCTGAAAACTCAATAGTTCCATTGGCCTTTGGCATTTCAATCATACCATTATCTTCAATGATACTGTGTGTATCTAGAATTTTAAAAACACGGTTCGCAGCAACCATACCCATTTGCAGCGTGTTAAACTTATCGGCAATTTGACGCAGCGGTCTAAACAACATTTCAATGCATAAAATATAAGCGAAGACTGCCCCTGCAATTTCTTCATCAATATTCGCTACATTTTGTAAGCCACCGTACCATGCCACTAAACCAATAGCCACTGAGGTAACAATCTCGGCAATTGGAAAGAAAATAGAATTGTACCACACTGTTTTTAACCAAGCCTTTTTATGTTTCTCATTAATGATTCTGAAATTATCACTTTCAATTTTCTCTCGGGTAAAAAGCTGCACTATTTTCATACCGGCAATACGTTCTTGAACAAAAGAATTTAAATTTGATACTTGAGCTCTAACTTCAATAAATGCGAGTTTCATCGCTTTTTGAAATTTACGCGTTGCATATAAAATAATGGGTAATAAGGCGAACACAATAAGGGCAAGCTTCCAGTTAATATAAACCATAAGAATCGCAGCGGCTAGCATTTTCAGTAAATCAGCAACAATGACAAAAAAGCCTTGACTGAAAATTTCTCCAATGCGTTGCATATCAGCAACAGCGCGAGTTACCAAAACACCTAATGAAGAATCATCGAAATACTTCATTTTGAAGCCCAACATTTTTTTGAACAAATTAATGCGAACATCTTTTATGACTGATTCGCCCAACCAATTGGCATAATAGGTAAACACTAATTGGCATAAAACTTGACCTAACAATGCGCCCGCCATTGCTACGGCTAAAAACAATAATTTTTCTGCATCTGACTGCTTAATAGCCTCATCAATTATCAATTTTAAAATAATGGGCGTCAATACAGCAAAGGCAGCCAAAAATATAGCAACAATGGCAACCCCATAAAAAGTAGTCCTATAGGGTTTTGTATGCGCCATTAATCGCTTAAAAAGCGAAAAATCAAATGCATTTCCTGATGATTCTTTATCCATTCTTTTTACTACTCTTTTCGGGGTATACTACGTTCATCAAATATAGTCCTTTTGCGGGCACTGAAGGTCCTGCTTTGGTTCTGTCTTTACTTTCAATTATAGCTTTTACATCATCAAATGAAATTTTACCAGTACCTACTTCGAGTAGTGTTCCTACAATAGCCCGCACCATATTTCTGAGAAATCTATTGGCAGTAATTGTAAAAACCAAACGGTCATTCTGAATTTGCCAATTTGCCGTTTTTAAGGTACACAAATGGGTATGAACATCAGTATTAGATTTTGAAAAACATTCAAAATCTTCATATGTTAGAAGCAAATTAGCCGCTTGATTCATGGCGTCTATGTTCAATGGTTTTTTAATGTAATGCGCTGCATCTTGATAAAAAGGATTTTTTTCTTGGGATATCCAATATTCATACGTTCGTTCTAAAGCATCAAAACGAGCGTGGGCCTCATCAGCAACTTGAAATACTCTTTGAACAGCAATATCATCAGGAAGCAACGCATTTAACCGAAAAACCAAATCATCAAAATCAGTAATTTTTTCAGCTTCAAAATGAGCAAACATTTGCTTGGCATGAACCCCGGCATCTGTTCTGCCAGCACCCATAAGTGAAATTTTATTTTTTAAAAGGGTTTTGAATGCCTTTTCTAAAATTTCTTGTACGGTAATCGCATTAGGCTGATTTTGCCAACCATGATAGGCCTTACCGAAGTATGAAAATTGAACAAAATATCTCAAAGGGTTTCTTTAGCTTTGTGCAAATTCAAAGATACAAAGTTGCTTTGATTCAAAAGTTTTATGAAAAAAATATTGTTGCTTTCTGATACGCATTCTCATATTGATGATAGCATTCTAAAACATGCCCGTCAAGCAGATGAAATATGGCATGCTGGTGATATTGGCACGCTAGCCGTAACTGATGCCCTTTCAGCCATAAAACCTGTACGTGGGGTATATGGCAATATTGATAATCATATTATTCAAAAAGAATTTCCGGAAAACAACAGATTCATGTGTGAAAGTGTTGATGTTCTGATGACCCATATTGGTGGCTACCCACCTAAATATAATGTGAGAACACGTGAAGTAATCAAAAACAATCCGCCAAAACTATTTATATGCGGACACTCACATATTTTAAAAGTCATGTGGGACAAACCTCGAGGGGTGCTACACATGAACCCCGGAGCATGTGGTAAACACGGTTTTCATCACATGCGCACTATGCTAAAATTTGTTATTGATGGCGAGGATATCAAAGATTTGAATATTATTGAATTAGGAAGGCGTTGATATCAAATAAATAATCAGACACCCATTATGAAGTTATTAAAAAGAACATCCTTCGTTTTAGTCTACAGTCTATTAACGATAATTTCATCCTGTAAAAAGCAAGATTCAAAAGCAGATATTATTATTACTAATGCTACCATTTGGACTGCCGATTCTTTTACAACTGCTCAAGCTATGGCCATTTCTAGTGATACTATTGCAGCCATTGGCACATCCAAAGAAATACAAAAATTACACACTAAAAACACTATCGTGGTTGATGCTAAGGGTAAATTTTTAATGCCTGGCTTTATTGACAGCCACGTACACCTCATGATGGGTGGCAATAGTTTACTTAATGTTTCGCTTCGCGACGTTGCTACCCCCGAAGAATTTACAAAGCGTATTGCTGATTTTGCTAAAACACTATCAGCTGGCACTTGGATTTTAGAAGGGAATTGGGACCATACACTATGGGGTGGAGAATTACCTAGAAAAGAATGGATAGATGATTTTACAAAAGAGAATCCTGTAGTCATATACCGTCTTGACGGTCATATGGTTTTAGCCAATTCTGCGGCTCTTAAATACGCAGGTATTGACCAAAATACTGCTGACGTGGCCAACGGAGAGATTGTTCGTGATGCAAAAGGTTTTCCTACCGGTATTCTTAAAAGCAACGCCATGAACCTAGTGCTTGATAAAATTCCGCCATTAACTGAACATCAAAAAGACAATGCATTAAAAGTAGCAACAGATTACTTTTTATCTCATGGTGTAACTTCTGTTCATGATGTTGATAGTTTAAAAGGTTTGAGTGCCTATCAACGCGCTTTAAAAAAAGACGAATTAGGCATTCGTATTTATGCTATCGATCCTTTACCAAGATGGAAGGAGGCCGCTCAAAAAAATAAGCACACTGATAAATGGATCAAAACCGGAGCCGTTAAAGGTTTTGTTGATGGATCACTTGGCTCACATACAGCCGCATTTAAAGAGGGGTATTCAGACAAACCTAATGACAAAGGGTTTTTCATTACTAGCAAAGAAAACTTATACCAATGGATTTCAAATGCCGACAAAGAAAATCTTCAAATTCTGGTTCATGCCATAGGCGATAATGCCATTCATGAATTGCTCAATTGCTACGAGAAAATTATCAAAGAAAATGGTTTTAAAGATCGTAGACTTAGGCTTGAACATGCCCAACACATTTCTTCAGAAGATATTGAGCGCTTTGCTAAATTAGGGGTTATTGCAAGTATGCAGCCGTATCATGCTATTGATGATGGTAGGTGGGCTGAGGCCTATATTGGGTCAGAACGCATCAAAACAACCTACGCATTCAATTCATTGATAAATGCGAATACAAAAATTGTTTTTGGCAGCGATTGGCCCGTTGCTCCAGGCTCACCAATAACTGGTATCTATGCCGCTGTAACCCGGCGTACGCTAGATGGTAAAAATCCTGATGGTTGGGTACCTGAACAAAAAATCACTCTAGAACAAGCCCTAATGGCCTATACAATAAATGGCGCCTTCGCGTCTTTTGAAGAAAATATGAAAGGTAGTTTGACGGTGGGTAAATTGGCTGATTTTATTATTTTAAGTGATAACCCCTTTGAAGTTGATCCTTCAAAATTGAATCAAATTGAAGTTTTAGAAACCTACTCTGGTGGTAAAAAAGTTTTTGAAAAAAAACGTTAATGCTTCATGCGTATTCTAACTGGTTACATAAAAAGTAAAAAACCCAGAGAACTATCTCTGGGTTTCACGCACTAATAAATACTAAGATGTTAGGTTTAACGTAAACGATCTACAGATTTTACAAGATTCTCATCCTTCTTGATAGCCCTATTGGCAAGGACCAAAAAAACGATAGAAAATACAGGAATGAGCATCCCAATACCCTTCTCTGAAGTCGAAACCTCTCCGGATAAGTTTAGCGATCGGTAAACGAAAAATCCTAGTAAAAAAAGATTTAATATCATATTCAATCTGTTTACCACAAATTGATTTTGTCTGTTTTTAAATAAAAAAAGTGCAATCAATGCCAAAGCTGCTGAGGCATAGAATGCAATTGAAATCCAAAGTTCATTTTGAGCAAAAATTTCAACACCATCGTTTGCATTCCATATCGGAATCAAAAAAGGTAGTAGTCCTGCTAAAAGCACTACTACAAACATGTAAATGGATTGAATTCTTTGAATCATTATATTTGCTCACCTATTGAACAGCAAAAATACATGTCTTTTTGAAAAATATAGTGCCATTGAAGAAAATAATTTGTAATATTGCTTCGTTACTTAGTTATAACACTTACCACGAGGGGTTTCTCCCCCAGTAATTTTCAACTAACAATACACTTCTTTATCTATACGATACTCGTAAAAATATAATTTATATCCAATTTTAATGTTTGAGATTTCAGATTTAAAAGCGAAAAAGCTACCTGAACTTCAGGAAATAGCAAAAAGCTTGAATGTACCAAAGTTTAAAAGTTTAAAAAAGTTAGATTTAGTCTATCAAATTTTAGACCTCCAAGCAGCAAGTCCTAAAGCAATCAAGACTGAAGAGCCTGTAAAAGCGGCTCCAAAACCAAGGGTTAAGGCGGCTCCAAAAGCAGCCCCTAAGGCCGCAATGCCTGAGAAAGCAGAAGTTGCAGAAACCAAAACAGATGTTGCTACGCCTGTAGAGGCTACATCAGAAGCAACACCTAAAGAAGAAAAAAGACCAAGACCAAGACCAAGACCACAGAGTCCAAATCAAAATAAGGGTCCCAACAAAAATCAACATAACCAAAACGGTAAAAAGCCAAATCCAAAAGGTTCTTATGACAAGAGCAATTTTGATAAAGATTTAAAAAACCGATACAAAGCACCAGATTTTGAATTTGATAGTATTATTGAAAGCGAAGGGGTTTTAGATATCATGCAAGATGGCTATGGCTTCTTGCGCTCTTCTGATTACAACTACCTTTCATCACCTGATGATATTTACGTGTCTCAATCTCAAATTAGATTATTTGGTTTAAAAACTGGAGATACAGTTTTGGGTAATGTTCGCCCACCAAAAGAAGGTGAAAAATATTTTCCTTTAATCAAAGTAAATAGAATAAACGGTATAGACCCTAAGATTGTTAGAGATCGTGTTTCTTTTGAACACTTGACACCATTATTTCCTGAAGAGCGTTTTCGCTTAGCTGAACGTCAATCATCAATTTCAACACGTATCATCGATTTGTTCTCACCTATTGGAAAAGGACAAAGGGGTATGATTGTTTCGCAACCTAAGACGGGTAAAACAATGTTGTTGAAAGATATTGCCAATGGTATCGCAGCAAATCACCCAGAAGTATATCAGATCATCTTATTAATTGATGAACGCCCTGAAGAAGTTACTGATATGCAACGTAATGTACAAGGCGAAGTTGTTGCTTCAACTTTCGACAAAGAACCAACAGAGCACGTTCGTGTAGCGAATATTGTTTTGGAGAAGGCAAAACGTTTAGTTGAATGTGGTCACGACGTGGTTATTCTTTTAGATTCTATCACGCGTTTAGCAAGAGCATATAATACGGTACAACCAGCATCTGGTAAAGTATTGAGTGGTGGTGTTGATGCCAACGCATTACACAAGCCAAAACGTTTCTTTGGTGCGGCTCGTAATATTGAAGGTGGTGGATCTTTATCAATTATTGCAACAGCTTTAACTGATACTGGTTCTAAAATGGATGAAGTGATCTTTGAAGAATTCAAGGGTACTGGTAACATGGAACTACAATTAGATCGTAAAATATCGAACCGTAGAATCTTTCCAGCAATTGATCTTACTTCTTCTAGCACACGTAGAGAAGATTTACTGCTTGATAAAGATACGATTCAACGTATGTGGATCATGCGTAAATACCTAGCAGATATGAACCCTGTAGAAGCTATGGAGTTTATTGAGCAACGTTTCAAACAAACCAAAAACAACGAAGAGTTTTTATTGACAATGAATCAGTAAAACAATCTAAATAAATTTAAAAATCCCAAAGACATTTACCTTTGGGATTTTTTATATCCAATAATTTGAGACTAAGGCAAATAAAAAGCCCCATCTATTTAGAAGGGGCTTTTACATTTATATGGTTATCCTTGTCTTACAAAGAAGCAACGTGCTTTGACAATTTGCTCTTTAAATTAGAAGCCTTGTTTGTGTGAATGATATTTCGCTTTGCTAAACGATCAATCATACTGATTACACTGGGCAATAATTTCTCAGCATCTTTCTTTTTAGTTTCACCCCGTAACGTTTTCAAGGCATTACGCATTGTTTTATGCTGATAACGATTACGTAAACGTACCGCTTCGTTTCTTCTAATTCTCTTTAATGCTGACTTGTGATTTGCCATTGCTTTTATTTCATTTTTGTTACCATTGTTTGTCAATGGCATCAAATTAATATTCTGTAATTAACTAATTACTTTTTGTAGCCCGTAGGGGAATCGAACCCCTGTTACCAGGATGAAAACCTGGCGTCCTAACCCCTAGACGAACGGGCCATTATGTCAAACCTTTTAAAATATTATATCAATAATACTACTAAGGCGGCTGCAAAAATACAATTATTTTTAACTAGTGCAACTACCTTATATATTTTTTTTCAATTTTAAGATAACTTTCGTTGCTTTTAAAAACGGTCAATTAAAACTGACTATTTTGTTTACGTAAAAAGCATTTCATAATTAACGTTAAAATAAATATATTTTAATAGGCTTTTGCAAACAAAACTCGGTAAGGCGAGGGGTTACCCGTTACCATGCATTTACCTGCTTCATGTTTCACATCAATAGGCACACATCTAATAGTTGCCTTGGTTTCTTCTTTTATTTGGTCTTCAGTGGTTGTGGTGCCATCCCAATGCGCTGAGATAAATCCGCCTTTTTCAGCAAGCACCTTTTTAAATTCATCATATGACGCTACTTCAGTAATATGCTCAGAGCGGTGGTTAATTGCTTTTTGGTAAATATTCTTTTGAATATCATCTAGCAAAAATTCAATTTTAGACACCACCTCATTCACAGGAATAGTTTCTTTTTCAAAAGTATCTCGCCGTGCAATTTCATACGTGCCGTTTTCTAAATCTCTACTACCAATAGCTAATCGAATAGGCACCCCTTTTAACTCATATTCATTGAATTTAAAGCCTGGTTTGTGGGTGTCTCGATTGTCAAATTTAACAGAGATACCTTTTGACTTTAGTTCTTTAACTAACGGATTTACTTTTTCAGAAATAATAGCTAATTGCTCTAAACCTTTGTATATAGGCACTATAACAACCTGAATTGGAGCCAATTTTGGTGGCAGCACAAGGCCGTTATCATCACTATGAGTCATTACCAAAGCCCCCATCAATCGTGTTGAAACCCCCCAAGAAGTTGCCCAAACATATTCTTTTTTACCTTCTTTATTCGCAAATTTTACATCGAACGCTTTTGCAAAATTTTGACCTAAAAAGTGTGAAGTACCAGCTTGTAAAGCTTTACCGTCTTGCATTAATGCCTCAATACAATAGGTTTCAAGTGCCCCTGCAAATCGCTCACTTTCTGTTTTTGTTCCTTTTATAACAGGCACGGCCATAAAGGTCTCAACAAATTCAGCATATACATTCATCATTAGCTTTGCTTCCTCAACAGCCTCCTCTTCAGTAGCATGAGCAGTATGACCTTCTTGCCATAAAAATTCAGTGGTTCTCAGAAATAAACGTGTGCGCATTTCCCATCGAACTACATTTGCCCATTGATTTATTAATAAAGGTAAATCACGATATGACTGAATCCAACGGCGATACGTGTCCCAAATAATAGTTTCAGAAGTAGGCCTAACAATAAGTTCTTCTTCAAGCTTGGCATCAGGATCTACAATAATTCCTTTTCCATTTTCGTCATTTTTTAGCCTGTAATGTGTTACAACGGCACATTCTTTTGCAAAACCCTCTACATGGCTCGCTTCTTTACTTAGATATGATTTAGGAATAAATAGCGGAAAATAGGCATTTTCATGACCTGTTTCTTTGAACATCCGATCTAGTTGAGCTTGCATTTTTTCCCATATTGCAAAACCGTATGGTTTGATGACCATACAGCCACGAACCCCTGAGTTTTCGGCTAAATCAGCTTTTACCACCAATTCATTGTACCATTTAGAATAATCTTCGCTTCGCTTTGTTAAATTTTTACCCATTATTTATACTTTGGCACAGAAATTGTGTTAATATCATTGAAAATAGTAAGGCAAAACTAACTATTTTTATATTGTTCAACAATTTAAATTATAACGATGACACAATCTCTACACCTCACCAAATTTCGCCTTGCGTTCTTGTTTATAGCCGTGGGCTTTTTAGCCGTTTCTTGTGGTTCTTATCAACAAGCGTCTTATTATGATAATGACGGCATATACAGTAACCAAAACAGAACCGTTTCTGTTGAACGCGCGCCTCAAAGAGTGCAGCAAAATCAAAACGTAGAGCCTAGTGCATATTCTAATTATTTTGGTCAAAAAGCTCAAGAATACAATGAAATATTAGATAGTGAGGTTTTTACTGATATTGATTCATACGCAAGTGATGTTCAAAATGATAGCACTGTCGCCAATCAATTAACTGATTACTATGATTCAGATAATGATTATCAAGGCAACGCTGGTTGGGGCGATAATACAGAAAATGTAGTTGTCAACATATATGACAATGGCTGGAACAACTGGGGCTGGGGTGGAGCTGGCTTTGGTTTTGGTGGCTTTGGTGGCTACGGATTTAACAACTGGGGCTGGGGAGGCAACGGTTGGGGTGGATACGGATATGGATGGAATAGATGGAACCGATGGAATAGATGGAACAATTGGGGCTGGGGAGGCTACGGATGGGGTGGATACGGATATGCCTACGGATATGGATGGTGTCCAACTTTCGGATACAACAGTTACTACGCAAACAGAGGTTTTGCTTTTAACAACTCAAGAAGAGGATACACTGGTCGCAACATAATTGCAGCAAATGGTCGTGTTAATACTTCGCGCGGAAGATCAAATTTAACCGCATCTCGAGCAAATACCTCAAGGGGTAGAAGTACTACAGGTAGAAGTTTAGCGAACAGAACAGCAAGATCTTCACAAACTGGAAGAAGCAACGCTTCAGCTAGAGGAATAGCCTCAAGAAGAACAGTTGGTGTAGATAGAAACAGAGCATATAGAACTAGTAGAAGTACTAGAGCAACCCCTAGAAGTAATAGTAGTGCTTCAAGAAGCAACCCATATTACCGTAGCACAACCCCAAGATCTAGTGGTTATAGAAGCGGTAGCACAGGTTCAAGAACAAATTCAAGAGCAACCCGTTCAACAACACCTAGAACCTCAACTTACCGTAGTTCAGGAAGTAGAACGCGCAGCAGCGGAAGCTACAGAAGTTCTTCGCCTAGCAGAAGCAGTAGTTCGACCAGATCAAGTAGATCTTCAGGAAGTTCTAGAAATTATTCAACTGGAAGAAGCTCAAGTAGTTCTAGAAGTTACTCAAGCGGAAGAAGTTCAAGCAGCTCTAGAAGTTCTGGATCGTCAAGATCTTCTTCAAGTAGATCAGGTAGCAGAAATCGCAACTAAATCAAGCAAATTCAATTGCAACTTATTTAAATACTATTAAATGAAAAGATATTTTGTTTTCATCATACTATTGGCATGTTCAATTACCAATGCTCAAAATAGTAATGATGTTCTTCGATACAGCACCAAAAACTTACAAGGTACAGCTCGCTTTCAAGCAATGGGCGGTGCTTTTGGAGCCCTAGGTGGAGACTTATCAGCGTTGAATGAAAACCCAGCAGGAGCGTCAGTTTTCAACAATAATTTAGCGAGTATTTCAGGCACTTTGTATGCACGTGAAAATACGGTTTCAATTTTAGGAGCCCCCAACACAGGTACTTTTCCAAATTATGGCGAGATTAATCAAGCAGGGGCAGTTTTGGTTTTTAAAAGCAACAAGCCCGAATCTAAATGGACGAAAATAGGACTCGCTTTTAACTATGATTTAGAAGAAAATTACAATAATCAAATTAGCATTCGCAATACCAGCGATATAGGTATTGACAATTATTTTCTTGACTTTGCTCAAGGAGTGCCATTTGGAGATATACGTATTCAAGAAGGAGAGTATATTGAAGATGCATACCGCGATATTGGTTCAAGCCTTGGTTTTGCGGATCAACAAGCATTTTTAGGCGTTGTGGGTGGTTTAATTAGCCCGACATCTGATGATGATGCAACAAATACCTATAATAGTAATGCTAGTTACACTAATTTGAATACAAGTTTAGATAGATACGTAAGTGGTTATAATAGTAAGTTAGGAATTTCAGTAGCATCACAATATGAAGATTTTTTGCACTTAGGTGCTTCAGTAAACATACATAATATAGTTTATGATCGCTATGATGAGTATACTGAATCAAATTATGATGCAGACTCAGAAATTCAACGCACTACTTTTGACAATAGATTGATCTCGCAAGGTGCCGGAATTTCTCTTGGCGTTGGTGCCATTGCTAAATTAAATGATATGGTTAGAATTGGGGGCAGCTATCAATCGCCAACATGGTATCAAATAGAAGATCAACTCTCACAGCGTATTTCATCTGATTTGGCAAATGAAAATATTAATTTCATTAATCATGATAACACCAATGTTTTTCCAACATACAATTTAAAAACTCCGGAAAAATTAACAGGCAGCGCGGCCTTGATTTTTGGTAAACAAGGTCTTTTAAGTATTGACTACGGGTATCAAGATTTTGCCACAGCAAAATTAGGACCTGCAGATGACGAAAATTTTCAAAATGTAAATAACGATGTTAGTAATGATCTTGGCATTGTAAATTCTATTAGACTAGGAGGCGAATATCGAATTAATAAATTTAGCCTAAGAGCTGGGTATCGCTTTGAAAATAGTCCGTATAAAAATTTAGCTACTTACGGCGATTTAGAAGTTGTGTCAGGCGGACTTGGTTTTGATTTTGGATCTAGTAGACTAGATTTTGCTATTAATAGTGTTCAACGTGATATTGAAGAACCTATAATAGATTCTGGTCTTAGTGGTTCTGCATTGGTTAATGCAATCTCTACAAATGCAACCCTAACATATACCGTAAACTTTTAAGTAGTTTTTGGTAATTACAAAAGCACGCTTAACGTTTCAATGAAAAATGAGCTTTTCTGGTTTTAGTGACTAGCACTGCATTTTCAGTTTCTTCATATTCAAATTTGAACCAGTAATCTGAAGATGGCATTCGGGTACCATTATAAGTACCATCCCAAGTGGAATTATTGCTTAATTGTGCTAATAATTTTCCGTATCGATCAAAAATAGTAGTAACCGGATTATTTAAAGTTTCTACACCTTGAATACTCCATACATCATGTCTTCCATCCCCATTTGGGGTAAAAAATTTAGGGTAACCAACAACCAAAAATTCGATAGGTTCTGTGGTACCACATCCATTTTTATCATTAACAATTAGTGAATTCAATCCTGGTGGTACATCTATAAAAATAGCATCATCTTGAAATTCGCCACCGTTAATGGCATATTCATAACTGCTATTACCATTCACAACAACTTCAATATTATTTTGGTCAGGATTCTCTGATAGATTCGTTTCAAAAATATCAATATCATTAGGCGAAACAACCGGACTACTAAAAAAAGTAATCAATATATCATCAATATATTGTTCTCCGGTATTAGCAACTATTGTGGCAAAATACCTGCCTGAATTAGGGCTCGCTACTGTTAATTCTCCATTAAAAAGACCTGTACCCGTTAAATTTGAATCAATAGTACCATCATCATCAAAGTCTACAGCCCATTGTACTACCCCATTGATATCATTACCTGCTGGCGAAGAGAGCGCACTTAAATCAATATCAGGATCATCAACACATGCAACTATATCTAATCCTAAAAACTCATCACGAAGTGTACAGTCTAAGGCCGTGTTTTGATTTGCTTGCACTGAAGTACCTGTAAAGGTTAAAAGAAATGGATCTGGCTCAGTATTTAAATTGTAATTATTGATAAGAATGTAATAGACTTCACCTTCTTGAACATCTAACCATTCATCATAAGTATTCTTACTACCAACAACAAAGGGCTCGCCAACGTTTCCGTTTTCTGGGTTCACGCCTATACCCGTATAATCAGTTTCATTAACTTCATAGTTGCAACGAATTGGTTGAAGCGTACCACTCGAAATTTCTGTACAATTTACATCAGGGCCAAAAACAGCAAAATCCCACTCGGCAGTTGGGCTTGTATTTGAAGCTGAAGGTAAGGCCTGAATATCAAAACCTACTTGACCACTTGTACCCGCTCTAAAAACAAACCAAGATGTACTATTCTCAATATTCGATGAGGCATTGCTACCCTTTTCTAAGCAACCAATTTGAGCAATGTTTTCGGGATCAAAATCGTCAATATCACCTGAACCCTCAGCCTGCGATAAAATTGGAGCATCTGCACAAACAGGAATTACAGTTCTGCAATCACCAGAATTTGACATTTGCGCCAGTAACCCTTGATAAAAAAGGAAACTAAATAAAAACGAAAAGAAAAGTTTTGACATAAGGAAAGGGACTTGAGGCATACCTTCAATATAAAAGTATAACTCTAACCCTTTAGATTTAGTATGGTCACTAATGAAAATTAGTAGTGAATTCGATGAATAACCTTGTTATCAGCAATTAACGGCGTAAAGCAAAGTGATTGTTGATATATTGAGCGGTAACGGTTTGACCGCTAGAATCTGTGTAGCTTATCTGAAACCAATAATCAGTTGAAGGCATTAGAAGACCATTTGAGGTTCCATCCCAAGAAGGATTTGCACCATAAAGTTGTGCCAATAATCTACCATAACGATCAAAAATTCTAATACTAGGATTGTCTAATTTAGAAAGTCCTGTTATACGCCACTCATCATTTATATTATCTCCATTAGGTGAGAAAAATTTAGGAAATCCTGCCACTAAAATATTTTCAGAAAAATAACCACAACCCCGATTATCTATTAATTTAACCTGGTGTTCACCCGGAAAGACGTTAGAAAAAAAATTAGACGTTTGCGGTTCAAGTTCATCTAATTGATACAACCAATCACCTTCAGTATCAGCTATTACTTTTACTGTATTATTGTTTTCAAAATCATTTATTTCTATATCTGAAATTTGTGATGGCAATACGTTTAAAACAGTAATAGTTTTAGATAACGGGCAACTAAAACCGTCTTGTATATTGGTAACTGTAATTACATACTCGCCTACTTGAGTAACATCAATAAAAGAGCTTTTTTGACCCGTATTCCATGAATAGGTATATCCTGGTGTGGTGGTCTCTGCTCCTATACGCACTGAATTAAGGTTTTCACATAAAAATGCTTCTTCAGGAAAATTCAATTCAGGAGATTCGATTCGTTTGAGGTCGAATTGCTGTGGCGCATCAAAACAAGCGGGGTTTTCAGCCGATGCTGCTCTAACAAAAATGGTTCTAGAATTTTGAGGGGTTGATAATTCTCTTGGCAAAAAGTTGATACCTTCAAGCGCGTCTATAAAAGATTCATGATAACTAATAGTTACAAGACTAGGGTTTTGATTACCTAAAACTTCACTATCTTTTTGAGAAAGATCAAATAGTTCCTCTGCTGAACACACCACCGCATTTGAAACTTCATTTGCAATGGGTACAGCTGAAAAAGAAACTTGAACTGCACTATAAATATCATCTTCGCCATCAATAGCGACACGAACACTATATTGTGATGAGTCAGTGACTTCTAATTGCGAGGAAGTTTCACCTAAAATTTCTTGGTTACCCGTACCATCATTTCGATACCAAGTATAAGAAGCATCTTGGGTAAAGGCATCTAAAACAACAGTGTCATTTTCACAAGCAGCCACTGGCCCACCTAACAATTGACTGATGATTGTACAATCAAGGGCATCATTAGGATTCGTTACAAAAATATGACCTGTAAATTGTATCGAGAAACCAGAATCACTATTACTAAAATTATTGATGTACAAATAGTAATCTTGACCTGGGGCAACTTCTAGCCAATCTTCATACTGAAAATTAGCCCAATCACCAGAAGGGTCTTCACCAATACCAATAAAATTATTTTGTTTTGAATTTGAAAAGAAATTACAACGAACAGGTAGTCCTAAATTATCACAATCATTGCTTTGATACAGAGCAAAATCCCAATCTTCATTAACATTCGCACTAATATTAAATCCTAATTGACCTGCAGCCGCAGTTCTGAATCGATACCATGCTGAATTGCTTTCACCAACGGCAGCTTCAAATCCGTTACAATCTACTCGCTGGCCATTAAAATCATCGACACCAAAACCATTAACACCGCCATTGTATGGGGTATTGGTACAGATTGGTATCGCATCAACACAATCACTTGCCACTTGAGCAAATGAATGTGTTGTACAGCATACAAAAACAAACAGAATTAAGATTTGAGCTGTTTTCATTACTAGGTTAAAACTTAAATTTATGTTGAATGAAAACCACCTTCTAAATTATGTTGTGAAATGCCCAAATTCTAATATAAAGTGGCATTTAATGTATATCTTTAAGCCCTATAAAACACAGATTTTAAGTGTATAGTATTGGTCAATTAAAAAGTAAGTAATCAAAATTCGCAGGTACAACCGTGAATCTTGAGTTTTAAAAGCACTTAATTCAACTACAAATTTCTAATAGTTTAGTAATACAATGAACTTGTACCAAAGTCAAAATTTAAAAATTCAAAATTCTCTTTCGGGCAAAAAAGAAAACTTCACATCAATAAATGAAGGTCATATTGGAATGTATGTTTGCGGCCCCACTGTGTATAGCAATGTGCATTTAGGAAACTGCCGTACATTCATGTCTTTTGACATGATATTTAGGTATTTCAAACACCTTGGTTACAAAGTTCGATATGTTCGAAATATTACTGATGCAGGTCATTTGGTTGATGATGCTGAAGAAGGAGAAGATAAAATTGCAAAAAAAGCACGTTTAGAAAAGTTAGAGCCAATGGAAGTAGTTCAACGCTACACCGTTGATTTTCATAACGTTTTACAAAAATTCAATTTTTTACCACCCAGTATTGAGCCAACAGCAACTGGTCATATAATTGAGCAGATTGAAATTATCAAAGATATTATTGAAAAAGGCTTCGCTTATGAAAAGAACGGCTCAGTATACTTTGATGTGGTTAAATTCAACAAGACCAATGAATATGGCAAATTAAGCGGCAGAAAGCTTGAAGACATGATTGCCAATACAAGAACACTTACGGCACAAGATGAAAAGAAAAATTCTCAAGATTTTGCACTTTGGAAAAAAGCTGAACCGCAACATATTATGAGATGGCCTTCGCCATGGGGCGATGGTTTTCCGGGTTGGCATTTAGAATGTACCGCAATGAGCACCAAATACTTAGGAGAAACATTTGATATTCATGGGGGCGGTATGGATCTTAAATTTCCGCATCACGAATGCGAAATAGCGCAAGCTGAGGCTAGCAATGGCGTGTCGCCAGTTAACTTTTGGATGCATGCCAATATGTTGACTTTAAACGGTAAAAAAATGGCAAAGTCAACTGGAAACAGTTTACTACCTGAAGAGATTTTTTCTGGCAATAATACTATTTTAAGTAAAGCGTTTTCGCCATCAGTAGTACGGTTTTTTATGATGCAGGCGCATTACACAAGTATATTAGACTTGAGTAATGATGCGCTTCTAGCCTCTGAAAAAGGATTTAATCGCTTACTCGATGCCCTTGCATTTTTACCAAAACTTGATACAGACACGGCCTCAAGTTTTGATGTAAAAGCATGGAAACAAAAATGCTATGATGCAATGAATGACGATTTTAATTCGCCTATTCTTATTGCACAATTGTTTGATGCAGTAAAATATATTAATCTCATCAAAGAACAGAAAGAAACGATTACCGCAGAAGACAAGACACTCGTAGAAAATACAATGTATACCTTTGTTTTTGATGTCTTAGGCTTGCAAGTGAAAAATGAAAGTCAAAATGACGAAGGCAAATTATCTGGCGTGGTTGAATTATTGATTCAGTTAAGAAAACAAGCTAGAGATAATAAAGATTTTGCTACTTCTGATAAAATTAGAGATGAACTCATGGCTTTAGGCATTCAGTTAAAAGATGGTAAAGACGGCACAACATTTAGTGTTGCTTAAAATATTGATTATTGAGTTTCTTGCCTTCGCAGGAAATTAAGAAAATAATGATTCGTGAAAAAAGTATTGATAACCCCCTTTGTTTTAATCATCAAGTTCTATCAATTAGCGATTTCGCCTTATACTCCATCAGCCTGCAGATACTCCCCTACTTGTTCACATTACTCACTAGAAGCTTTAAAAAAACACGGCCTATTTAAAGGTGGTTGGTTATCTCTTAAACGCATTTTGAGCTGTAACCCATGGGGCGGCAAAGGATATGACCCCGTACCTTAAGTTCAAAATACTTCGAACCTTTCATTATATAGAGCCAAATTAAATTATTCCCTAATTTCATTTAAAATCTCCCTTTGGGGGCTAGGGGGCTTTCACTATCTTAGCCTTTCTAAATTAAAATTTATGTACTTCTTAGGTATTATCTGGAACCCAAACGAAACCCTCTTTAGTCTCGGTCCGCTTCAAATAAAATATTACAATCTTTTATGGATATCAGCCTTTGCAATAGGTTGGTTTATTATGAAACGTATATTTACGCATGAGAAAAAAAGTATCGAACAACTTGATGCCTTATTCATATACACAGTGTTAGGAACAATGCTTGGTGCACGTTTAGGTCATGTGCTTTTTTATCAGTCAGAACTCTTTATTGATGATCCATTATCAATATTACTCCCCATTAAAACAGTACCAGAATTCAAATTCACTGGTTTTGCTGGCTTAGCTAGTCACGGAGCTACAATTGGCATCATCATTGGCATGTTTCTCTATGTTCGTAAATATTCTGAAATGAAAATTCTATGGATATTAGACCGACTTGTAATTCCGTCAGCCATAGGTGCCTTTTGCGTTCGATTAGGCAACTTTTTCAATTCTGAAATCAACGGTAAAATTACTGATGAATCATTTCCTCTAGCGGTAAAATTTATCAGAGATACTGATGATATGCTTCCTTCAAAAGCACTTGCCATTACCAAAGAAAAGTCACTGAATGCTGCATACAAAGCTATCGAGAACAATTCAGAATTTTCACAAGAATTAGTTAATATACCGTATCGTCACCCGGCACAATTGTATGAGGGATTAGCTTATATTTTTGTTTTCGCAATATTGTATTTTCTCTATTGGAAAACAGATAAAAAAAATAAAGCAGGGTATCTTTTTGGCCTATTTCTAGTGTTACTTTGGTCTGTTAGATTTTTAGTTGAATACGTAAAGAAAAGTCAAGGTGGTTTTGAAGAATCGTGGGGGCTGCTCTCAACTGGTCAATGGCTCAGTATCCCTTTCATTATCATTGGATTATACTTTATGTTTAGAAAAAACAAGACGGTTCAAAATTAAATTATTCTGATGGTTAAAACACTAGCATCAATTCTATTAGCACTAAGTTTATTTGTATCATTAGCATGTAAAAATGAGCCGAAAAGAACTGTCAAAACTGAACCTATAGTTTTCAAAAAAGAAGGAGAACTAACCATTAGAAAACAAAAGGTTGATACACTCATCACTAGCCTTGACATTGAAATCGCTGAAACGCCTTATGAAACTCAAACAGGTTTAATGTATCGCGAAAGCATGAATGATAATCAGGCAATGCTTTTTATTTTTCCTGATGAACAAATTCATAACTTTTACATGAAAAACACAGCAATAGCACTTGATATAATTTACATCAAAAAAGATTTAACCATCGCCAGCTTTCAAGAAAATACTGTACCTTATGATGAAAGAGGGCTCTCTTCACAAGTACCAATCAAATATGTGCTTGAGGTTAATGCCGGTTTAGCTCAAAAATGGCTGCTTGAAATAGGCGATAAAATAGTGTTTCAAAAAAACTAAATTTTGCACGTACAAGTAAAAGAATTACTGCTGAGCACTGATGAAGGCAACGTAATAGCCGTCACTAGATTCTTTTCTCAAACCAATTCTACTCACGCTATTATCATTTCATCTGCAACGGGGGTAGTTCAACAATACTATTCAAAATTTGCGACATACTGCGCCTCAAAAGGTCTTACAGTATATAGTTTTGATTATTCAGGTATAGGTCAATCAAATGCCTCAATAAAAGCAATAAAAAAGCATACCGGTAATCTTACCTCTTGGGGTAAACAAGATCAGTCAGCGGTAGTTAGACTTGCAAAAGAAGAAAACCCAAATGCAAAATTAACCTTAATCACGCACAGTATTGGTGGGCAATTAGTAGGTTTTAACACCAACCATCATTTACTTGATAAAATAATCATGGTCGCTTCGCAAACCGGATACTGGAAAACATTTAAAGGCCTTCATGGCTTAAAAATGTGGTTGTTTTGGTATGTTATAGCCCCTTTGTTTACAACTCTTTTTGGATACTTCCCAGCAAAGAAATTAGGCCTGTTTGAAAACTTACCTAAAAAGATGATATATGAATGGGCATCTTGGGGTAAACAAAAAGAGTACATGATGCACTTTAAAAATAAACACTATCATTTTGACCAAATAAAGCTTCCTATTTTGGCATGGAGTTTTCCTAAAGACACCTTTGCCCCTAAAGCTGCGGTAGATTGGTTGGCAAAACAATACACCAATGCCCAAGTAACCAGAATTCATTATCCGTCAGAAAACAAAAAGCAACCCGGACATTTTGGCTTTTTCAAACCGCCTTTTAAAGAGTTGCTCTGGAAACAAAACGTAAACTGGATTCTTACCAATTCTCTTGAATAATGAACTATTTATTAGAAGGTCAAGAATCAGCGCGATTGAAGTTCAGAAAACTTGAACAAAATGATTTTGATACTTGGCTGCGCTTTCATCAAAACCCAGAAGCCAATCAGTTTTGGAAAGGCATACCCCAAGACCCTTTAAAAGCATGTCAGCATTGGTTTAAAAAGGCCTTTCATCGCTATGAGAATAACTTGGGTGGTATGAATGTATTAATCGAAAAAGATACCCAACAATTCATTGGCCAGTGCGGCTTATTGGTGCAAACAGTTGATGACGTTGAAGAACTAGAAATTGGGTATTCTATACTACCAAAGTTTTGGCGTAACGGCTATGCAACTGAAGCGGCTCAAAAATGTAAAGAATTTGCTCGTGAAAATAAGTATGCAACATCATTAATATCAATCATTCAAGTTGATAATTTAGGTTCGCAAAAAGTGGCGCTGAACAACGGAATGCATCTCGATAAAACAACAGTTTATGATTCAAATAGGGTTCATATTTATAGAATAGATCTATGAAACATTGGGCTATATTCATCGATAACAATTCTAAAAAAAAGGAATTCATTCAAAACCTTTTAAATGGTCAAATAAGTGCACCCTTTACCACCTTAACTGGTACTAGTATTCAATTGTTTTCAAAAGCCACTTTAGAAGTTTTAATTGACGAAGAAGAAAAACATGGCACTAAAAAAATAGCACAAAATAGAAACCAAACACTAAAATCAATGTCTAGTGGCGAACAGAAAAAAGCACTGCTTGATTATTTATTAAAAAGTGATGCGTTGAGTATCATTCTTGATAATCCGTTTGATAATTTAGATAAGAGCTCTCAAATCACATTAGTTGAGCAACTTTCTCAAAAAGCCAGTCATATACACTTTATACAATTGATAAACCGTAAGAGAGATGTATTGCCTTTTATGACCGATTATTTTTTCTTGAAAAATGCAACACTAGAGCCAATTCAAAACCTAGATGCTTTTTTTAATGCTACGGATGAAATTGTGTTTAAAGGAAAAATACCGCAACCCATAAACATTAATGGCTATACAGAAGAAATTCTAATTAAACTCAAAAATGTAAATGTTCAGTTTAATGAAAAGCCGATTCTAAATGCAGTCAACTGGGAAATTAAAGTTGGCGAATTTTGGCAGCTTATTGGTAAAAACGGAAGCGGCAAAACCACCCTGATTTCTATGCTAACAGGGGAAAACCCAAAAGGATACGGACAAGATATTTTCCTCTTCGGATTTAAAAAGGGTTCTGGCGAAAGCATTTGGGACATCAAAAAACATATTGGGTACTTCACACCTTCAATGACCGATAAATTTAAAGGCTATCATACCATAGAACATATGCTGATTTCTGGTCTTAATGATTCTATTGGTCTTTATATAAAACCCTCAGAAGCGCAGCTAGGTCTGGCTAAAAAATGGTTAGAATTGATAGGTATGTGGTCAATAAAAGACACCCAATTTTGTACGCTTTCAAGGGGCCAACAAAGGTTGGTAATGACCGCACGGGCAATGATAAAAAAACCCTTGCTTTTGATTCTTGATGAAGCCACTGCTGCCCTTGATGATGCTTCGGCAGCATTACTAGTTACCCTTGTCAACAAAATTTCAACAGAAAGCAATACAGCTATTCTCTTTGTTTCACATCGTGACGAACCACATTTAAAACCTGATTTCGTTTATGAATTACAAATGACTACAAATGATGGATCAACGGGTGTTGTGGTGTAGATTGTAGTGGTTTAGGGGTTCAACATTACTACTATCCCTTTGGTATGTTGCAACCAAACCGTAACTTTGATTCTCAAGAATACCGCTATGGGTTTCAAGGGCAAGAGATAGATAGCGAGCTGAAAGGCGAGGGTAATTCTGTGAACTATAAGTACCGTATGCATGACCCGAGAGTGGGTAGGTTCTTTGCGGTGGATCCGTTGGCACATCAATACCCATGGTATTCGTCATATCAATTTGCTGGTAACAAGGTCATAAGATTCGTTGAGTTGGAAGGATTAGAAGAACAGATTTCTCCTTACCTTGAAAAAAATGATTACAAACCTGTATTTAAGAAGGGCTCAGGTTCGTTTTTGCAACGTTTGGATAATGCTTCGTATAACATTTTAAGTGTAATTCCGAATCTAGGAGTTGATGCTTATAATGCCTCAAGTGGAATAATCAATAATACATATTGGATGTTTACTGGACAGAAGCAATACGATCTTCATAATGATTTAGTTTCTCCTACTGCTGCATATTTTACCGATAATATTGATTATCATCTTGAGACCCCTGCCTTACAACAACTAGAAGACACTGCCGAAATATTGACCGATATGAGGACGATAGAGGTAATTGCAAATCTGGTTCTAAGTAAAAAAGTAAGTAGTACCACATACAAAAACACTACGCCTAAAAACCCGGTTTATACCGTTTTGCATAAAAATGATAATAACTATGTTGGCTATCAGGCAGTTTATCAAATCAAAATTGACGGTAAACTTTATAAATATGGTAAAGCGGATATGACAGATTTATCAAAAACAACGGGCAAGCCTAATCGATTACAAAGCCAAATAAATACTCTCATAAAAGAAAATCCAACTAAAAGAGTCTCAGGTAATGTTATTTATGAGAATAAAAATATAAGTACTTTAGACGTGAAAAAAATTGAAACAAAAGCAGTCCAGAATTATGTTAATAAAAATGGGAAATTTCCGAAAGGGAATCAAAACCATCCAGGAGTAACCATTCCAAAAGAATAGATGAAATTATGAAATTAGTAATGAGTAGTTGGTATAATGAACCCAAGTTCAGTTTTAAAATATCTCATAAAGTAGATAATTTGATTAGAGATTTAATTATTGAAGATATTCTTAAACCTAGAAATATTTATAGGAAAACAGATGTTGATTTTGTGTGCATTGAAATAACTACTGGCAAAAGTGTAAAAAAGGCGTTTTTATCTGAGCCTATTTTCGATAAAAAAAATAATTTTACTACTTATAGATTTTGGTTACCTTATGAAGAAATAGTTTACTCAAAGGATAGTATCAAATCGTATATAAATTCTATCTTTCTTATCTTAACCGATTTTTTAAGAATTTATGATATTGAAGCATCTGAAGTGGATAAGTTGAAATCAAAGATTGAGATTATTGTATTAAATAATGACGATTATTTATATGACGACCAAAATGATGATTTAGACATAGGTTCAATAATAAGTGATCTAGGAATAGAATAGATTATCCACCCGCTAGCACTCGTTTGTAACGAGTGTCTACTGGCATAGTAATTAGCTTAAAAACCACGACCATAACGGTCGTGGTTTTTAAGTTAAAGGCATTCTTTGAAAACGCACCATTCAATAGGCCTTTGGTATGTTGCAACCAAACCGCAACTTTGATAGCCAAGAGTATAGATATGGGTTCAACGGTAAAGAGAAAGATGATGAGGTAAAAGGGCAAGGTGTTCAATATGATTACGGGTTTAGAATTTATGATGCAAGGTTAGGCAAGTTTCTTAGTGAAGACCCTTTAACAAGTTCTTATCCACACTATACACCTTATCAATTTGCAGGAAACAAACCCGTGATTGCTGATGATTTAGATGGTTTAGAAGAACGTATTAGAATTTTCTATGAAACTGCATCGGAACCTGTAATTGATGTCGCATCAGACAATGAATATGGACTCGGGAAAGGAACTCTTGATTTATTTTTTGCTCCAAATGTTACTAAAATAAAAACAATTATTGAGGATGGTGATATGAATAGATATCGAGCTGTTTTCTATAATTTTGAAATATATTATTCTCATTTTGACATTAATAATTACGAAAGTAGAGCATCTGGGAAATTTTATACGGAAAAAAAGAATGTACATTTTCTTAGACCCATAGATAGAAGTTTTTGGCAAACAATTTGGTACGGTGAATATGGCACTCCCGGTGATTCAAAAGATGTAGCCATAGAGTTGGCAGCTAGTGAGTTGGCACTTGGAACATTGTTAAAATCATACAAAATTTTATTTAAGACCAAACTTAGTTATAAATTTAATGTCAAGCATACACCCATTAATAATGGAAAGTGGTCTGGTGAAAGAGGTAATAGTACTTGGTATTCTACTAGCGATGAAGTATTGGAAATTACAAAAGGAGAAGGTATTCCATACAAAAATGGTCAAGCCGATTTTAGTAAATGGAAAGTTTCAGAATTTGATATACCAGGCCTTCAAGGTACAAGCAGTGATACTGGTAAAATTCTAAATAAAATGAAAGAAATTTATGGTTTTAAAACACAGAAAGAGGCCCAAACATTCTTAAAAGAAAATAATTTGACTCCTCATCATAGTGGAGGTGAGACAATTCAGTTAGTACCTACTACTTTGAATAACATACCTCACACTGGTGGAGCTTCACAATTAAGAAATCAATAAAGATGAAAGAAGTCGAAAAAATATTCAAGAATTTAGGAGGTATAAGAGATTACTTAGATGAGGAAAAAAACCTAGAATCTGATATTGTCTTTTTTGAGAAATCAAATGATGTATTATTTCCTGATTTTTTTAGAAATTTCATTATTAAGTATGCTCCTTTTTCATTTAATAAATTAGTTAAGAAGTCAGTGAAAAATAGAATAAGTAGTTTCATAGATGGAAATTTAACTGTTGATTATTTTTATTCTTTCAATGTAGAATCAAAACAGTCCATTCAAAAATTGTTAGCTGTGCATGAACAGCAAATACCTTATGGTTTTATCCCATTTTGCGATGGTGAATCTGGGGATTTAATTTGCATTTGTTTGAATGCTGATAAGTATGGTGAAATTTACTACTTTCATCATGAAGCCAAAAATGAAAACTTAATCAAAATAAATAGTTCTTTTAAAGAATTTTTGGACGAATTGATAATTCAGACAGATGAACCTCAAAATGTTAAGAATTGGCGTATGCCTGAAAGTGTAAAAAAGAATAGTACAAAAGAATTTATAAAAATGCTAGAAGAATGGAAAAGTAAGAATCGTTAGTCTTACAATCGTTGGCTTAACCCTATAGGTAAGACCATATCACATAAAAATGACTTAACCATTGCGAAAGCAATGGTTTTTGTATTTTACCCAGAACCAAAAACTGATTATGAAAAAAACAAGACCATTGGTGCCGCTATTTGAACAATTTATTTCAGAGTCTAAAACGGGTAAACGCTTAAAAAAAGATGGTAGCCGTTTAGCTTCAGGTACGATTGACAACTATACTTATGCATTAAAAAATTTAGTGCGGTTTTCTGAAACTAATGAATTTGAATTACGCATTTGTGATGTTCGAAAAATGACCCAAAGAGAACTGACCTCTGAAAAGAATTACTGGAAAAAGTTCTATCGAAAATTTACACAATTCATGTACAAAAATGGTTGCTATGATAATTATGTAGGCAATACATTAAAACAAATACGCACATTTTTTCTTTACCTAAGGCATGATAAAAATATTGATGTGGGTGTATTTTATAAACTCTTTTATGTTCGAAAAGAGTCAATTGAAGTGCTGGTTTTAAACCCAAGTCAACTAAAGTTTTTAATTCACGACCAAAATTTTGACACCAAGCTGACAATGAGTGAGAAAAGAGTAAAAGACATCTTTGTATTTGGCTGTAGTACCGGCCTTCGTTTTTCAGATATTTTTAGATTGACAAATAGAAACATTCAAAAACTAAATGGTTCATACTATTTGACCATAAAAAGTAAAAAAACAAAAACTCTTAGTACCATAAAGTTACCGACTTATGCGGTTGAAATCATAAAAAAGACTCATAGAACAAATGCAAAAAAAATGTTATTTACACCTATCAGCATTTCTAGTTTTAATAAAAAATTGAAGTGTATTGGTGAAAAAGCAAATTTTACGCAACCTATTGATTTAGTTCGAGAACGTCATGGCAAATCAATAAAAATTAACCCAAAAAACAATACTAATGGCATTCGTTTTTGCGATAAAATGAGTTCACATATGATGCGCCGCACAGCAATAACTACAATGCTCATTTTGGGTATGCCTGAACATTTGGTTCGTAATATTAGCGGACATAGTACAAATAGTAATTCTTTCTACCGCTATGTGCATTTCGCCCAACCATATCTAGACAAAGAAATTGAAAAAGTGCATAATCAGTTAGAGGTTTTTTGAATTTTATAAGAAATAAATGAAAAGGAAATACCGCCAGTAACATAGAGATAAATGCTTGCTACTATGCAGTCAATAAAGTGAATTTAACGCTCAACTTTTGAATTCTCTTTTTCACTTTATTTTTAAAATATACAACCATTATAAATTATAACCCTTTTCAATTTTGAGTACTTTCGTTAGGTAAGTTCCAAATATATAAATAGTCATTATTGCAATTCAATAAAAGTCTTGATTTGTCCTTACTCAAATGTAACTTATACTTCCAAGTAAAATTAAATTCGTGAAAAATAATATCATTACAATTGGCATCTATAACCATAGCATAATCATCATATCGGATCAAATTTAAAGAATTTTCTAGCTTAGCTAGTTCAATCGAAGAATTACATTCAACTTGCTCAATATAATCATATTCTGAAAGGAATTCATCCTTGGGTATTAATTTTGATGTGTCTAGATTTACCAATAGTTCTTTATCAAAAGAATCATTATCATAGCGTAAAATTGTTTTTATAAAATAAGAATATTCAAAACTATCGTCTGAAAACGAAAAATCTCCTAAAATTTCTGCCATTCCTTCCTTAAGCAAATCTTTGTTTTGATTAATGAACTTATTGGAATAAACTCTTTGATAAAAAACATTTTCATTTTTCTGCTCATCCACGACTATATATTCAACATTCTCAAATGAAAAGTAATCTGCTCCAACTGAAGTCTCTTGTGAAAAACAAACAAAGCTTACTAAAAAAAAGATTATCATAGTTATTTTCATAATTGTATAATTTACAAATAATATGCCAAAAGGCTTTATACTATTTTTCTTCTTCGACAGCTTCGTCAGTTTTTTTGGATTTTTTAGATGTATTCGTTATTTGGACCCTTACTCTATCTGAATTTTTCACAGAGGGTATTTTCCTTCCAAAATATTGCTCCATGAGTCTATGTGCATTTTTATAAATTTCATCAAAAACCTTATATTTATGTTCTCCTCTAAACCTTTTATTAACTTCTCGATCTGAAGGATAGTAAATTATAACTCTTGCATTTGCATTTTCTTTCAAAGCTTTCTTGATAGTACTAAATATTTTCAAAGACTCTAGAATTTCTGAATCTGAATTCAGGATATAATCATCGATATAAAGTGTGCCAGTAAAAGGAGTGGTATTAACAGTGGCAAAAAGAGACCAAGGGTTATGTACATCTTGAGAAGTCGATTCTCCAGGTTTTAGTTTTTTTCCACCTACTCCAAAACTATTATCCTCATCAACGGCTATATTGTTAGTATGGCTTGATACAAATCCAATATCTGGTAATACAACTTTTATATACAATTCTCTCTTTTTAAACTTCCATAAACCATTTTCAGATGCAACATCCATTTGTTCATAAGTAATTCTTTTCATTATTTCTCCGCCACCAATCTCACCTTCTCTTAATACTTGAACACCAGGTGTTACATTACGTTCGGTCCTTTCCTTACCATGTCTATCAACTGAAATTAAATCCATCTTTTCTTTAACATCACCACTATGCTTTCTTATTTTTACTTTATTCACAAGTCTTGAACTGCCAGGTTGAAGACCTTCCAGTTCGATTGCATCGATCACTCTATTTCCACTGAATGCATATGGACTATAAAAAGGATATTTAGCGGTCATTAAATCCACAGCAAAAAACCTTCCAATTCTTGGATCATGCATACGGTACTTATAATTCAAAGAATTACCTTCTCCCTTCAGCTCGCTATCTTTTTCTTGCCCCTGAAACCCATAGCGGTATTCTTGCGAGTCAAAATTGCGGTTAGGTTGCAACATACCAAAGGGATAGTAGTTACATTCTACCTAATACCTGTAATAGTTTCATTTTGTGACGAATAGACTAGCAACTTTTAGTGCACGGTTATGCGTAAAATTGTGTTTTTTGAAAAGCCTTAACAACTAAAAACAGGTATTAAAATGCGTAGTTTGACTATGAAAATTACCTTTTAAAATACAAATTTTGATAGCCAAGTTCTTAGGTGTATTTTTAGAAGGTCAATAATTTAATGACAACTTCGCTTGAAATTTAAAATAATTTGAAATCAGTACTATGAAATACTTATTAGGCTTACTGTTTTTGTTCAACACTGGTTTGGCAATATCACAAGAAAAAACCATTGAAATATCACTTTCAGATGGGCTAAAAGTTATTGATTATAGATTTCATCAAACAGGGGCATTCTCAGTTTTTAAAAAGGGTAAAAAAGAGAACACTTCAGTATATACCATAGTTGATGATAATTTAGATATACTGACCTATACAAGTGCTGAGAAAATGAAAGTTCCTGATGAGTATTTGAGCAACCCATTGACTGCAGATACTGCACCCAGAACTGCGTCTAATCTATCAATGTTTTTTTCACATACCGGAAAGAACATTTTGTATAAAAAATTAAGGAATTATTTTATTTGGAATACTAAGGAGTTTGAGTTCAGCGATATGGATATTAATGGCGACATAGAGGAAAATCCAATTAGAAAACTTTCAGAATTTTCAAGTTCTATAGATTTTTTATCAAAAGAGTTTGTAACTGATAAACACTTTTTATCTATTGGTAGAAAAGAAGGTTGGTCAAATTTCAATAGGCGCAATTATGCTGATACTGATTTCTTTTTGTACCATAAAGAATTAGAAACCTTAAAAGAAGACTATCATAAACTAGTGATTAATGATGATTGCTGTGATTTTATTAGTGATCCAAAGCTTTTATATTTTGATGAAAATAGGTTTTTATTATCATACGCCTTGCATGAGGATGCCATACCAGATATCATTAAACGTTCAAAAGAGAAAATAAAAGTATACCGCGTAATTACATATAATTATAAGGCCGAAGTTCTTGGGGATAGAATAGTCGAAATTAAACGCCCTAGCAAAAGCGAAGCATTTCGTGTCGCTCGACTTGGAGATAATTCAACTTATTATCATGGTGAACGCGGAGCCGATTTAAACCATGCTGGCTCGACACTATTTACTACTGAATCAATGGCCCAATTGAATTACAGTAAAAATGAGGATGCGTTTTATTCGCATTCAATATTGAAACTAGAAGAAAAAGATGATGCCTTTATGTTGCAAAAATTTGATACTAATGGTACACTATTATGGAATACCTTTCAAAACTTACCCGATTTTAAGCTTCATAATTTTAACAGAAATCTGGTACATGTTTTTGTAGATATCACCAAAAATTTTGTAGCCTTATCACTTTATCCATATAGCACCCAAGAACACCTAAAATTTTATGTAATAGACAAAAATACAGGAGAAATAATTAACCAAAAAGAGATAGGAACGTATAAGAACAAAAGAGTAAATCGATTTTTAAATACAAAAACCAATGAATACTCAGGTATGATTTTGAAAGAAGAGTTTTCTGAAAAATTAACCCTAGATAAAAATTCATATTTAGCCTGCTTGTATGATAGTAATTATAAAGAATTTATTGAAAAAATTTCTGATTCAGAAGACGGTTACACCTTATTAAGTCACTTCACCGAAAACGGAATTATTACAGTTGTGAAACCTGAGAATAATGAAAAACTGCTAATACATAAATTTTCGTTGAAATAGTTTACCCCCATATTAGTTGCCATGTTTTTATTCCCATTAAGAAACCTAAGCGTTAACTTCTTTTTTAAAAATTCATTTGTATTTTAAAAAGTAAAAAATATTAAAATTTCTCCCCGGCCGTTGTAACAGTGGTAAATAACAAAGAATTTTCTAGAAACATCACTAAAACATAAGATTCCTCACTTTGTTCGGAATGACAAGTTAGACTGAAATGACGAAAAGAAGCCATAAAAAAAGAGCCACTTTGCAGTGGCTCTTTTTATTATTATATAACTATAAAACTTATTCTTTATCCTCGCCTGATTTCACGCTTTTATTCAAGAAACCAAACATAATAGGTGTTGCAATAAACAATGAAGAATATGTACCAATAATAACACCTATAATCATCGCGAACATAAATCCTCTTAATGACTCACCACCAAAAGTAAATATGGCTAACAACACCACCAAGGTGGTTAAAGAAGTATTCAAGGTTCTACTCAAGGTGCTGTTTAATGCTAAATCTACATTAGCACCACCGCGCCATCCTTTCTCACCAATAATCTCACGAATACGGTCAAATACAACAACCGTATCATTTAGTGAGTACCCAATTACTGTCAGTATTGCTGCAATAAAAGCTTGGTCAATTTCCATATTAAAAGGCATTATGGTACCAAATATTGAGAAAACTCCTAGTACAATTAAAACATCATGTACAACTGCAATTACAGCCCCAAGTGAGTATTGCCACTTACTAAAACGAATTAAAATGTATAAGAAAACGACCACTAATGAACCAAGAATAGCCCAAAGTGCATTTTTCTTAATATCATCTGCTATGGTAGGCCCGACTTTACTAGACTGCATAATACCTACTTCTTTTTCGTCGCTACCAACAATGAAATCTGATTTTGTTGTTCCGTCAGGTAAATACTTTTGTAAAGAAGTAAAGAGCATATCTTGAATCTCTTTGTCAACCTCAGTACCTTCAACATCAACCTTGTAAGGCGTGGTTATTTTAATTTGATTGACATCACCAAATCGTTTTACATTAGTACCACTACCAAATACAGTATTTAATTCTGAGGCTATCTCAGAAGAATTTACTTGCTTTTCGAATCTTACTTGATACGATCTTCCTCCAATAAAATCAACACCTTGTTGTAAACCAGGTCCGGCTAATAATGAAAATAAACCAGCTGCTATCAAGACACCTGAAATAACAAATGCAATGGTGCGCTTTTTTAAGAATTTGATTTTAGTACCTGTAAATAAGTTCTTTGTCAAGGCTGTTGAGAAATCAAGGTTTCTTCCTTTACCACTCAAATACCAATCAACCAATAATCTTGTTACAAAGATTGCTGTAAATAAAGAAGTAAGAATACCTATAATTAAGGTAGTTGCGAATCCTTTAATTGGTCCTGATCCAAAAAGGAATAAAATAATCGCTGTTAAACCGGTTGTAATATTTGCATCTAAAATTGAAGATAACGCATTCTTGAAACCATCAGCAACAGCAAGACTCTTACCCTTACCTTTTGCCAATTCTTCTTTAATACGTTCAAAGATCAGTACGTTCGCATCAACTGACATACCTATAGTTAAAACAATACCTGCAATACCCGGTAAGGTTAAAACAGCTTTGGCGCTTGTTAATGCTCCGAATATTAATAAGATGTTTAATAACAATGCGACATCGGCAAATAAACCAGCTTTACCATAATAAAAGACCATCCATATTAAAACAATCGCCATGGCAATCATGAAAGACATGAAACCATTGTCAATTGCTTCTTGACCTAAAGAAGGGCCCACAATCTCAGATTGAATTATTTCTGCTCTTGCAGGAAGTTTACCTGCTCTTAAAACGTTCGCTATATCTTTTGTTTTTTCTAAAGCGAAAGAACCTGTGATTTCTGTGCTTCCACCAGAAATACCCCCAGCTACAGAACACCCGGGTGCCGTATACACTTTGTTATCGAGAACAACTGCAATACCTGTATCATTCAAGTTTGCATCACTTGTTAATTTTTGCCAGTCTTTAGCCCCTTTAGTATTCATAGTCATGCCAATGGCAGGCTTATTGAACTGATCAAATTGATCACGAGCATCACTTACCACATCACCACTCATTCTTGGCTTGTTATCTCTATTTGATTTTAAGGCATATAAATTAACTACTTCGCTTTCTTCAGTTTCAGGTCGTCCCCATACAAATTTGGCAAATTGAACGTCATTTGGTAATAATCGTCTAATCTGCGGCATTCTAAGGTATTCACCAACTTGCGCGGTATCTTTTATAGCTGCTCTGAAAACAGCATTGTTACCTTGTGGTGCAAATTGTAAAATATCTAAAGGGTTTACAATACTAGCAACATCATCAATACTTGATAAAAGTGAGTCTATTTCTTGCTCAGGTTGCTCCTCTTTTACTTCTTTAACATCTACTAACTCTTTAAGTTTTTCATTTGCTAAGCGATAAAAAGTACTAAAGCTAGGGTTTGTTTCTTGATACGTTTCCCAAAATTCTAATTGTGCTGTACTAGATAATAAGTCTTGAGCTCTTTCAATATCTCGTGCACCTGGCAATTCAACCAAAACACGACCTGAAGTACCAATTCTTTGAATATTAGGTTGTGTTACTCCGAAACCGTCAATACGTTTTCTTAAAACTTCAAAAGCAGATACAATTGACTCATCAATTTTAGTTCTGATAATGGGCTTAACCTCATTATCACTCATTTGAAAGTTTATCACATCACTTAAGCCCTTGTTAGCAAAAATATCTGGAGAGGCTAATTTGGTGTCTCCTTTAATGTTTTCAAAAGCTTCAAAAAAGAGGTCTACATAAGTATCATCACTATCTCTAGAGGCTGCATCAGCATCTGCTAGGGCCTTTGTGAAAATTGGACTCTTTGAATTATTGGCAAGACCTTTTAGAATATCTTTTACAGATATTTGAAGGGTAACGTTTATACCGCCTTTTAAATCAAGCCCTTTATTTAACTGATTTTTCTTGGCAGTATTGTAGGTGGCGTAGCCAAAAATTGAATTTTGCCCAACTGAATCAAGATAATTCGCAGTTAGTACTTCTCTTGCATCAGTATCTTCTGATGCTGTACCTGATATTTTTTTTGAGGCAAACGCCGCGGCTTCTGTTTCAACTTTATCTGCTATGAAAGTATATGACAATTGGTAAATACTAACTAGAGCAAATAAAAAAGCGAATAGCTTTACAAGTCCTTTATTTTGCATGGATTATGTTATTTTTTGATGGTTTTCTTAACAGCGTGCAAATATAGGATTTACGTAAAGAAATGGCAATTTATTTAGTAGTTAATGTAAGAAATGAAAACATCCCGCACGATGGCGGGATGTTTTTATGAATTCTAAACGCTTACTAGATTACAACTCTAACAGACCATTTGTTTTGGTTACACCTGCTGCACTCTCTTGCATTTTTGCCTTTTCAGCATCACTTAAAGGAATGTCGACAATCTTTTCGATTCCGTTTTTACCTAATATTACGGGCACACCAATACAAATATCATTTAGACCATATTCTCCTTCTAAATAGGTTGAACATGGAAACATTTTTTTCTGGTCACAAGCAATTGCTTGTACCAACCCAGAAACTGCGGCACCTGGTGCGTACCAAGCACTTGTGCCTAATAGTTTTGTTAAGGTTGCCCCACCAACTTTAGTGTCTTCTACTACCTTTTGAAGTCTGTCAGCCGTTAAAAATTCAGATACTTGAATACTATTTCTTGTAGCGTGAGATGCTAAAGGTACCATACCCTTATCACTATGACCGCCAATTACCATACCATCAATATCTGAAATTGGTGCTTCCATTGCTTCAGCCAAACGGTATTTAAATCTAGCACTATCAAGTGCCCCACCCATACCAATTATTTTGTGTTTTGGTAGGTTTGTTGTTTTGTGAACTAAATAGGTCATCGTATCCATTGGGTTACTTACCACTATTAGGGTCACATTTGGCGAATGTTCAATTAAACTTGAAGAAACTGACTTTACAATTCCGGCATTAATACCTATTAATTCTTCACGTGTCATACCCGGTTTTCTTGGAATACCTGATGTGATTACTGCTATGTCGCTTCCTGCAGTTTTCGAATAGTCACTTGTTGAACCTGTTATTTTTGTGTCAAAACCATTTAAAGATGCGGTTTGCATCAAATCCATAGCTTTTCCTTCTGCATAGCCTTCTTTGATATCTAATAAAACTACTTCAGAAGCAAAATTTTTAATAGCGATATATTCAGCACAACTAGCCCCTACAGCTCCTGCACCTACAACAGTAATTTTCATGAAAATGTGTTTTTAATATTTACTCAAAAATACAAATTTTCAAAAGATTTTACTTGATGAAATAGACTCAAATTCATATGGTTATCGCAAAAAATACATCGACAAAATGCATCTCTTGTTAAAAATAGATGCAATTCAACGAAGAAATCGATAATTGGTTACCATACATCGAATTTTAGCAATACACGAAGTAAACCTGCCGTTAAATTATACAGAAGTAACCCCAAATCAATTTGTTACAGGCAAGCATCTAAAACCTACCAGATGAAAAGATTATTTTCGTTTATCGCCATATTGACAATCATTTTTGTTAGCAACTGTTCTCGCATACCTGAGAATAACGATCCTGTTATAGGAAAATGGATAAAAGCCGATACTCAAACCACATCACAAAATTCAAAAACAAAGAATGAATGGATTTTCAATGACGTTTACTTAGGCCGTTTTCATTCATACCAAAATGAAAGATTAGATGTAATTACTGATTTTAGATGGGATGAGGAAGATGGAGTTTACACCATATCTTACCCTGGCTTAGAAAACAAAACCAATGATGTAGTTACAATAACTGACTCAGAAAATGGTATATTACTCAAAAACATTGAAGGTAAAATTTTAGCCTATCGACAAAATTAATACGCCCCTCAAATACCAAAAAAAACCTGTTCAAAATTTGAACAGGTTTTTTTTTAGTTTTAAGACTATTTGAATTTATACGTCAATATTAGCATAAACTGCATTCTTCTCAATAAACTCTCTACGTGGTGGTACTTCATCACCCATTAACATAGAGAAAATACGATCTGCTTCTGTAGCATTATCAATAGTGATTTGACGTAAGGTTCTAAACTCTGGATTCATAGTTGTATCCCATAATTGAACCGCATTCATTTCACCAAGACCCTTATAACGCTGAATACTAACGCCACCGCTATAACTATCAGCTATGGCATCGCGTTCTTCATCATTCCAAGCGTAGCGCTTTTTCTGACCTTTTTTGACCAAGTATAAAGGTGGTGTCGCAATATAGATATGACCATTGTCAATCAACTCACGCATATAACGGAAGAAGAATGTAAGAATCAAGGTTTCAATATGACTACCATCAACATCGGCATCACACATGATGACTACTTTGTGATAACGTAATTTTTCTAAATTCAAAGCTTTACTATCATCTTCTGTACCAATGGTAACACCAAGTGCCGTATAAATGTTTTTAATTTCTTCATTTTCAAAAACACGATGCGGCATTGCTTTTTCAACATTCAATATCTTACCACGTAGTGGAAGAATTGCTTGAAATTTTCTATCACGCCCCATCTTTGCGGTACCACCTGCCGAATCACCCTCAACTAGAAAAACTTCACAGTTTACAGGATCTTGATCAGAACAATCTGATAATTTACCAGGCAAGCCTCCAATACTCATTACCGTCTTACGCTGCACCATTTCACGAGCCTTAGTGGCTGCATGCCTAGCTTGTGCTGCAAGAATTACTTTCTGTACAATTACCTTAGCATCATCAGGGTTTTCTTCTAAATAGTTCGTCAACATCTCTGAAACTGATTGACTAACTGCTGAAGAAACCTCACGATTACCTAACTTAGTTTTTGTTTGCCCTTCAAATTGAGGCTCAGCAACCTTTACAGATATAATTGCTGTTAAACCTTCACGAAAATCATCGCCTTGAACATCAAACTTCAATTTATCTAACATTCCGGAAGCATCTGCATATTTCTTCAAAGTTCCTGTCAAACCTCGACGGAAACCTGATAAATGCGTTCCTCCTTCATGCGTATTAATATTGTTTACATAAGAATGTAAATTCTCAGTGTAAGAGGTATTATATACCATAGCAACCTCAACCGGAATGCCATTTTTCTCACCTTCCATTGAGATTACATTCTGAATCAACTGTTCACGATTGCCATCTAAAAACTTAACAAACTCTTTAAGTCCTTCATCAGAATAAAAGGTCTCGGTTAAAAAACCAGATTCGCTTTCTTTATCTTTCTGACGTTTATCGGTAATGCTAATAGTAACTCCTTTATTCAAATAGGAGAGCTCACGCATTCTATTTGAGAGCGTTTCATAGCTATATTCTATGGTCTGAGTAAAAATACTTGTATCAGGCAAAAAGGTTACCTCAGTACCTCTCTCTGTAGTTTCTCC
Source organism: uncultured Flavobacteriaceae bacterium (assembly GCA_937929935.1). Lineage (GTDB taxonomy): Bacteria > Bacteroidota > Bacteroidia > Flavobacteriales > Flavobacteriaceae > Maribacter_C. The sequence continues at coordinate 25,209 of CALFUL010000003.1, read as the reverse complement.
TATGCTTTTAACCGGATAAAGGGCTTTACCTTTAGAATATTCTTGCTCCCAAACTTTACCGTCTTTATAAACGGTAGCTTTTAAATGTTGAGATAACGCATTCACACAAGAAACACCAACACCGTGAAGACCACCAGAAACTTTATAAGAATCTTTATCAAACTTACCACCGGCACCAATCTTGGTCATCACAACCTGTAGCGCAGAAACACCTTCTTTTTTATGCATTCCTACCGGAATACCTCTACCATTATCTCTAGTAGTAACTGAATTATCTTCATTAATGATCACACTAATATTATCACAATGACCGCCCATGGCCTCATCAATAGAGTTATCGACAACTTCATACACCAAATGGTGTAATCCTCTAACCCCAACATCACCAATGTACATTGACGGACGCATACGAACATGCTCCATTCCCTCAAGGGCCTGAATACTATCCGCCGAATACTCCTTCATAGGAGGCTCTGCTTTTTTAATTTCTTCTTGAGGTTTTTTGTTCTCTTCAGCCTCGTTATTTGCTTCTTCGCTCATAAATAAATTAGGTTGTATTTAATTCAAATTTTGCAATCTAACAAATATAGTCAATAGCCTATGAGATATAGTCTTTTGATGATTTTGATAGCATGAAGTTATTAACAATAATTGTGGAAAAAATATAGCCCTAAAAAACCTAAACAACTGTTATTCAAATCAATGATTAAACTCAAGAAATTTATATCAAAAAGACCCTACTAAAAAGTAGGGTCAATTGACTAATTAAAATAAAAACTGAATGTAACAGAATTTATATTGGTTGACAGTTCTACTGTCTTAATGTATTCTTAAACTAATACGCTTCTTCGTGAACATTAGCTACAGCTCTTCCTGAAGGGTCATTCATGTTTTTGAAGGCTTCATCCCAGTCTAAGGCTATTTGTGTACTACAGGCCACCGATGCTTCTTGTGGTACGCATAATGCAGCTGCATCAGAAGGAAAATGTTCTTCAAATATTGAGCGATAATAAAATTCTTCTTTCGAAGTTGGTGTTTGAATAGGAAATCTAAACTTAGCGTTTGCTAATTGTTCATCGCTAACGGCGGTATTGACCACTTCTTTCAAGGTATCAATCCAACTATAGCCTACCCCATCTGAAAATTGTTCTTTTTGACGCCATGCCACACTTTCAGGAAGCATATCTTCAAAAGCCTTACGCAATACCCATTTTTCCATGCGCTCACCGTTGATCATTTTATCTTGTGGATTGATACTCATCGCAACATCAATAAACTCTTTATCTAAAAACGGAACGCGACCTTCAATACCCCAAGCCGCTAAAGATTTGTTCGCCCTTAAACAATCATACATATGTAGTTTACTTAATTTACGAACCGTTTCTTCATGAAATTCTTGTGCGTTGGGTGCCTTATGAAAGTACAAATAGCCTCCGAACAGCTCGTCAGCACCTTCACCTGATAATACCATTTTAATACCCATTGATTTAATAACTCTTGCCATTAAATACATAGGCGTTGAAGCTCTGATGGTTGTAATATCATAAGTTTCTAAATTGTAAACCACATCTTTTATAGCATCTAAACCTTCTTGAATGGTAAATTTAATTTCATGATGAACTGTACCAATGTGGTCAGCCACCTTTTGAGCTGCCGCTAAATCAGGAGAACCTTCAAGGCCTACTGAAAAAGAGTGCAATTGAGGCCACCAAGCATCTTTAGTATCATCAGACTCTATTCTCTTTTGTGCAAATTTTTTGGCAATTGCAGAAGTCACTGAAGAATCTAACCCCCCCGAAAGTAAAACACCATAAGGCACATCTGACATTAATTGTCTGCGTACAGCAGCTTCTAGGGCATCTTTGATTTTGGCAATACTAGTTTCGTTTTCTTTAACGGCTTCATAGTCCATCCAATCACGCTTATACCAACGTTTTAATTCGCCACTTTTACTTTGTAAAAAATGACCTGGAGGAAATAATTCAATTCTTGAACAAGTACCTTCTAAAGCTTTTAATTCAGAAGCAACATAAAAAGTGCCATTCTGATCCCACCCCATATATAGTGGAATAATACCCATGTGATCTCTAGCAATAAAATACTCATCATTTTCTGAGTCATAAATCGCAAAACCGAAAATTCCGTTCATCTCATCTAAAAATGAAACACCCTTTTTCTTATATAATGCCAAAATAACTTCGCAATCAGATTCGGTTTGAAAATCATAGGAACCTTCAAATTCTTTTCTTAATTCTCTATGGTTATATATTTCGCCATTGGCAGCTAAAATCAATTTACCATCCGGACTCAATAAAGGTTGTTTTCCTGATGCTGGATCAACAATTGCCAAACGTTCATGAGCTAGAATAGCTTTTTCATCGGCATAAATTCCATTCCAATCTGGCCCTCTATGTCTCACTTTTTTAGACATTTCAAGAAGCTTAGGCCTTAAAACTTCTGCATTTTCTTTCAAATCAAAGGCACATACAATTCCACACATAATAAATAGGTTTATTTCAATTATACTACAAAAATGATCATATACTTTCAATAATACAATATAAAAGCATTTATGACTTACATATTGTAATTATATGAAATGAATTAATAAATTATTTAAACTATTCTATAATGCATTTATAAGAAATAAAGCATTCTGTAAGCATCAATTAATTTTACGACCTTTACTATACTATTCACTTTTAATAAAACACACTTATGAAAGATGTACTTACTATTGCTATAATGGCATTCGCATTGATTTTTTCAATGGAAGCCAACGCTCAAAAAATGCCAGGATTAGATAAAAGCCCGATGGATGCGGCTTCTTACCCGTCTAGTTATAAAATTTCAGACAAAGCCGTACGTGTTATTTATAGCCGACCACAATTAAAAGGAAGAGCTATTTCTGATTTAGCGCCGAACGGAAAAGTTTGGAGAACAGGTGCTAATGAGGCACCTGAAATAACTTTTTACAAAGATGTTACCATTGGTGGCGGTGCTATCAAAGCAGGAACCTATGCATTATATACCATTCCTGGAGACAAGGAATGGACAATAATTTTGAACAGTAATTTAAATCAATGGGGCTCATACTCTTATGATGAGGAGGCAGATGTTGCTAGAGTAAGAGTAACTTCAAAAAGTGATTCAAATTCAATTGAGGAATTCTCAATAGTTTTTGATGATGCTGAAACTGGCTTACACATGATCATGGCATGGGGCACAGTTAGAGTTGCAGTACCAATAATGGTATCTATGTAGCAGTTTAAAACTTATAAAATTAAACCGATGCTTTTTAGGTTTCGGTTTAATTTTGTTTAAACTTCTTCTAAAATAGCAGTATTTTGCATTTGAGAAGCGCGACCCTTGAAAAAGCAATATTTCAAATTAGGATAGAACTTAGAAATATCTTCAGAATCGGAGATGCACCTATTTAAAAAGTCATCTAAATTCTTGTATTTCAAATTTACCGACATTCTATAGGTTGATAAATCGTCAAATTTTCTCAGATATACGCCTTTGATTTCGTCTTCAAGAAGATTTAAATGTATTCTTTTACGTTTATAATCGAATTCAATATCAGTGGCCTTGTACGTATATGCTATTATCATTTTATGAAATGATTCAAATACCGCCATATTACTTTTGTCCATGCAACTGATATCAATCAATAACTTTAGATCAGCTTTAGAACTATTTTTTTTTGTTTTCATTACTTCGTTTTTGGTTAAATAATTACAATGCAAATTAATAGGTATTTTCTTACTTTTATATAATTTTTGTTGTAAAAATCCATATTTTTGTAGTAATTTACGTACTTTTGTGTGTTATAATTTAATTTACCACCAACTTGTCTCCGTTTTTTTATCTCTTGTACGTAAGCTCAGAAACCCATAAAATGTCGATTTCTGAAATAGAAGAAATGGCATCATCGGCTAAAAAAAAGAACTTCAAACTTGATGTAACTGGTCTATTAATCAGAAAAACTAAAGGATTTATTCAATACTTAGAGGGAGATAAAACAACTATCACCGAGTTATATGAAGAAATATTACGTGATAAAAGACATCATTCACTTGTGGTTATAGATAAAGGGTATACCACTCATAGAAAATTTGCTAAATGGTCAATGTTACTTAAATATGTAACTAAAGAAGAAATACAGGCAATTGAAGCTATTAGAAACAAATCTGCAAAATATAGAAAGAAAGAAAACTGGGGTAATCTAGAAGCCGTCTTAGAGGTAATTAAAAACTATCAAAATTAAATTTTCTATACTACTTTTAGTTTTATTTAACCACACCACCTATATATGTTAATTCTGCTGATATATTAGGTATGGTCTTGGCTGGCACTTTTAAAATATCATCACTAAGTATTACAAAATCAGCAAACTTACCTACTTCAATACTTCCTTTCTCACCTTCTTCAAAATTAGAATAGGCAGCCCAAATGGTCATACCGCGTAAGGCTTCTTCTCTTGTTAGCGCCTGATGGTTTTGATAACCTCCTTCTGGGTATCCTTCTAAATCTTGTCTTGTAACGGCTGCGTAAAAGGTTAAAAACGGACTCACTTTTTCAACCGGAAAATCAGTACCTAAAACAACCATACCAGCTTTGTTCAGTAATGTTTTATACGCATATGCCCCTTTTTCTCTTTCAGCTCCTATACGATCTTTTGCCCAATACATATCACTAGTGGCATGTGTTGGCTGAATTGAAGGTATAATACCATTTTCAAAATGAATAAAATCATCAGAAGAAACAACTTGAGCATGTTCTATTTTCCATCTTCTGTCATTTTTGCCCTGCAACGCCTTTTGATAAGCCCTAAGAACCACTGCATTTGCTGAATCGCCTATTGCGTGTGTATTCATTTGAAATTCAGTTTTGGCAATTCTTTCAGCAAGCATACCTATTTCATCAACAGGCGTAATCATGGCACCAAAATGATTAGGTTGATCTGAATACGCTTCTTTTAAGGCCGCCCCACGTGAACCCAAAGCACCATCGCCATATACTTTTACTGATCGAACATTTAATTGATCTGTTTTAAGTATTCCGTTTTTGAGATAATGGTCTAAGTTTTCTTTGGTATTACTTACCATAGCATACAATCGAATCGATAACTCGTTTGCTTGTTGCAGACTATCAATCAGTTCAATGGTCTCACGATTTAAACCCGCGTCATTAACTGTGGTAAGCCCGTAATTCAAACACGTTCTTTCAGCATCTTTTAATGCTTTTATTTTTTCACTTAATGAAGGTTCAGGTATAACAGCATCAATCAATTGCATGGGGTTATCAATTAAAACACCTGTAATGCCGGAGTAACCATTTTTCCATTTTTTAACTATTTCACCTCCTTTTACCTTTGTATCCCATTTAATACCCGCCATGTCAAGAGCCTTTTGATTGACCAAATAAGCATGGCCATCAATACGCTCAAGCGCTACAGGTGTGTCAGGAAAAAGTTTATCTAACTCAGTTTTAACCGGAAACTCTTTAACCTCCCAATCATTTTGATCCCATCCGCGCCCACGAATAAACTCACTTGGGTTTTCATCTTGAAAGTTCTTCACTTTCACTAGCACTTCTTCAAAACTCTTTGTACCGCGCAAATCAACAATTTGTTGGGTCAAGCCCAAACCATAAAAATGACAATGCGCATCAATTAAACCTGGCGTAATGGTTCGCCCATCAGCATCAAGTAATTGATTTGAAGTATATGCCCCACTTATTTCATCATTAGTACCCACGGCAACAAATTTACCGTCATGCACGGCGAATGCTTCTGCCTTTGAAAATTCAGTATCAACAGTATAAACATTGGCGTTGAGAATTACCAAATCAACTTTTTCTTTTAATAAATCGCAACCATTTAAAAGAATAACTAAAAGAATCGCTAGCTTTTTCATCTGTTCAAAAATTAATCCTCTAAAAATAGCATTTTATTGTTGACCATCAGCATTTTATATGACTAGAACTTGAGTAAGGTAATTTTTAAGGATAAAAAAACTCCTCTTTTCAGAGGAGTTAGTTACTTCTATATTTTAATAAGCTGCTTAGTCAGCCGAAAGGCTTTTGACACCTGTAATATTAATTACTCCAGTTGAGGATGTACTTGTACCCGTAATTTTGTCGCCACTAGCCGTTAACGATACAGCTACGCTTTCACCTTCTACTGAAAGATTGAATTTAATTTTATGTCCTTTACCTTCAACGTTGGTAGCATTAAAAACGCCACCTGCCGTTTGTACCTGAACTTTATACGTATCACCAGATTTTACAATAAGTATGAAACCTTTATCAAAACCTTCTGGAGCATCCGCTGCAGTGTACGTCCATCCACCTGATAAGTGGTCTTTAACTATTGTGGTGGGTAAGGTGTGATCTATTGTATTGGCCCCATGTGTTGGCATGAAAACAAAAGAGAAAACAATCATTAAAAGAACACCTAATTTTTTTGTTGAATTTTGCATTTTTACTGAATTAATATTGTGTTAGAATTTAATTGAAAATAAATTTAATCAATTATTTTTTAAAAAGATTCAAATACCATGCCGTTAATACACTGTTTTAAACAAGAAAAACATTGAATGCTTTATTGTTTAGGTTTAGCGTTTTTTCTCGACTTTCTTTTAACGTAAATTAATTTATTTCGTCCTTTTGAATCTTCTCTTCTTTCTAATTCAAACTGATCGATTGAACTTAATAAAGGTGTTAGTTTTTGAAACCCATAGTTTCTACTATCAAAATTAGGTTGCTTTTTTAACAACAAACTACCTACATCGCCTAAAAAGGCCCACCCATCATCATCAGTAAGATCTTCAATTGTTGATGCAATTAATCTTATTTCTTTTGAGGTTATTTTATCAAAATTATTCTTGGGCTTTTTCACACTGCCCTCGCTGTCATTGTTTTCCTCTTCTGATTGATTCTTTAATATTTCGAGGTAAATAAATTTATCACATGCTACAATAAAAGGGTTAGGTGTCTTTTTTTCACCTATTCCAAAAACCTGCATTCCGGCTTCACGCATTCTTATTGCCAATCTGGTAAAATCACTATCACTACTCGCTATGCAGAATCCGTTTACTTTTCCTGAATATAAAATATCCATAGCATCAATAATCATGGCAGAGTCAGTGGCATTTTTACCTTTGGTATAGCCATACTGTTGAATGGGGGTAATTGCATTTTCTAATAGAAGATTTTTCCACTTATTTAATCGCGGATTTGTCCAGTCGCCATAAATTCTTTTTACGGTTGGATTACCGTATTTGGCTATTTCTTCCATCATTTCTTTTATATAGGCTGAGGGAATATTATCGCCATCAATAAGTACTGCCAAATTTAGATCCATGATGTAAGGTTTTTTGTAAAAGTACAATTATAATTAATGGGTATTACCTCAATAATTACATAGGTAAATCACAAAGATGCCTTTGAAATAATAAACTCTACGCGCCTATTTTTTTGGCGCCCGTTTTCAGTATCATTGGTCGCTATGGGTTTCTCGCCACCAAGGCCTTGCCATTTAATACGATCTTTTGGTACGCCCAATTTTTGAAGATAATTGGCTACCGCAGCTGCTCGTTTACTTGATAGTCGTTGATTATACGTTTTTGAACCAACACTATCAGTATGACCTTTAATTGTAATGGTCAATGATTTATTTTTTGAAAAATGATTATATAATCTTTTCAATTCAGATTGTGCCTCTTTTTTAATGGTAAACTTGTCGAATGCAAAAAGAACATTACTAAAAACATGCGTTTTTTCTAATTCGAAAGATTGTTTTGAAACAGCCACTGCTGATTTTTTCTCAACATTTTCAACCAGCACCATATCTACATAATAATAAGCACCTTGTTTTGCGTTTCTTTTTGTTTTAAATAATCGCGTTCGCGGATTATTTTTAAAGTTTCCGATGGTCATAAAACGCTCATTTCCTCGTGCTTCAAACTGGGTGTAAACTAAAACCCAATCATTGGTATCATCATAAAAATTGCTGTACCCTATTTCCATGTAATTGAAAGAATTTCCTTTTTTCGAGTAACGCTTTTTAGCCGAAAGCTCATTTTTGCCTTCAAACTGCATTTTATCCTTAGAGAAAAGAACGCCGAACTCTTTTATGGCAAAATCAGATCTTTCTGCCAAACTAACATAGAAAGACACACGGTATTTTTTTCCTTTTACTAAGGGTTGTGATAATTCAGCTTGAAGATATTCTCGATAATCATTAGGGGCATATAAGTATAACCCTGCATAACCAACCCCAAAATCAGAGGGTTGCGAGCCATTAAAATTCTTTGGTGTGCCCATTACCTTACTACACCCATTGAAATAGTCACTTGATCCTTCAGTGGGGGTTGACCAATGCTGCACATCAGTATTGAATGACCCCAGTTTCATAGGGCACGAAACGAAATCTTCAAAACTCGGATTTTTAATCAAGTTTTGAGCGCTGGCTAATGTAACACTTAGCACACATAGAAGATGCACTATTTTAAACAGTTTCATGCGATTTCGCATAGCGGGCAGATTAACAGCCTCTAAAATAGAAAATTATGCCGAACCCGTGGCATTCTTTAGTTGGTCATCGATAAAATGTGGAAATGTTGGGTTAGAATGATAAATTTTTTGAATCGATTTAGCACAAAATGAAACCTAATCTTCAAAAAGACTCGATGCGTAGCCATCTTTTTTTCTTGACACTTTAAATTCAACTCTTCTATTTTGTTTACGCGCTTCAGTGGTTTTATTCTTTTCTAACGGATTCGCATACCCGAACCCCAAATAACTAATTCGGTGGCTAGCCAAGCCGTTATCTGCCAAATATTGAGCTACTGATTTTGCGCGTTTGTCAGAAAGTGATTTGTTATATTCTTTAGAACCAATATCATCAGTATGACCGTAAATGGTTACTACATAACCACGATGTGCTTTTAAATAATTAATCAAAACAGCTAGTTGTTCATTTTTTTCTTTATCAACAGTATAACCATCTGTTTCAAACTTTAAATCTTCAAACTTATACATTTTATTTGCAATGTAATTGCCCCCTAATTCAGTTAAACTTACAGTATCAACGTAATAGTAAGCTGACTTTCTAAATTGATTATTGAGTAGTTCAATTTTAGTGTCATTATTGTCTTTAAAGTTTCCGATACTCATAAATTTTTCGCTTCCGTCAGCTACATAAATTCCCGTTACTTTGGTCCACTCATTTGAATCAGAAAAAAACCGATGATCTCTGGCAACGACATAATTTCTGAATCCGCTACGGCGCATTAATTCTGCCGGAATATTTCGATTCGTCTTAAAATTCATGGTATTTCTAGAAAACATAATGCCGAACTCATTAACACTATATGATGATTTATCAGCAAGACTTATCTGAAATGAGAAAACATATTTTTGTCCTTTGACTAATTTTTCATCTAATTCTACAGTAAGATATTCGCGATAATCTTTTTGAGCGTACATGTATAAACCTGCATAGCCTTCGCCCTCAAAAGGTGGTTGACTGCCAATAAAATTATCAACAGTACCCATTTTTTTACTGCATACATTAAAATAATCACTGGTACCAAAAGAGGGTTGATACCAACCAGGTACGTCTTTCATAAGATTACCAAAATCAGATGGACAATCATTATATTCTTCAAAACTTGGGTTCTTAACCAAGTTTTGAGCTACTATAAGCTGACCACAAAAAATAGCGGTACAAAATAGTATACTACGCAGTTTAAATAAATAAGAAGTTTTCATTATATATTCAAATTTGTAAGAAATAACTTACTTTATATTGAATAGAAACGACGATTTATTTAAAAAATTTGAATTTTTCGATGAACGGTAGGCCTGAAGGTTTTGATTAATAGTAACTAAGGGCGAATTTCATTCACTTTTAGTTTAGGCTATTCTAGTAGTCTTTTATGCGAACTGTATTTTCATGATGAGTAAATGAAGTTACCCTTTTGCTAGGGTGCTACTAAGGTTTGACGAGATGTTCATTCTTTTTCATTATTTAGCCTTTCAATACAACCTAATTTGTGGTGCACTAAAATATAAGGTTCATGATCGAACTTAAAAATCAAATTTATAAGTAGCTCCCCCTAAAAGCTGAAACCCCTGAACCGGAGTGTTCGCCCAACGTTGATAATTATTATTAGCTATGTTTGCTGCTTTTATAAAAAATGACAATTGATCATTAACTCGATATCCTAAATGTGCATTAGCATCAAAATAACTATCAAGAGTAATAATGGTATTTAAAAAATCAGCTTGCTGCACCCCCAATTGTGCGATTTGAGAAAAATCTTGTCGTTCACCAATATAGAATAAATTAGCACCCAAATACCATTGCTCTCCTATTTGATAATCTAGAAATAATGAACCTTTGAGCTCAGGTAAATTCCAGGCAGAGTTACCAGTTTCAGTATTGTAATTATAATACTCTCCATTAAGGCTTAGGGTAAAATTACGATTCACATCAATATTCAATTCACCAAAAACGCCCAAGGTTTTTATATCATCATAAAACACTTCAAATGAGTTGCCAAAATTATAGCCCTTTTCATCAGTTCTTGATACATTCTGCGGATTCAAATTAAATAATGGTTTACGGTTTTCAGCCGTATATGACCCCTTAATATTATAACTCAAATTAGCAAAAATTTGACCTCGTAAACCTATATAAGAATCATATTGTTTATCAGTAGGTTGAATGTTTAATGTAGGAGATACAAAAGGGTTTTTTTCTACTAAATTATAGTAGGTATTTTGTACCAAGTCGCCTTCAATACCTGCATAGGCAATGGCAAAATTATTGAGTAGCCTGTAGGATGCTGTAATGGCCGGGTATATGTAAAAATTGTTAGTACTATTATTGGCATCAGTATCAAGACCGTACACAAATTTGAGTCCTAATTCTACTGATAAATCATCACGCAACATGGTCAAACTAGGGTTTACCCCTGCTTGCAAATGACTATATTCAATACCTGCATTATTTTGAGTATTGTTAACGTCTGCATTTTCAAAAGATCCGTTGACATAGTCAACTTTGAAATTGATTCCTAAATTTTCATCAACAAGCGGAAACTGAAAGCTCGGTTCAAAAATTACTCTATTTTCTGCAGATCCAGTTGCATCCCAGAAACGACGATATTTCACAGCTGCTTTCTCAAAATAGGCATCCTCTATATTAATATGCGCACCTGCCTCAGCCATAAAATAGGTTTGTTGCGAATCAATGCCCGTTATTAAAGCTTCATCAAAAACACCTAACGGCAAACCGTACCAATTACTCAATTGGTGTTGAAAAGCAGCATCAGCCCCCCAGTCAAGATCACGGTCTCTTTTCTTGTATGACGCGTCTAATTTTGAATTAGAAAATTTACTGTCAAGTTGAACACCCTCAACATCTAAATGTGATGAATTATGACTTAAGCCTAGCGTATAACTTGACTCTCTACTAATAGTACGGCTTGTATAAAATTTAGCCATCAAATTAGCTGGGTTACCTCCGCCGGCTGAAGCATATGAATTATATAAATTTGGCGGCGGTCTTTTTTTAACCTTTGATGCCTGCCCTTTCGCTGGCGTAAAGGTTGAGGCTACGGGTACTGAAAAAATACTGTATTCTATTGATTTCTTTTGCAGCGCTATAGAATCATTTAAATCAGGAACAGATTTAATTTTGAACGCATCAGCTATAGTTGGCGTATAGGCTTTTGTTACGGTTACAGTCTCTGTGCCTATATCTTCATCAGTATCTTGGGCAACGGCGTAATTTAAAAAGCTTATTACAAATACCAAGCTCAAAAGCAACCGTTTATTTATTTTATGTGTTCTCAACATTTTAATTTTAATTTGGGTTCACAGAAGAATTGATTTTCGATTCTTGCGCCTTAATAATACTCAATTCTTTTTGTGCGTTTGAAACAATTTGAGGGTAATCTTCAAAGTTGGTCTTTACACTTTCAAGTATATAGGTTGCCTGATATGAATCGCCTAAAGCGTAGTGATTTTTAGCCAAAATAATAAGGCCCTTACCACCCCACTCTTTATAACTAGAATAGTCTTTTGCTAATTTTTGTACTGAGGTATTTGAATTCTTAAAATCAGACGCCTTATTTTTAAAATAGGCATCATAATACAGTGCCTCAGCGGCCGTAATTCCAGTAGCAATTTTTAAAACCTCAGCATACGCTATTTCAGCTTTTGCTTCATCACCAGTAGCTATTGCAGATCGGGCAATCATGATTTTAGCATCAGCTTTAATTCGATTATCTATTGATGGGGTTGCCAGAACTTTTTCAGCATATGTAATGGTGCGTTCATAGTTCTTTTGCTCGTAATAGCCTTTCATTAAATTTGACTGCGCAAAGGTTTTGTTTTGCTGAATATCAGCCTGTTGTTCTAATCGCTCAAGGTATGGCAATACTGAAGTGTAGTCTTTATTAGCTATATAAATTTCACAAACCCTTGTCAAAGACTGCTCTGCATATTCAGATGCACCACGATCAGCCACATATTGATAGTTTGATAAGGCGTTGTTTTTTTCTCCCTTGCCAAAATAAAGTTGTGCTAATTTGAAATTCGCTTTAACAATATGCAAGCCATTTGAAAAACGCTTGATATAGTTTTCATAACCCCGTATAGCAGCATCAGTTTTTCCTTCAAGGTTTTGTTTTTCTGCAGATTCAAAAGTGGCATTGTCTAATTCACTATCAGTTACCTCAACAAAATCGAGATTTTCAACCCAAGCTGCATATTCATCTACCCGACCTAAATCAACATAAATCAATTTTGCTGTTGCTACTGCTTGAATAGCTTCTTGTGTTTTAGGATAATCGCGAACTACAGTTTTGAACTTTTCTAAAGCACGTTCATTTCTACTCGCATTATAATGCACCAAACCTTGCCTAATCATGGCTTGTGGCACGAGAGAACTAGCTCTATACCCCTGAATTAGTCTATCATAGGCTTGCAAACCGCTTTGCTCTTGACCGCTACCTATATACGTGTTTCCTAGTTCAAACAAGGCATCATCTTTTAACGAGGACTGCGGATAAGTGTTTACAAAACCGCTCAATACTTCAATCTTACTTTCTCGGCGATCTACAAAACCATAGCATAATGCCTTTTGAAAAGCGGCATAATCTTTTTCTCTACTATTACTTGCTTTGTTATACGTTTCTAAGGCTGGCCAAAATTTATTGGTTACAAAATAACTATCAGCCATGCGTAAATAGGCATCATTTTTCTTTTCTATAGCAGCATTTGAAGCATTGGTAAAGTTGGTATACGCGGTAATGGCATTAGCGTAATCACGTTTTTTGAAATAGGTGTACCCTAAATTATAATCAATATCCTTATACTCGCTCATTGAACTCGCTAGCGGACTATTTTTAAAACTTGAATAATTTGACAAGGCTTCATCAAATTGGTTCAATTCAAAAAGTGATTCTCCCTTCCAATAGTTTGCTCTAGCTTCAAAAAGTGCATCTTCTGCATTAGCCAACGACTTGCCAAAATTCTCAGCGGCTGCAGCATAATCGGTTTCTAAAAATAATTCTAATCCACGGTAATAGGCTACTTTTTGATAAACGGTATTACTGGCATAACCTCTATTCTTTTCGAGTAATGTCATCGCGCCTTCAAAGTTTTTAGACGTTATATAAGAATCTACCAGCAGTTCTTTCATCTCATTTGCATGAGAATCATTCGGATATTTTTCAAGAAAAGATGCGATGACCTCAGGCACCGGCTCATAGGCATTACCAATCTCATAGCTTAGACGGGCATAATTTAGAAAAGCATCTTTTTCTATATCTGCAGAAAAAATCATTTGAGAAGCATTTCTAAATGCATTCAAGGCTTCTGGTTTTTTATTCTGTTTTAAATAACATTCAGCCAAATGGTAATACGCGTTTTGTGAAACACTATTGGTGCCTCCTATTATTTTATTAAACTCTTGAATCGCATTCTCGTAATCATTCTTTTTATAGTGGCAATACCCTAAGATATAATGATCTGTATTGCTCCATTTTCCTCTTTTACCCTGATAATCTTCTAGGTAAGCAATGGCATTATCATATTGTTTTAATTGAAAATAACTTTCGCCAATAATTTTACTCAATTCTGATTTTTCGCTTCGGTTACTTATTGGCATTTGCTTTTTGGCCAGCGCAATTGCTTTTTCAAAATTACCCAGCTTAAAATTCAAATCAGCTTGGTAATAGTTCATTTTCTCCTCTAAAATCTCTGGATCCGTAATTTCATCAAAACGTTCATTTGCTTCTTCATAATCATCTTCTTGATATGAAATATACCCAAGATAGTACTTAGCCTGCGACCCGTAAATGGGCGAATCAGTTACTTTTTTTAAATAATTTTCAGCTTGTTTTGTTTTTTTGGATGCGTACAGCGAATAGCCATAGTTGAAATTAAACTTATCCATCTCTTTTCGAGAGAGTGCTGTTTGATTTACCTTCTTATACCATTTCAAGGCATATGGATACTTTCCGGTTTCGAAATAATATTCTGCTACGTCAGCAAAAGCCGAATTCTTTTTTGTTGAGGTCGGATATTTGGCAACAAAATCTTCCATTAAATAGTCGGCACCTAATTGATTGAGACGCACCGCAGCATTGGCCTCATAATAGGCACTATTTGCTTTGATTTCTAAATTATCAGTAGTGTTTTTAACACGTGCAAAAATGGTTTGTGCAGCTTGATACTGCTCATTGTTGTAGAGTGCCAAGGCATCTTGATATTCTTTTTGATCGTGTGTATAAATTTTGGTCTCTTGAGAAAAGCCAAAAAATAGCATCCCTAGAAGTACAGGAATCAATGTGTTCATTTTTTTAACCATAGTGTTCAGACTATTTACTAGAAGCTATAACGTCAAATATTATACCTAAGTATAAAGGTATTTGTTTTACAAAGTAAAAAAGAACTCAATTCAAGAATTCTTGACAAACCATTTATACGATCATCTAGATTCAAATACGCTGACACCTTCATTGAATTTAAAATTGATTTTTCTTTTAATGTATCGTATGCTTGCCCCGAGCTTATTTACTTATTACTTTTATAACAACAAGTACGCTATGGCTGAAAAAATTCTAGAACTTACTGATGCTTCCATTTTTCAAAGAGAAAGCCTCATTTTAAATGATGTTACCCTAGAAGTCAATGAAGGCGAATTTGTTTATTTAATAGGTAAAACTGGCAGCGGCAAAAGTAGCTTCATGAAAACGCTATATGGCGATTTACCCCTTAAAAAAGGGGTTGGTACTATTGTTGGTTTTGACCTGAAAAAACTGCGCGAAAAAGACATTCCTTATCTCAGACGTAAACTGGGCATTATATTTCAAGATTTTCAATTATTACCTGATCGCACCATTGAAAAGAACCTTCAATTTGTGCTCAAAGCTACAGGTTGGCGCGATTATGATAAAATGAAAACTCAAATTAATGAGGTTTTAGAAAAGGTAGGAATGAAAACTAAAGGTTTTAAATTTCCGCATGAATTATCAGGTGGCGAGCAACAGCGTATTGCCATTGCGCGTGCCTTGTTAAATGATCCTGAATTAATTTTAGCTGACGAACCTACAGGAAATCTGGATCCTCAAACAAGTGTTGAAGTCATGAAAGTACTTCAAGACATTAATAAATCAGGGCGAACTATTTTAATGGCAACCCATGATTACGCGCTCATACTAAAGTACCCATCAAAAACGTTAAAATGTGATGGCAATAAAGTCTTCGAAGTAGTTCAAAGAGCGGTTTAAGTTAAAAAATAAAATTAAGTACATGAAACTTCTTGGTATTGATATTGGTGGGTCAGGCATTAAAGGCGCTCTCGTTGATTCTGAAACAGGCGAAATGTTGACCAAGCGCCACCGAATTCCCACACCTGAAGGAAGAAAACCAAAAGATATGGCCCAAGTAGTGGCGCAAATCGTTGCACATTTTGAGCATAAAGGTCCTATTGGTGTTGGTTTCCCCACAGTTATTAAAAACGGAGTGTGTAAATCACCAGGCAACCTTCATAAAAAATGGTTAAATACCAATGTAGAAGAACTTTTTAGTGAAGCTATTGGGCAAGATGTTACCGTTGTCAATGATGCTGATGCTGCTGGCTTCGCTAGCATGAATTACGGTGTTGGTAAGGGTAAAGACGGACTCGTATTGATGATTACTATTGGTACCGGTTTAGGAAGTGGGGCTTTTTTGAATGGCAAACTCATTCCTAATTTTGAATTAGGACAAATACCTTATAAAAAATACAAGAAAATTGAACTCTGGGCCGCTGATTCTGCAAAAGAACGCGAAGGACTCACTTATAAAAAATGGGCAAAACGTTTTAATAAATTTTTAAAACTTGTTGAACTTATTGTCTGCCCTGATTTTATAATTATTGGAGGTGGCGCTTCAAAAGATTTTGATGAATTTAAAGAGTTCATCAAAATAAAGACGCCTATTGAACCAGCTATACTTAGAAATCATGCCGGAATTATTGGCGCGGCAGCGGCATCAATAAGATAGTTGATTCCTCTTGGTCATTCTTTTTCTTTTTGTCTTTCCGAACAAAGTGAGGAATCTCAAGTAAAATTGAATCACTCTATACGGGTGCTTTAATGCGAAATACTTTATACTTACCTCGATTTTTATCCATGAAGAAAAATAACTAGTTTATACTACTAGCCGTTAGATTCGTCGTACCTCGAAATGACAAGAGCAAAAAGGGTATGAACAAAAAATCCTCAAATTGAATTCAATTTGAGGATTACTTTTAGGCTTTATTAATTTCTAAGCTATCTTATTACGCTTACGTTCATTTTCAGTCAAATATATTTTTCGCAACCTTAAGTGTGCAGGTGTTACTTCAACATACTCATCTTTCTGAATATATTCTAATGCTTCTTCTAAAGAAAACTTAATTGCCGGAACAATTTTAGCCTTATCATCTGCACCAGAAGAACGAACATTAGATAGTTTTTTGGTTTTAGTGATGTTGATAGTCATATCATCGCCACGAGAATTTTCGCCAATCACTTGACCTTCATAAATATCTTCTCCTGGATCAACAAAAAACTTACCACGATCCTGAAGCTTATCGATTGAATAAGGAATCGCTTTTCCTCTTTCCATAGAAACCAAAGAACCATTTTGTCTTTGCGGAATATCGCCTTTCATAGGTTGGTATTCTAAAAAGCGGTGTGCCATAATTGCCTCACCAGCGGTAGCAGTCAACAATTGATTACGCAAACCAATAATTCCTCTTGAAGGAATCAAAAATTCACAAACCATTCGATTGCCTTTGGCTTCCATACTGGTCATCTCTCCTTTTCGAATAGACACCATTTCAACTGCTCTACCTGAAACTGTTTCTGGTAGATCAATAGTCAATGCTTCAACAGGCTCACATTTTACACCATCAATTTCTTTGATGATTACTTGAGGTTGCCCTATTTGCAATTCATACCCTTCACGGCGCATGGTTTCAATTAAAACAGATAAATGCAATACTCCACGACCAAAGACCATAAATTTATCAGCACTATCAGTTTCATTAACGCGCAGCGCTAAATTCTTTTCTAATTCACGCTCTAAACGTTCTTTAATATGTCTTGAGGTTACAAATTTACCATCTTGACCAAAAAACGGACTATCATTAATGGTAAACAACATACTCATTGTAGGCTCATCAATTGCGATAGTTTTTAACCCTTCAGGGTTTTCTAAATCAGCAACCGTATCGCCAATTTCAAATCCTTCAACACCAACCAAAGCACATATATCTCCTGTTACAACTTCCTGTACTTTTTTACGGCCTAAACCTTCAAATACAAAAAGTTCTTTAATTTTTGATTTTACAATGCTACCATCTCTTTTCACTAACGCAATCTGTTGGCCTTCTTTCAATGAACCTCTTGTTAATCTTCCGATGGCAATTCTTCCGGTAAACGAAGAGAAATCTAAAGAGGTAATCAACATTTGCGTATTTCCTTCAGTAGCTTCGAAAGTGGGTACATGCTCTAGAACCATATCTAACAAAGGTTCGATATTATCGGTTTCATTCTTCCAGTCATCACTCATCCAATTGTGCTTTGCAGAACCGTATACCGTCGGAAAATCTAACTGCCATTCTTCTGCTTCTAATTCGAACATCAAATCAAAAACCTTTTCATGTACCTCTTCAGGTGTACAATTTTCCTTATCTACTTTATTAATAACCACACAAGGTTTCAGCCCTAAATCGATCGCTTTTTGGAGTACAAAACGCGTTTGTGGCATTGGACCTTCAAAAGCATCAACCAATAACAATACGCCATCAGCCATGTTCAATACACGCTCTACTTCTCCGCCAAAATCGGCGTGACCAGGGGTATCAATAATATTAATCTTAGTGCCTTTGTAAACAACAGAAACATTCTTCGAGGTAATGGTAATACCTCTTTCTCTTTCAAGATCATTGTTATCTAAAATTAAATCTCCTGTATTTTGATTCTCACGAAACAATTGACAGTGATACATAATTTTATCAACCAAGGTTGTTTTACCGTGGTCAACGTGAGCAATAATGGCAATATTTTTTGTCGTAGACATACTTGTTATTTTCAGCCTGCAAAGATACGCCGAATTCTTTCAGTAAAGCACAAAGTAGTATTAAAATTATGTTACTGATTTTCAAGTAGTTGACAAAAATGTATTAGTTAAATACGGGTTTTCTTGATTTTCTTTTGGTAGCCACCCATCCGAAGGTAAAATTAACCAAAGGGCCATAACCATTGGGTACCCCATCGCCTCTGTAATACCCAGCTCCTATTTCTGCATTAAAATTGAAGCCCTTTGCATAGGTACGCTGAATTCCATAAACAATACCATCAACCGCAATGGCGAAGTCTTTAGGTCCTTCAATAGTTTTCTTGAGTTGTAACGGACCCCAAAAAATACTTCTCGCAGGGGCAAAATAATTGCCAGAATTACCAGTAACATTTTTGTCTAAACGATTTCTGCGGTTTAAATTATGATAGTAGCGTATTCTAGTATGCCATGCAAAGCCGAAGGTATAGCCTTCTTGATAGCTGGCAACAGCCAAACCAAAACTTGTTGAAGCCGTTACGTTTTTGAAAATACCCAATTCATAACTAAAACCAGGGCTCAAAAGGTTCAATTTAAATTGATGGCGTTCTAAATTTAATAATGCGAAGGGGCTACCTTCATTCTTTTCAATTACAGATTGCGCCTGAATTGAAGCGACGAAAAGCATTGAAAATATAGAAATTAAGAATAATTTTCTAGCCATGTGATTCTGTTTTGATTGCTTAAATCTAAAAAGGATACTAGAGATATATAGTATCTTTGTGTAAACTTTAAGAAATGAATCTGAGTTTAATACCACAACTTCAACATACCCAAAGTGATAACTTCTTTCTACTTGCTGGCCCTTGTGCCATAGAAGGCGAAGAAATGGCTTTACGTATTGCTGAAAAAATAATAACCCTAACTGACAAACTTGAAATACCCTATGTTTTTAAAGGTAGTTTCAAAAAGGCAAACCGCAGCAGAATTGATTCTTTTACGGGTATTGGCGATGAAAAAGCCTTGAAGATTCTTAGAAAAGTTTCTGAAACTTTTAATGTACCTACGGTTACTGATATTCACGAAGTTGAAGATGCAGCAAAAGCTGCAGAATATGTTGATGTACTTCAGATACCTGCCTTTTTAGTGAGACAGACTGATTTAGTAGTGGCCGCAGCAAAAACAGGAAAAGTGGTTAACCTCAAAAAAGGACAATTTATGAGTCCGGAAAGCATGCAGCATGCCGTTATAAAAGTGACCGATACTCAAAATGAACAAGTCATGGTTACCGATCGCGGTACTATGTTTGGGTATCAAGATATGGTGGTTGATTTTAGAGGAATTCCTACTATGAAGCAATACGCTCCGGTGGTCTTAGATGTTACCCATTCGCTACAACAGCCCAATCAAACTTCAGGGGTTACCGGCGGAAGACCTGACATGATTGAAACCATTGCCAGGGCAGGAATTGCCACTGGTGTTGACGGTCTATTTATTGAAACTCATTTTGACCCAAGTACTGCAAAAAGTGATGGAGCAAATATGTTACATATAGATCATTTAGAACGTTTATTGACAAATTTGGTCGCTCTTCGAAAAACTATCAATTCTTTAAGCTAGATGCAATAACTATTTTCTTTTATAAAAACCTTTCTCTTTGAGCGCATAAGCATTCTGAAGTACTTCAGTTAAAACAGTAGTATCAATTTCTTCGAGTGACGTATACCTCAAAGATTTAACTACTTTTCTTTTTTCGGTTATCAAATGTTCTAAGTGAACGGTTAAATGTTCTGAATTCCAGAAAGCAATATCTACATAGCCTTTTTTTTGAGATACATTCAAGTAGCAAATAGGTCTTTTACCGTCATAGAAGCACGGAATTCTCCATTTATATTTCATGTCAACCCCAGGCATGACCACCTCTATAACAGCTTTAAGGTGCAACAGAACAGAGCGAAAAGGTTCATGTTGATTTAATATGTATTCTTCTGCTGGGTTCATAGCGAATTATTGATTTCTAGTTAACAATTACAAAATACTATTTATTAACTTAAATCAAATCCATTTTCTTAATTTCAAGGGATTAAAACCAACCTCAAATGAAAAATATATTTTTCCTCTTCGTTCTATGCTGTGGCATATCGCAAGTTACTGCGCAACATTCACACAAAAGCCAACATGCCCTA
The DNA here is from genome assembly GCA_937929935.1 of uncultured Flavobacteriaceae bacterium. Lineage (GTDB taxonomy): Bacteria > Bacteroidota > Bacteroidia > Flavobacteriales > Flavobacteriaceae > Maribacter_C. Next base: position 4,411 of record CALFUL010000003.1, on the reverse strand, counting down.
ACCTACCCTGATATTGAAGGTTATGTGACCTTAAAAACAGACCTACACATTCATACCGTTTTTTCAGATGGAGATGTGTGGCCCACTATTCGAGTTCAAGAGGCACTGCGCGAAAATTTAGATGCTATCTCGTTAACTGAACATTTAGAATACCAACCACATAAAAATGACATTCCGCACCCTAATAGAAACCGATCTTATGATATAGCACTTGCTGAAGCAAAAGAACATGACCTCATTATTGTTCACGGTTCTGAAATAACACGCTCCGCACCTATGGGGCATAGCAATGCTGTTTTTATAAAAGATGCGAATCCGTTATTACAAGACAAGGGCGAAAAGGCCTTTTCGGAAGCTAAAAAACAAAACGCTTTTGTGTTTTGGAATCACCCAGCTTGGCATGCTCAAAACCCGCAAGGAAATCCTATTTTAAGTGATTTTCAAAAAGAGCGCATCAAAAAGGGGGAGTTACACGGTATCGAAGTAATCAATTCTATAGATTACAATGAGGAATCCTTAGCACTTGCTTTAGAACAGAATTTAACCATCATGGGCACTAGTGATATTCACGGTCTTATTGATTGGGATTATACCGAAAAAGGAAATGACCGCCCCATAACTTTAGTTTTTGCAAAAGAAAAGACCTTAGAAAGTATGCAAGAAGCCTTATTTGAAGGTCGAACTGTTGCCGTTTACAATGCACTGTTAGTGGGAAAAGAGGAATATCTTAATCCATTAATTCATTCTAGCATTGTAGTGACTTCAGCGAAGTATTTTAAGAACACCCAAGTCTTAGAGGTGCATTTAAAAAATGTTTCTAGTAGCCCGTTACTATTTAAAAATGCTATGGAATATGGTTTTTACAGCAGTTCGCCTGTTTTTGAGATTCCTGCTTTGGGCACCTACACCCTACGCATCAAGACTTTAGATGAAAAAGAAAACATCGATTTAAAACTAAAAGCGATTGGAGCATTCACTGCTCCTAAACAATCTCCCGTTGTCTCGTGGAAAATTTCGGTTGAAAAGTAAATTCTTAACTTTTTTGCCACATTTTTGTAATCAATTCAAATATTTAATTTAACTTTGTATTTCAAAGTACTTTTAATATGGATTCAAATAAATATTTAGACGACATCTCTGAAATCAAAAATATGATGAGCCGCTCATCACGATTTATCTCATTAAGTGGCATTTCTGGTATTCTTGCTGGCTGTTATGCTTTGATAGGTGCCGCACTAGCCTACATGCGATTGAAAACTTTTTCTAGCGATAACTATAGTGGTTTTTCAGGCCGCACTTCAAATATTTGGGGTAATGATTTATTTAATGATTTGATACTCATAGCCGTTTCAGTTGTTGCACTGGCTGTAATCACGGGCATCATTTTAACGATAAAAAAGGCAAAGAAAAGTGGCGAAAAAATGTGGGATGTTTCAAGTAAACGTCTTGTTTTAAACTTTGCACTACCCTTACTCACTGGTGGCTTATTCTGTTTAGTACTGCTTCAGTATGGTGTTGTTGGCTTGGTTGCACCTGCTACTTTGATATTTTATGGCTTAGCTTGTATCAACGCTAGTAAATACACCATGAGAGATATTCGATACATGGGTATCGCTTTTATTATATTAGGATTAATTTCAACCCAGTTTATAGGATACGGATTGTATTTTTGGGCCTTAGGCTTCGGTGTTTGCCATATCGTATACGGCGCTTTGATGCATTTTAAGTATGATCGTAATAAGTAAAGCTAATTTTTTAAAATCAACGAATCCACACTTTTTTGAACTTGAACTTGAACTTGAACTTGAACTTTTAAAACAAATAGATTCCTGCCTTCCCAGGAATGAAGACAAATGAGCATAATTAACAACATAAATAAAGCATTCGATCATCGCATTAGATTGGGCATTATGTCAGTTCTAATGGTCAATGATTATGCCGATTTTAAAATGCTAAAGGAGCTCTTAGGTGCTACTGACGGAAATCTCGCCAGTCACACTAAAGCGCTAGAAAAAGAAGAATACATCTTGGTTGAAAAGCAATTTATAGGCAGAAAACCGAACACACGATATTCAGCAACCAAATTGGGTAAGTTACAGTTCAAAAAGCATATTAATGCCCTTGAAAAACTAATAGGAAAGTAGTATCTATATTTTTTTATCATTTTACTTTGAATATCAAAGTACTTTTAAAATATTATTATGAGAGCAATTATTTTAGAAAAGTTATACGAATGGAGTTTGATCCCGTATCAATCATTTAAAAAGAATGAAGCATGGACTGTTGGTATCGAAGATTTGCTGCATTACCCCAAAGAAACCTTAGGCTATCAAATGGGGTTCTTTTTACTTAAAAACAACTTTGACCTTCAAGAAAAGCTCGAGAGTCATGATGTCTTTCATGTACTTACTGGAACAGGCATTACGGTGCCAGAAGAAATCAGCATGCAATTTTATTTACTGGGTAATGGAAAACGCAGTGCCTATTTGTTTTCTGTAATCTTCTTGGGCGCACTACTCTTTCCTGACTATTTGAAGATGTTCTTGTCAAAGTATCGCCAAGGTAAAACGTCATTGCCTTTTCATCAACTTGACTTTCAAAAACTTTTAAATCAACCCTTGGCGCGAATAAAAAACACTTTTTTAATTCAATAAAGCCCACATATATGAAAACCACATACAAACATTTAATTAATCAAATCGCTATTCAACTAGCATTACCCAGCATCATAATTGGTACACTTTGTCTTTTTGTTTTTAAAAATAGTAGCGATTCAGGCTTCGTTGCCATTGGCTATTTTCTAGCCATGGTTATTAGTGTTACCAATGGCTTAATGCTACTGCCGCTCTTGATAAATACACTTAGAAGACGAAAAGATTTACAAGAACACCTAAAGGCTATTTGTCTTATCATCATCAACATACCTATATCAGCAATCTATTTAGAAATTCTTTAAGACATGAAATTTAATTTTATAAAACGAGTCACGCACAATACATTGTACCTAAACTTAGCACTTTCAATAGGGTTTGCATTGCTGTTATTATTTTTTAGAATTAAAATAACAGAAAGTAGATTCTATCTTTTTTTAGTCTGGAACCTCTTTTTAGCAGGAATTCCGTTTGCCATCACACAAGTATTACGGTACTATGCCAATTTTAAACATTTGAAGTTGCTCTACTTTTTTGGTTTTCTTTTATGGCTCCTATTTTTACCTAATAGCCCTTATATCATTACTGATTTAGTGCATTTACACAATGACAGTTCAAGTTTGGTGTGGTATGACCTTTTTTTAGTTTTTGTTTTTGCGTTCAACGGATTACTCTTAGGATTGTTATCTATGTTGGATATGTTTTCAATCATTCATAGGTATTACGGAAACAAAATCGCTAACATCACTTTATTAACCATTTGCTTGCTTAGCGGCTACGGCATTTATTTAGGTCGATTTCTACGTTTCAACTCGTGGGATATTACTACCAAACCTGCTACCCTATTTTATCAAATTGCATTTAGCTTGAAAGAACCCAAAGTATGGTTGATCACTTTTGCATTCGGATTTTTTCTATGGATTTTGTTTTCAGTGCTTCAGTCGGTTTTGAAAATTAAAGAGAGGCAAAGCCTTCCTTCCTAAGGGAAGTGTGACTAGGATGACGGAAATAACCTTAAATAACACACCCCTTAATCCCCTCTTACTAGAGGGGAAAATGTTAAAATCAACGCTCTTTTCTAACAAAACATACATCATGAAGCTTACATTTAATAAAATATATTTCATCTTCTTTTTGCTACTCTTCTTTATAGAAGTAGCCATTGCGTATTACCTAAAGTCAGGATTCATTCGTCATACCATAGGCGATTTTTTAGTAGTCATACTAATCTATTGTTTTCTCAAAAGCTTTTTAAAAGCAAAACCAATGATCATTGGAATTATAACCTTAGCCATTGCCTATTTTGTAGAGTTTTTGCAACAAACCGCATTTCTTGAAGTATTAGGGCTTCAAAATAATAAATGGGCGAATCTGATTTTTGGCAACAGTTTTAGTATACAAGATTTGGTTGCCTATACTTTAGGTACTGTTTTAGTTCTTTTGATAGAAAATAGGCCTAAAAAGGGTCTTATACCCAAACTAGAACCCTGAGTTACTATCTAATTTTTCTGTTTTTTGAATATTTGAAGTCATTTCTGAATTGATTTCAAGGTTGAAATACCAATAGTTTCGGTAAGATGAAAATGCGTATTCATACCGTTATCGATAGTTTTTTACACTTTGTCTGATATTTTGTAAGATACCGAAAATAAAGGGGTTTTGAGCGATTGACCACCCTTCAAAGTACACTTGTGAGAGTTATAATAATAACAAATCACAAGTTATGAAAGCCATTATCACTTTAGTATTTATCATCTTAA
>CALFUL010000002.1 GCA_937929935.1 uncultured Flavobacteriaceae bacterium | reverse complement strand
AATATTAAAGGAGAATCAATGCGAAAAAAACTAAGAAATAAACACTAATTTTAAACCTAAATAGAATCGATTTTGAGCACTTGATTTGCTATGCTCACTTTCATCCGCCCGAGGTGGCTCACTTTGACCGCCCTATCCACTAAAAGAAGGTAAAACCATTGTCGATATAAGAAAAGACGTGTTTTTATTTTTAGCTATTTCTTTAATTTTTATAGTCATGCAAGCAAATTACATTTATAAATTCTAGCATAATTAAGTATCTAAAGTCGGCACTTTTAAAGTTCAAATAAACGATAGGTTTAATCTGGCCATATATCGAATAGGATGTCCATATTTATCTTATTTGGACATTTATTGTTATTTTAGTAGTAAATTATTATAGTTATGAATATCAGTTTTACGAAAAAACAGGAAGCATACATAAATGAGCAAGTTGCTTCAGGTGAGTATCAAAACAATAGTGAAGTTATAAGGGATGCGCTAAGATTACACGGTATTTATAGAGAAAAAGTTATTCGCGATTTAAGAAGGGAAATTGAAAAAGGATGGGATGGCCCGGACAGTAATTTGTCAATGAGCCAGATAATAGCATCCAAGAAGCGTAAATGAAATATCACTATTTTCTCTCTGAAGAAAGCAAAGCCGACATTGATGAAATCTATGAATTTGGTGTAGGTAAGTTTGGTCATGATCAAGCAATTAAATATTAGATAGATCTTGAAGAGCACTTTGATAAGTTAAGTGCGAATTATCAAATAGGTCGAACAAGAAATGATATCAAAAAAAGTCTTTATAGTTTACCTTACATTTCTCATATTATATTTTACCGAATTTTAAAAGATAAAATTAGAATTGTAAGGGTTTTATATGGTGGTAGAGACCTTATTAAGTTTCTAGACTAAAGTTCAAATAAAGGATGATTTAGATTTTAAAGCAGAAAATACGTGCTTTTTATATGCTATTTTGCGTATATTGTATGTTCAATACTATATCATTATGGCTACAATTAGAAAATCATTGACTATCACTGATTCTCAAGATCAATGGATTAAACTGCAAATCGAAAATGGAGGCTTTGCAAATGACAGCGAATACCTACGTCATTTAATACGTTTGGACGAAGAACGAAATAGAGGATATTTAACCACTAAAGCGGCTATACAGGAAGGCTATGAAAGTGGTGTGAGTTCTAAAAAAAGAACTCTAGATGAGATAGTTAAAGCTGCTATCGACAGGAAAAACAATAAGTAAAATGTCTAGTTATTATTTATCATCGAAAGCGGATAGCGATATTGATGACATTGTAGATTACACACTTGAGGTTTGGGGAGAAGCACAGACATATGATTATGTAACTGAGTTAATCCACACTTTACAATATCTAGCAAGTGAACCTGAAATTGGACGAAGTGCTGCCGAGTTTGCAGCTCCTTTGAAAAAATACAATTTTAAAGCTCACACCATTTTTTACGAACCAACCAAAAAAGGAATTTTCATCGTTCGTATTTTAGGACAGCGACAGGATTTTGAACGAAATTTATAAATTTTTTATACAATTTTCGAAAATCGCAAAGTTCAAATAAACGGAGAAATCCCTTAACGTACGTTTTTGCATCGATGGGTTTCACACCCTTACTAACAACTTGAGCAAAATGGTATTATACGAGTATCTTTATCAAAAATTATAAAATGAAAGATCAGAATCTTAAAAATCACGCAAAACTAGTAACAGGGTTTCACGGCGTTTTATTTGTTGCCTTAGTTGCATTATTAACTGGATCGGTATATCATCTTTTTAGAACCACATCAGAAAACTTGTATTTGGCATCTTTAATGGTGTTAATTGCCATTATCTTGATTCTGATGGCTTGGTATGTGAGAACATTTCCTTTAAAAGCACAAGACAGAGCTATTAGAGCTGAAGAAAATATGAGACATTATGTTATGACCGGAAAACTACTTCCTGCAGATTTGAGAATGTCGCAAATAATTGCCTTACGTTTCGCTAGCGATTATGAGTTTTTACCTTTGATGGAAAAAGCTTTAAAAGAAAAACTTTCTGCCAAAGAAATTAAATCGAGTATTAAAAGTTGGAAAGGAGATTATTATAGGGTTTAATTTAGGCGCTCGAACTAAAAAATTTACAGGCGCAGGCCCATGCCGGAGCTAGTCTGTGACATGATTTCTTACCCTCTAGAATTTAAAGCTCATAACTTCAGTAAAGTTCAAATAAAGGATAGTTCTATTGTAATTTTCTAATATTTTAGATATATTAGCCTAATATTATTATTAAATATACATCTAAATGTTAGACATTGTTTATAAATATCAAGGTATACTTGAAAATATCGATAGCTATATCGATGACAGTAAGTTCAAAAAAGAGTATTTAATAGAGCAACTTGGGGTCTCTCGCGCAACATTTTACAATAAGATTAAAAAGAAGAATTTTTCTGTTGATGAAATGGTAATTCTTAGTAGCATATTATTTCCCGAGGAAGCAAAAGCTTTCGAAATAAAGGAAGCTCTTAGAGCCAGCCGTGATGATAGTAAGAATGGAAGAATCAGAAAACATAAAGATGTTATGAATGATGTGCGTCAAAAGCTACGTACATGAATGTGATTTGGACAAGAAAAGCGGATACGTCTTTCAATGGTATAGTAAATTATCTTTTGGATATCTGGAATATTGAGATTGCGAGTAGTTTTGTTGACAATATTGATAATACTATTAATCTGATTATTAAGAATCCAGAAATGTTTAAGGTATCTGAATATGATAATATCAGTCGTGAAGCATTCATCACAAAACATACAACAATGTTTTATAGGGTTTTGGATACTACAATAGAGATTGAATATTTCTGGGGAAATTTTGATAATCCTATAAAGATTGATAAATTTTTAAAGTTCTAATAAAGGATAATTTATGTATAAATATGAGTTTGTAAAAATTGAAATGAAGTCCGGTTTCATGAAAAGTAGGCCAGCGAGAGATCATCGCGAAATAATTGAATCCTACGCGAAAAAAGGTTGGAGATTTAAACAGATTTTTGCTCCGGCAATGAGTGGTTACGGTTCTGCTAGTTATTTTGAATTGATTTTTGAAAAAGAAATCTGATTCTTAAAGTTTAAAAAACCGATGAATTAATTCTTATCGTATCAGAATGAGCATCAAAGTGGTTATTTTAAGCCCACTTATCGAGTAATATTTCTAGAATTTCAATGGCTGCGGCACTGATTTTTGAACCCGGGCCGTAAATACCTACTACGCCCTGATCATACAAGAAATTATAATCTTGTTTGGGTATCACACCGCCCACAATAACCATTATATCATCACGACCATAATTTTTCAATTGGGTGAGTACCTCAGGCACTAAGGTTTTATGACCTGCTGCTAAAGAAGAGATACCCAAAATATGAACATCATTTTCAACAGCCTGCTTGGCGACCTCTTGTGGTGTTTGAAATAACGGACCAATATCTACATCAAAACCTAAATCAGCATAGCCAGTTGCCACGACTTTTGCGCCGCGATCATGCCCGTCTTGACCCATTTTTGCAATCATAATACGGGGTCTTCGGCCATCTTGTTTCGCAAAAACATCAGCTAACGCTTTCGCTTTTTCAAACTCGTCATCATTTTTAATTTCTTTTGAATACACGCCTGTAAATGATTTTATTTCTGCTTTATGTCGCCCAAAAGCAACTTCTAAAGCATCACTAATTTCGCCTAATGTTGCTCTGACTCGAGCGGCTTCTATGGCTAAAGCTAATAAATTATTTCTCTGATGACTATCAGGGTTCACTTTTTCGTGAGCGGCATTTGTCAATTCAGTCAATGCCTTTTTAACCGCCAGTGCATCACGTGACTTTTTAATGGCTTCTAATCGCTCTAATTGCTGCCTTCTCACTTCTTGATTGTCAACCTCTAAAATTTGTAATGCATCTTCCTCTTCTAATTGATACTTATTAACCCCCACAATAATATCTTGTCCGCTATCAATACGTGCCTGCTTGCGTGCCGCAGCTTGCTCAATTCTCATTTTGGGTATGCCTGCTTCAATGGCTTTGGTCATACCGCCGAGCTCTTCAATCTCTTCGATTAAATGCCATGCCTTTTTTGAAAGTTGATCGGTCAAGTATTCTACATAATAACTGCCTGCCCACGGATCCACCGTTTTTGTGATTTTAGTTTCTTCTTGCAGAAAGATTTGTGTTTCTCTTGCAATTCGAGCTGAAAAATCAGTGGGTAAAGCAATGGCTTCATCTAAGGCATTGGTATGTAAACTTTGTGTGCCGCCGAATACAGCAGCCATAGCTTCAATAGTAGTTCGTGCTACATTGTTAAAAGGGTCTTGTTCAGTAAGACTCCATCCGCTAGTTTGGCAATGCGTTCTTAAGGCTAAAGATTTCTGATTCTTCGGATTAAATTGTTTGACCAATTTTGCCCAGAGCATTCGGGCGGCTCTCAATTTGGCAATTTCCATAAAGTGATTCATCCCTATTCCCCAGAAAAAAGAAATTCGAGGTGCAAAATCATCAATCTGCAATCCGGCTTTTAAACCAGTTCTAATATATTCTAAGCCGTCAGCTAAGGTATACGCCAATTCGATATCAGCCGTAGCACCAGCCTCATGCATGTGGTAACCAGAAACACTAATGCTATTAAATTTAGGCATGTGCTTACTGGTATATTCAAAAATATCTGCCACTATGTTCATCGAATGTTTTGGCGGATAGATATAGGTGTTTCGCACCATAAACTCTTTCAAAATATCATTTTGAATAGTTCCGGCAAGTACACTTTTATCAACCCCTTGTTCCTCAGCAGCAACAATATAAAACGCCATAATAGGAAGCACCGCACCATTCATAGTCATTGAAACAGACATTTCTTCTAGCGGAATTTGATTGAATAAAATCTTCATGTCCTCAACCGAATCAATGGCAACACCAGCCTTACCTACATCACCCACTACGCGCTCATGATCACTATCATACCCACGATGTGTTGGCAAATCAAAAGCTACCGAGAGTCCTTTTTGACCTGCTTTTAAATTTCTTAAATAGAAGGCATTACTCTCTTCAGCCGTAGAAAATCCGGCATATTGTCTAATCGTCCAGGGTCTACGCACATACATGGTTGAATAGGGTCCGCGTAAATAGGGCGGAATTCCTGCCGCAAAATCAAGATGTTCTGCTTCTGCAAGATCTTCTTTCGAAAAAATGGGTTTAATGTCAATTTTTTCGGCGGTTTCGAATGGCTCATTTTGACGCTGAGGGTTCGATAGATGACTTTCATCTTCATACTTTGTACTTTGTACTTTGTACTGCAATTTTAATTGCGACACATCCTTCCTACTCATCATCTAATCTTTTTTGTTCTGCCTTTTCAGCCAAACGTTTTTCTAGAATAGGTTGAATTAACGTTTTTCGGGCGTTTGTTTTGAGAAACGGATACAGTTCTAAATTATCTTTCACTTTATCCTGTTCATTTTTAAAAACATTTGTACCCACTAAAATTTCTTTACCAGTATCAAATTGAGATTGCTGTTTTTGAGCACTTTCTATTATTTTTCTTTGAATGGTATCTACTTTCAATTGTTTCAAAAAACCTCCTGTTTTTTCAATGTCTTTGAAAACTTGTAGTGCCTTTTCAGCAAGTTCATGCGTCAGACTTTCAATATAATAAGCGCCATCAGCCGCGTTTTGTACGGCATCAAAATAGCTTTCATTTTTTAAAAGCAAGAGTTGATTTAAAGCAATGCGATCACCAAATTCATTTTTTTTGTGAAAAATAGCGTCATAGGGCGCATTGATAACCACATCAGCCCCTCCTGAAACCGCCGCCATACTTTCAGTAGTGGTGCGCATCATATTACTGTTGTAGTTATAAAGGGTCTTATTTCTTTGAGTGGGTACTGCAATTATGTGACAGACTTCAGAAAACCCGTATGATTGGGCAAGATGGGCATATAAAATACGAAGTGCTCTTAATTTGGCGATTTCAAAAAAGTAATTGGTATCAACAGCCACCTTAAAGGTTAGGGTGCTTACACCCCCATTGGTATGGCTATGATTTAAGTACTCATTGGCGTGCGCTAAAGCATATGCCAATTGCTGTGTTCTGTTCGCTCCTGCATTTTGATATAAAGCAACATCAACAGAAATACTATTTTGAATTTTAAAACCGAGTATCGCTTCTAATTCTTTATAATCTTTTTCCAAATTAAAAAACCAATTTCCGGTTCGTGCTAAATTACCGATGATATCAATATTCAAATACAGATTCTTATAATCTTCTCTTACAAAATCAAGTATTTGACGAACATAGGTAGCTGATAAAAACTGGAATTCTAAATAGATCACTGTTTTTGACAAATCGATACCGTCAAAAAGTAATGCTATCTCAATGGTATCAGAAGGAATAATAAAATAAAGCGATTCAGCCCCTTTTGCTAGAAAATTTTTAGCCTTTTTATTAGCTGCATTTGCAATTGCCGCAAAAATTGATTGCCCTATTTTAAAAGTATCTAAGGTATGTTGGGCTGCGTAAGAAGGAACCTGATCATCATCATGATAAAAAGGTTTTACTTTGATGCCTTCTCGAGACTCCCAAACCAATTTTTCATTATAATCAGCACCTTTGAGGTCAAATTGAATTTTTTGTTTCCATGCCTTGGCTGAAACAGAATCAAATTCGCTAAATAGTTTTTTAGGATCCATTTTAAAATAAAAGTTGGTGTTTTAAGTGCCTTATCTCAAAGTTACGTATAGTTTGATTTAAAAGGATGTGAATGTGCGTAGTTGTTGAAAACAAAAAAACCTTCAATTGCTTGAACGGCTTTTTAATGCTGCCCCTTACCTCCACGAAGTCTCTATTGAGTTTGCCGAAATACTCGGCACAGGCCTCTTGCCCAATAACTTTCAGAAACAAAAAATCCAGTAAACATAGTGCTTACTGGACTTATAATGCTCCCCCTCAAGGACTCGAACCTTGGACCCTCTGATTAACAGACGGTTACAATTACTTTTCATTGCCTTTCATTTATTTATAATGATTTGAAAAACAACAATTTATAAGTTTAGCGGTTTTCATTCTTTTGCATCAAACATCATTACGTCGATAATTTGTTTCCGAAATGTTGTAGGCGAATTTAATTCATTACGATTTATATGTTAGTACATAACCTTTCCAATTTCTGTAAACTTACAAAGTCAAATCATCATATCTCCATTCAAGGCATTTGTCAGAATCTCGAAAAATACCTTTCTCCAAAATAATCTCAAGTTGCGATTTCAAAGGTTCAAAATATTTTCTTCTAAACTCATACTCAACCATAAATAAAATATCAGCATTGAACGATAGATAAATACGCTCCACTGGAATACTCAGAAGTGTATTCATATCTTTCTTAATATAAAGATATCTGTCAAACTCTGTGGTTTCAAAGTCTGGTTCCAAATCAAACTCCCAATTCTCATACTGCATACCTAACTTAAAAGGTATAAAATTAATGTTCATAGTGTTCAATTTTAGATATAAAAAAACCACCCGTTTTTATGGGTGGCCTGTTTTTCTTTTTTAGTCAAACTGTTTTCAATAATTCCAGTATACTTCCTTGAACTTTACTATATGTTTCAGCTCTTCTTGAGGTAATACCACTTCAAGTATCTCATTCCTATCCTTATTAATAACAACCTGAAACTTGCTTCCATGAAATTGAATGTCATCTATTTGCTGTTCGTATTTATTGCGCCAAGTAGATACCGTATCTTCATTAAGTTCCATTTGCTCATATTCTAGAAGCGCATCAATGTATACTGATTCATTTTTTACCGATTTGTAATACTGGAAAACACCATAAAATACTTCAATGAAAATGCATTCGTCGTTTCTTTCTTCTTTGCCGGCGCATCCAATGACAGGCAATCTTGAGTCTCTCCGCCATGCTTTCCATCTATGGCATTCGGTCCTATTTATATAGATGTTGACCTTATGCTTGTTGGAATTCAGCCATTCTTTGATATTTTCAATCTCAATCATATTCTACTATATTTTTGTTGAGACGTTCTGACACTAATGACCATAAAATCACCAGTACACAAAATCCCAAAAAATAAAGTAATTCTAGCCAAAAAAAATAAATAACAGCTCCAATAAATGATAGGATTGAAAAGGCAAACAAGCTATTTAAAACTATAAAAACAAAGCGTTCCCTTTTCTTACCTCCTTTTTCACCCCATTTTTGAAATAACCCTCTTAACCAAATACACAAAGCAATTATACCTATAAGTAGAATAAGAAAAATAGCTATGAGTATAATACCACTTACAAAATTGCCAACCGAATTACCAAAGTCATGAACACCAGCGATAATATCTTTAAAAAGTTCTTTCATTTTTGAAGTTCTTACTTATGGGTTAATAGTTAGTATACTCACTAGAGAAAGTTTCATTTACCCTATCATATGTAAACTGAACAGCATAGTAATTAGTACTAGAATTACAGAGAATCAAACCATTATTTAATGTTTCTTCTTTTAAAATTGTACCATCCGAATGTTTTATCAAAATTTCAGAAGGGGCAAAAAACACTCCTTTGTTTGTGGAATTGATATTGCTATAATCTGTAAGTAAAACTTTTATGTCTACTTGTTTAGCCGTTAACTCAATCTCCTTAGTGTATTCACCTTCAAACAGCAAAAGTTCCTCTTCATTAATAGTATTATTATCACCTAAAAAATCAATTTGAACATTTAAGCCATTTGCTAAATTGTCCCAAATACTTGCGCCATCTTGGAACTCTTCTGTGCTAAAACACTCATCGGACACATAAACTTGCCCTTTAAATTGAACTATTATTGGTTTGTTCCAATAAAGTGAAGTACTGCAATAACCTTCTTTAATATCTTCAATAGTAGGATTGTAGTTATTACCTTCAATACTAACCGCAAACTCCCTGCCTTCTGCAAAATTTGTAATACCGCAAAAATCAGTCAACGTACTATTGTTTTCTATTTGTACCGCATGGGAGACAGTTTCCAGTTGATTAAGTTCACTCAAACTGGTCAATGATTCATTGCGATTAATATATAATGCAGCTACTGTCTCTATTTTGTCTAAGCCACTTAAACTTTCAATTTTATTGTTACTGCTCACATGTAATTCACCACCTATTTGAGATAAAGATTCCAAATCAGAAATACTCTCCAATAAATCATTTGAGGTAATCCGTAGGTCTTCAGCTACTGCTTCTATATTATCCAATCCTTTTAAATTCTTTATCAGAGAATTATCATGAATAGAAAGACGACCATTGATAAAGGTTAGACTTTTAAGGGGGGATAAATCTGTAATTTCAGTTTTTCCTATTTCCTTTCGAATTGTAAGACTGCCGTTAATTCGTGTATAATTTAGACTTCCAAAGTCATCTACATCAATTTGAGTATTTAACTGAACGCTACCTTCAAAAATATTTTCTGGAAGGTTTGTTGCATCATCCATACCATCTTCTGTACATGATATCAAAGCGAAAACCGCTATTAATACTAAAAAAATCTGTTTCATAATTTATATCTAAAAGGTTAATTATTTACCAACTTGTCATATATGGCATTAAGAACGTCACCATAAATGAGAATATTGCCATAAATGGCAAGTAATAGCGAAATAGCATTAAAGAAAACTAGAAACAACCTCCTCATTTCTATTGGTTCTAGAATACAAAAACTTAGAGAGAATAAAGGATTTTCTCAGGTAGACTTAGCAGCTAGAATGCTTGGCAAGTTTGACACCACCAATATTTCTAGAATAGAATCAGGAAGAACTAACCCTACTATTTTTACGTTATACCGTATTGCTAATGCTCTTGAAGTATCCATTAAAGAATTAATGGAGTTTGAAGCTCTTGAATAATTTCCGCTATTAATCTATATCTGTAACTTTTTTAAGATTGAAAATTGACTCTTAAATAGCAGATATTTACTTACTACACATTCATATTAATTTTCTAAACCTTCCCATTATCAGCAAAACTGTAATACCATTCTTTAGAAATAATTAAATGGTCAAGTAACAGCAAATCCACTTGTTTAGCTGCTCTCTTTATTTTATTGGTAATTGAAATGTCAGCTTTACTTGGTCTTAGATTTCCACTAGGGTGATTATGAACTAGTATAATATTTGATGCCACACATTTAAGCGCAACACTTAATAACAGTTTCACATCGATTATAGTTCCTGTAATTCCACCTTTTGATAATTCATAGATGCCCAATAACTGGTTAGAACGGTTCAATAAGACCACTTTCATTTCTTCCTGTAGTTCTATAGTGTCCTTGTTCCAATGGTCAAGTACCATCCTAAAAATAGATTCACTATTATTCAAACTGATTGTGCTTGGTTTATTGGGTCTGTACGATACCTTTATTTCTGATAATTCCATAAATACTATATAGTAAAGGGCATTACCGTTTCAGTAACACCCCTTAGATTAAACATGCTCCAGTACTCCATTAGCACTAAAGGTTTCCGGCTCTGCTAAAACAGCCTCTACTGGAGACATGTTGGGCTTTGCCAACTCTTGAGGTTTTACAGCTTCTTGAACCTCTTCTGCCATATAAACCCATCTATGATATAATGTGATTTCCTCACCTGTTTCTTTAATAACATAATCATAAGGCTCACATTCTTCTTTAATGATTTTACCTTGCATTTCTGTGCCAATTAAAGCCTGGCAAGTCTGCTCATCAAATGTTGAAGATATGTATGCTTTCTTAGCTGTTGCATAATACCTATTAGTGGTTTTGCTTAATACCATTTCAATGCCTCCTTGTAGTTCTAAAAGAAAGAATGGAATTCCTTCCTCATTCTCTCGTTCTTTGTAACCAATGATTCTAACCATTTCTATAAATTTTTGAGTTGAAAATTCACCACTTAGAAACAACCTATCATTTCATAGGAAAACCTCAGCTATCACCTTGAGTTTTTATTCCTGCCAGAAAAAATTGTTTGTTATATAAAGTGGGGTGGGGTATTTCCCCAACCAACATTGGGTGGGGGTATTTGAGAAGGCAGTTTGCACTTACATTACTACTACTTGTAAAAATTTTAAAAAAAATTTTTATTCAACTGAATTAATATTATTTTTCCTACTCAATCGTTAATCTTATACCTTACAGGTTTATATGTCAAAAAAATTCAGGGATATTACTTTTCCAAAAACGTTTAAATACAGTTCGGATTCCGATAATATACCGTTAGAATTTTACGAAGATGCCTTCCCAATATCTAAAACAATAGATTTACTCCTTGGTTATTTTAGCTCAAATGCAATAAAAGTATTATCTCAAAGCATTGCTGAGTTTGTTTTCAATGGGGGTGTAATGAGATTGGTTACTAATCATGTCTACAGTGAATCTGACTACAAAAATTTAATAGATAATACTACTATTAAAGATGAAGACAAAGTATTAGATATATTTGGAGACCTAGCTGAGTTAGAGAATAATTTAAGTCAAGAAGGGAAGCATTTTTTTGACTGTCTAAAATATTTACTCAAAGAAAACAGGCTAGTTATAGTTCCAGTAAAATTTAATGGGACTAATCTGGCTCATAGAAAAAAAATGCTTCTTTATGATGGTGAGACCTATATAAGCACAGAAGGAAGTATTAACTTCACTCTGCCAGCTCTTTTAAAAAATTCAGAAAGTTTTCAGGTAAATGCTCCTTGGGTTAGCAATGTTGCAAAAGCTATTATAGAAGAAGACAAAAAACAATTTGAAGCAATTATAAATAAAGAGCATACAAGCTATAATTATATTGACAAAGAACAGATTGAAGTAATAATAAATTCTATAGGCAGAGATAAAAACATTAATGACCTATTAGATGACTCTCTTAAATTAGAAAATGACATTTATGGCGCAAAGGTTAAAGCCATTGTAAGTAAAAAAAAGGAAAGGTTTGAAGCAAAACTTGAAGAAATAATAAATACACCTAAATTTCCTTTTTCACAGGGTCCTAGAGACTATCAAAAAGATGCCTATATAGCTTGGAAAAAAAATAATTATTCTGGTGTTTTTGCTATGGCTACAGGAACTGGAAAAACCATAACTTCATTGAATTGTTTATTAAATATATATACTGACGAGGGAAACTATAGAGCTATAATTCTAGCACCTTCTATAGCCCTATTAAATCAATGGGAAGAGGAGGTTAAATCCTTCAATTTTCGTAATATTTTAAAAGTTGGTGGAGGAAATAATTGGGGGAAAAAATTTGCAAATTACTGTAGCAATTACTCATGGGGACTAAAAGAAGACCTAGTAATAATTTCCACATATGGGAGTTTCACATTAGACAGGTTTCAAAACCTTTACAAAAAAATTCAATCAGAATTTCTTTTAATTGCAGATGAGGCTCACAATATGGGAGCAAATAATATTAAGAGTAAGCTATCCAATCTTAATGTTACTAGAAAAATTGGTTTATCAGCTACACCTAAAAGAATTTATGACCCAGAAGGAACTATAGCAATAGACCAATTTTTCAATGACACTCCTCCATATACATATAACTTTAGTATGGAAAAAGCTATGGAATTTGGCTTTTTAACTGGTTATAAATATTACCCATTAATTGTTGAATTAACAGAGGAAGAATTTGAGGAATACTCTTTAATTTCAAAACGCTTATTAAAGTATTTTGACTTTAAGAATGGGGTTTTTAGAGATGACCCAATGGTAGAAATATTATTGTTAAGAAGAAAGAATATAATTCATAAGGCTCATAATAAAATAGACTTATTTAGCTCTATAGTTGCAAAAAACGGACATAGTATACCACCTGCGGCGGATTAAAGTGAACCACCCACGGCGGTTCAAATTGAGCATAGCACAGCGGATTAAAGTGAACCACTAAAAATCGATTCTATTTGAAGGTTAAGTCAATAGTCTTTT
>CALFUL010000001.1 GCA_937929935.1 uncultured Flavobacteriaceae bacterium | reverse complement strand
GGTAGGGGGATACCAACGGTAGGAACAATACCAATTACCATGCCTATATTAACAAAAAAATGCACAAATAGGATGCTTGCCACGGAATAGCAATACACTCTGTTAAATTGACTTTTTTGTCTTTCTGCAATAAAAATAGCTCTCATAATCAGGATAGTGAAAAGTACAATTACAAAAAGGCAGCCTGTAAAACCCCACTCTTCTCCAACGGTACTAAAAATATAATCAGTATGTTGTTCGGGCACAAAATTACCCTTAGTTCTGGTGCCTTCAAGAAAGCCTTTACCTGATAAACCTCCAGATTCAATTGCTTTTTCAGATTGATATGTATTGTAACCTATAGTTTTTCTAATATTTTCTAGTTTGGCAGGGTCTTTTTCAAGTCGCAGCCAAAGATTAAAACGGTTTCTATGACGTTCTTCAAATACATTATTAAAAACAAAGTTTACTGAAAAAGAAAATAAAATTAGTCCTGCCCCAATAGAAAGTAATGGAATAACTGGAATTTTAAAGGTCTTTTTCTTTAAGACGAAAATCAGAAAAATTAGTAATGCCAAAACAATGCTTACCCACACAGAGCCGAACATTAGTGTGGTTATAAAAGTAGCAACAATAAGAAATGCAAGTGCTAAATAAAATAACGGAAATCCTTCTCGAAAAAGTACAATAACCAATGCTAAAAATACAAGAGCACTGCCAGGATCAGGCTGGGGTACAATTAATATTACGGGAATAAAAAGTACAAGAAATGCAATTAATTGATCTTTAGTTCTTTTGATATCAGTTTGAATGTCACTTAAGTATTTAGCTAAGGCAAGGGCCGTTGCTACTTTCGCCAGTTCAGAAGGTTGTAAGTTAAAAAATCCGAGGTCATACCACGATGTGGCACCAGCAATGGTTTTACCAAAAGGAAATAACCCCAGTAGTAAAACAAGTGAAATAACGTATAACAAACTAGAGAAACGCTCGTAAAAACTAGCTTCAAGGGCCAAAACAAGAATAATGGCTAAACAACTGACACCTATAAAAAACAATTGTTTGCCGTGTAGGGTGCCAAAATCAAAAATAGAAGTGCTAGCATCAGTAAATGTGCTAGAGTAAATATTTAGCCAGCCTATGGCTACAAGTGCAAAGTAAATTAAGACAGTAAGCCAATCAACGCGTTTAAGAGTATTTTTGCCGCTCATTCTTATCTACTCCTTTTTGGGTTCTTCTTTTTCATCTGGTAATGAAATTTCATGTTTACTCCAATCATATTCATTAATTTCAAAAGGCTCTCCGCTGTACGGTTTTTGATATTCAGCTTCTAAAGATCGTGTGAGCATTCGATGCTCTAAATCTTTTCGAGTTATTTCGCCTTTGAGATATTTTTCAATTAATAAAGAGGCAATATGACCAGCGTATCGACCACCGTAATATCCATTTTGTATATACACGGCAATCGCAATTTTAGGATTATCAACCGGCGCGAAAGCAACAAAAACTGAATTGTCAGTTAGTTGCATCCTAACACTATCAATTTTCATGAAATTTTCAACGGTTCCTGTTTTACCTGCAATTTCAATACCTGGTATTTGTACATTTCTAGCCGTACCTTTTTTATACACGTCAACCATACCTTGAATTACAGGTTCAAAGTGTTTTTTATCAATTGTCGTGTATTTGGCTACTGAAAAAACAGGGTTTGAAATTTCTTCTCCATCAATTTTTTTAAGAATATGCGGTGTAAAAAAATGACCTCTATTGGCAATTGCAGCCGTCATATTGGCAAGCTGAACGGGGGTAACGTTAACCTCGCCTTGTCCTATGGCATTTGAATATGTAGTAATCGCAGACCATCTTCGGTTTCCTTTACCATACCACTTATCATATAATGATGCGCTAGGTACGGTGCCAGGTCTGCCGGTATGTAGGTCAGATCCTAAATAGCTGCCTAAGCCAAAACTACGCACATGTTTTTCCCATGTATTCATAGCTTCAGTATTGGTTTCAAATTTTTCAAAGATCTTTTTGTAAGTGCCTACAAAATAGGCGTTACAAGATTCATAAATACCGATATTTAAGTTTCTAATTCCGCCACCACAATGGCATCCTTTTTTACGATTTCTAATATAAAACCCGTTGTAACATTTAAAAGTGGTTTGCGGTATAATTACCCCTTCTTGTAAAGCAATGAGTGCGTTAATAGCTTTAAAAGGCGACCCCGGACTCTTCTCAAAAGAGATGGATCGGTCAAAGGTAGGTTTGGCAATAGAATCATTATATAATCGGGTGTAGTTTCTTGATCTTTTTCTTCCTACGAGTAATGAAGGTTCATAAGTTGGCCCAGAAATCATAGTCAATATTTCTCCTGAAGAGGGTTCTATAGCTACAATGCCGCCCCATTTTCCTTTCATTAATCTTTCACCGTATTCTTGTAATTCTTTATCAATAGTGATTTGAATTTCTTTGCCTTGAACTGGTTCAACATCAAGATCGCCATCTTTGTACTTTCCAATGTCTCTGTTGAATCTATCTTTTTGAAGGTATTGTACACCTTTACGTCCTCTAAGCGTATCTTCATAAACGCGTTCTACACCTGTTCTGCCGGTAAGTTCACCTTGTACGTAAGTCGCATTTTTTGCGAGATCTCTTTCGTTGACCTCACTAATGTATCCTAAAACATTTGCTGCACTATTAGTGTTGTAATAGCGAAGTAGTCTTTTTTGTATGTAAAAGCCCGTATATCTGCGCATCTTCTCTTGAAGTCGGGCATAATCTTCTTTTGATAATTGGGGTACTAAAACTGAAGGTAGTCTAGTTGAATAATTGCGTGCTTTTTTTAACTGTTTTATAAATCTAGCTTTATCTATGTCTAATAAAGCACAGAATTCTAAAGTATCTAAAGATTTAACCTCTCTTGGTATCACCATGACATCATAGGCCGGATCATTACCTACCAATAATTTGTTATTTCTATCATAGATATACCCTCTTTCAGGGTAATCATATATTGCTTTAATTGCGGGGTCTTCTAAAATTTGGTCTTGAGAAAAATTAAAAATTTGCAAATAAGAAAGCCTACCTAAAAAGGTTATGCCTATGATTATAATAATTGATGATAATAGAAGTTTTTTCATTCTTTCGCTACACTAAAAAGTGAACTAAATAGAGTACATAGTACCAGCGTTGCTAAACTTATTGAAAATACCTTTTTCAGTATTAGAAAAATATTACCAAAGCTAAAAATTTCTAATATGAAATACATTAAATGATGTATTACTATTAAAACTATTAAAAAAGTGAATTGTTGTAACCTTGTGGCGTTGCCAAGTTTAAAACTTTGAAATTCATAGTTAACTCCAAATACAAATCTCATGATACTTGGTCTCAAAAAAGCTATGGTTACTGTTGCCGCAGTATTAATTGCCATGGTGTCTGAAAAGAAATCAATAAATAGGCCTAATACAAAACACAAAACAATAAATAATTCTTTGTTTTGTTTGATTGGGTACCAGTAGAGAAACAAGATATAAACCATTGGATTGATGTATCCGAAGAAATTCAATTTATTGAATATCAATACTTGCACTAGTACTAGTGATATAAACCGAATTACATTTAGAACAAAATTATTGCTAATCATTAGAATCTTCTTCGAGTTTTAAAATCTCAGCTTTATTTTTGTTGTCAATGATGTATACATTTTTAAGGTTTGTCATGTCATTAAAAAGGGCTACATCAATTCGCCAAAAACTTTTGGCAGTATCAAGGCTAAATTTATTAATAGTACCAATTGGGATATTCTCAGGAAAAATACTACTCTGACTACCTGTGACAATAGTGTCGCCTACATTTAGTTGAACATGCCGCTGAATGTCTATGAGTTGAACTACATTGTATGACTCCTCGTTCCATTTTAAAGACCCAATAATATTGGTATTTTTCAATTTTGCATTGATGCTTGAATTAGCGTTTAAAATACTCTGCACTCTAGCAAAGTTATTTGAGGTGTTTTCAACGATACCAATGATGCCTTTACTTGATATTACGCCCATATCAGGAAACACACTGTCATTTTCGCCTTTGTTGATGGTCAAGTAGTTTCTATGCAAGGCATAACTATTTTTTATTATTTGACCAGAGGTTATGGTATAAGATTGTTTTATTGAATCAAGTTGTACTGCGTTTTTTTCTTGACTATTAAAAAGCAGGTACCTAAGTTGCTTATTCTCTTCGAGTAATAATCGGTTTTCATCTTCGAGGTCAAAGTATGAAGTAACACTGTTTGAAGCACTATAAATAGTACCCGTTATCCAACTTGAAGAGTTAAAAAAATTTGATTGATGAAAAGAATGCGTTTGAATGGTAAAGGCAATAGAAATCAACATAAAAAAAACATAGAGTAAAAAGCTTCTATATCTTATGATAAAGTTGATAATCTGCTGCATGCACTTTAAATTTTAGCAACCTATTGCTCAGGTTGACAACAATAAGCTACTCAATTATGTTTTGAACCAATCATTACTTGATGAGAATGCTTTTGTAGCGTTCTAAATTTTTCAAAGCAATTCCGGTACCACGAACAACTGCTCTTAATGGATCTTCAGCGATATAAACTGGTAGATCAGTTTTTTGAGAAAGCCTACGGTCTAAACCTCTTAACATTGACCCTCCACCTGCTAAATAAATACCTGTATTATAGATATCAGCAGCAAGCTCAGGCGGTGTTTGTGAAAGTGTCTCCATAACAGCATCTTCAACTCTTAAGATAGATTTATCAAGGGCCTTAGCAATTTCACGATATGATATCTGAACTTGTTTTGGTTTACCTGTTAACAAATCTCTACCTTGAACTGATTTTTCATCTGGTGGCGATTGTAAATCTTCAGTGGCAGAACCAATTTCTATTTTGATGTTTTCAGCTGTACTTTCTCCAACATAAAGGTTATGCTGTGTACGCATATAATAAATGATATCATTTGTAAATACATCACCTGCAATTTTAACTGATTTGTCACAAACAATTCCGCCTAAGGCGATAACCGCAATTTCAGTAGTACCACCACCTATATCAACAATCATGTTTCCTTTGGGCTGCATGATATCTAAGCCAATACCAATTGCAGCTGCCATAGGTTCATGAATAAGATAAACTTCTTTACCATTTACTCTTTCTGCAGACTCTTTTACCGCTCTCATTTCAACTTCTGTGATTCCTGAAGGAATACAAATAACCATTCTTAATGCTGGCGGAAACCATTTTTTCTTTAATGCCGGTATGTTCTTAATGAACATATTGATCATCTTTTCAGAGGCATCAAAATCAGCAATTACCCCATCTTTTAGAGGTCGAATGGTTTTAATGTTTTCATGGGTTTTACCTTGCATCATGTTGGCTTCTTTACCAACCGCAATGATTTTGCCTGTAATACGGTCTCTAGCAACAATTGACGGACTATCGACCACAACTTTGTCAAGATGAATAATAAGAGTATTCGCCGTTCCTAAATCGATGGCAATTTCCTCTGTTAAGAAATCAAAAAATCCCATTGTTAATTCGTTTGGTTATGTTTCATGCATCTGTGAGTTGCATTTCATCGATAAAGGTAATAAAATAAGCAGTTCTTTCGTATTTTATGTTGTGAATTTATATCTATACGTCACAAAACAAGAAGTACTTTAAGTGTAACAATACTAAAATGACTTTTAATGCTTGAAATGACGGGTGCCAGTCATGACCATCGAAACACCATTTTCATTACAGTAATCAATACTTAGCTGATCTTTAATAGAACCTCCTGGTTGAATAACACTTGTTATACCACTTTTTTGCGCAATTTCTACACAGTCAGGAAACGGAAAAAATGCATCACTTGCCATCACCGCTCCGTTTAAATCAAAATTGAAAGACTTGGCTTTGTGAATAGCCTGATTAAGTGCATCTACACGTGAAGTTTGCCCTGTACCGCTAGCAAATAATTGCTTGTTTTTAGCAAGAACAATAGTATTACTTTTTGTATGCTTACATAATTTAGAAGCAAATATTAGATCGTCGATTTCTTCTGTGGAAGGCGCATTTGTAGTTGCGGTTTTTAAATCGGCAACAGTATCAGTTTTATGATCTTTTTCTTGAAGAAGCATGCCATTTAAACAAGTACGAACAATCATTTCTGGCATTTCTACCTCATTTTGAATGAGAATGATTCTGTTTTTCTTGCCTTGTAAAATTGCTAAAGCATCAGCATTATAACTTGGTGCTATCACAACTTCACAAAATAATTTATGAATCTCTTCAGCGGTTGCTACATCAATTTCTTTGTTGCTGATTAAAACGCCGCCAAAAGCAGAAACAGGATCACCAGCTAATGCATCAACATAGGCTTGGTGTAAGGTGTCTCTTTGCGAGAGACCACAAGCATTATTATGTTTTAAGATTGCAAATGTTGGCGCATCATTTTTGAATTCTAGCATTAATTGTACTGCGGCATCAACATCTAAGAGATTGTTATAAGAAAGCTCTTTACCGTGCAATTTTGAAAACATGGCATCAAAATCTCCAAAGAAAAATCCTTTTTGATGTGGGTTTTCTCCGTAACGTAAAACTTTGCCTTGCGTTTCACTAACTTTTAATGCAGCTATCTCATGATCTTGATTGAAATAATTAAATATAGCAGTATCATAATGAGAAGAAACATTAAACGATTTAGCTGCAAATCT
The DNA here is from genome assembly GCA_937929935.1 of uncultured Flavobacteriaceae bacterium. GTDB lineage: Bacteria > Bacteroidota > Bacteroidia > Flavobacteriales > Flavobacteriaceae > Maribacter_C. The sequence goes on along the minus strand of CALFUL010000001.1, from coordinate 42,984 downwards.
TTTACGATCTTCGAGTGTAGTTGTGCCGTTTTTTGAAGAAATTATTTCTAACACTTCAGTATAGTCTTCCATAGAAGAAACACAAAGTACATCTTTATAATTTTTAGCTGCGGCACGAATTAAAGAGATTCCGCCAATATCAATCTTTTCAATGATATCTTGTTCAGAAGCTCCGCTTGCTACAGTTTTCTCAAAGGGATATAAATCAACAATGACAATATCTAATTGCGGAATTTCAAATTCTTCTAATTGAGCAACATCATTAGCATTGTCTTGCCTGTTTAAAATACCGCCAAATACTTTTGGATGTAATGTTTTTACGCGTCCGCCAAGAATTGAGGGGTAGCTTGTTACATCTTCAACAGCGATAACGTCAATACCTAATTCTTTTATGAATTTTTCGGTTCCGCCGGTTGAGTATATAGTAATACCTAATTCTTGAAATTTTCGAACTATGGGTTCAAGACCCTCTTTGTGAAAAACTGAAATTAGGGCTGAAGTGGCTTTTTTATTGCTCATTTTTAAAAGTAAATTGCTAGGATTCGTAAGCAAGCAAAAATACTTTTTTTGAACTGATAAAATGTTCTAGGTTATCAACAAAAAGGCTAAAGTTTTGAACGGAATTAAGTCAGCGTACTTTTAAAATGTAAAGCTTAAAGAATTTCAGCCACCATTTGATTCACTTTTTCTAAAAAGCGTTCATCTTCTTCTGAGAAAGCATCAATGGTTTCTGAATCAATATCAATTTGACCTATATTTTCGCCTGCAACAAATAAGGGTACAACTATTTCAGATTTTACTGAAATACTACAAGCAATATAATTGTCTTGCGCTTGCACGTCAGGTACTACAAAGTTTTCATTTGAAACGGCTACTTGACCACAAATACCTTTTCCGAAGGGAATTATATCGTGATCCGTTGCTTCACCTGCATATGGGCCTAACTTGAGCTCTTCTTTTTCGCCATTTCTAAAATAGAAGCCTACCCAATCATAGTATGAAATATTCTTTTCTAATAATTCGCAAACTGCTTTTAGCCGATTATCAATTGTAGTGCTATTTCTCGCTAAAATTGTAGAAACTTCTTTTATTAGTGGGTCAAACATGAGTGCTATTTTTTGGCTAAAATAGCTTTTCTATCCTTTTTATGAAAACATAAAGGGATGCCTATTTCTAGACATCCCTTAAAAAATTGTTTTATTATAATATGATTATGGCTGTATTTTAATATCAAATACTATGAAATCATCATTGTTGAAACCAGCTTCAATTTCAGTAATTTTTATAAGTCCTTTTTTACCGTAGTTGTCTACAAATTCGATAACATCGCCAACACTTAAGTTTGTTATTTTTTGGTTTGTAGATGTAATGACAATATCAAGTTCACCTGATAAGGCTATGGCATCAAAATCTGCTGCTAAAAAAGTAGAAGTTGAAAAGAAAGCTTCATTTAAAGTTTCATTTTCAGCGTCATCTTCCATTGCATCTGGTTCAAGACCATCAACCGGAAATCCGAATGACTCATCATATTTAGCCGTAGAAGCGAATGACGCATTGTCATTTGCAGAGACGCCTGAAGCACCAAAATAATAGCCAAAATCCCAGAAAGCTCTGAATTCAGGACCTACATTAATTTTATATACTTCTTTATTTAATAATGAAAAGAATGTTTCAGTAGAGCCATCAACTGCCGGAGCGAATAATTTAATATCATTAAACGTTCTTACTTCAGCTGCAGGATTATTACCTGTACCTACTGTAACTGTAATAACTCCAATACCCAACGCTAACCTTTTAGAAGCGTCTCTGAAATCACCTTTACCCGTTGTTGTCCAAAATTTATATTCAATAGAACCATTGTCAATATTAGGAACTGGTAAAGAAAAAGTAAAGTCAATTTCTTTTTTTGTTGCTCCATCTAAGTCAATAGAGCCGTCTGCTTTTAATGCTTTGTCTAAGTCATCACTAGTCAATTCGAAACTATTAAATGGCATTTCACCTTGACCTGAAATGTTCTGAGTGATGTACATTCTTTTTTGTGTAAGCACATCAGAGGTAAAGATAACTCTACCTGGTACTGCAGACCCTATTTCGCCACTTGCCATAGCAGACATCAAATTGCTGGCAGGTGTAGCTTCATTGTAGATTATAGTTGCTATTTCTGGAGTATCAACACTGTCTTCTCCGTCTTCTCCATTCATTCCATCTTCAGAAAATGGAGAGTCAAACACTGATCCTTCATCGGTTTCACAACTAGCCACAAATAGTACCATTGAGAGAATTAAAAATCCGTTTTTAAGATTTAATTTTAAATTTTTTGTCATTGTTTTTGTTTTATAAGATTAAGAGGCAGTTAGTGGCTTGAACTTCAACTATTGAAGGGTTCAAGACCAAAACAAAAAAACTGCTCTTTTAGTATAAGAAATTGTAAGTTTTTTATGATTGTAGTACCGTGTTTGATTCTATATTGAATCGAAGGGTTTGTAGTAAGCTTGCGTTAAAGAATCATAAAATAAATTTTAAAATTGAATATTCCTTATTTTTGCAGTAATGAAACAAGTAAGACATAAGATATTTTCTTTAATCATGGCAGTATTGCTATTGATGTCTACTATCTCTTGGACGCTTGATAAGCACATTTGCTTGGGTAGAGTGGTAGATGTTGCTCTATTTTCAAAAGCTAAAGATTGCGGAATGGCTGCTGCTATGGCGGCCTTTGAAAATGAAGCTATTGAAAATAGTTGCTGTGATGATGAATCAGTTACTATTCATGGGCAAGATGACCTAAAAATAACCTACCATGATATCAATATCGAACCGTATGTATTCACAATAGTCGATTCACAAAATTATCTAAATATTGATTTTGGACCAGAGTTGTATCAGGTTCTGAATGAATATTATCCACCTCCTAAAATTGTCAAAGACATTCAATTGCTTGACGAAGTTTTTCTTATTTGATTTAATCATTTTTATTTTCATTCTGGCGACTTTGCTGAATTCATTTCAATAAAGGCTAGAATCTGTCTTATTTAAATAAAGACAATTTGAAAACAAAATAAATAGATTTCTGTCTACACGGAAATGAAATTAAATCAATTATAATGAAAAACACATATTCTATTACTGGTATGACTTGCAACGGTTGTGTTGCAACAGTTACTGATAAGCTCGCTAAAATAGCTGGAGTACAAATAGTTAATGTTAGTTTAGAAAGGGCTGAAGCAGAAATTTCAATGTCCAAATCTATTTCTTTGGATGCCTTAGCATCAGCCTTGCCAAGTAAGTACTTGATTACATCAAAAGGAAGTCAAAGTGCTGAAGTAGTAAATGATGCTACTAAAGAAAAGACAAAACTGCAGCAATTAAAGCCTTTACTTTTAATTTTTTTATATCTCTTTTCAGCAGCAATATTGCTCAATTATGAGGCTTGGGATTCTCAAAATTTCATGCTTGATTTTATGGGGTTATTCTACATTGTTTTTAGCTTTTTTAAGCTACTTGATTTAAAAGGTTTTCCTGAGAGTTTTAAAATGTATGACCCTTTGGCAAGATTAATTCCTGCCTATGGCTGGGTGTATCCTTTTATTGAACTTGCCCTCGGCCTCATGTTTTTAATGCGTTTTCAAATTATAACGGCTCTAATTGTTACAGTTGTGATTTTAGGAATTACCACTATTGGTGTGACCAAGACGTTGCTTGATAAGAAAAGTATTCAATGTGCCTGTTTAGGTACAGCTTTAAAATTGCCCATGACTGAGGCAACCTTTATAGAAAATTCAATAATGTTAGTGATGGCAATTAGTTTGCTTATTCAACTTATAAATTAAGAAATAATGAAAAAGTATATAGTATTGGCTTTTTTGTTTCCGTTGTTCTCTTTTTCACAAGATGTGGTTGAAGGTATGGTAATGGAAGGCAATGACGAGAACAAACACATTGGTCTTGCTGGCGCAAATGTGTATTGGATGAGTTCTCAAATAGGTACAATTACCAATCAAGAGGGGTTGTTTAGTATTCCATTTTCAAAAGAATACACTAAACTGGTTATTAGTTTTGTCGGATTTCAATCTGATACGCTAACTATTACCGAACCAAAAATGTTACATCATACCTTAAAACCTTCAAATGAGCTTGATGAGGTAGTTGTTCAAAAGAAACGAGATGCTGTTCAAAAAGCCTATTTCAGCGCGCAAAATGTGATAACGGTAAATAGTGATGAGCTTTTAAAAGCAGCATGTTGTAACCTTTCAGAAAGTTTTGAAACAAACCCTGCAATTGATGTCAATTTTTCTGACGCATTAACCGGAACAAAACAGATTCAAATGTTGGGGCTAACGAGTCCGTATTTGTTAATTACCCAAGAAAACCTTCCAATGGTTCGTGGTGCATCACAAGCATTTGGCTTAACATTTACACCAGGTACTTGGGTTGAAAGCATTCAAATTACTAAAGGCGCAGGTAGTGTGGTTAATGGTTATGAAAGTATTTCAGGTCAAATTAATGCAGAATTGGTTAAACCTTTAACTGATAAAGCATTGTTTGTTAATGGCTACTTTAACAAAAATGGACGTATGGAATTGAACACCCATATCAACCGTAAACTCAATGAAAAGTGGAGTACAGGTTTATACATTCATGGCAATGCGAGAACTCAAAAAGAAGATAATAATGACGACGGATTTTTAGATGCGCCCCTTGCAAATCAAATCAATATTATGAACCGTTGGCAATATCAAAATGTTGAAACAGGTTGGGTTAGTTTTTTGAATTTTAGATTTCTAAATGACGAAAAACAAGTAGGTCAAGTTGCTTTTGATCCTGATGCCAATGGTGCTATCCGAGGATTCGGCAATTTCAATTCTTTAAGTGGTAATGAATTATGGGGTAGCGAAATTGCCACCCGACGTTTTGATACCTCTTTGAAATTAGGGTATGTTTTTCCTGAATTGCCTTTTCAAAGTTTTGGTTTTCAAGCATCCTATAGCAACCATGACCAAGAATCGTATTTCGGTTTAAGACGCTATGATATCAATCACAAAAGCGTGTATTCAAATTTCATATTTAATTCCATCCTTGGTAATACTCAAAACAAGTTTAAAACCGGAATCACTTATGCCCTTGACGCATATGAAGAAGTAGTCAATACAACGGCTTATGAGAGAGATGATGTGTCAGTTGGTGCTTTTTTTGAATACAGTTATGATAATTTAGAAAAGGTAAATCTCACGGCAGGTTTAAGAGTAGATTCACATAATAGATTAGGAACTTTTATTACGCCCAGATTGCATATTCAATATACCCCATGGCAGCGCGGAAGTTTAAAAGGTTCTTTCGGAAGAGGTAGAAGAGCGGCAAATATTTTTGCAGAAAACCAACAGTTGTTTGCTTCAGCAAGACAGATTCAAATTTTAGATACTGAGGGAAGTATTTATGGTTTAGATGCTGAAGATGCATGGAATTACGGAGTCAGTTTTCTGCAAGGGTTCACTTTTTTAAATAGACCAGGTAATGTGTCTTTAGATTTTTATAAGACAGATTTTATTAATCAAGTAGTGGTTGATTGGGAAAACCCTAGAGCAATAACCTTTTATAATTTAGACGGTAAAAGTGTTGCCAATAGTTTTCAATTTGAGCTCAATCATGAAATTTTACCTAGGTTAGAATTACGTACGGCGTACAAATTTTATGATGTGAATACTGATTATAGTTCAGGTAATTTGCAGAAACCATTATTGGCGCAGCATCGCTTTTTTGTGAATGTAGGCTTTGAAACTGAAATTACTGAAAAAGGAGGTCAGTGGAAGTTTGACTATACTGCACATACTATAGGAAAACAACGATTGCCAAATACTGATGTGAATCCGCCGGAATTTCGATTAGGAGAATTTACAGAGGGTTATAGTTTGATGAATGCGCAGATTACAAAGGTGTTTTCTAAAAACTTTGAGGTATACGCAGGAGGAGAAAATTTGACTAATTTTAGACAAAATAATCCTGTTTTGGGTGCTGAGAATCCTTTTGGCTCAAATTTTGATACTAGTATTATATATGCGCCTATTATGGGGCGAATGTTTTACGGAGGATTTAGATATAAAATATAATAACTATCCAGTCGAGCTGTCACATCGAGCGGAGTCGAGATGAGAGACCTAAATAATAAATGTATTGACTTATGAAAAAAATAATTACAATAATCGCTTTAGTATTTGTAACCGCAAGCAGTTTTGCTCAAGAAAAGAATAAGAAAATGACCATGGATGTTGATGGTGTATGCGAAATGTGTAAAATGCGTATTGAAAAAGCTGCTTTGGGCGTAAAAGGTGTAAAATATGCCTTGTGGGATATCTCTTCACATCAATTATCCTTAATTATGAATGAAAGCAAAACGAATGCGATGGAGGTTAAAACAGCATTGGTAGCTGTTGGTCATGACACGAAAGAATTAAAGGCTACTGAAGAAGCGTATAATAAGGTAATGCCTTGTTGTAAGTATCGTGATGATGAAGTTGTAAAAAATCATCAGAATTGATTAGTTACCACCTTTTGTAAGGAAATTATATTTTTTTGTACTAAATCCGTATCCTTTAAAAAGAGATGATACGGATTTTTTATATATGCTTAACCTTATTTATCAGTCAGTATGGCATAAGTCAAAACTGCTGTTCAGGAGGAGTGCCGTTATCTAATAATTTAGGATTACCTAATGACGGAAAAGGTGCTCTTACCCTTGGTTTGAATTATGATTATAATAATTTAAACACTTTAAATGTAGGTTCTGATAAATTAAATGATGACTCAAGACTTCGTATTACCAATTCAGTATTGCTTAATGTTGGTTATTCTTTTACAGACAAACTTTCTTTTGAGACACTGTTTACGTGGGTCAATCAAACCCGAACTATTTCGCAATTTGACAATGAAAATTTTTCTGAAACTAAAGGAATAGGCGATGCCGTTTTTTTAATCAAATATGCCTTTTCAGACTTTTTCGGAATAGGTTCAGTTTTCAATATAGGTGTAGGCACTAAGGCACCGCTTGGAAGGTCAGATTATACTACCGTTGAGGGTTTTCAGCTAACTGCTGATTTGCAACCCGGCAGTGGTGCATGGGATGTATTAGGTTGGATAGCACTTTCGAAAAATTTAACGGTTAGACCTTCGGCTACAATTTCAGCTAGTATGACCTATAGGGCAACCGGAAAAAACAAGGAGTATTTGAACAATATGGCAAGCTATGAATTTGGTAATAGTGTGCAAGCTAATGTGGGCTATGCGGATCAATTTTTGATCTTTAGTACCGTATTTAACCCCTCTTTAATATTGAAATATAGAAGCACACTTTTAGATAAAATTGACGAATCTGAATTACCAAATACAGGCGGTAGATGGGTTTTTGTTCGACCAAGTTTGAGTGTTCAAATCACGCCAGTTTTATCTTTTAACACAAAAATTGAATTGCCTATTTACAGTTATGTTGATGGTACGCAATTAACACCAACAACTCGATTTACTGGCGGATTCATTTACAAACTAAAAAGTAAGGCATTAAACATCATAAATCAATAGCTATGAAACAGATATTTTTCACGTTCGCTTTTTTGGCGATTTTTTTCTCGTGTAGCAAATCAAGTACAGATGGTGTAACACCTAATTCGCAAGTAAATCAGCCCATTACATCTGCTCAATGGAGCATACCTGTTTCTGAAGTTTTGGATGGTGGCCCAGGTAAAGACGGAATTCCTGCCTTGGTAAATCCAACTTTTAGTACTGCTTCTGAGGCTAATTATTTGAGCGATGAAGATTTGGTACTTGTTTATAAGAATGGAAATGTGGTAAGGGCGTATCCGCATATAATTCTTGATTGGCATGAAATTGTAAATGACAATATTGGTGATGTATCAATGGCAGTTACTTTTTGCCCGCTAACAGGCACTGGTATAGGTTGGGGTAGAATAATAAACAATACAGAGACAACATTTGGGGTGTCAGGGCTATTATATAATACTAACCTCATTCCTTTTGATAGGTTAACTGATAGTAATTGGTCACAAATATTACATGAATCAGTTAATGGTGAGCTTAATGGTCAAAAAGCAGATTTGTATCAATTACTAGAAACTAACTGGGCTACAGCCAAACGAATCTACCCAGATATTGAAGTTGTCAGCACCGCTACGGGTTTTTCAAGATCCTATGGTACTTCTCCGTACGGAGATTATAATACAAATAATGATTTATTCTTTTTTCCGGTTGAAAAGGATTCTCGACTACCTTTAAAGGAAAAGGTGTTAGCAATTTTAGATGATTCTGATGCTAAAGTATATAGATTTTCAGATTTTTCAGAAAAGAATTTTATTGTAGATTCATTTAAAGGAAAAGATTATTTGATTGTTGGAAATTCAAATTTCATGTTTGCTTATGAGCTTACTACTGATTTAATGAATCTCGATTTTATCTATTCATTTAATCAAATAGGAAATACTATTGACATTGTTTTAGAAGATAATGAGGGTAATAGTTGGGATGTTTTTGGAGAAGCTATCGCAGGACCACGACAAGGAGAAAACATTAGCGCTTCAAGTGCCATGATGGGGCAATGGTTTTCAGTTGCCGCTTTTTACAATACAGAAATTTATGGTCAATAGTTTTAAAATATTTACATAAAATAAAAAAACCTCGATTGATAGTTTCAATCGAGGTTTTTTTAAATGTATATTTTCCGCAAACAAGCTTTTATTTTACTTGTCAGCGTTGCTGACCTACATCATGCCTGGCATTCCGCCTCCACCCATTGGTGGGCCGGCAGGAGCATCTTCTTTAATATCAGTCAATGCACATTCAGTAGTTAAGATCATACCAGCAACAGAAGCTGCATTTTCTAAAGCTACACGTGTTACTTTCTTCGGATCGATAATACCCGCTTTTAGCATTTCAACATATTTCTCAGACTTCGCATCATAACCGTAATCAGCTTTGCCTTCCATGATTTTTGCAACTACCACTGATCCTTCTCCGCCAGCATTTTCAACAATGGTACGCAATGGTGCTTCAATCGCTCTTGCTACAATCTGCAAGCCAGTTTCTTCATCGTCATTTTCAACAGATACTTTAGAAAGAACAGTTTTAGCTCTTACTAAAGCAACGCCACCACCAGCAACAATACCTTCTTCAACAGCTGCTCTTGTTGCATGTAAAGCATCATCAACACGGTCTTTCTTTTCTTTCATTTCAACTTCAGAAGCAGCACCTACATAAAGTACGGCAACTCCGCCAGCAAGCTTTGCTAATCTTTCTTGAAGTTTTTCTCTATCATAATCAGAAGTAGTAGTCTCAATCTGAGATTTAATTTGACCTACTCTTGCCTTGATGTTTTTTTGAACACCACCACCATTTACAATAGTTGTATTGTCTTTATCAATTGATATTTTTTCACAAGTACCCAACATATCTAAAGTTGCGTTTTCTAATGAGAAACCTCTTTCTTCAGAAATTACAGTACCGCCAGTTAAAATGGCAATATCTTCAAGCATTGCTTTTCTTCTATCTCCAAAACCAGGAGCCTTAACTGCTGCTATTTTTAATGAACCTCTTAATTTGTTAACTACCAAAGTAGCTAAAGCCTCACCATCAACATCTTCTGCAATAATTAAAAGAGGTTTTCCTGATTGGGCTACTGGCTCAAGTACAGGAAGTAAATCTTTCATTGAAGAAATTTTCTTGTCAAATAACAAAATATGTGGACTCTCTAAATCAGCTGTCATTTTATCAGAATCAGTAACGAAATAAGGAGAAAGATATCCTCTATCAAACTGCATTCCTTCAACAACGTCTACATAAGTATCGGTTCCTTTTGCTTCTTCAACTGTAATCACGCCTTCTTTACCAACTTTTCCGAAAGCTTTAGCGATTAAATCACCAATGTTTTCATCATTGTTAGCAGAAATTGAAGCTACTTGCTTAATCTTATCTGAAGAATCGCCTACCTTTTTAGCTTGTTTTGCTAGGTTTTCGACAATAGCTTCAACGGCTTTGTCGATACCTCTTTTCAAATCCATCGGGTTTGCGCCTGCGGCAACATTTTTAAGTCCTTCTTTTACAATAGCTTGCGCTAAAACGGTTGCAGTTGTTGTACCATCACCAGCAAGATCATTGGTTTTAGAAGCAACTTCTTTTACCATTTGAGCACCCATGTTTTCAAGGGGATCAGCCAATTCAATTTCTTTAGCTACGGTTACACCATCTTTAGTTACTTGTGGTGCACCAAATGATTTGCTAATAATTACATTTCGACCTTTAGGGCCTAGAGTTACTTTTACGGCATTTGCCAAGGCATCAACACCTCTTCGCAAACCGTCACGAGCATCAATATCAAACTTTATATCTTTTGCCATAATCAAAATTTTGTTTTTGGAATTTTATTTTTTTAGATAATTGCAAGAATGTCACTTTCGCGCATCATTAAATAATCAGCACCTTCTAATTTAAGTTCTGTGCCAGCATATTTTCCGTACAAGACAGTATTGCCAACTTTTACGGTAACTGCTTCATCTTTAGTTCCTGGACCGACGGCAACGACTTTACCTTTTTGGGGTTTCTCTTTTGCCGTATCTGGAATATATATACCAGATGCAGTTTTTGTCTCAGCAGCCATAGGCTCAATAAGAACTCTATCTGCCAATGGTTTAATGCTAATTTTAGCCATAGTATTCTGATTTAAATTATGTTTTATTTTGTTTACTTTCTTGGCAGAAATTATGCCAATAGTTTGAAACTGACAATATGTAAAATCAAAAATGCCAGCTTGTCATGGATGCTGGCATTTTTGTATATCATTTGAGCTAACTTATTTTATTCGCTACCTTCTGTATTTTCGTTACCAACGGGTTCTGGTAAAGCATCTGTAGAAATTTCAGGAATTTCTTCTTGAATAGCTTCAGGAGCTACTTCTTCAATTTCGTCGCCGTTTAAAAGCTTTGAATCTTCATTACCTGAATTTCCTTTAAGAGTAACATTAGAAATGAGTATTAAGGCTACTAACATGGCACCCAGTGTCCAAGTACTTTTATCTAAAAAATCACCAGTTTTTTTCACACCACCAACTACTTGGCTACCACCACCACCAAAAGATGAAGCTAAACCACCACCTTTGGGGTTTTGAACCATAATGACAAGCATTAATAAAAAACATACGATGATAATCAATATCAAGAAAATTGTAAATAAACTCATGTGTTGTTAAGAATTGTCTTGTTGAACCTTTTCTACCGCTTTTATTTGGTCTGCAAAGAAACCACTTTTTTTCGGATATTTCAAACTTAATATTTTGTATGCCTGTATGGCTTTTTTGTATTTTTTTTGTTCTACATACACCTTTGCTAAGGTAGCTGTCATCAACTCATTTTTGTCAATTTTTAATGACTTCTTGATGTCAATTTTTGAACTACTTTGTGTAGGTACAATTTTCGGATTTTCAGCAATAAATTTATCGATCAAATCAAATTTTTTCTTTTTTAAACTCGACTTTTCAATTTTATTTGTTGAATTATCATCTTCACGCTCAATTTTTTGAGTTGATGTTAATTGTAACCATTCAGAAAATGAATATTTTTCATCTTTTGTAAAAGATAAAGGGGCGCCCATTTCAAGTGTTTTTTCAGCTTCATTTTGTGCTGAAGTATTTTCTTTTTTAATTGGTTCTTTAGCTTTAAAAAGTTCAGGATCTAAAATATGGTCTGCATCTTTTAAATTTTGAGGTAGCGGTGCATCTTCTGAGTTTACAATAATTTGTTTTTGGTTTTCTTTTTCTTCATCTGTAGGCAATTTATTTAAACTATCAGCAACAGAATTTTGCAGAAACTCTTCAGAGGTGATAAATTCAAAAAGTAAATCGCGATCGGTAGTACATGCAGCTGTAACTTTTAGTGCATCATTATATTTAAAGCTATTTAAGTTTTTGAGTCCTTTTAAATGAATAGCTCTTGCCGCTTGAAAGTAAGGATACTCAGTAAGAATATCTTCTAATTCTCTAGTTTGAACAGCGCTTATTACTTGTTCTGGGTTTTGTAATAGATATGTAAATTCTTCTACATTCATAAGTTACTACCAATCAGCTAAAGATTTATTGAAAATATCTTGGGTAATACGTTCAAAGATTATTTCATGAGCTTCACTTTTTATTGCTGATAACTGTGCGTTGGCATCATAATCAAAGAAAAAAGAAAAGCGTTGATCAAAATCAGCATCTTCTTTGGTTTTATTATAGAAACGAACTTGCACCGCAATTGAGAGTCTATTTTGTGCTGCAGTTTGTTGGGCTGTAGCACTCATAGGCGAAATTCTATATTCAACAATTTCTCCTTCATACAATAAATCAGCACTGCCCGTATTAACCAAACTTAAACTTGATTGATCTTGAATTCTTGCTTGAAGGGCCTGCGTAAAATCACGATCCATACCCGGTTCAAAAATTGACCCCGGATTTTGCGTGGCATAATTTTGAAAATAATTGACCTGAAAAGTCTCAGCCGTACCCGGATTACCACCCGTAAAATTGTAGTTGCCACAACCGTGCATAAGTAGTACCATGAGAACAATACTAAATGAGGCAATAAACGTTTTTATATTTTTTTGAAATCTAAAGGTCATACTGTTTTATTTTTCTGTACAAAGTACGTTCTGAAATACCCAATTCAGTAGCTGCAGCTTTACGTTTTCCTTTATTACGGTCTAATGACTTTTTGATGAGTTCAATTTCCTTTTCTTGTAAAGATAGGGTTTCCTCTTCTTCAATTTCTTCAGCAAAATGATATTTGTCTTCTACCACATTGAGTTGTACGGGTTCTTCAATATTCGACTCTGGTAAATGTAATACTTCAATGCCTGATTTGGTTTCAGGTTCTATTTCATTGTCTTTTTGACCATAAATTTTACGGATAAGATTTTCATTTTCTTCTTGAACTTTTTCAGAATCATTGTTGTTCAATAATTCTAAGGTCAGTTTTTTTAAATCATTCAAATCACCCTTCATATCAAAAAGCACTTTGTAAAGAATTTCTCTTTCAGTACTAAAATCACTTTCTTTTTTTTCAGAACCTACTACGGCGGGTAGATTGGTAGTGCCAATATGAGGTATGTAACTAGTAAAGGTGGTAGCCGTAATAGCTCTACTTTCTTCAAGAACAGAAATTTGCTCAGCAATGTTTCTTAGTTGTCTAATATTGCCTGGCCACCTATATTTTAAAAGCAATTGAACGGCTTCATTGCTTAAGCGAATGGTTGGCATTTTATATTTTTGACTAAAATCAGAAGCAAACTTTCGAAATAGTAAATGAATATCATCTTTTCGCTCTCTTAATGGAGGAATATTGATTTCAACAGTGCTTAACCTGTAATATAAATCTTCTCTAAATTTTTCTTTTTTAATAGCTTCAAACATATTTACGTTTGTTGCGGCAACAATACGCACATCAGTTTTTTGAGTTTGAGAAGATCCTACTTTTAAAAATTCTCCGTTTTCTAATACACGCAGCAAACGTACTTGCGTGGTTAAGGGTAATTCGCCAACTTCATCTAAAAATATAGTACCACCGTCTGCAACTTCAAAATACCCACTTCGGGTACTAGTGGCCCCTGTAAAGGCACCTTTTTCATGACCAAATAATTCACTATCAATGGTGCCTTCTGGTATAGCGCCACAGTTAACCGCTATATATTTGGCATGTTTTCGATGCGATAAAGAATGAATTATTTTTGGAATAGATTCTTTACCCACGCCGCTTTCGCCTGTAACTAAAACGGAAATATCAGTGGGTGCTACTTGAATCGATTTTTCAAGGGCACGATTTAATTTAACATCATTACCAATGATTTCAAAACGCTGTTTTATTGATTGAATTGATTCCATTTTTTATTAGTTTGTACTGTATCCGGTTGCATTACCAAGTAAAGTTGCTGAGGTACAATCTTCAATTTTTACATTAACAAATTCACCAATTTTGTAATTCTCTTTCGGAAAAACCACTACGGTATTTTGTTGGTTTCTACCCATCCAATGTGCGTCTGATTTTTTTGAGCTTCCTTCAATGAGTACTTCTTCAGTATGGCCAACATGTTCTTTGGTTCTTAAGGCACAATGCGTTCTTTGCAAGGCAATTATTTCTGCCAATCTTTTTTGTTTTATTTCATGAGGCACATCATCTTCCAGTTTTCTTTCAGCCATGGTTCCGGGGCGTTCAGAATATAAATACATGTAGCCAAAATTATATTTGACATACTTTAACGTGGTCAAGGTGTCTTGATGGTCTTCTTCTGTTTCTGTCGGAAATCCTGAAATAATATCCTGAGAAATAGCACAATTAGGAATGATTTTACGAATACTATCAATTAAGGTGTGGTATTCGGCAATTGTATGAAGTCGGTTCATTTTTTTAAGAATGCGATCGCTTCCGCTTTGCACGGGTAAATGAATATGGTTACATATGTTATCATACTTCGCCATGGTATGGATCACGTCAAGTGTCATGTCTTGCGGATTCGAAGTAGAAAAACGAATTCTCATTTTTGGTTGCGATTCTGCAACTGATGCTAGTAGTTGTGAAAAATCAACTGCTGTGGCTTTTTGCATGTCAGAAGCTTTTTCAAAATCTTTTTTCAATCCGCCACCATACCATAAATAACTATCAACGTTTTGACCTAATAGTGTAATTTCTTTATATCCTTTTTGAGCTAAATCATTGACCTCTTCTAAAATTGATTGTGGGTCTCTACTTCTTTCTCTTCCTCTTGTAAAAGGCACGACGCAAAAGGTGCACATATTATCGCAACCACGTGTAATTGAAACTAAAGCACTTACGCCATTAGTTTGTAAACGAATTGGTGCTATGTCGCCATACGTTTCTTCTTTTGACAAGACCACATTCACAGCATCTCTGCCAGCGTCAACTTCTTTGATCAGGTTGGGTAAATCTTTATAAGCATCGGGCCCAACCACCATGTCAACAATTTTTTCTTCTTCTAATAGCTGACTTTTTAAGCGTTCTGCCATGCAGCCTAAAACCCCGACCTTCATATGCGGCCGATGCTTTTTTACTGAATTAAATTTTTCTAGACGTTTACGAACCGTTAATTCAGCTTTTTCACGAATTGAGCATGTATTGACCAACACTAAATCAGCTTCTTCAAGATTTTGGGTAGTGTTAAAACCTTCTTTGGTTAAAATTGATGCGACAATTTCACTATCAGAAAAGTTCATAGCGCAGCCATAACTTTCAATATAAAGCTTGCGTTTATTTTCCTTTTTATTTTGTAGTTCAAGGCTATTACCTTGAATTGATTCATCAATAACTTTATCCATAAAAAAAATTGAATCTCTTAATTAAAGAGGGCTACAAAGATAGGGCTAAATACAATTTTATGACAAATTGACAGTTAAATTTTTATCAAAATAACACGCAACTTTTTTCAATGTTTTCATCTTTGAAACAACAATAAAACTTTTGTTATGAAGAAAATAATCTTAATCTGTTCAATCATTCTTACCGTGGGCTTGTTTTCTTGCAAAGAAAATGATGATGCTGATTTAGAAACGTATCTAATAGCGACACCTATAAAAGCTGATTTATTTCAATTTAAAGAAGAAGCTATTGCGATCACTGATCCGACACCCATTTATGAATCAGGAAAAATTTATGCGTACAAAAATTACATTTTTGTAAATGACATTAATAGAGGACTGCATGTTGTTGATAACGCTGACCCAACAAACCCAAAAACCATATCTTTTATTAAACTAGAAGGTAATTATGATATTTCAATAAAAGATGATCGCCTTTATGCTGATAGCTATGGTGACTTGGTCATTTTAGATATCTCTGATATTACAAATATTAAAAAGGCGAAACGTATTGAGAACGCCATTTATCAAGAATTTTGGTGTACGGTAGGGTTTGATGTTGAATGGCCGCAGGCTGACTATTTTGACTACAGTAATTTTGATTCAAATACTGAGGCAATAGTAGGCTGGGAAGTTAATAATGAAAGATTGTCAACTGCTGAATTTGAAGAACGTTTTGGTTATAATGAGTTAGCGTTAGAAAATGCCGCTGAAACCTCAAATGATAGTTTTTCAAATACGGGGCAAGGTGGTTCATTAGCCCGGTTTAAAATTGTGGGTGATTTCTTGTACGCGGTTGAATGGTCAAGTATTAGTGTTATTGATATTTCAAATCTTGATGCTCCAAAAATTCTTGAAGATGTGTATACCAATGGTGTTGTTGAAACCATTTTTAATCAAGGTAATATGTTATTTGTTGGGGGTACTCAAGGCATGTATATATATGATATAACAGCGCCTGATAAACCCAATTTTGTTTCAGAATTTGTTCATGGCCGTGCATGTGACCCAGTTGTAGTTGATGGCACTAATGCATTTATTACCCTTAGAAGTAGTAATACCTGTGGCGAAACTGAAAGCGGTTTATATGTGGTAGATGTTGCTGATATTTCAACGCCAGTATTGACTAAATTTTATCCGCTGAATGAACCTTATGGCTTGGGTATTAAAGATGAAAATTTATTTATTTGTGATGGGGCAGCAGGTTTAAAAGTTTATGATAAAACTAATGTTGAAGACTTACAACTAGTAAACAATTTCGAAAATATTGTCACTTTTGATGTGATACCCTTGACAAATTCATTGCTTATGATTGGCGATAAAACCTTGTATCAGTATGAATATTTAGAAAATGACATTAGTCTTTTAAGTACCTTAAACTTGAATTAATACATTGAAAATTTGTAAAAAATGTCTAGCATTGCTAGGCATTTTTGTTTTTGAAATCAGCTTGATAACTCGATTCTAAAAGATGTAATAGTCGGTTTTTAAATGCTTTCAAGTATCTTATATATTATGTGCTAGCCGTTTAAATTAAAAAATTCAACTACTTTTGTTGCTTCAAAAACCTATCAATGGCCAAGAATTTAGTAATAGTTGAGTCGCCTGCTAAGGCAAAAACCATAGAGAAATTTTTAGGAAAAGATTTCAAAGTTGAGTCTAGTTTTGGGCATATTGCTGATTTACCCTCTAAAGAATTAGGGGTAGATGTAGACAATAATTTTAAACCCAAATATATTGTTGATTCAGATAAGAAAGCTTTGGTCAAAAAACTAAAAGCTCTTGCCAAAAAAGCTGAAATGATATGGTTAGCGAGTGATGAAGATCGTGAGGGTGAGGCCATTTCTTGGCACTTAGCAGAGACATTAGGTTTAGAAAAAGAAAAAACTAAACGCATTGTTTTTAACTCAATTACCAAGTCAGCTATTCAAAAGGCGATTGAGAATCCGAGAGAAATAAATTACAACTTGGTTAATGCGCAACAAGCAAGACGTGTGTTAGATCGATTGGTAGGGTATCAATTATCTCCGGTACTCTGGAAAAAAATTAAACCCGGCCTTTCAGCTGGCCGTGTGCAGTCAGTTGCTGTAAGACTTATTGTTGAAAGAGAAAGGTCAATTGAAGGTTTTACACCAGAAGCTTCTTTTAGAATTGTAGCTCAGTTTAAAACTGAAGAAGGTAGTAGTTTTTCAGCAAAACTGAATAAAACGTACCCGTCTAAAGAAGCGGCAGAAGCATTTTTAAAACAAAATATAGGGTCTGATTTTACGGTAAGCAGTTTAGATAAAAAGCCAGCCAAGAAATCTCCTTCAGCACCCTTTACAACATCAACTTTACAGCAAGAAGCATCTCGAAAACTATATTTTTCAGTGGGTAGAACCATGCAAGTTGCGCAACGTTTATATGAAGCAGGTTTGATTACCTATATGAGAACTGATAGTGTAAACCTTTCAAGTGAAGCCATCAATGCAGCTCAAGAAGCCATTATTAAAAATTATGGTGAAAACTATAGTAATGTAAGAAATTTTAAAGGCAAGTCTAAAGGAGCCCAAGAAGCACATGAGGCGATTCGCCCAACCAATATGACTAATCAATCGCCCTCTTTAGAGCGTGATCAGCAAAAGTTATATGAACTTATTTGGAAAAGAACAATAGCATCTCAAATGAGTGATGCGCAGTTAGAGCGTACCAATGTAAAAATAAAATCAGGCAACCATTCAGAGCTTTTTACTGCCAACGGAGAAGTCATCAAATTTGATGGGTTTTTGAAGGTTTATATGGAAGGCATAGATGAAGAAGATAAAGGTGAAGAGCAAGAAGGAATGCTGCCAGCAATGAAAATTGGCGATGCGCTAAAAAATAATTTCATAACCGCAACCGAACGTTTTTCAAGAGCGCCATATCGTTTTACGGAAGCTTCATTGGTAAAAAAATTAGAAGAATTAGGTATTGGAAGACCATCAACATATGCCCCAACTATTTCTACTATTTTGAATAGAGGTTATGTTGAAAAAGGAACAGTAGAGGGTACTGAAAGAAAATACACCCAGTTGCTTTTAGAAGGTGATGCTTATCAAGAAAAAGGGCTGACAGAAATGATTGGTTCAGATAAGGGTAAGATGGTGCCTACTGATATAGGTATGATTGTAAATGACTTTTTGGTCAGTAATTTTGCGACCATTTTAGATTATAATTTTACCGCTAAAGTTGAAGAAGATTTTGATCAAATTGCTGAAGGCAATGAAGATTGGCAAAAAATCATGAAAGACTTTTATAAAGATTTTCGCCCTAATGTTCTTGATGTTGAAGAAAATGCTGAACGCGCAAGTGGTGAACGTATTTTAGGTGAAGACCCAAAAAGTGGTAAAAGGGTTGCTGTTAGATTAGGTCGTTTCGGACCCATGGTACAAATAGGTACTGTTGATGATGAAGAAAAGCCAACGTTTGCAAGTTTGTTGCCAGATCAGTCTTTAAATACAATTACCTATGAAGAGGCTATGGATCTTTTTAAACTACCCAGAACTTTGGGTACATATAAAGGAGAAGAAGTATTGGCTAATGTGGGTAGATTTGGACCCTATGTTAAACATGGTGCAAAATTCATTTCGATGGATAAAGGTGAGAACGCGCTAGAGATTGAATTAGATCGTGCTATTGAACTCATTGTGGCTAAAGAGAAAGCAGACGCACCTATTGCATCTTATGAAGATAAAGATGTCATCAAAGGAGTAGGGCGATTTGGACCTTTTATTAAATGGGATGGCATGTTTATTAATGTCAACAAAAAGTATGATTTTGATAATCTTTCTAAAGAAGATATTGTTGAATTAATTGAAGTAAAAAAGCAAAAAGAAATTGACAAAGTAATTCAAGATTGGCAAGAAGAAGGCATTAGAATTGAAAAGGCTCGATGGGGTAGACACAATATTATTAAAGGAAAAATCAAAGTTGAATTGGCCAAAACGGTTGATGCTACAAAAGTTTCTTTAGAAGAAGCTAAGGCCTTAATTGAAAAGAAAACGCCAAAGAAAAAAACAAAGGCTAAATCAAAAGCCAAACCAAAAGCTAAAAAGAAATAACAGGTTCAAAACTGTTACCAATAAAACACTTTTTAAAACCACGCTATCAATTTATGGCATTCGATTTTTTGAAACCAGTCGAAGACAAAGTTCTAGCCCATTGTGAATTGCTACCCATGCAATCACTGGGTAAGAGTATTCAAAAACACACTAAACAAGACGGACTTCCGGTTTTAGCCCTGGCTTCAATAGCCATAGTAGGGGTTAAAGAATCAAGAAACGCTTTTGAAAAAAAGATGGAAGTACTTGATGTTTCTTCCATTCGTCTAGAATTTTATAAACTTTTAAAAGGTAATTGGAACTCAACTATTGTTGATATGGGTGACCTTGAAGAAGGCGAAACAGTTGAAGACACTTACTTTGTTGTAAAAGAAATTTTAGCAGGCTTACTTGAAGAAAAAATTATACCTATTATAATAGGAGCAACTCAAGATATTACCTATCCGGCATATCGCTCTTTTGATGGTATAAAAGATATGATAAATGTAGTGGCCATTGATAGTAAATTTGATTTTGGCCTAGAAGATGAGCTTATCTCTTCGAACTCATATATGAGTAAAATAATCACTGATGAACCCAATAATCTTTTTAATTTTTCAAATATAGGGTACCAGAGTTATTTCATTGCCCAAGAAGAATTAGATTTAATTGAGCGTCTTTTCTTTGAAGCGTATCGATTGGGTGATTTAATAGATGATGTAAAAATTGCTGAACCAATTTTACGCAACGCGCACATGGTTAGTTTAGATGCGCGAAGTATCAAAGCAAGTGAATTAGGATATTCAAAAAATTTATCACCCAATGGTTTTACTGGTAGAGAAATTTGTGCCATTTCTAGGTACGCTGGTATAAGTGATAGTGTTTCTGTTTTTGGTATTTATGAAATGGATAATTCAGCACAATCAAGTCAATTAATAGCACAAATCATTTGGTACTTTATTGAGGGTACTAATTTCAGAGTTAAAGAAACGCCCTATATCAATACTAATGATTTTACCAAGTATACGGTACCTACAGATACTGAACAAATAGTATTTTTCAAAAGCCATATGACAAAACGTTGGTGGATGGAGGTACCTTCATTAATTTCTTCAAATATTAAATCAGAAACAAAGGCGTTATTACCTTGTACTGAAAAGGACTATCTAAACGCATGTGATCAGAACATTCCTGAGCGTTGGTATAAAGCCTTTAAAAAAGGTGTGAATTAATCTAAATAAATTTTTACGGTATAATTTGATGTTATACAATAATTTACACAAAACACAGTTTTAAAGTGTAGAATAATTAATCGAGTTTACAGTTTATAACCATAATCGAAATTTAACCTAAAGTATGAAGAAGCTATTGTTATTATCTATAGCGTTTGTGTTTTTACTCTCAAGTTGCGGGTCTAACACAAAAGGAGAACTAGTTGGAGCACCTGGCAAAAAATGGTATCCAGAGAAACCTTACGGAATGGAACTTATTCCTAGAGGTGCTTTTATCATGGGTAAGTCTGAAGAAGATCAAGCCAAGTTATTAAACGCCCCAACCAAAACAGTAACCGTACGATCTTTTTATATGGATGATACGGAAATCACAAATAGTGAGTATAGACAATTTGTAGAGTGGGTGAAAGATTCAGTTGCTCGAACCAAATTGGCAATTCTTGCTGATGAATTAGGTATTGGTCCTGAAGAAGGAGGCATTGGTGATTATGCATTTAGAGATTCAGATACAACCAAAGCTTCTGTATATGACAAATACATGCTAGACAATTATTCAGGAATGGGTGAATCTGGTTTTGAAGGTAGAAGATTAAACAAAGACGAAGAACTTGTTTGGGATACCTCAGAATATCCAGATGAATTTTATACTGAGATTATGGATTCTTTGTATATACCTGAAGCAGAATCTTACAACGGGCAACGTACTATTGATGTAACACAATTGAAATACAAGTATAGTTGGATGGATATTGAATCTGCAGCTAGAGATAAGACAGGTAGAAGAGCGGATCATATACGTCAAGAGGTATTAAAAATATATCCTGACACAACAGTTTGGATTCGTGATTTCGAGTACTCTTATAATGAGCCAATGCACAATGATTATTTTTGGCATGATGCCTATAGTGATTATCCTGTAGTTGGTGTTTCTTGGCAACAAGCAATAGCCTTTTGTAATTGGAGAACTAAATTCAAAAATGACGACCAAAAAAGCAAGGGTAAAGATTTTGTAACTAGATTTAGATTACCAACTGAAGCTGAATGGGAATATGCAGCAAGAGGTGGTATTGAAGGTGGAACTTACCCATGGGGTGGTCCTTATGTTATAAGCGACACAGGTTGTTTTATGGCTAACTTTAAGCCTCAGCGTGGTGATTATGCAGCTGATGCAGCATTATATACTGTTGAAGCAAAATCATATGAGCCAAATGATTTCAATTTGTACAATATGGCTGGTAATGTTTCAGAATGGACAAATTCAAGTTACGATCCAAGTGCATACGAGTATGTTTCTACAATGAATCCAAATGGTGGCGATGGCGCAAATAAAAGAAAGGTAATTCGCGGTGGATCTTGGAAAGATGTTGCTTACTTCTTACAAGTGAGTACTAGAGATTATGAATATGCAGATTCAGCTCGTAGTTATGTAGGTTTCAGAACCGTTCAAGATTACATGGGCGAAGAAGATTCAACACAAGGAAAAGGATTATAGTAAATAGTAACAAATAGTAATCGGCATTTAATTGATGCCAACAATTTCAAATACACAAAAACCCAAATTACCGGGAAACGCCGGTCAAACGTTAACCAAATACTTATTATTAACATTAAATTTTTAAATTAAACTTTATTATGGCACAGTCAAAATCAACAAAAAAACTTTTTAACATGGCCTATGGCCTTGGAGCATCTATTGTAATTATTGGTGCATTATTTAAAATTCTTCACTGGGAGTTTGGTCCATTAACAGGTGGTCTTTTACTTGCAGTAGGTCTTATTACTGAAGCACTTATTTTCGCAATTAGTGCATTTGAACCATTAGACGATGAGTATGATTGGTCTCTTGTTTATCCAGAATTAGCTGGTGGTGCATCAACTGGTAGAGATGGTGAGCTTTCTGAATTAAAAGAAGCTGATTCTTCATTATCTTCTAAGTTAGATAACTTATTAAAAGAAGCTGGTGTAGATGCTAGTCTTATGGAAAGCTTAGGTGATAGCATCAGAAACTTCGAAGGTGCTGCCAAAGGTATCGCTCCAACAGTAGATGCAATGGAATCAACTAAGAAATATTCTGATGAAATGGTACACGCTGCCGCTCAGATGGAATCATTGAATAGTCTTTACAAAGTTCAACTAGAAAGTGCAAGCAAGCAAGCTTCAGTTAATGAAGAAGTTGTTCAAAATGCAAGTGCATTAAAAGATCAAATGGAGTCTTTAGCTACAAACCTTTCTTCATTGAATGGTGTATACGGAGGCATGCTAACTGCAATGGCAAAAAACTAATTAGAATTTAGTTAAATAACCCCAAATCAATTATTAATTAAAATCTAAATTAGAAAACATGGCAGGAGGAAAACAGTCACCACGTCAGAAAATGGTAAACCTAATGTATTTGGTTTTCATTTGTATGCTGGCCCTAAATATGAGTAAAGAAGTTCTAGCTGCGTTCGGATTAATGAACGTAAAGATGGAGACTTCTAACGAAAAGACTACAGCAAGTAACAATTTGTTTCTTGAAAGTCTTGGAACCAAAGCTTCTGAAGACGCGACTAAATACGACAAGTTGTATAAAGACGCACAGAAGATAAAATCAATGTCTCAAGAGTACTATGACTACCTACAGTCACTTAAAGATGGTATGATTGAAGGCGTTGAAGACCCTACAGATTATCAAGTAATGGATAAAGCTGATTACTTGAATGGTCAATTTTTTCAAGGTGATAATTTAGCAGAAGGCGGTCAAGAATTCATGAAAAGAATTAATGACTATCGTACAAATATGACCAAGTTAGTACCTGAAGCTTTACAAGCTACCGTAAAGTCGCGTTTTGAAGTAGGTGATGAAAACGGTAAAGTAGAGGCTAGAGATGGATCAAAACAAGAGTGGATTAGTTACCACTATAAAGATTTTCCATTAATTGCTTCTCTTACAAAGTTAACAGCTTTACAGGCTGATATCAAGTCTACTGAAGAAGATGCATTAAAATCAATGTTAGCTGGTGAGTTAAGCGAGCAAGTTTCATTGAAAAACTTTGCAACATCACTTTTAGCTTCTAAATCTGCTTTTTATAGTGGTGAGAAGTATGACGGTAAAATTATCATAAGCAAAACTGATAACTCATCTACTCCTGTAAGAGCTGATTTAAAGCTTGACGGAAGAAAAATGACTGAAGGTAAAGACTACAAGCTTGAAGCTGGTGGTGTAAAAATGCTTATTGGTGCCGGTAGACCAGGTGATCATAAAATTGAAGGTCAGTTGTTCTTTAAGCAAGATGGTGAAGAAATTCCTGTTGATGTAAAGAATACTTTCGCTACTATTTCTAAGCCAAATGCTGCTTTGATTGCTGCTGATAAGATGAACGTTGTTTATCGTGGTGTAGCTAACCCAATGTCAATAACAATTCCTGGTATTGCTGATAGTAAAGTAAACGCACGTGCAACTGGTTTAAAAAGACGTCAAGGAAGTAGTTATACTATGAACCCTGGTAAAGGTCGTGAAGTAACAATATCTGCTTCAGGTACTACAGCAGAAGGTGTGAAGGTTGGTCCTTTTAATTCTAAATTCAGAATTAAAGATATTCCAAGACCTGCTGGTTCAATTAGTAAGCAAACAGGTAGTGTTAAATTACCTCGTAAAAACTTAGAAATTGCAACAATTGGTGCATTGTTAGAAGACTTTGATTTTGAAATGAATCTTAAAGTTAGCGGATTTAAATTCAAAGTTCCTGGCCAGCCAACAGTAGTTGTAAAAGGAAACAAATTGAATAGCCAAGCCAAGTCTGCTTTGAAAAGAGCTAAGCGTGGTGCTGCAGTTCAAGTGTTTGATATAAATGCTTACATAACCAATAATAAAGGTTATAAATTGAAGAAAGTTTCTCCGGTAGTAGTGGAGATTACAAATTAATAACTATAAAATTGCCGGGCTAACTTTAGTTGGCCCGGTTACTTTTAAATGATTAGAAAAATGAATTGGAAGAATGTTTTAGTAATCGGAGTTTTTAGTCTCTTACCCATCTCAATGATGGCGCAAGCGAATATACTTAATGCGAAAAGACCTGAGCAAATTGGTGTAAAAACTGATTCTCAGCAAGCATTAGATAATGATACTCCTTTAAAGTACGGTTATGTAGATGATCGTGATATTTTATGGTCAAAGACCGTATGGGAGGTTGTCGACTTAGATGAGCGTGTAAACTTTCCTTTATACTATCCTACTGATACCATTGATATAGGTGCTGATAGAAGATCGTTGTATGATGTTCTTTTAAAGAATATCAAAAGCGGAAAGCTTGAAGACGTTTATGTTGATTCTTATTTTACTGAAAAACGAAAGTTTGAAGATCTTAAAGCAACCCTAAGAAAAATTGATACTTTAGAGTACGGCTACGAACAAATTAATGCTGGTGAAGCACTTTCTCCTGAATATGTAACTGAGAGAGCACTTTCTGCAGCTGATATTGAAGAGTACCGCATGAAAGGTATTTGGTATTTTGACAAGCGTCAAGGTGAATTAAAGTACCGCTTATTAGGTTTGGCTCCTGTTGCACCAGATGTTAACTTTATTGATGATGAATCTATGGATCCATCTGACGCTAAGGTTGAGCTTTTCTGGGTATGGTACCCGGGTGCCAGGCAAATATTACATGAAGCTAAAGTTTTTAACCAGCGTAATTCAGCGCAACCCATATCTTTTGATATGTTGTTGAATGCAAGAAGGTTTAACGGGGTTATTTACAGAGAAGACAATGTACACGGAGACCGTAAGGTTAATGACTACATTGCAGATAATGCCTTGTTTCAATTATTGGAGGCCAACAGAATTCAAGAGGTCATTCGTGATAGAGAACAAGATATGTGGAGCTACTAAGACTTCATAAAATTTAGAATTCCAATTCAAGATATTAAAAACCATCAGCTTTATAGCTGATGGTTTTTTTATTGGTGGTTATTTTATCTAAAATTAAGAAACTGTATTTTTTTGTTTCTACATATGGTGAATACGTAACTTAGCATTATGGTTGATTACATAGTTGTTGGTCTTGGTCTTGCCGGAATTTCATTTTGTGAACAACTTGAAAAACATCAAAAGTCATATGTAGTTATTGCAGATGACCTACAATCTTCATCTAAAGTAGCGGGCGGCCTATATAACCCCGTTATTTTAAAAAGATTTACCTTGCCTTATAAGGTTCATGAACAGCTTGAAATTGCATTGCCTTTTTATCAGCAACTTGAAAAAAAATTAAATTCAACGTTTATAAGTTATCTCTCAATATTAAGAAGATTTCATTCTATTGAAGAACAAAACTTATGGTTTGAAGCATCTGACAGGCCTGGGGTGGGTCAGTATCTTTTTCCAAAACTCTTGAAGAATAAAAATGAAAGTGTTGATGCCCCATTCGGTTTTGGAAGGGTATTGCACACGCATCATATTGATACAAAAGTACTACTGGCTTCATACCAAAATTTTCTAGAGAAAGGTGATAAGTTACGCCGTGAAACTTTTGACTACAACAAGATAACCTTTGAAAATCAGGGTGTTTGCTATGACGGTTCTAAAGCTCTGAACATTGTGTTTTGTGAAGGTTTTGGGGTAAGAAAAAATCCGTATTTTAAGTACCTTCCAATTAAGGGTACCAAAGGTGAATATGTATTCATTAAAGCGCCTGAACTAAAAGAGGAGAAAGCAATTAAAGCATCTATATTTTGCATCCCGTTAGGCAATGATTTATACAAAATAGGGGCGAATTATGACCACCATGATAAAACATTTACCCCAACTGAAGCAACAAAGAAATCACTGATAGATAAATTGAAAATTTTTATAAAATGTGATTTTGAAATAGTAGATCAGGTGGCGGGAATAAGACCTACTGTAGTTGATAGAAAACCCATTATAGGTTCAAGTATTGAACATGAAAGACTACATATTTTAAACGGTCTAGGTTCAAGAGGCATTATTGGTGCACCATTAGTAGCGCAGCAATTGTTTAATCATATTGAAAGGGGTACAGAAATAGAAGGTGAAATAAATATCAATCGTTTTACCGCGAAATATTTTAAAGATTAGTTTTTTGCTGCTTGAGGATCATAATTAATAAAAAAGTTAATCCAGATATTTCTTGAAAGGCGAAAATTCAATGGTATAAACACAAAAAGAACCAGACAAATTATAAAAAGTGTGTTCAGTAAGCTTGATTCAAGCAATAAGTAAACCAACAGAAAAATTGCAATGCAAATAGCTACACCTATCGCATAACTCACGTACATTGCGCCAAAGAAAAATGAAGGTTCCATTTTATATTTGGTGTTGCATTTTGAGCAACGGTCATGCATTTTAAATATTTTCTTGATGATATAGGGGTTAGATTCAAGATACATGCTCTCAAGATGACATTTAGGGCAATTTCCTGTTAAAATACTGTATAGTTTGTTTCCTTTTTTTAACATTTGCCGAACTTTAAGTAAAAGTACTTAATTTTCTATTTCATCATCTAATCATAAAACAGTTAATGCTAAATATTCATAATCTTTCAGTATCATTTTCAGGCGAATATTTATTTGAAGAAATATCATTTCGATTAAATGGTGGAGACCGGGTTGGATTGATTGGAAAGAACGGAGCGGGAAAGTCTACCCTTTTGAAATTACTTTCAAGAGATATGGAATATGATACGGGTACCATTGCCATTGAAAAAGACACTAAAATAGGGTTTTTACGTCAAGACATTGATTTTCAAAAGGGCAGATCTGTATTAGAAGAAGCGTATCAAGCTTTTGAAGAAATTAAAGCAGCTGAAACAAAGCTCGAAATAATCAACCAACAGTTGGCTGAGCGCACTGATTATGAAAGCGAAAGTTATAATCAGTTGATTATAGATCTAAATGATATTACCCAACATTATGAAATCATTGGGGGTTACAATTATCAAGGTGATACTGAAAAAATACTTCAGGGTTTAGGTTTTAAAAGAGAAGATTTTCAAAAATTAACAGAGACTTTTTCTGGCGGATGGCGAATGCGTATAGAATTAGCAAAGTTGCTTTTACAAGATAATGACGTGTTGCTTTTAGATGAGCCAACTAATCACCTAGATATTGAATCAATTATCTGGCTTGAACAATTTTTAAAAAATTATTCAGGGGCTGTGGTTATAGTTTCGCATGATAAAATGTTTTTAGATAATGTAACAAACCGAACTATTGAAATTTCGCTTGGTCGTATTTATGATTACAACAAGCCGTATTCAAAATATTTGGTACTTAGAAATGAAATCAAGCAGCAACAATTAAACGCGCAAAAAAATCAGCAAAAAGAAATTCAACAAGCTGAACGTTTAATTGAAAAATTTAGAGCTAAATCAACCAAAGCCTCAATGGCGCAATCGCTAATTAAAAAACTTGATAAGATTGAGCGTATTGAAGTTGATGCAGATGACAATGCGGTAATGAATGTTCGTTTTCCTGTTTCAATAACACCTGGCAAGGTGGTTACAGAAATTGAAAATTTATCTAAAAGCTACGGATCAAATGATGTGTTAAATAATATTAACCTGCTCATTGAACGTAACAGCAAAACGGCCTTTGTTGGTCAGAATGGACAAGGTAAATCAACCTTAGCTAAAATTATGGTTGGTGAGCTTGAGTTTGAAGGTCACTTGAAATTGGGTCATAATGTTCAAATAGGATATTTTGCCCAAAATCAAGCAGAGTACTTAGATGGTAGTAAAACAGTTTTAGATACAATGACTGATGCGGCTACTGAAAAAAATAGAAGTAAAGTACGTGATATATTAGGTTCATTTTTGTTTAGAGGCGAAGAAGTTGATAAATATGTGAAAGTACTTTCAGGGGGCGAACGTAATAGGTTGGCATTAGCAAAGATGTTATTACAGCCCTTTAATGTTTTGGTTATGGATGAGCCAACAAATCATTTAGATATTAAATCTAAAAATGTGCTTAAACAAGCTTTGCAAAATTTCGAGGGTACATTGATATTAGTTTCTCACGATAGAGATTTTCTTCAGGGGTTAAGTAATAAGGTGTATGAATTTAAAGACAGAAAAATTAGAGAGTATCTGGGTGATATTGATTATTATCTTAATCAAAGACAGGTTGAAGATTTCAGGGCCATTGAAAAGAAGAACAGTGAACAGCCTGATAAGAAAGTCAAGTCAAGTGATGGGGGTAATGACTTTAAAACTCAGAAAAAACTAAAATCTCTAAAGAATAAGTTGAGCACCGTTGAAAGAGATATTTCTTCATTAGAAAAAGAAATAAAGGGTATTGATCAAGAATTAGTAGTTAATTATGATGAAACAATTGCCAAGCCTAACTTTTTTGATTCTTATGAAACTAAGAAAAAGAATCTTGAGCAATTAATGGCTCGTTGGGAAGATTTGACTCAAGATTTAGAAAAAATTAACAAATAAGAAAATTCTTACAACAGTTTTTTGCAAGTTCACAACAAAATTCGCCAAAAACTACCCCATTTATCGATTTCAATAAAATATTTTAAGATAATACCGTTACATTTGTAAGATAAATCTTATTTAATTTTAAATAGAAAGTGAAAACGATAATTCAAACCCTTTTGTTAATTCTGTTTTTCCAAACAGCAAGTGCTAAGATTCCGGCTATAGAGAAGCAAGCTTTGGTTGATTTGTACGAGGCAACCAATGGAGAACGATGGAGCGAAAAATGGGACCTTTCAAAAGCTGTTTCAACATGGACAGGTGTTGAAATCAAAAGAAATCATGTGGTTTCTTTAAACTTGATGAACAATAATCTTCGAGGTAAACTACCAAATTCAATAGGTAACCTTAAAGATCTTCAGTTGCTAAATTTAGCTTTTAATAAACTGACTGGTTCTTTGCCAGAATCAATTACATCTCTAGAAAATCTAGAAGTATTGCGCTTAGGTAAAAACGAGTTAAGTGGCAATTTGCCTAAAAATATCGGAAATCTTAAGAAGCTACATGTATTTGATCTTTATAGCAATAATATATCGGGCTCCTTGCCAAGTAGTATTGGTGAATTAAAAGCGTTAAAAGTAATTTCATTTTCTGATAATGCTCTTTTTGGACAATTACCTATAAGTTTAGGAAATTTAAAAGAACTTGAAAGATTAGAATTGGCTGAAAATAGTTTCTTTGGATCAGTACCTGAAGAGCTAGGAAATCTCGAACACTTAAATATGATTGTATTGGCTGAAAATAACTTTACAGGTCAGTTGTCTTCAGCGGTGTTTGCATTACCACAGTTAAAAGTTCTTCAACTTCAAAATAATAGTTTTGATCTAAAAGAATTACAGAAGATAACTCCGGTATCGTCAGAATTAGCATTGTTTGAGTATGACAATATCGAGTTGAAAATGGGTTCAAAGTCGTTTAAAATATACCCTAATAGTAAAGTCAGAATGGCTGATACTAAGTTTGAAGATGATGACAACTAAATTTAATAGAAAGATGAAGTTTATTACTATAAAATCAAAAATGCGACGAGTGACTTTAACAATTCTATTGTTAATGGTTGTTTCAATAACGATTGCTCAGATCTCTGAAACTGAGAAAAATGCATTATTAGAGTTGTATCATCAAACAAATGGTAAAGAGTGGTCTGTTAATTGGAATTTGAATGAAATGCCCTCAAAGTGGCACGGAATTCACGTAAAAGATAATAAGGTCATTGAAATTAATTTGTTTAGAAATAATTTAAAAGGGGCAATACCTGAGAGTATCGGAAAACTAAATAATCTTGTTCATTTAAATCTTGCTTTTAATTCATTGACAGGGTTATTACCCAAAGACATAGTCAATCTTGAAAATTTAAAAGTCTTAAAAATTGAAATGAATAGAATAAAAGGGGCAATACCACAAAGTATAGGTAAAATGAAGAATTTAGAAGAATTCACAGCCTTTAATAATTTTCTCTCCGGACCTATTCCTCATAGTTTTGGGTCATTGCGAAATTTGAAAATATTGAATCTGTCAAGTAATAATTTAAAAGGATTTATTCCTGAATCATTAGGAAGTCTTGAAAATTTAGAAGTTTTAGGTTTATTCGAAAATTCATTAGAAGGGGCTATTCCAAATACAATCGGAAAGTTATCAAATTTAAATGAACTGGTATTGGCCAATAATCAGCTGGGTGGGGCTATTCCGGCTGAAATTGGCCAACTAGCCAGTCTAAAAATTTTACAAATACAAAACAATAAGTTTGATTCATTTCAAAATCTTGAAAATGTAAATACCAGAGGTCTATTGGCCTTTGATTCAGATGAAGAAAAATTTAACACCAATTTCAAAAACCTAAAAACAGGTGCTCCTACACGTATGGCTGACACCAAGTTTGAAGATGATGATAATGATAAATAGTAAGTAAAGTTGATTAAAAATATGTAAAGTAATAAAGTAGTAATTATTTTTCTAGTTAGTAGTTTGGTTTTAGGGGGTGCGAGAGCGCCCTCTATTTATTTGGGCAAATTTGAAGAATTTTCAAAAATTGTATCAGAAACCACAATAATTTACGTTACAACATTATCAAATATATTGACGTCTTACTATTTGCAGTTGCTTTTAGGTACTTTATAAGCTTTTTTCGCATTGGTTCAAGAGGTCAATCTAAAACTAGCTAGTCATGAGACAAATTCTATTCTTTTGCCAATTTATTTTGATAATTTCTTTATTACAAACTGTAAAAGGTCAAATATCTCAAAAAGAAAAATCTGTTTTAATAGATCTTTATGAAGCAACAAAGGGCGATGCCTGGAATACTTCTTGGGCTTTAGATCAGCCTGTAAGTGGTTGGTACGGCGTTAAAATTATTAATAACCATGTGGTAGGTATTCACTTGCCGCTAAATAACTTAAACGGTAATCTTCCGCATACTTTGAAAAAGTTAGCCTTTCTTGAAACACTTGATTTAGGGTTTAATAGTCTAACGGGTTTAATACCTAATTCAATAACTGAACTTTCAAATTTAAAGGTGCTAAAACTTGAAATGAATGACTTT
Source organism: uncultured Flavobacteriaceae bacterium (assembly GCA_937929935.1). GTDB lineage: Bacteria > Bacteroidota > Bacteroidia > Flavobacteriales > Flavobacteriaceae > Maribacter_C. Next base: position 11,287 of record CALFUL010000001.1, on the reverse strand, counting down.
AAAGGATGTCTGCCACAAGATTTTTCAAATTGGCAGTCTTTACAAGAATTATCAATATTCAATAATTTTTTAGATGGTCCTATACCTGAGAGTATAGGTATGGCTAAAAATCTTAGAATTTTAAATTTGTCAAGTAATAAATTGCAAGGTGAATTACCTAATAGTCTTCAAGAGTTAGTCAAATTAGAGGTACTAGGTCTTTTAGAAAATCAGCTTTCAGGAGAAGTGAAAACTGATTTTTCAAAAATGAAAAACCTAAAAGAAATAATAATTTCATACAATAGCTTTGAGGGTTCTGCCCCTAAGGGAATAGCGGACTTGCAAAAATTAAAAACGGCTCAATTACAAGGAAACAGATTTACATCTTTTAAAGAGCTTGAAAACATGGCTAGTAATACCTTATTAGTCTTTGATAGTGATAATCAAGAATTGAATAAAAAATATACACAAACTTTGTTTAATGAATCAAGAATGGCTGATACCAAGTTCGTTGACGAAAACTAAAATTTAAGATATAAGAATTAAAAAGAGACATAAATAATATGTCTCTTTTTTTATTTATGAAAATCTTTAAAAGTTTACATCAAATAGATAATAATATTCATCTATATTTTTAGTAGATTTGCAGCCACATTTAGAAAAAGGGTGGCATAGCTCAGCTGGATAGAGCACCTGCCTTCTAAGCAGGCGGTCCTAGGTTCGAATCCTAGTGCCATCACTACACTCAGAAAATCCATTCCCTAAGGAATGGATTTTTTATTTTCAGAAATGTCAAAAGTAAAAGCTTTTGTAAATAGACGTAAATAAAAAAGCAATCGCTGGTGCGATTGCACTTTCTATTTGCACTTTCTATTTTTTATTAAGACTTTCTTTACATTAAATGGTAATTCATCTTAACTTAGCGGCAAACATTTAGTAAAGTAATTTGATAGGATTCATGTTTTGGTTTTTATGATAGATTTAACAATAAATCATTGAACTATTGCCGAATGTTGTAGTCTAATCTAAAACCCTCAAAAAAGAGCGTTACCATTAAAAAACACGTATTACAATTACCTAACTCATGAGAAAAATTATTCTTTCAATCTTAGGGTTGCTTCTTATCGTTGGCGGCTATTTTGGGGCTAAAGCGATTGCTGATAGTAAAAAAGGTTTCAAGCCTAAAGTTCAAAAGGTGGTTAAAACCGTACTAACTGAAGTTGTTGAAAACGGTAATGTGGCCATTAAGGTGCCCGCAAACGGAAATTTAGTGGCAAAAAATAGAGTAGAACTTTTTGCTGAGGTTCAAGGTGTTTTTAGAAAGGGTAGTAAATTATTTAAAACAGGAGAGCGGTATCAACAGGGTGAGGCGATTATAAGAATAGACGCATCAGAATATGCGGCAAATGTTCAATCAGCCAAAAGTGATTTGTATAATCAAATTACTTCAATAATGCCTGATTTGCGATTAGACTACCCTGAAATTTTTCCTAAGTGGCAGCAATTTCTTAGTACTTATGATCTCAGTAAAGCCACACCGCCCTTACCAGAAATGACTTCTGATAAAGAGCAGTTTTTTATCAATGGGCGTGGCATTCTATCGAGTTATTACACGGTTAAAAATCTAGAACAACGACTTTTAAAATATAGAATTACAGCACCATTTAATGGTATAGTTACTGAATCATTAGTAACTGAAGGTACATTGGTGCGAGCGGGTCAAAAATTAGGAGAATTCATAAATACTGATGTGTATGAACTAGAAGTTTCAGTTAGTAGAGCATTTAGTGATTTATTAAAAGTAGGTGAGGCTGTTCAATTATCAGCTTTAGATAGTGCAGAGAACTATGAAGGTAAAGTAGTTCGCATAAATGGTAGCATTGATCAAGCAACACAAACCATAAAGGTTTACATCGAAGTCAAAAATAGCAAGCTAAAAGAAGGCATGTATATGGAGGCTAACCTAGACGCTAAAAATGAAATTGAAGCCATTGAGATAGATAGAAATTTGCTGCTCGAAGGCGACAAAATTTTTGTTGTTCGTGATACGGTTTTAGATTTGATCGATGTCAAACCAGTTTATTTTTCAGACAAGACAGTTGTGTTGAAAAACGTTCCTGATGGCTCAGTAATACTGGCTACACCTGTATTAGGGGCCTATACAGGTATGGCAGTAAAAGTGTTGCCCGCTGAAGATTCAAACAAAAAAGAATAATGCGAAAAGTAATAACGTATTTTATCAAATACCACGTAGCGGTAAATGTTATTATAATAGCCTTCGCCATTTTCGGAATTTTTGGTGCCAAATCATTAAACTCATCTTTTTTTCCACTTACTGATTCAAAAAATATTGCAATTTCGATTACCTATCCGGGTGCTTCGCCCCAAGAGATTGAAGAAGGTATTGTTCTCAAGATTGAAGATAATTTAAAAGGTTTAGAAGGTGTTGACCGAGTAACGTCAACTTCGAGAGAGAATAGTGGTACTATTAATGTAGAGATTGAAAAAGGTAGAGATATTGATTTCATGTTGCTCGAAGTTAAAAATGCCGTGGATCGTGTACCCACCTTCCCGACAGGAATGGAGCCTCTAATTGTTTCAAAACTTGAAGCGGTAAGACAAACCATTAGTTTTGCCTTGAGTGGTTCTGACGTGCCTTTGGCAACCTTAAAACAAATAGGACGCGAAATTGAAAATGATATTCGGGCAATTGAAGGAATTTCACAAATTAAGGTTTCAGGTTATCCAGAAGAAGAAATTGAGATTGCAGTTAACGAAAATCAACTTTTAGCGTATAACCTATCTTTTACTGATGTCGCACTTGCGGTTGGTAATTCTAATATACTAGTAACAGGCGGAAACATAAAAACCGATGCAGAAGAGTATTTAATTCGCGCTAATAATCGATCTTATTACGGTCAAGAATTATCTAATGTTATTGTAAAAGCGAATCCTTCAGGTCAAACCATTCGATTGAAAGATGTAGCTCATATAAAAGATCGTTTTTCAGAAACACCAAATGCATCTTATTTTAATGGCGATATAGCTGTAAACACGACCATAACTAGTACCAATACTGAAGATTTAATCATTTCGGCTGATCGTGTTAAAGAATATATTGAAGGTTTCAATCAAAAATATGATAACATTCAGTTGAGTGTGGTCAGTGATTCTTCAGAAACCTTAAATGGTAGAACTAAACTTTTGATTAAAAATGCCTGGCAGGGTATGCTACTGGTATTACTATTTCTGTCGCTCTTTTTGAATACAAGATTAGCATTTTGGGTAGCTTTCGGGCTTCCGGTTGCTTTCTTAGGAATGTTTGTTTTTGCCGGATTTTTCAACGTAACCATCAATGTGCTCTCATTATTTGCCATGATTATTGTTATTGGTATTTTGGTTGATGACGGTATTGTAATTGCAGAAAATATATACCAGCATTATGAAAAAGGAAAGTCACCAGTACAGGCCGCAGTTGATGGTACTATTGAAGTAATGCCGCCTATTTTGTCGGCTATTATTACAACCATTTTGGCGTTCTCAATCTTCTTGTATTTAGACAGTAGAATTGGCGAATTTTTTAGTGAAGTCTCAGTCATTGTTTTATTGACCTTGGTGGTTTCATTAGTAGAAGCCTTAATCATATTACCAGCGCATTTAGCGCATTCAAAAGCATTAAGGCCAAGGTCTAATGAACCTAAAAAAGGCATCGGAAAAATATTTGCCGAACTGCGAAAAATTAATCAAGCAGGTGATCGTATGATGACCTGGATGCGTGATAAAATCTATAGCCCCCTTTTTAGATTTACGCTGAAATATAAAGTATTAACCTTTGGCATATTTGCCATGATTTTAATGTTGTCAATTGGATCTGTTGGTGGTGGTATAGTGAGAACAGCTTTCTTTCCACATATTGCCAGTGATCGCGCTCAAATTGTGCTTGAAATGCCAAATGGCACCAATGAAAAAGTGACAGATTCAATTATTAGTTTGATTGAAGAAAAGTCAGAAATTGTCAATCAAGAACTCACAGAAAAATATTTAAAAGGATCAGATAAAGAACTTTTTAAAAACGTCATTAAAATTGTTGGCCCTGGTTCATCATCAGCAACATTAACTATTAATATGTTACCGGGTGAAGAACGCCCTGATGAAGTAGTAGCTGAATTAGTAACCAATAGATTAAGAGAATTGGTTGGGCCTATTGTGGGCGCTGAAAGCGTGGTGTATGGTTCTGGCGGAAATTTTGGTGGCTCTCCTGTTTCAGTATCCCTTTTAGGAAATAACATTAAAGAATTGAAGGCTGCGAAAAAAGAATTAAAAACATTTTTAATCAATAATTCAGCATTAAAAGATGTCGCTGATAATGACCCTGCGGGCATCAAAGAAATACGATTACAGTTAAAAGATAATGCCTATTTACTTGGTCTTGATTTACGTACTACCATGAATCAAGTTAGAGCTGGTTTTTTTGGAACACAGGCGCAAAGATTTCAACGTGGTCAAGATGAAATTCGAGTTTGGGTGCGTTATGATCGAGAGAATAGATCGTCAATTGCTGATTTAGATGAAATGCGTATTGTAACCCCAACGGGTTCTAGGGTGCCTTTAAAAGAAATTGCAACCTATACCATAGAAAGAGGCGATGTGGCCATAAATCGCTCAGAAGGTAGACGTGAGATAATGGTTTCTGCTGATATGAAAAATCGAAAAGATAGTCCGGCAGACATCGTTGCTCAAATCAAAGACGAAGTAATGCCTGAAATATCTTCAAAATATCCTACAGTTTCAGCATCTTATGAAGGGCAAAGTAGAGAGCAAAATAAATTAAAGAAATCTTTGAATGTAGTGGGACTTTCAGTTTTAGCCCTGATTTATTTGACTATTGCATTTACCTTTAGAAGCTTTAGCCAGCCCTTGATGTTGATTTTACTTATACCATTTAGTATGACTGCAGTAATTTGGGGTCATTGGTTGCATGATTTTCCGTTGAATATATTATCTGTTTTGGGTATTATCGCCTTGATTGGTATTATGGTTAATGACGGACTCGTACTCATTGGTAAATTCAATTCAAATTTACGTTTAGGAATGACCTTTGATGATGCTATTTATGAGGCGGGTCGTTCAAGATTTAGAGCTATCTTTTTAACTTCAATTACAACTATTGCAGGGTTAACACCACTAATTTTTGAGACGAGTAGACAAGCGCAGTTTTTGATTCCTATGGCAATTTCAATAGCCTATGGTATTGGTTTTGCAACGGTGTTGACGTTAATCATGTTACCCTTATTTCTGTCATTTAGTAACAAATTAAAAGTAAATGCGAAATGGTTGTATTCTGGCAACGAGATTACCAAAGAAGAAGTAGAAAGAGCAATTAAAGAGCAAAAAGAAGAACTTCAATTAGAAACTGATTTAGCCCAAAAACAAATTGAATGAGAATTGTAGTAATCTTTATAGGGTTTCTTTTAGCACCTTTGAGCACCACTATTGCTCAAGATATGCTAACCAAAGAGCAGGCTATACGTCATGCGTTAGAATATAATTTTGGCATTAAAGTTGCCAAAAACCAAGTTGTAATTGCTAAGAATAATAAGAGCATTTTAAATACAGGCTTTTTACCTACCCTTACAGGTAGTGCATCAACGGGCTACCAAAGAAATGATAATACTATAGAATTTCCGGGGCAGCTTAATGCTAATGGTTCTCCAAGGGGCGATATTGATATTTACAAGGCAGAAGCACAAACTTATGGTACTTCATTAACTGCAAATTATGTTTTATTTGATGGCCTAGGTAGGTTATACAATTACAAAAGACTCAAAGAACAATACCAATTAAGTGAATTACAAGCACGTGAAACAATTGAAAATACAATGCTTCAAGTTTTTAGCGTTTATTTTGAGATAGCGCGTTTGAGTGAAAACAAAAAAGTTTTTCAACAAGCCTTAGAAATTTCATCAGACCGTTTTAAAAGGGCAGCGTATGCTTTTGAGTATGGGCAAAATACAAAGCTCGATATATTAAATGCACAAGTTGACGTTACTAATGATAGCATTAACCTTTTAAATACGAAACAACAATTGGTCAACACAAAACGTGATTTGAGTGTTTTATTAAATCAAGATTTAAAAAAACAATTTGAGGTGGATACGCTCATAAATTTTATTCCAAAACTTAAATTAGAACAATACATTAATGAGTCAAGTTCAAATAATGTTGCCTTATTACAAGCTGAAAAAAACATTGCTATTAATGATTATGACATCAAGGTCAATAAATCTGGTTACTTGCCAACATTTGGTTTAACAGGCAGTTACGGCTGGAATTTGAATAATTCAGCACCCTCAGCATTTTTTCCGGGTATTAATAATAATAACACTAGAAATTTTGGTTTAGGGGCTTCTTTAACCTGGAACCTTTTTGATGGTGGGGGTACTTCAGTACGTGTAAAAAATGCAAAATTAGCGTTACAAAATCAAGAATTAGTAAAAGAACAAGTTGTTCTTGAGGTCAATAGAGATATCGAAAATGCCAAAGAAATTTATAAAAACCGATTGGTTATATTTCAAATACAAGAACAAAATGTGTTGACCAATCAAAACAATTTTGAGCGGTCAAAAGAGCAATTTCAATTAGGGAGAATAACATCTATTGAATTCAGACAGGCCCAAATCAATTTATTGAATGCTCAGACCAATAAAAATTTGGCCAAGTATGATGCAAAATTAGCTGAACTACAATTATTACAACTTACAGGTCAGCTTTTAAATGTTGATTTTTAAGATTCTTCAAAATGTATGAACACTTTTTTCAATGTCCGTATTGTTGGGAAGAAATTTCTATGCTGATGGATACTTCGGTAAGCAGTCAAAGATATATTGAAGACTGCGAGGTATGCTGTAACCCCATTGAAATTGTATCACAATTTGAATCAAACAACTTAATTTCTTTTCAGGCAGTTAGTATTGAACAATAGTAGTTTTTTTAGCAGTTCATAACAAAATAATTAAATCATTCTTTGTTTTAGAATATTTCTTTTTTATCGACGTTCTTGATATAAAACTATCATATTTTTGAATAAATGTTATAATTATAACTTCATGAATGATTTAAACCAACTACGTAAAATATCACTTTCAAGCTACGGTATTAATCACGAGAACCTTCATTATCAACTAACTTCTGCTCAATTACATCAAATTATTTTAGATGGTAAAATGGGTAAAGAAGCTAATTCTGGAGCTATTGCAATCAATACCGGAGAATTTACAGGCAGATCCCCCATGGATCGTTTTATTGTCAAAGATGCTATTACTGAAGAGAAAATTTGGTGGGGCGATATCAATATACCTTTTGAATCAAAGAAATTTGATTTACTGTATGATAAAGTCATATCCTATTTGAATGATAAAGAATTATACGTGCGAGATTGTTACGCATGTGCAGATGCCAATTATAGAACCAATATTCGGGTTATAAATGAATACCCTTGGTCAAACATGTTTGCTTATAATATGTTTATCAGACCAACTAATGAAGAATTGAAAAATTTTGACCCAGAATGGACGGTCATTAATGCACCAGGTTTTATGGCAATTGCAAGTGAAGATGGTACGCGTCAACACAATTTTGCAATTTTAAATTTTACTAAAAAAATAGCCCTTATTGGGGGTACAGGATATACAGGCGAGATTAAAAAAGGAATTTTCTCTGCGTTGAACTTTATTTTACCAGTAGAGAAAAATACATTACCCATGCACTGTTCAGCCAATGTGGGTAAAAAAGGCGATACCGCTATTTTCTTTGGACTATCAGGTACGGGTAAAACTACCTTATCTGCAGACCCTAACCGTAAGTTGATCGGTGATGATGAACACGGATGGAATAATGAAAACTCTGTATTTAATTTTGAAGGCGGATGTTATGCCAAAGTGATTAATCTTTCAGCAGAAAATGAACCAGAAATTTTTGGAGCGATTAAAAAAGGAGCGATTTTAGAAAACATTATCATGAATGATAATGGAGTCGTTGACTTTTCAAATACATCAATCACGCAAAACACAAGAGTTAGTTACCCTATTTATCATATTGATAATGTAAAAAGACCATCGATAGGTAAAAACCCAAAAAACATCTTCTTTTTAACTGCTGATGCTTTTGGCGTATTACCTCCAATCTCTAAGCTTACCCCGGCTCAAGCGGCCTACCATTTTATATCAGGGTATACCGCAAAAGTTGCTGGCACAGAAGCAGGAGTGAAAGAACCAATTCCATCTTTTTCGGCTTGTTTTGGAGCTCCGTTTATGCCCTTACACCCAACTGAATATGCTGAAATGCTGAGTAAAAAGATGCTAGAAGCAGGCGTGAACGTTTGGTTGGTTAACACAGGTTGGACAGGCGGACCTTACGGAGTAGGAACGCGAATGAAATTAAAGTATACTAGAGCTATGGTAAACGCTGCTTTAAATGGCGACTTAGGCTTATATAATTATGACAACTATCATATTCATTCTGTTTTCGGAGTTGCGCAACCACGATCTTGTCCGGGGGTACCAACAGAAGTATTGAGCCCTAGAACTACATGGAATGATGATGAAAAATACTATAAAACAGCCTTCAAGTTATCAAATGCCTTTAGAGAAAACTTTAAAAAATTTGAGTCATACGCAAGTGAAGAAATTAGACGTGGTGGGCCACAACGATATGCTCTTTAGGATAGTTAAATTATCTAAAAAAAACCTCTTGATTAATCAAGAGGTTTTTTTATGTCTTATTTTTTAACGCAATCGATACCGCCAGTTTGCAACTGGCTTAGTTACAGAAATAGCAAAAAATGGTTTAACTTTAGTGAAGTTCTATTACAATGATAAGAATCATAGAGTGAAGAAAGAATCATATGGTGTTTTAGATTATCCAATAGAAAGTACCTATTATGTTAGAAATGTAGCAGGGCAGGTAATGGCGATATACAATGAGCCAACGAGTGGCACAGCTCTAGCCACAGAGTATCCTGTGTATGGAAGTGGTCGCGTTGGTATTTACAAACCGGGCAGCAGACCCAGAACCATGTATGAACTAACGGATCACTTGGGTAATGTAAGAACAGTGTTCTCTGTAGATGATATTGATAACGACTTAGACAATGAAGGCTACAGTGATTACTACCCTTTCGGTATGAAGATGCCAGGCAGAGATATGGTAGGTAATTACAGGTATGCTTTTCAGGGGCAAGAGAAAGACAGTGAAACTGGTAAAGAAGCGTTCGAGCTAAGACTATGGGATAGTAGAATTGGTAGATGGTTAACAACTGATCCGGCAGGTCAATATAATTCTCCTTACCTTGGAATGGGTAATAATCCAATGAATAGAATTGATCCTGATGGTGGTTTTGATACTTGGTTAGGAGCAGCAGCATATTGGTTATCCCATGGATTTAAAGGAGAAATTTTTGAAAATGATAACGGCGATTTTGGTATTTCAAATGCTTCATACGATGATTCTGGGAATTTAGTTGGAGATTTGAATATTACATATGGGTGGAATTGGGAAGAAAATAATAAAAATAGAATTGCAGTAGGTGGAGAATTAGGTATAAACGCAGCATACTCAGCCATTCTTTTAGGAAATGGGTGGGAAGGGTCAATTAGTCATGTTAGTTTTTTAAATGACCCTTATAAGACTTCTTTTTATGCTAATTCTGATATAACTGCTAGTTTGAGTACTGATGTATCAGCAACGGTAGGTTTAAGCTCATATGGCTTTGTAGCCTTCTACACGGGTGATGTTTCTCAGGCTACCCCTGAAAGTTTCGGAGGAAATTTTCAATCAATTAGATTAACAGGTGAAGTAAATTTGATTGGAGGTTCAATTGGAGCATCAGTAACAGTTAGCTATTCTCCAAATGAAGCTGAAATTGAACATGGATGGTACGTGTTGGCTATTGGTATTCATGGAAATGTTGGTCCAGATGTTTCTGTGGCAGCCCAACCTGTGTTTGGAGCTACCTTTGACGCAACAATGCCTGGTGTAGGATATAGTAACTATCTAGGTACGATAAATAACCCTATTAACCCCGCCGCTTTAATAGATAAAATACTTTACTAAGGTTATGTATAAAAAAGTTCTATTAGTGTTTTTAATCTTTACTGCTTTTATCTGCTTCTTTGTTATTTCTATTTCGAATGGCTTTGGTAAGGCACAGAGTAAAAGAAAAGAATTTACAGAGCTTTTAAACATGACAAGTTATTATTATGTAGGAAGAGTGAAAAAAATACAAAGATTAGACAAAAACGCAGGTTTTATATGTTTAGAAGCCATTTCTTTTAATGAGGAAGCAACGAAAAAATTATTTTTTAATAATCAAATTGTCTCTATGATAGATGACAGAGGTTGTATATTTCAACTTGATGTTGTTTTATTTCTTGATGAGAATAGTAACCGTTTAGTAGTTGAGCCTGGTGATATTGTAAAATATAATGTTAACAATAGTGCTCAATATCAAGTTTTAAGAAATAAAAAATTGATTTACGAAGACCATGCAATAATTGATAATCCGCGATTGCAAAAAGAATTTTTAAAATTTGTGCATTCAACAAATTGTAATTAGTATCAAGCGAAATAAATAATTTGGAAAGTACATTGTTAGAAAATAAGAAGGATAACAAATATTGAAAATAGAAAAAAAAATGACAATAAAAATCAAACATAGAAATGTTGGTTTTGTAGCTATAATTTTTTGAGTACTTGTAAACAGAAAAATATTTAAATGAAGATTAATACAACAATCACTTTAAGATTCATGATTTTCTAAACAATCTTAAAAATTCGAAAAAGTTTGAGAAGGGCTATATGAAAAATGAAAAGCCCCCCGCTAGCGCTCGTCTATGACGGGTGCCGTACCAGATAAGAACATACGTTTGCATTACAAAAACCATGATTTTTGTATTTTAGAGTTTAATGAGTAGAAAATACAAATTTCACGATCCAACTGCTCCTTACTTTGTATCGTTCGCAACTGTTTATTGGTTAGATGTATTTACTAGAGCGGTTTACCTAGAGTTATTAGTTGAAAGTATTGAATATTGTAGAAAACATAAGGGAATGGAGATTTATGCCTATTGCTTTATGCCAAGCCATACCTGTCCTGAGCTCAGTCGAAGGGTTCATTTAATCTTTCGAGATTCTAATGAAGACCCAACAAGTTTACTTCGTGATTTCAAGAAGTATACTTCTAAGAAAATCTTGAAGGCTATAGAAGAAAATCCACAAGAAAGTAGGAAAGAATGGTTGCTATGGATGTTTG